>JASJCM010000027.1 GCA_030065985.1 Woeseiaceae bacterium | reverse complement strand
GGCCATCTGGTTCGTCGTTTCGTACCTGTTCGGAATCATTCTCGTCGAGCCGCTGAACAACATTCAGATCGGTGGCTACAAGCTCGGGTTCTGGTTCGCACAACAGGGGTCGATCTACGTATTCGTTGCGTTGATCTTTTTCTACGCCAATCGCATGGGCAAGCTCGACAAAGAGCACAACGTCCATGAAGACGACGACTAGGAGACGAACATGTCATTACAAGCAATGACCTATCTTGTCGTCGGCTTCACGTTCGCGCTCTATATCGGTATTGCCATCTGGGCGCGCGCTGGCACGACAAAGGACTTCTACGTTGCCGGCGGTGGCGTAAACCCGGTTGCCAATGGCATGGCGACGGCGGCGGACTGGATGTCGGCGGCCTCGTTCATCTCGATGGCCGGCCTGATCGCGTTCATGGGTTACGGCGGTTCCGTGTTCCTGATGGGCTGGACTGGTGGCTACGTACTGCTCGCAATGTTGCTCGCGCCGTACCTGCGCAAATTCGGCAAGTTCACGGTACCCGAGTTCATCGGTGATCGTTACTATTCCAAGGCCGCACGCATCGTCGCCGTGGTTTGCCTGATCGTCGCGTCGGTAACGTACGTTATCGGCCAGATGAAAGGCATCGGCGTCGCGTTCTCGCGTTTCCTCGAAGTTGACTACGACATCGGACTCTCGATCGGCATGGGTATCGTCTTCTTCTACGCCGTTATGGGTGGCATGAAGGGCATCACCTATACGCAGATCGCACAGTACTGCGTACTGATTCTCGCCTACACGATCCCGGCGATCTTCATTTCGTTAAGCCTCACGGGTAACCCGATCCCGCAGCTCGGTCTCGGTTCGACGATGGCGGGCACTGACGTGTTCCTGCTTGATCGCCTCGACCAGGTGCTTCGCGATCTCGGCTTCCTCGAGTACACGACCAACGTCAGGTTGAGCCTGACCAACATGTTCATGTACACGATGTCGCTGATGATCGGCACGGCAGGCCTGCCGCACGTGATCATCCGTTTCTTTACGGTACCCAAGGTCAAGGACGCGCGTAGTTCGGCTGGCTGGGCACTCGTGTTCATCGCGATTCTCTACACGACGGCACCGTCGGTAGCCGCGATGGCGCGCCTGAACCTGATCGAGACGATCGAGCCGACGCCTGGCGAGTACATGACCTACGAAGAGCGCCCCGACTGGATTCGTAACTGGGAGGCCACTGGCCTGCTCGCGTTCGAAGACAAGAATGGCGACGGCAAGATCGTGTACAGCGCCGATGCGGAAACCAACGAGATGACCAAGGTCGACCGCGACATCATGGTTCTGGCAAACCCGGAAATCGCCGGATTGCCGAACTGGGTGATCGCACTGGTCGCAGCTGGTGGTCTTGCGGCAGCGCTCTCAACAGCCGCCGGACTATTGCTCGCGATATCCTCAGCCATCTCGCATGACCTGCTCAAAGGCGTCTTCAAACCCGAGATCACAGAAAAACAGGAACTGCTCGCCAGCCGCATAGCGATGGCCGGTGCGATCCTGCTGGCCGGTTATCTGGGATTCAATCCACCGGACTTCGCGGCCGGAACCGTAGCGTTAGCCTTCGGTCTCGCGGCATCGTCGATCTTCCCAGCGCTAATGATGGGTATCTTCTACAAGCGCATGAACAAGGAAGGTGCGATCGCGGGCATGATCGCGGGTCTCGGCGTCACGCTGTTCTACGTATTCCAGCACAAGGGCATCATGTTCATTGCCAGCACGGCATTCCTGGGTGACATGTCGCCGAACTGGTTCCTCGGCATCGAGCCGAACGCCTTCGGCGCTGTCGGCGCAATCGTCAACTTCGCAGTCGCCTTCGTGGTCGCGAAACTGACGGCTGCACCGCCGCAGGAAATCATGGATCTCGTCGAAGATATTCGCGTACCGGCTGGTGCCGGCGCCGCTTCGGCACACTAATCCACGAAAGTAAGGCTGATACTTGGGGGGCCGAAAGGCCCCCCACTTCTTTTGTGCAGGGATGCACTGATGCCGCGGCGTACAGGGATGTACGAGAGCGGCGTTGACCGGACCCAGGTACGGTAGAATAAGACCATGTTCAAGAACAAACACATGATCGTTGCGATGCTCGTCGCGCCGGTGCTCGCCATTATGGCGTGGTTCGCCGTCGACTATTTCGTCGCCGAACGACCGCATGCCGCGAAGCCTGGGTCGGCTTATACGCTGATCGCGAAATCCAACTGCCGCTATGCGAGTGGCCAATGCGATCTCGAGAACGCGGACTTCAAGCTCAGCATCCGACCCGGCATGGTCTCCGCCAGTTCCGTCGCCCTGACCCTGACGGCTTCACACGAGCTGCAGAGCGCAGCCATTGGCCTTTTTAACGGGGATGAAGAGCAAGCGTCTGCGCCAATGACGCGAACGGACGATGCCGGAACCGAATGGCAAGGCTTGTTACCGAGCCCCGGCTCCGACGAATCACGCATCCGGATCGCGGTCACCGCCAACGGCGCGATCTGGTCCGCCGACGTACCGGTTGTGTTTATAAGCACTTCTAACTAGGGACATTCGTCTTTCGTCCAATGGTCGCGTGCGGCCGGGCCTCCTAAACTCTCGTCAATACCCCTGTATCAGGAGGCCACGATGAGCAACTACGAGGCGACACATCGAGCTTCGATCGAAACACCCGAGGAATTCTGGGCTGAAGCGGCCGAGGGCATAGACTGGGAAAAGCGCTGGGATAAAGTCCTCGATAACCCTGAGCCCAACATCTACCGCTGGTTTGCGGGGGCACGCCTCAATACTTGCTATAACGCCCTCGACCGCCACGTCGAGCGTGGCCGCGGCGACCAGGCCGCGGTGATCTACGACAGCGCGGTTACTAACACGAAACGCACCATCAGCTACGCCGAGTTGCTCGACGAAGTCTCTCGATTCGCGGGCGTTCTTTCAGAGGCCGGCGCCGGCAAGGGCGATCGCGTCATTATCTATATGCCGATGATTCCGGAGGCCATTGTTGCCGTGCTCGCATGCGCGCGACTTGGCGCCGTGCACTCGGTCGTGTTTGGGGGCTTTGCGGCGGCCGAACTGGCGACGCGTATCGACGATGCACAGCCGACGGTTATTGTGTCGGCGTCCTGCGGTATCGAGCCTTCACGACTCGTGGAATACAAACCGCTACTCGACGAAGCCATCGAACTGGCTAGCCACAAGCCGGGACACTGCGTCGTCTACCAGCGCCCGCAGGTTGAGGCCACCATGATCGAGGGCCGTGATGTCGACTGGCAGAAAGCGATGGCCACGGCAACGGCGCATGACTGCGTGACGGTCGACGCGACGGACCCGCTGTACCTGCTCTACACGTCCGGCACGACCGGCCAGCCGAAGGGCATCGTGCGCGACAACGGCGGTCATGCCGTCGCGCTGCACTGGTCGATGAAAGCTATCTATGGCGTAGACCCGGGCGAGGTCTACTGGGCGGCGTCCGACATCGGCTGGGTCGTCGGTCATTCCTACATTATTTATGGGCCGCTGCTGCACGGCAATACGACAGTCCTGTTCGAGGGCAAGCCTGTCGGCACACCTGACGCAGGCGCATTCTGGCGCGTCGCAGCGGAGCACAACGTCGCCACGATGTTCACGGCGCCAACGGCGTTCCGCGCAATCAAGCAGCAGGATCCCGATGGCAGCCTGATCGGCAACTACGACCTGTCGGCAATGCGCGCCCTGTTCCTCGCGGGCGAGCGCTGCGACCCGGATACGCTCCATTGGGCCGAAGACAAGCTCGCTATTCCTGTGATCGATCACTGGTGGCAGACAGAGACCGGCTGGGCGATTGCCGCCAATTGTCTTGGCATCGAACTGCTGCCGGTCAAGGCCGGTTCCGTCGGCCCGGCCGCGCCCGGCTGGGACGTCCGCACGCTCGATGGCGATGGCAATGACGTGAACTCGGGCGGCGTTGGCGCCATCGCGTGCAAGCTGCCGTTACCGCCGGGAACTTTGCCTGGCCTTTGGAACGCGCAGGAGAAATTCGTTGAGAAGTACCTGACGACGTTCCCCGGCTACTACGAGACCGGCGACGCCGGGTTTATCGACGAAGACGGCTACATCAACGTCATGTCTCGCACGGATGATGTCATCAATGTCGCAGGACACCGTCTCTCGACGGGCGCCATTGAAGAAGTCCTTGCAGGCCATCCCGATGTCGCCGAGTGCGCCGTCATCGGTGTCGCTGACGCAATGAAGGGCCAGCTGCCGCTGGGCTTCCTCGTGCTCAAAGCTGGCGTCGATCGCAGCGCGGACGAGATTATTGCCGAAACTGTCGCCATGGTTCGTGAGCAGGTTGGACCGGTCGCGGTGTTCAAACAGGCGGCCGTCGTCGCAAGGTTGCCGAAGACGCGCTCAGGCAAGATTCTGCGCGGCACAATGCGACAGATCGCTGATTCAGAGGCTTACAAGGTGCCCGCGACAATCGAGGATCCGGCGGTCCTCGACGAAATCGGCGTCGCACTCAAAGCAATAGGCTACGCGACTAGAGCGGCGTAAGAATGAACGTTGGAAATCAGTCGGCGGCGGGTTCAGACGTCGCGGCCAGGGTGCGCGCGACGAAACGCCAGACCACAGGATTGAATGCCATCCCGAGGTGTGAGCCCCTGATGCGCTTATGCCGGGCATGCGGATTGTAACGGTCAATAGCCGCACGCCAGTCGACAATACCGTCACTCCGGCTGTACAGGACCGTCAGCGGCACCTCGATACCCTGAGAGTTCATCTCGTGAATGCGTCGCTCGAGTGCGTCGAGGTCGATCTTCGCGTTCTCGGCGAACCGCTCGCCTGTGGCTGTGTATTTCGGGCCGCCCTCTACCGGTGTGCCGAACGTGATGACCTCACGAACGAGATCTGGCTCTCGTCGCGCAACTTCGCGGGCGATAACGCCGCCCAGGCTCCAGCCGATCAACGTGATCGGCTCATCGCTGCGGCGAACCGCATGAATGTGTTCAAGCACGCGTCCTGCGTCTTCTTCCGGACGGCCGTTGTTGCGCCCGATACCCCACGGCAGCGCCTCGTACCCGAGGTATTGAAGGTACCGCTGTAGCGGCCACATCGCTCGCTCATCCGCCATGAAGCCCGGCAAGAGCATCACCTGGCGGCCGTCGCCGCGCGTCTCCGATGCGAGCCACGGTGCAGCAGGCAGCAAGGAAACGGCCTCGAGCAGCGCGCGCGGCTCGAGAAATTTCAGTGCGGGATTGGGAGACTGTAATTCGTAGCGCTCCTGGCGCTCAATCACAGCAGTGGCCGCATCAGTCATGATCAGGACGTCTCCTTCAGGGCGTCCTCAATGCTCGCAACGAGCTTGTCATCGTAAGGCTTCGTCCGCGGGCTGAACTCGGCGATCAGCTCACCGTCGCGACCGATCAGGTATTTGTGGAAGTTCCAGCTCGGGTACGTGCCGGCGGCCTCGGCCAGTTGATCAAAGAACGGGTGGGCCTTGCCCTCCTTAACCGAAACCTTCTCGAACATCGGGAACTTGACGCTGTAGGTCAGCCGGCAGAAGTCCTGTATCTCTGCCTCGGTGCCGGGCTCCTGCCCCATGAAATCATTGGACGGGAAGCCGAGCACGACGAGACCGTCTTCGCCATATTCCTGATACAGTTTCTCGAGCCCTTCGTACTGCGGCGTAAGGCCACATTTCGACGCGGTATTGACCACGAGGACGACCTTGCCGTCATAGGTTTTTTCGAGGTTTACGACGTCATCGGACGCCAGTTTCCTGAAGTCCTGGTCGAGCAAATCGGCCACGGCGGTAGTTGATGCGAGCATGACTGCAATGACTCCTGCGATTCTGCGGATCACGGAACTCTCCTGTTTAGTGTATGGCGACAGGGTCCCATGCCAGGCCCCGGGTTGGTAGCGGCTTTCTGTAACAAGTCGTTTCGAATCGCCGCGCTACCACGCAGATGTGCGCTGCAGTTGGCGGTGCAGATCACGCATCTCAAGAACGATGCCCAGCATGATCGACGTGTTCTGCGTCGATCGTTCTCCGGAGTATAGATCTTCCAGAACGCAGGTGGTCAGTGCGTCAAGCTCGCCGGAAATATCCTGTATCGGTGTGGCGCTCACGCGTTTATCGGGATCCAGCTCGATACCCGACAGATCCGAGAACGCATTGCGGAAGAGACCGCGAAGATGCTGCAACCTTTGCGTCACCGCCTCCGACGGCGGCGTGTGTTCATTGAGAACGTGTTCGCCGGCCAGATCCGCCAGTGTAGACGCCGACTGCATAAGGTCCCGCTCGACCGAAAGTACATCCAGCTGATTCATCAGCCACGGCTCGATCTTCGGCTGTATTCGATTGAGGCGACGGACAAATTCGTTCTCCGTTTCGCGCGTTGCGGCGATGTCTGCATCGAGGGCTTTGCGCAGCTTCTTCGCAGCTTTGCGTTTTCGCTTGACGAGAATCTTCAACACGTTGTCGAGGACCTCGGCGTTGTACTGCAGCGACTTCATGAAATGCTGCCGCAGCGTTAGCGTGTCCTTGTCCATCTTGTCCGGACTCGAGACGACCATGAGCTGGTCCATCTGCGAGCGACGAGCGTGATAATGGTGCGTGCGAACCAGCGCCAGGACCGCGGCAACAGCGAGCACGACGATCGCGGGACCGTCGAACACCTTGATCAGCGCTGCAAAAGTCGCCGCCATCAGGAACGCGGCAAAAGCGGTTAGCAGCCAGCCTCCGATGACGCTGAAGACGCCGGCAACGCGATAAACCGCGGAATCCCGGCCCCAGGCCTGGTCGGCCAGAGACGTGCCCATAGCGACCATGAAGCTCACGAATGTCGTCGATAGCGGGAGTTTCAGCGAGGTCGCGAACACGATCAGAATACTGGCGACGGTCAGGTTGACCGACGCACGCAGCGTGTCGAATGCGGGCCGCTTCAGGTCAAAGGTACGCTGTTTCTCGCGCACGAAGCGCTCGGCAATACCGATACGCCAAGGCTTTGGAACTGCCTGCATGGCAGTCTCGCCTGTCGTGATGAAGGTGCGTACGATACCCCGCGAGATTGGTCCGGGACGGAAACGCTCGGCGCCATCATCCTGGCGAGCAAGGTTTACTTCGGTTTGCGTGACCGACTTCGCCTTGGATGAGAACCACAGCGTGATCACCATCACGGCGCCGGCGCCGACGAGAATCAGCGTATTGCCTTGCACCGGTTCCTTGAGCGCTTCCATCGTCATCTGGTCGGGCGCCAGACCCGTGCCCACCCAGGCTTGCCATGACGAGAATCCCGCAAGAGGTACGCCGATAAAGTTGACAAGGTCATTACTCGCAAACGCGAGCGCCAGTGAGAAAGTGCCGCCGAGCACGACGAGCGCCAAAACGTCAATGCCAAGTCGGTTCAGCAGCCACATAACGAAGCCCCAAACGGAGAGTGCGATCACCGAGATCACCAGCGTGTTGGCGTAGATGTACTCGTACGCGTCGGCCGATACAAAGCTCGCACCTTTCAGGCCCTTGATGATCAGGAAGTAGCTAAGCACCGTAAATGCAACGGCGCTCCAGCCGATGCGGATAAAATCCGAATGGTTCTTCTTCTCGAACGTGAACAGCAGTCGAGAGACGAACTGTACCGCCGTACCGACGAGAAATGCGACGACGACGGACAGACCAATGCCACCAATGATCGTCCCTGCCCGGCTGGCATTGACGTAGTCGAGTACGGCGCCACCGTCCGGATTGAAGGCAACAACGAAGATCGCGATCGCGATCGATGCGCCGAGCAGTTCGAAAACGATCGATACGGTCGTTGACGTTGGCAGCCCGAACGTATTGAACAAGTCCAGTAGAAGAACGTCGGCGAGCATCACGGCGAGGAAGATAATCATGACGTCCGCGAACGTGAACATGTCCGGGTTGAAGATGCCCTTGCGAGCGACTTCCATGATGCCCGAGGAGAACATGGAGCCAACGAGAACGCCGAGGCCGGCGATGATCAGGATGACCTTGCGGCTCGCAACACGGCTGCCGATCGCAGAATTGAGGAAGTTGACGGCGTCATTGCTGACACCGACGCTCAGGTCAACCAGGGCCAGCAGGAATAGCAGGCCAACAACAAGTTCGAAGTACCCCATTGGGGCCTCGTCTTACGAAACGAATCAGGTGCCGATGTTACGGTTTTATCGCACCGACCAACCATACGAACAAGCCGCGACATTTTGCGCTTCCCGGCTATTGCGAGGGCCGTCGAACGGATCGGATTCGGTTACTCGTCGAATTCGCCGTTGTCGTAGCGTTTCAGGAACTTCTTGATGAAACGACGGACTTCGCGGGCGGCTGAGGTATCGAGGTCGTGGCACGCTTCGACGAAGCGGTCGCGCAGTTCCTTGTTGAGACGCAGGACCAGCTGAGCATTCTTCTTCTTGTTTTGATTCTTGGCCACAGATGTTTAGTGTATATACATGCGCTAGTCAGCGTCCAGAAACCCGATCACAGATAGACGCGTGGCGACTGAGTTTCAGTCAACGTCGACCTGGATAATGATCTTGCCGCGGGCGCGGCCGGTCTCGGAATAGCGGATCGCCTCAGCCACCTGCCCCAGCCGGAAACGGCGATCGATCACTGATCTGACCTTGCCATCGGCCATCAGGTCGGCAATAGCACTCAGGTCTTCCTGGGTGATGCGCGCAACGAAGACAATGAGTTCCTGGCTGACAAACGGGGACTTCAGCAGCGCGCCAATCGGTCCCTTGAGCGGTGCGAACCAGTCACCCTTCGGGCCGCCGACCCTGACCAAAACACCGTCATCTTTCATCACACCGAGATTGGCGCCGATCGAGTGATTGCCGACCATGTCGACGATGACGTCGTACTGCTCGCTGCCCTGCGTATAATCTTCCAGCTTGTAGTCCCAGACGCGATCGGCACCCAGCGAACGCACCATCTCAACATTGCGCGTACTGCAGACGCCATGCACCTCGGCGCCGAACGCTTTGGCGATCTGCACCGCGTAAGTGCCGACGCCGCCCGATGCACCGTTTATCAGCACCTTGTCGCCGGCCTGCACCTGCCCTTTGTCGCGTACGGCCTGCAGGGCGGTCAGCGCGGCGATCGGCACAGCGGCAGCTTCCTCGAAACTCACCTCCGGCGCGATTGCGGTGATGCCCCGGTCTGCGGGCACGACGACGTATTCGGCGAAGGCGCCGTTGCGTCCACCGAATACCCGGTCACCCGGAGCAAATTTGCTCACCTCCGGACCCACGGCCTCAACGATACCTGCGTAATCAACCCCGACGCGCGGATCGGCCGGAGCGCCGATACCTGACCCAAGCCGCATGAAATAGGGAGAACCGCGCATGTAGTGCCAGTCGAGCGGATTGACTGCGGCACTTTGTACGCGCACCAGCACCTCGTTGCCTTCAGGCACCGGCTTGGCGACCGTTTCGACGGCCAGAACCTCAGGACCGCCATAGCAGGAATAGCGGACCGCCTGCATGGTCTCGCCGCTTGCCGCGGCTGCTGCGCCGCCCGGTGAATCGTCGCATGGCGCCGTGTAACTAAGCGCGATCGCGAGCGCAATAATCGCAATGGCGATCAGCCCGAAGAATCCTGCCGAAATTTTGTAGCGTAGTTTCATGGTGCCGAGAATACCCTGTAATGCACTGCCTGACACAAGCCGCGTGCAGGCACGGAAGCTGCTCGACACCGGTCAAGGTAATATGTACAAAGGTTTACGCGCACAGAATAACAACCAGGCACGTTGCAGAACCACGACACGATCATCATAGGTGCCGGCCATAACGGGTTGGTCTGCGCTACTCTGCTGGCTCAGGCCGGGCAGCGCGTTCTCGTGCTTGAATCGAACAGCACAGCCGGTGGACTCGCCGCGACACGCGAGTTCCATCCCGGGTTTCGTGCGGCCGTTGCTCATCACGCCAATCACTTTTCAGCGCGGGTCGCCAAGGAACTCGGCCTTGCGCGGCACGGTTATACCCAGCGCAGCTTGCCGCCGATAGGGCTCGGCAACGACGGCGAGCATGTCAGCGTAGCGAACGGCGAGCTGAGGGGGGCGAGTGAGTCTGACGCGCGCTCATTCCAGGATTACGAGCGCCTGATGCAGACCTGTGCGACAGCCCTCGAACCGTTCTGGCAGAAGACCATTCCGGGCATTGGCAGTCGCAAACTACGCGACCTCGCAACCTTCGGACATCTTGGACTGAAACTGCGAGGCCTCGGCCGCCAGGATATGCGCGAGTTCCTGCGCATCGCGTCATTGCCTGCGCGCGACCTCATGGACGAGTATTTCGAGAGCGATCTCGTCAAGGCCCTGCTCTCCTGGGACGGGCTGATCGGTTCGCGCCTCGCGCCTCGGTCCCCCAATGCCGCGGTGCTCGCGATGCTGTATCGCCGCAGTGGCGAGTCCGCGGACACGCGCAGCCTGATCGCTGCGCTCGAGGCTGCGGCCGCAGATGCAGGCGTCGAAATACGTTTCGACACCCCGGTCGCACATATCCTGGTGAGCGGCGATGACAGCGGGTTGCGCGCGAAGGGCGTGCGAGTTTCTGCACGTGAGGAGATTGCGGCGGACAGGATCATATCGTCAGCCGATCCGAAAACGACCTTTGTCGATCTCCTCGGCGTCGAGCACCTCGACATTGGCTTCACCAATCGCATAGGGCGCCTGCGCTGCAATGGCTATGTAGCCAAGCTGCATCTCGCTCTCGAAGGTTTGCCTGAATTTACCGGTCTCGACAGCCCGGACGGGCGCCTGCTGATTGCGCCCGAGATGGACGCGATCGAATTTGCGTTTGACGATGCGAAGTACGGCCGTTGTTCGGACAATCCCGTCCTCGAGGTAACGGTACCGAGTATCGCCGATAGCTCTCTTGCCCCAGACGGGAAACACGTCCTGTCTGCACACGTGATGTATGTTCCCTATGCCCACAAAGGTGGCTGGACGGACGAGGCGCGCGACGCGATAAAAGATCGCGCGATCGCATCAATCGAGCGTTATGCACCACGCATTCGCGAACAGATCGCGGGCAGCGAATTCCTGACGCCGGCCGATCTCGAACGCGAATACCGTATCACCGGCGGGCACTGGCACCACACTGAGTTCGCCATGGACCAGATGCTGATGATGCGGCCGACCTACGGCGCCGCACAGTATCGTTCACCGGTACCCGGACTCTGGCTGTGCGGTGCAGGCTGTCACCCGGCCGGCGATCTGACCGGCCTGGCTGGACACAACGCCGCGCGCGAGGTGTTGCGATGAAACGCTACGACGCGATCATCATCGGTGCCGGCCATAACGGCCTTACCAACGCGGCGTATCTCGCAAAGGCCGGACTCGACATCATCGTGGTCGAGAAGAACGACTACATCGGCGGTGCCGCCGTCTCTCGGGAGCTGCAGGAAGGCTGGAAGTACTCGAGCTGCTCCTACGTGTGCAGCATGATGCGCCAGGCGATTCATCGCGACCTCGACCTGGGTCGCCATGGACTGATCCTCGTGCCCTACCTCGGCACCGTTAACTTCGGCGATGGCGACGAGCGCTTCTTCCAGTACCACGATGAGGAAGCGACGTATCTCGAAATCAAGCGCCACTCGCCGCATGACGCTGACGCTATGCACCGCTTTCAGGCGGACCTGACGCGCTACTCGCAGCTGATTCGCAAGACTCTCATGCGCACACCACCGGACCCGACGTCGTTCAGGCCGCGCGATATTCGCGAACTACTGTGGCTCGCGAAAAAATTCTGGGCACTCGGCGAAACCGAACTCTACGAGTACATCCGCTTCTTCACGATGAGCGCCGCCGAATGGCTCGAGGACTACTTTGAGAACGACATGATCAAGGCGGCCATGGCCAGCCCCGGGATCATCGGCACGGCGCTTGGCGTCGAGTCGCCGGGCTCCGCCTACATTCTCCTCCACCATGTAATGGGCGATGTCGACGGCAGCATCGGTGCCTGGGGGCTCGCGCGCGGGGGCATGGGCGCTATTTCGCAGTCAATCGCAAACGCGATGCAGGAGCATGGCGGCGAGCTGCGCACCGAATCCGGTGTAAAAAAAATCCTGGTCGAGAACCGCAATGCTGTCGGCGTCGTGCTCGAGAACGGTGACGAGATTCGTGCGGGCATCGTCGTCTCGAACCTCGACGCCAAACGCACTTTCACACGCATCATGGACAGGGACGATCTGCCGGACGGCATCTACGAGAGAGCGAAGAACTTCAAGATCCGCGGCTCGTCCGGCAAGGTCAATATCGCGTTGTCAGGCATGCCGACATTTACGGGCGTACCGGACAATCGCTACCTCAGTCGCGGCGGCCAGGGCTTCACGGGGTCGCTCGAAACAATGGAACGCGCGTATGACTGCTGGAAACGCGGCCGCTGGTCGGACGATCCGTTCGTCGAATCGGTCATACCGTCGGCCTGGGACCCGACAGTCGCGCCGCCGGGCCAACACTGGATGTCGAACTTCATTCAGTATTGCCCGCCCAAGCTCGCGGATGGACCGTGGACACCGGAGAAACGCGACGCTTTTGGTGAGAGCGTAATCAGCAAGATTGAGCGCTACAGCCCGGGATTCCGCGACCTGATCGTGCATATGGAGGTCCGGACACCGCATGAGATCGAAAACGAGATCGGCCTGACCGAAGGCAATATCTTCCAGGGCGAACTGACGATCGACCAGTTGTTCTTCAACCGACCGTTCCCCGGTTACGGCCAGTACCGTATGCCGGTGAAGAACCTTTACATGTGTGGCTCCTCTACCCACCCGGGTGGTGGCGTATCGGCCGTGTGCGGTGCGAACGCGGCCCGCGAGATCCTGATGGACCTCAGGAAACCGAACTCCGTGCCCGACGACGATTTCTACGACGAATGACGACGATGACTAGCGACCCTTACGCCGGCGAGCGATTGAAAGAAACGCACTTCTACGAGCGCGAGGCCGAGCTCAATATTCGTGACGCATGGTCTTCCTGGAACGGCTACCTGTTCGCGGACTACTACTACGACACCGAATACGAGTACTTCTGCATTCGCAATCAGTGCGGCACCTACGACATCTGCCCGATGCAAAAGTACGAGATCACGGGCCGCGACGCAGAGACGATGCTCGATCGCATGGTCACGCGTGATGTGACCAGGATTGGCCTGAACCGCGTTGCGTATACCGTGTGGTGCACTGACCAAGGCCGCATTATCGATGACGGCACAATATTCCGACTCGCCGACGACCGTTTCATGCTCACCTGCGGCAGTCCGTGCACAGCCTGGTTGCGCAAAGCTGCCTTCGGCTTCCGGGATGTGACGATCACTGACCTTAGCGACGACCTTGCAGCGCTATCTTTGCAAGGACCAACGTCCTGCGCCGTATTGAAACGCATGGGCCTCGGCGGCGTTGAGACGATGAAGGCGTTCGACATCCGGCACTTCCCGTTCCACGACGGCAACCTGATGGTCTCGCGCACCGGATTCACAGGCGACCTCGGTTACGAGCTCTGGATAGCCCCCGAGCTGGCGCTGACGATGTGGGACGAATTGTATGCCGCAGGCGAGGACTACGGTATCCAGCCGTATGGTGAGGCAGCGACGAACATGGCGCGACTCGAGGCCGGGTTCATCATGCCTCACATGGACTTCACAGAGGCACTCAAGACAGTGCACCTCGAGCATGACCAGACACCCTTCGAGCTGCAGCTCGGTTGGCTCGTCGATTTCAAGAAGCCACACTTCAGCGGTCGCGATGCGCTGCTAGAGCACAAGCGCCGCGGACCCGTCTGGACGCTGGCAAAGCTCGACGTCGAGGGCAACTGGCCTGCCGAAGACGCAATCATGTACAACAATGAGAAGTGCAGCCACGAGATTGGCTACGTCACGTCAGCGATGTGGTCACCGACCGTCAAGGCGAATATTGCGCTGGCGATGATCCGCACCGAATCCCTAAAGGGCGAACTCTGGGCCGAGATCTACAAGGCGAAGGAGCTGCGCCAGTATCGGCGCATGGCGAAATGCACGCTCAAGAAGAAGCCGTTCTGGATGCCCGAGCGCGCGAGAACGACGCCGCCCGCGGACGTCTAGTCAATATCTCGTATCAGCCAGGAAGGTGATGTGTAGACGTCGACTGCGACAGAGTCTCCCGCGTTAATCGTCCCGGGCACATCGACAACACCCACAACCCCACGCGTGAGCTTCGCTGCTTTCGAGAACGCGGTACTGGAAAGCTTGTCGCCCGATTTCGTCGCGCACTCCGCGGCGAGCAAGGTGCCCATGTCATGACACGGCGGGTTGTATTCCTCAACCACCAGAACCGCGCCGGACGGAAATTCGAGTGTCGTACCCTTCGGCAATCGTGACAGCTGATCGATACCCTCGATGCAGAGATTCGCTCCGAGGCGTCCCGCTGCCAGCGGTTCAACGAGGTCCATCGCGGCACTGATTTCCGCGAGTTCCTCGGCCGACACGGCCGACCACTGTCGTTCATTCCGCCGAACAGTGCCCTCGTCTTGCTTGTCGCCGGCCCACGCTTTGCGCGAGTGAGAACGATGTCGATCGCCGACTACGCCATCGAGTTCGAGCTGAATGCTCGCACTGGCATCTTTGCTCAGGTCGTTGTTTTTTCCGGCATGCACCGATACCACTCGCCCACTCAGCTTGGCCACCTGGTTCCCCTGCTCTGGCTCGACTGCGTATTAGAACCGCATTTGCGACCCCATGCCAGCATGTATACTCGGGCAGCAAATACGCCACGTTCAAGAAACACACAGGCCTGACACCCGCGCAGTACCGTCGCGAGCGGGCCTGCACGGATCACTGACCCGGTATTGATGCAGGCCCAGGAACACACCGGCTCGTACTACGCAGCCACCGTTAACGAAGTAACCGATTTTGCTCCTCTGCGTGGCGCGCAGACGGCAGATGTCTGCGTCGTTGGTGCAGGTTTCACGGGTATCTCGACGGCCCTGCACCTCGCGGAGCGAGGCTATAACGTGCACGTCGTCGAGGCGCACCGGGTTGGCTGGGGCGCAACCGGCCGCAATGGCGGCCAGATGATCGGCGGCATCGCAGGCGAGCGTTGCATCGCCAAGCACCACGGACGCGGCGTTGAGGAACTCTTCAGCGAGCTCCGCTGGGAAGGCCACAACATCATCCGTCAGCGTGTCAGCAAATACGGTATCGACTGCGATCTCAAACCGGGTTACGTCGACGTCGCCATCAAACCACGTCACGTTCGTGACATGCAGGCAGAGCACAATGCACTCGTCGAGGCGGAATTCCCTTACGAGGTTCGCATGCTGTCACGCGAAGAAACTCGCGAGCTGACCGGCACGGACTCCTACATTGGCGGTCTGCTGAACATGGGCAACGGGCATTTGCATCCGCTGAATCTCTGCCTCGGCGAAGCCGGCGCGGCAGTGTCGCTGGGCACAACGATTTACGAACAGTCCCCGGTCACCGAGATACGCCGGGGCGATAAAGCCGTCGTCGTGACGGAACACGGCACGGTGACTGCGGACGCTGTTGTGCTTGCGGGCAACGCCTATCACCACATCGAACCCAAGCTTCGCGGCATCATGTTCCCGGTCAATAGCTTCATCGTCGCGACAGAGCCGCTTCCAGACGAGGTTGTTCAGGCAATCAATCCCCGCGACCTTGCAATTTGCGACCCGAACTTCGTCCTCGAATATTTTCGCCTGAGTGCCGACAAGCGCCTGCTGTTCGGCGCGCGCCTGAATTACTTTGGCGACGACCCCGAATTCATCATGAAGCAGCACCGCCGAAAAATCGTGAAACACTATCCGGCACTTGCCGACGTTGGGTTCGATTACGCCTGGGGTGGCACGATCGGTGTCCCGATCAACAGGGTGCCGTTACTCGGTCGAGTCGCGCCGAACGTCTTCTACAGCCAGGGTTACTCGGGGCACGGTGTGAACGTGACGCATCTCGCCGGACAG
This sequence comes from Woeseiaceae bacterium, assembly GCA_030065985.1. Classification (GTDB taxonomy): domain Bacteria; phylum Pseudomonadota; class Gammaproteobacteria; order Steroidobacterales; family Woeseiaceae; genus UBA1847. The sequence goes on along the minus strand of JASJCM010000027.1, from coordinate 12,565 downwards.
ATCATGGCCGATGCGGTCGCAGGCACCTTCGAACGCTTCGATCTGTTCGCTGACGTCAAGCCAGTCGTCGTGCCGGGTGGCCACTTGTTCAGTAAGCCGATGGTTGCGCTGGGCGTGCTCTACTACAAGATCAAGGATCGACTGTAGATGTTGTCGCGACTCGCCCACTTCGACGAAGCTCGCCTGCATCGCCTTCAGCAGTTCGTGAAGTGGGTCGTCTATACGCTGCTCATCATCAACTGGCTGTTTTATATTGCGGAAGACTCGAATCGTGCGATGCATACGCTTGAGCCCGGCGATTCGATCGTCAAATGGCTCCGCGAGTTCTCCACCAGCATTGACACGTCAGCGTGGTTCATCCTGCTGTTCATGTACGAACTCGAGACTTATATTCTCGAGGACAAGTCGTGGACCGGCTGGGTAGCGAAGACGGTGCATGGCTTGCGCATCGTGTGTTTCCTGATGATTGCGCACACCGTGGTCGCGTACGTGGCCTCGGCCAACGAACTCGCGCCGACAGTATTGGTCGATGGCGCTTCGGGACCCTGTGACGTGGCGGACCAGGATATTTCCTGGGTCTACAATCTCGAGTACACAGACATTACGAGCGCGAATTGCGCCAGCATTTCCGGTCCCACCGAGCTCTACAAGGTCGGCGACGATCCTGTCGTGTCGTCGTTCGACGGCCTGGAGCTCGAGCGCAACCTTGCGGCCGTCGATGTCATCGAGGTCATTACCTGGCTACTGATCATCCTGGCTATCGAAATCGTTGTCCGCCTGCAGGAGCGCAATGTCACCAGCGGTTCACTCATCACCCTCGCGGGGCGCTCCAAGATTCTCTTCTACCTTGTGCTGTTCGGGCTTTCCGCATACTGGGGTTTGCTTGGACACTGGTTGTACGTGTGGGATACCTTCCTCTGGATCGCGGGGTTTGCGGCTATTGAGATGAACATTCAGGAATGGCGCGACGAGATACGCGAAGAAACCGGGGCCAAACCGCAGCCTGCGCCGGCTCAGGGGACATAGAAAACACGCCGCAGAGACGCCATGCGAAAGATCCATCAAAAACAAGAGCATACGAGTTCATACTACGCGGCAACGGTCAACGAGAAGACGGCTTATCCGGCGCTGCGGGGCGGCGTATCGGCAGATGTTTGCGTTGTCGGCGCCGGGTTCACTGGCGTTTCCACCGCCCTCTCCCTTGCCGAACGAGGCTATTCAGTCGCGCTGGTCGAGGCCAATCGCGTCGGGTGGGGTGCGTCGGGAAGGAATGGCGGCCAGCTCATTCATGGCATCAGTGGCCTTGAGCGAATTCGCAAGAAACACGGTGAAAGCGTCGCCGACCTGCTCTGGGACATCAAGTGGCGCGGCAACGATATCATCCGCGAGCGCGTCGCGAAGTTCGGCATCGAGTGCGACCTCAAGGACGGCTACGCCGAGGTCGCGACGAAGCCCGGTCAGACCGACTGGTTCGCCGAGTATGTCGAGGAACGCGAGCAACACGGTACCCCGAAGACCTGGGAAATCTGGGATCGCGAGCAGACCCGCGAATTGCTCGGAACCGACGCGTTTCACGGAACGTTCGTGTGCTTTCGTGACGGGCATCTGCATCCCCTCAACCTGTGCATTGGAGAAGCTCGCGCAGCATACGAGCTCGGCGTGCAGATCTTCGAGCAATCGCCCGTCACAGGAATCGACCACGGCTCGCGCCCCAGGGTGAGGACTGCCGATGGCTACGTCGATGCCGATGCTGTCGTGCTCGCCGGCAACGCTTACAGTCAGTTCGAGCCAAAACACCTGGCGAATCTCGTCTTCCCTGCCGGCAGCTACATCATCGGCACCGAGACGTTGTCCGACGACATGGCTGCGGAAATCAACGCGCGGGACGTTGCAGTCTGCGACCTCAACGAGGTGGTCGACTACTACCGCCTGTCGGCCGACAAGCGCCTGCTTTACGGCGGCGCCTGCAATTACTCGGGCCGCGACCCGGCGAGTATCAAGGAGTACATCCTGCCGCGCATGTTGAAGGTCTACCCGCAGCTGAAAGATGTACGCATCGACTTCGAATGGGGCGGCAAGATCGGCATCGTGCTTAACCGTGTTCCGACCGTCGGCCGTATCAACAACAACGTCTACTATTGCCAGGGCTACTCAGGCCATGGCGTTTCCGCAACACACGTCATGGGCGAGATCATGTCGGATGCCGTTGCCGGCACGATGGAGCGCTTCGACCTGTTTGCAAGCATGGACCACTTCCGCATACCGGGCACACAGTGGGTCGGCAATCAGATCATCGCGCTCGGCATGATGTTCTACAAAATCAAGGACAAGCTCGGCTGAACACCGTTACGCGGTTAATTCGCCAACCGCTCGCCAGGCCTGTTCAATCGCGACTTCCATCATGGCACGCGCGCCGGCGTCGCAGTTCGCTATCGCTATGCGCCCAAACGGCTTGCGCGCCTGGACATGCGGATAGCGTTCGTCATTCCAGTCTTCGTAATACGGCTGCTCATCCCAGTCGTACATCCACGAGTAGCCGTGCGCCCAGCGATTGACGGTTATTGCCTCGATATCCGACGCGGGATCGAAGCCACCGTCAGCCAGCGTTGTGGCGAGTTGCTGGCGGACATTCCGCTCGATGGTCTCGAACGGTGTCGCAAACAGCTCATGGCGGCCAACCCGGCGCTGCTCGCGCTTGCTGAACCCTGAATTCGGCGCATGCGGGAATCGTTCCATGTGCACCGCGATTGGCTCGTCCGGTGATTGCGAGAAACGGTAATCGCCCAGATTTACGGGAAAATCCAGCATCGCAAGCGTGTGGTAGCTGCCTGAAGAAGCGACTGCGCCGATACCCAGTTTCTTCCACGCCCGCCAGTTGTTGAGGGCGACGGTCGTGTACAGAATGGGCGCTTTCACCTGGTTGGCGAGCGCCGCACGTTGAGACTCGGGCAGTTCCGGACACAATGACGGAATGATCGCGTTGTAGCATGCGAGCACCGTGTGCCGCGCGTGGACACGATACGCCCGCCCATCCCTGACGTAGGAAACGTTGACGCGCGATGCACTCTTCGAACCACTGTCGTTCTCGACGTGCGTGACGGTGCTATTCAACCGCAACCGCACCTTCGTATCGGCAGTATCGAGTTTGCCGTAGTCGAATCGTGCCGTAACGATATCTTCCATTGTCGAGCCCGGTGCTACACCCGGAATCAGCTCCCTAACGAGCAATCGCGCGACAGACGCGTTGCCGTCCGGAAAATGATGAATGTACGGCTCTTCTATATCCTCGAAATCGACGCCGATCGCTTTTACCGCAGGCAGGTACAGGTAGAACAATGCACCGGCCGCCGAAGCCGTCTCAATGCCCACGCTCATATCGGTCGTCAACGCCTGCAGTGTTTTGAAGACTTCGTCTTCAGTAATACCGAGATGACGTTGCAAAAATTCGCGGTAGCTGATCGACGACAGGTACTCTTCTTTTTCGGCAAACGATAAGTTTGGCAGGACATCTTTCTCGGTCGTCAGCAGATGCAGGAGCTGCTGCCTCGCCGGTTCTGACATCGGCATTTGTGCGACCGCTGCAGCATCACTCAGGTTTGACGACGCGAGCGGCAGATAGCTACCGATATTAGACAGGTCGTAACGAACAAGACGATCGACACCCCAGTCGGTCTTGTTGAAGAACACGCTGCCGGCAAGGCCGTGTTCGCGAAAAAAAGTGTCGTCATAAGCCGAGTCGAAGCGATCGATGCGCACGCCAATGTCTTTGAGCAATGACTTGACAAGGCCGCTATAACCCGATGGCGCTTCCATCGTCTGGCTACCGCCATAGCCAATCAACGTCTTTCCGTTAATCGTGAATTCATTACGCTTGGCGTGGCCACCGAAGTCGTCATGATTGTCGAGAATCAGGATGCGCGCACCCGGGTTCGACTGGCGATAAAAGTAGGCAGCGGCAAGGCCACTTATGCCAGCGCCGACAACGACAAGGTCATACTGTTGCTCATCCGTGTCCTCGACCGGGCCCCAGTCCCGCTTGCCTTCGCGCGCCAGCGCGTGCGCGATCTCGAACGAGCCCGGATGACTGCCTCGCATGCCGGTCAATGCCGGTGGGTAGTTGAATGCACCGGCTTTTTCCGCCGCGAGCATCTTGTCCGCAAACACTTTGCCGGGCGTCAGCGACGAGGCCGCGATGGCGCCGATCCCATGCAGTACATCCCTGCGTGAGATAGCGCGATGCATACCGAGATCTCGATCGCCGGCCTTGCTCACAGCTCCCCTTCGAGCTTCGACGTGCGCATTGTCCATTCCCCGGTTTGATGAGAATATGAATGCAAACAATAACATTAACCTCGGGGGCTCCAGCGACATGACCGATGATGCGGGCAAACTGCTGCATCGCCGCACTGAATTTGATGACTGGCGGTCGCTGACGATCGGCATCTACATGGCGCTCACCGGCTATGCAGTTATGGTTGGCCTGCCGGTCATCTCCACATCCTGGGTCAACAATCTCGGCTTCACCGAAGCGCAGGTCGGCTATGTAGCCAGCGCCGATCTATTCGGTCTTGCCATCGGTGCCGTCATCGCGTACTTCGTCGTTGCGAAATACGACCGTCGCTATCTGACGATCGCTTCGGCTTCCGTCGCTATTGCCGCCAACCTGGCATGCATCTACTACCAGAGCTACGAGACAACGCTGTACCTTCGTCTTCTGGCCGGACTTGGCGCTGGCGTCTATACGGGCATCGCTGTAGCCACGATCGGTGGTCATTCGCGCCCGGCATTCGCGTTCGGCGTTGAGTTGTTCGCCTTCGCAGGATCACAGGGTGCCGAACTGAAGTTCCTGCCATACCTGTCGATTGAAGGCATGTACATCGCGTTTGCGATCGCTTTTTTCATCGGCCTGTTGTTCATTGCGTGGGTACCGCGGCGACCTGCGGACAAATCGCTTGACATCGAAGTCGACGTGGAAGAACCGAGCGGCGAACATCATGTCGAGCATCAACACGTGCCAGCCTACGTGCCCTGGCTGGTGCTGACGGCGGTTGTTCTTACCTACGTCAACATCGGCGCGTACTGGACATATATCGAACTCGCGACAGTCGATACGCAAGCATCGCCCGAATGGGTCGCGGACATGCTCGTCTACACCTCCGTATTCTCGGTAATCGGTTGCCTTTTCGCGGTGTTACTCAGCAATCGCTACGGACTGGCGCGCCCGCTACTTGTGACGCTGATTTTCCAAGCGAGCATCGTCGTGATGTTGATCTTTGGCATCACCAACTTCTCGGTTGCATTCAGTATGTTCGCCTTCAATTTCTGCTGGATCTTCGTCGACATCTACCAGGCCGCGACGATCGCAAATGTGGACCGTTCCGGCCGCTATGTCGCCCTGCTGCCCGCCGCCCAAGGTCTCGGCAACGGCATCGGCCCCTGGCTGGCAGCGACCGTGCTGGCTTACGGCTTCGGCTTCAATGGCGTCTTTATACTGTGCGGCGCCGCGTCAATTACAGCAATGCTCGTGTACTTTCACATGTATATGAATCTCAGACGGACGATTCCGGCCCTTGCCGACGCGTCATGAGCCACGAAGCCGAATATCACGACAACATGGTCACGATGCTCGAACTGATCTGGGGCAAGGGCTACATGGCACCAGGCGGCACCGGCAACGTCGCCAAGCTACTGGATGGCACTGACCCTGGTGGCAAACTTATTCTCGATATCGGTTGCGGCATCGGCGGTCCGGCTATGGACATGGTGCGTCTGCATGGCGCCCACGTCGTTGGCATCGATCTCGAGGCATCGCTCGTCGACCGTGCCAAGGCTGATGCGCGCGAAGCCGGACTGCATGAGCACTGCCAGTTCCTGCATGTGCAACCCGGCCCCCTGCCATTCGCCGACGAATCCTACGACATCGTCGTTTCTTCCGGCGCGGTGACACAGACTCCGGACAAGCCATCGTTTTTTGCCGAGATCCTGAGGGTGCTGAGACCCGGCGGGCATTTCCGTTGCTATGAGTGGATGCGGTCTGAACACGAATATTCGGACGACATGTTGTACTGGTTCAAGCTTGAAGAACTGACCTACGACATGCAGACACTCGAGCAATACGGCGCGTTTCTGCGCGATGCGGGATTCGACGAGGTTTCGACCGCCGACGCGTCGCATTGGTACCGCACCGAAGTTCGCCGCGAGTATGAATTGATTCAAGGCGAGCTGTATCCCCGAATGGTCGAGTTGCTGGGACAAAAAGACGCCGACCACTTTGTCGAAAACTGGCGTGCCGGCGTCATCGTGTGCGAATCCGGCGAGATGCGGCAAGGCTATTGCGGCGGACGCAAGTCGCTATAATCCGCGCCCATGGATTTCACCCTTTACTGGTTCATGCTGCCAGTGGCGGTAGTGGTTGCTACGTGCGCAATGCTCAGCGGCATCGGCGGCGCCGCGCTCTTTACACCTATCTTTGTCCTGCTGTTCCCGCTGCTCGGGCCAGAGTATGTGCTGGCTTCGACGATGACGGCGATTACAGCCGCATTGATCACGCAGACCTTTGGCTTTCTGTCAGGCTTAATTGGTTACTACCATCGCGGGTTAATCGACTATCCGCTTGCCGGGCGCATCCTTCGCGTATCGGTGCCAATCGCCGTGATTGGCGCACTGGTTGCCAACCTGGTTCACGACAGCGCGCTGCTGGCCAGTTATTCGCTACTCGTTGCCGTCCTCGCCTACGTCATGTGGCGCAACCGGCCGCCGAGCGCACCGCATTCAGGGAATCCTGACGGCACAACGAAAACGATCGTCGACTCCCGCAGTCACGAGTACACGTATCGGATCCCGCGGCTTGGACTGCGCAGTTATTCCTTAACGGGTCTTGGCGCCTTCCTCACCGGCATGGTGTCGGTCGGTATCGGCGAAGTGACGATATCGAAACTGTCTCGCAAGGGCGTGCCTATTGCCGTTGCCGCGGCCACGTCCGTGCTCGTTGTCATCGTTACTGTTGCTTTTGCATCGACGACCCTGGCCGTGCAGCTGATCCGCGACGGCGGCTGGACGGCAGTTCCGTGGGACCTGCTGCTCTACGATATTCCAGGCGTTCTAATCGGCGGCCAGATCGGGCCGCGTCTGCAGGGCAAAGTCGCGCCGCATACCATGCGCCGGGCGATTGCAGTCCTCTTCGTGATCCTCGCGATTGCGATGCTCAGCGTCGCGTTCCAGAAATACGGCTCCTAGCGCCGCAGACCCCGGTACTGCGACGGCGATAATCCGGTGGACCGTCGGAACTGGCGCGTGAACGAGCTCTGGTCTGCATAGCCGGCCTCGAAAGCGACGTTGGCGATGGACATTTCAGACTCGACGAGCAGCCGGCTTGCAAAACTGATGCGCGTCTTGAGATACCACTGCCCTGTCGTGAGGCCGAAAACGCGCTGCATGCGTCGGTCGAGCTGATACACAGACATGTCGGCAGTACGTGCAAGATCGCGAATCGTCGGACGCTCGGCGATATTGCGCTCCGCGTAGTCGATGGCATCGGCAATGTGCGCGAACTCATCGGAGGAAACATCGGGGAGACCAAGGTCACGGGAGACACCGACGAGGCCCGCGGTGCCACCACCCCGACCCGCCAGCGGCAGCTTTGACGTCAGGCACCAGCCGATGTCGCGCGAACGGATTACGTGGAGCTCAAGCTGATCGACAATAGGCTGGCCCGAACGAATGACTATCGCGTCCTGATCCTCGTAGCTGCGACCGAGCGTTTTCCCGAGTACCTCGGATGGCCGCCTGCCCAGCAACTCACGCTTGTCCTGGAGTCCGCAGCGCTCGACCAGGGTGCGGTTCGCGGCGACGTAGCGCCCCTCCTCATCTTTGACAAAAAAGACGATGTCGGGAAGCTGGTCGAACAGCGCCTCCGCCGTAAATGGTTCGGCCAATTCATTAAGGAACGCGGTTGTCGAAAACGGCAATGACATGAGCTGATTATGCCAAAATTCAAGTTCGCGCATCGCTGTCCGACAAGACTCGACCGGTCAGAGCCCCTACCATGGGTGATCATCAGGAATAATGGCCGTCATGACTGACAACACTGTTTTTACTGGCTGCATCCCGGCGCTGATGACGCCTTGCGATGTCTCAGGCACGCCTGACTACGACGCGCTGACCGCTCGCGGTAAGGCGCTAGTCGACCTCGGGATGCGCGCCGTTGTCTACTGCGGCTCGATGGGCGACTGGCCGTTGCTGACCGACGAGCAGAGAATGCAGGGGGTGGAGCAACTGGTAGCTGCCGGGGTACCTGTGGTCGTCGGCACCGGCGCACAGAATTCAGAACGCGCCGTCGCGATCACAGAGCACGCTGCGAAGGTCGGCGCGGCGGGCCTGATGGTCATACCGCGCGTGCTGTCCCGCGGCCCGTCGGTGGCTGCGCAGCGCAATCATTTCGCTGCAATTCTGCAGGCGGCTGAGGGATTGCCGGCCGTCATTTACAACAGCCCCTATTACGGCTTCGAGACCAAGGCTGACTTGTTCTTTGCATTGCGCAACGATTGCCCGAACCTCGTCGGCTTTAAGGAATTCGGCGGCGCGGCTTCACTGTCGTACGCGGCCGAGCACATCACGAGTGGCGACGACAACCTGACACTCATGGTCGGTGTGGATACCCAGGTCATTCACGGGTTCGTACGCTGCGGTGCGAAAGGCGCAATTACGGGTGTTGGTAACGCGCTGCCGACGGAGGTGCTGCGATTGATCGAGCTGTGTGAGCGCGCGGCCAGAGGCGACCAGGCAGCCTATCGCCTGGCAACCGAGTTGGACGATGCGATGGCAGTGCTCTCGAGCTTTGACGAAGGGCCGGATCTCGTCCTCTACTATAAGCGGCTGATGGTCCTCGAGGGGCACACCGAGTACGAGCATCACCTCAACCCGACGGATAGCTTGTCTTCGTCGCAACAAGCCTACCTCGATGCGCAGTGGCAACAGTTCCGCGAATGGTGGGCTGGCTGGCGCGGTACCAGTGACTGAATTGCGCGTTATCGACTCGCACACGGAGGGCGAACCGACTCGTGTGGTCATTGAGGGCGGACCGGAACTCGGCAATGGTCCGCTGCCCGAGCGACTGGAACGATTCGCAAAGGACTACGATCATCTACGCCGGCAGATCATTCTCGAACCGCGCGGTTCCGATGCTTTGGTCGGTGCCCTCCTGTGCCAACCGACACGCAATGACTGCGTGGCCGGCGTCGTGTTCTTCAACAACACCGGCTATCTCGGCATGTGTGGCCACGGCACGATCGGCGTTGCGGCGACGCTGGCATACCTCGGCAGGATCGTACCGGGCACATTCAAGCTCGAAACGCCGGTCGGTATCGTTAGTGTAGATCTCGTTGACGCCAATACCGCAACGGTCGAGAACGTTTTGAGTTACCGACATCGCAAGGACGTCACCGTCAACGTACCCGAACTTGGTGAGATCACGGGTGACATCGCCTGGGGCGGCAACTGGTTTTTCCTCGTCAAGGGAGCTCCCTGTCCGCTGACCCTTGAGCACGAACGTAAGCTGACCGACGCTGCCCTGCGCATCCAGTCCGCGCTGCGCGATCAGGGCATCACGGGAGCGAACAACGGCGACATCGATCACATCGAGTTCTTCGCCGATGCCCATGCCGGAGATGCTGACGCGCGCAACTTCGTACTTTGCCCTGGCGGCGCCTATGACCGCTCGCCATGCGGTACCGGCACGAGCGCCAAGCTCGCCTGCCTTGCCGCGGACGGCGTGCTCGCGCCCGAGACTGACTGGGTACAGGAAAGCGTCATTGGCAGTCGCTTCGTAGCGCGATACGTTGCGGCTGAGGACGGCCGCATCGTTCCGATCGTTACTGGCCGCGCCTTCGTTTGCGGCGAGACAACGCTGATTTGCCAGACTGGCGACCCGTTCGCCAATGGGATCGTGCCATGAGCGCGGACCGCGTCATCATCGTCGGCGCCGGGCATATCGGAATTGCCTGTGCGCACTATCTGCGCGCCGAAGGGTTCGACGTCACGGTAATCGATCAGGGAAGCGTTGGCGGCGCGTGTTCGAGTGCGAACTGCGGCTTTATCGTCCCGAGCCATGTCCTGCCCCTGACGACGCCCGATGCGCTGGCGACGGGCTTGAAGTCTGTATTCCAGCCGCGCGCGGCGTTTCGCATCAAACCGCAATTGCGTCCTGCACTGCTGCGCTGGATGCTGGCGTTCGCCCGCCGCTGCAACCACGATGACATGCTGGCCGCAGGCGCGACACTGCACACCCTGCTCGAGGCATCCGCGGCCGAATATCGGGCACTGCTGAAAGACCCCTCACTCGACGGCAATTGGCAGAGCAACGGCATGCTGTTTGTCTTCGCGACTAACGAAAAACTCGATGAGTTCGGCGAGACAGACTCGTTGCTGACGGCCGAGTTTGGCCTGTCCGCGCGACGGATTGACGGCAGCGAGCTGGTCGAATTCGAGCCAGCACTGCTCGAAGGCCTTGCTGGCGCCTGGTTCTACGAAGACGACAGCCACCTGCGGCCTGATCGCCTCAACGCGTCCTGGGCTGAGCGGCTGGGGAACTCGGGCGTGCAGTTCATCGAAGACTGCAGCCTGGAGTCTGTCGATAGACGCGGCAACGACATTGTCGGACTGAATACGTCGACTGGGCGCCTGGAGGCAGAGCAATACGTGTTCGCGGCAGGCGCCTGGTCGGGCGGCCTGGCCTCCACTCTTGATTGCCGTATTCCGATTGAGCCTGGCAAAGGCTACTCGGTCACGATGAGCTGTCCCGACACCATGCCGGCGCATCCGATGCTCATGCCCGAGAAACACATCGGCGTGACGCCGTTCGAGGACGGCTATCGCATTGCTTCGATGATGGAGTTCGCAGGCTTCGATGCGTCGATTCCTGACTTCCGGATACGGCAGCTGCAGGACTCTGCCAGACCTTTCCTGCGCGAACCGGTCGGGCCCGAGGTTGTCGACACCTGGTACGGCTGGCGCCCGATGACATGGGACAGCTTGCCGATCATCGGGCGCGTGCCGGGTTTGGACAATGCGCTGCTCGCCACGGGTCACAACATGCTCGGACTGTCACTTGCGCCAGTTACGGGCAAACTGATCGCGGATCTTGTAGCAGAGCGACCTTCCGACATGCCTCTTGAAGCCGTGTCACCGGCTCGATTTAACTGACAAACCTAGCGCACGGCGGATGCAAGAGAGTCGAGCCGCATCTGAAACAGCTCCATGATCTCCGGCATCATCGCGTCGGTCAGCTTAAGGCGCTTCGTCGCGGGCGTATCGTGAACCACGGGGGTGGTGGCATCGAGCGAAGCTTTGGCCGCAGTCACCACATCGACCAGATTCGGTTCACTGTCCGGTCGCGCAGATTCATCCTCCTCCGGATTCAACGTGGCCTGGACTTCGTCCGAGAAGTCCCAGTCGGCGACAATGTTCTCGCCGATCGGTGCCGCCCACTCGTCAATGAGACTGTGCCGCTTGCCCGGGTCCTTCAGCAGGGTCGGGTACTCCTTGTACTTGGTGAACAGATACAGCACGCCGATCTGATTCAGCAAACCTGCGATGAAGGCGGAGTCGCCATTGAGTTTGCTGCAGTATCGCGCCATAACCTCGCACATCGCTGCCCGGCGCAGCGCAGCCGACCACGCCTGGCGCAGCTCCGATTTCAAATCACCGAGCCCTTCCGACGCGTGCAGCAATTCCACGGCGTACGAAATCGCTGTCGTACGCACCGTCGAAAACCCGATACGCCCGACCGCAGCATTGAGACTCTCAATCCTGATCCCGGCGGCGTTGTAATAGGTTGAATTTGCGAGAACCAGGATGCGCGACGCGAGCACCGGGTCGACGCTCAGTATGGTCGCAAGGTTCTCACTGGTCGTTTCCGGGTCGTCCAGCGCTATCCTGATGCGCAGAACGATGTCAGGAAATGACGTTAACTTGATCTCATGGCTGTTCAGTTCTGATGCAAGCGACTTCACGAACTCGAAATATTCTCTTTCCGACATTAGTGCTCCAGTGCAATAACCAAAAGCGCATCCTCAGTTATTGGTATGTCGGCGGGTGCCCTTAATCCTTTAATATGCATAGCCATGATCAACCTGAATCCTCCGTACCGCTACGCGACGCAGGACGATGCGTTGCCGATGGCCGAGCTGATAAACATCGCCGGCGAGGGCATGCCGCTGTACCTGTGGACAAACATGGCGCAGCCCGGCGTTTCTCCCTGGGACATCGGCCAGCAGCGAGCAACACGCGAAAGTGGCAGTTTTTCCTACCGCAATACGATTGTCAGAGAAGATAGCGGCAAAGTCGTCGCAGCCCTGATGGGTTATCCGCTGGCGGATTCACCGGATCCCGTCGACTATGACGAGATGCCGCCGATGTTCGTGCCGTTGCAGCAGCTGGAGGATCTCGTCGCCGGTACCTGGTACGTCAATGTCCTCGCCGCGTACCCCGATTGCCGTGGCAAAGGCTATGGCACCGATCTTCTGGCCATCGCCGAGCAGCTCGCCGTTGACACGGGCCGATCCGGCCT
>JASJCM010000026.1 GCA_030065985.1 Woeseiaceae bacterium | reverse complement strand
TGGACAGGCCCGTCGTCGATCTCAACGAGTCGTTCACACTCGAACTCACGGTCGACACGACGACCGATATCGAGCCCGATCTAATGGTCCTGGAAAACGGCTTCCATGTCGGCCAGGTCAGCATGTTGACAAACACCTCGATCATTAATGGCGATATCCGTCGCAGCAAGACCTGGAGCATCGCGCTGATGCCAAAGGGCACAGGTGTCCAGGAAATCCCTGCCATACGGGTCGGTACGGAGTTCAGTAATCCCGTGCGCATTACGGTCAACGAACCGACTAACGCGCCACCGGGCGAGGCGGATGTGTTTGTTACGAGCAGCGTCGACGTCGACGAGGCATTTGTACAGGCGCAGATTCTCTATCGCATTCGTATCTATCGAGCCGTGGCAACGCGACAGCCGGCTCTGCGCGAGCCGTCGATCACGGGAGTCGAGGCGCTCATTGAGCTGGCCGGCGATGAACGGCAGTACGAGGCGATGCTTGGCGGGCGTGCCTACAACGTGATCGAGCGGGTGATCGCCCTGTATCCGCAGGAAAGCGGCGAGATAAAGATTTCGCCTGCGCGTTTCGAAGCTCGCGTGCTCAAGGACGGCCGCATAACCGGTCGCAAGGTATTCGAGTCCGAGTCCCATACGATCAACGTGTTATCGATTCCGGCACCACCAGCGGATTACCCGAACGCCACCTGGCTACCGGCGCGCGATGTGCAGCTGGGCGAGGAGTGGTCGATTCCGCCGGATGAACTGCAAGCCGGTGAGCCAGTCACGCGCATCGTCACGCTTTCGGCGCTTGGTCAGATCGAGACGCAGTTGCCGTCGGTAGGTCTGCCCGAAGTCGAGGGACTAAATATCTACGCCGACCAGCCGGAGCTCGGGCGCGTGCTTGAAGGCGGCGGCATTCGTGGCGTTCGCAAGGACCAGTACGCGATCATCGGCCTGGTTGGCGGTGAGCTCGAGTTGCCGGCCGTCGAGATTCCCTGGTGGGATATCGAGGCTGGCGAATGGCGTGTCGCGACGCTGCCGGCTCGTGTCCTGGCGGTGGAAGGCCCTGAACTGGCTGAGCCGCCTGTTGAGGCTGTTGCGCCGTTGCGTCCTGACGAGCAACCCGAGGTCGAGGAGGAGACAGCGCCCCCGCAGGTTGTTGTCGACACATTCTGGCAGCGTGCTGCAGAGATTCTGGCTGTTCTCTGGATACTGACACTGGCAGGCTGGTGGTGGTCGTCGCAGTCTCGGGCGCGCAAGCCGCGCGAAGTTGGCGAACCTCAGCCGCCGCCCGTGCACAAGCAGCAAGCGCAGGCGCTCAAGCGGGCGCGCAAGGCCGCGATTGCGGGCGATGCTGTAGAGGTGCGCGCCGCGGTACTCGAATGGGGTCGACTGCAGTGGAAGGACAATGCACCCCGCAGCATCGGCGAAATCGCCGATCGCTTAGCGACACCGCTGTCTGACGAGCTGCGCAAGCTTTCGTCAGCGAGCTACGGTCCCAACGGTGGCGGCTTCGACGGTGAGGCGCTGGCGCAGGCGCTCAGGTCGCCGACGATTCGTAGAGAACACAGCGTCGAGCAGTCAAAAGAGGCATTGCCGCCGCTAATGCCGACATCCTGATTACCAGTGCCCGCTGTTCTCCATCGAGGCCCAGGGCTCCTGCGGCGGCAGCGCATCGCCTTTTTGCAGTAATTCGATCGAGATGTTGTCCGGTGACCGAACGAATGCCATGTGGCCATCGCGCGGTGGTCGGTTAATCGTTACGCCGCCATCCATGAGTTTCTGGCAGAGCGCGTAGATGTCGTCGACCCGATAAGCGAGGTGACCAAAATTGCGGCCTTCGCCGTATTCCTCCGGGTCCCAGTTGTGGGTGAGTTCGATTTGCGCCTCTTCGTCGCCGGGTGCTGCCAGGAAGATCAACGTAAAGCGACCCTGTTCGCTGTCATAGCGTCGCAGTTCCTTTAGGCCGAGCTTGTTGCAGTAAAAGTCGAGTGATGCGTCCACATCGGTGACGCGCACCATCGTGTGCAGGTATTTCATTGTCTTGCTCCGCGTACAGCTTGATCGCACAATGTTCGTCTATTGTTGGACGCATGAACAGGCCCTTGTGAACGGCATTCGAACGATCACGCTCGATCTCGACGACACCCTCTGGGACCTTCGCCCGGTCATGAAGCGAGCAGAACGTCGCTTGTACGACTGGCTCGGCGAGAATTACCCGGCGATCACGGCGATGTTTCCGATCGAAGAAATGCGCATCCTGCGCAAGCAGGTCCTCGAGAAGCATGCGGACAAAGTCCATGATCTGACCTTCCTGCGGCAAACGGTGCTGACGGAGGCGGCGACCGCCGCCGGCTACAAGGTATTTGCCGTCGACGAGGCTTTCGCGGTCTTCGATGAGGTTCGCAACGATATCGAGATGTTCCCCGAGTCTCGGCCCGCGCTCGAGGCGCTGGCAGAACGCTTCACACTGATCGCAGTCACGAATGGCAACGCGAATCTTGCAATGATCGGTATCGATGACCTGTTCGATGGCCACGTAAATGCAGCGATGGCGGGTGCCGCAAAACCTGCGCGACCTATCTTCGATGCGGCCGTTGAGGTTGGTGGCTCCAGTCGTGCTGAGACGGTGCACGTTGGCGACCATCCGCTCTATGACGTTCAAGGTGCCCGCGCGGCAGGTCTGCGCGCGGTGTGGGTCAATCGCCACGAGGCGGAATGGCCCACCGAGTACGAATTGCCCGATGCGGAAGTCCAGAACGTTGGCGAGCTCGTAGCGCTGTTCGCCGGGACCGACTAGTGGCTGCCATGGCACATCCGATCATCCTGTACATCCCCGGCCTGTTACCCAAGCCCGAACATGAGTTGCACCAGGACGCGTTGATGCGCTGCCTGTTGACTGGCGTGGGGCGACTGGATGCCGACGTCGCGAGCGAGATCCGGGACACGCCCGGCGCGTTCGACATCGTCTCCTGGACCTACGATTTCTACCTTGCGCATCGCGACTTCGCACTGGACTCGACGTCGATCGACCGCGTCATCGAACAGGAGAGCCCAAGTAAGGACGATATCGCCGAGGCGTCGTCGTGGAAGCGCAGCCTGACGCGCTGGATCTACACGCTGGGCGACCTGATGCCGTTCCTGATTCCGCACATCGCGAGCGAGCGCATGGAAGTACACCTGCGCGATTTGCGCCGCTACCTGCGTGATACGAATGGTATCGCCTCGCACACGCGTCGCATGCTCAAGGTGCCGCTGCTAGCCGCCGCAAACGGCGGTCACCCGGTGCTGCTGCTCGCGCACAGCATGGGCTCAGTCATCGCCTACGACAGCCTGTGGGAGTTGAGCCACACGACGCGCGATCGCGCGCTGGTCGACCTGTTGGTGACGATGGGCAGTCCGCTCGGGCAGCGTTACATGCAGACGCGCCTGAAAGGGGCGAACCAAACGGGTCATCGCCGTTATCCGAACAACGTGCGTGCCTGGAAGAACTTTGCGGCGGTCGGCGACCTGACCGCACTGGACCCGTATCTCGCCGACGACTTCGTGGAGATGCTCGAGCTGGGAATTCTCGAGTCGTTCGTCGACGAGCCCGTGCACACGCATTTCCGCCTCGATGGCGAACTAAACGTGCACTCGGAATACGGCTATCTCGTCAACGAGACGACCGCCCGCACCGTCGTCGACTGGTGGCGCGCTACTGAGCGTTCGGGTTCGGCTTGATAACGATATCTATGCGGCGGTTACGCGCGCGACCCGACTCGGTCTCGTTGCTGGCAACCGGGCGTGTCTCGCCGTAACCAGTCGCGATCAGCCGATATGTCGGGATGCGCATCGCATTGATCATGTACTGCTGAACCGACTCTGCGCGTTCCTGCGACAGTTTCTGGTTGAGATCATCACCACCGTGTGAATCGGTGTGGCCCTCGATGATGAGCTCGCTGCGCGGGAATACGTCGATCGCTTTTTCCACCTTGGCGAGCAGATCGAAGTTCTGCGGCTTGATCTGTGACGCGCCGCTGTCGAAGCTGAGTCCGACGAGACGCAGGATGACCGTGTCGCCCTGGCGGAATACGCGAGCCTCTTCCGAGGAGAACATCTTCTCGACCTGTTCGAACTGCTGCTTCACGCGAGCTTGCGCTTCGAGACGCTGTACCAGCGCCGCGCGTTCGGCCGTGGCACCGCCGAGGCGCTCGTCCAGCGCGCGCAGTTCTTCTTCCATGTCAGCGATACGAATCTCGTTGTCTGCCTTCTCCTGGCGCAGCTCCTGCAGCTCCTTGGCCTGTGCCTCGAAGTATTTGACGAGCTCAGCCGTCAGGTTGTTGGGGCCTGTCTCCATGTCAGGGACGATGTCGGCGACGCCTGAGATCTGGCGTAACGGATCTTCCCACTGCAAAACGAGCTGTTCCGCCGTCAGGTCGCGATCGCGAACCTTGCGCACGACTTCCGAGAGGTAAATCGCGTGCTTGGCTTCGTAATTCGCCTGGCGAGCAAGGCTGCGCGGCAGGTCAGTGTCGTAGCGGTTCTCATTGAGTTCACGCTCGGCATCGGCAAGCAGCTGCTTGGCCCTGCCCAGCGTAATCGGTGCATAACGCCCAACACGTGCGCGATCGGCGTCTGCAAGCAGGCGCCGCGTTTCGGACAGGTACTGCGTCTTGATCGCGTCGAGCTCGGCCTCGCGATACAGGCTGGTGGCCTCAACGTCACGACGCTTGGCGTTCTTGAGGTCACCGCGCTCCATAAGGCGGATCGCCTCCCCGAACTTGCGCTGCGCCTGCTGCCACAGTTCGTCTGAGAGCTCGGGCGCGCGGGCATTGGCCGCATCCTGGCGGCTCTTGAGTACCTGTGCAAAAGCCGTATTGGCGATGCGAGCCTTTTCGGCTGCTTCATTGAAGTATTTGGTCGCGTCGCCGGCATTCGACCGCACGGTCTCGATGTTGCGGCCGCGTTCCAGCGCCGTCTCGGCATCGCGGTACTCGCGCTGTCCGCGTTCCCATGCGCGTGGTGCCAGGAGACTGGCGTTAGCCTCTTCGGCAGCGGCCTTGGCGGCATCCGCCTCTCTGAAAAACGTATCGCGAAGCTCATTCTGGGCGTGGCCCTGGCCAGCAGCCAACAAGGCGCACAACAAAACGATGAATCGAAGGGTTCCGGTTTTCGCAACCATCTGGTGTTTCCTCAATCTCTTCCGGTCCGAGATCCGCCCAGGCGAAGGCAGATCGGGCACGATATTACATATGCCGGGGCGCCATTTCTGTGCGGCAGGTCCCTGAAAATCGGCCACTTAGCGCCTGCTACAGGGTAATTAGACGATTTTTAGTGACCTGGGTCACTTTTTTGCGCCAAGACGCCCTAATTCCGGGGTTTTGTGCTGTGGCTCACAGTCTGCCTGGCGCGCGAGGCGTAGTGTAAACCCATGTCTGCCAAGTACTACACGCAATTTGTCCTGACTGACGCGGATTACCGCGGCGGTAACGAATTTTGCGGGGTAGTGGAGCTGAACCAGCCAATGGAACAGGACTCCGACAGGAAAGACATCGAGGCAATACTGGCTCGCAACTTCGACCTCGCCAAGAGCGCGGTCAAACTGGTGAGCTGGTCGAGATTGCACTGAATGCTTCTGGCGTCGCTATTTTGATTTCCCCCTGACTCTCCCGGCCTCGGCCGGGATTTTTTTGCATGAATGTAATTATGCCGCGGAGGCCAGGGACGGCCGGGAGCGGCGTTTTGACCATGGATGGTCTTATGCCGCGGAGTACATGGATGTACGAGAGCGGCGTTGCCAATTGCCTTGCCGTTGGCGGCCACATTCCCATATGCGACAATCCCGCCAATGAGCAAAGCAGACGAAAAACTCCGCCGCATTCCGGTCGTCCAGAGTGGTTCCAAGTACCAGACGGAGGCCGGGTTCTCGGCGATCAAGAACGGCCAGAAGCAAGGTCGTGAGTCCACGCCCCTCGTGCGTGGCGACAAGCCGCGGTGGCTGCGTGCGCAGATGCCGTCCGGTAAAGGCTATTCGAATACCCGGCAGATCGTGCACGAACATCGCTTGAGCACGGTTTGCGAGGAATCCATGTGCCCGAATATCGGCGAGTGCTGGAACGCCGGCACGGCGACGATCATGGTGCTCGGTTCCGTGTGCACGCGCGCCTGCCGTTTCTGCGCGGTGGACACCGGCAACCCGAAAGGCTGGCTCGACCCGGAAGAGCCGAAGAACTCGGCCCGTGCCGTGAACCTGATGGGCCTCGAGTACGTCGTCATTACGTCGGTTGATCGCGACGATCTCGCCGACGGCGGTGCTTCGCACTACGCCGAGTGCGTGCGCGAGATCAAGGCGCTCAACCCGAATACGGCAGTGGAAGCGTTAACGCCGGACTTCAACGGCGTTGAGGCACATGTCGAGCTCGTCGTGGATTCCGGGCTGGATGTTTTCGCGCAAAACGTCGAGACGGTGCAGCGCCTTACGCATCCCGTGCGCGATCCGCGCGCTGGCTACGAGCAGACGATCCAGGTCCTGGCGCACTCGAAGGCGCATCGCCCCGAAGTGCTGACCAAGACCAGCCTGATGCTCGGTCTCGGCGAACGCGACAACGAGATTCTCAAGACCATGGATGATCTGCGCGCAGCAAACGTCGACATTCTCACCCTGGGACAGTACCTGCGACCGACGCCCAATCACCTGCCGGTGGAGCGCTACGTGACGCCGGAGGAATTCGAGGCTTATCGCCAGGAAGGACTCGACAAAGGCTTCATCGAAGTCGTCGCCGGTCCGATGGTCCGCTCGAGTTATCGCGCCGAGCAGGTCTTGCAGAAGAACAACGTCGGCATCGCAGTCTGACCATGCTTGAATTCCTCGCCGAGTACGGGCTCTTCCTGCTGAAAGCCCTCACCATCGTCATCGCAATCATTGTCGTGATCTCGTTCGCTGCCGCAGCCGGCCGCAAGGCACATACGGAAGGGCTCGAGGTCGAGGATCTCAACAAGAAGTACCGCAGAATCGCGGACGCGCTGCGCAAGGCTGTATCGACCAAGGACGAAGCGAAAAAGACCGCGAAGGAGCGCAAGGCCGAGGAAAAGCAACGAGCGAAGGAGCCGTCCGGGCGTCCGCGCAGCTTCGTTATCGACTTCAAGGGCGACCTCAAGGCAAGTGCGGTTGAGTCCTTGCGCGAAGAGGTCACAGCAATCCTCGAGGTCGCGGACAAGGACGACGAAGTCGTCGTTCGTCTCGAGAACCATGGTGGCGTCGTGCACGAGCATGGACTCGCGGCGTCGCAGCTTGCGCGTATTCGTGATCGCGATATTCCGCTGATCATCTGTGTCGACAAGGTCGCGGCCAGTGGCGGTTACCTGATGGCCTGCGTTGCCTCGAAAGTCTACGCAGCGCCGTTTGCGATTCTCGGTTCGATCGGCGTGCTTGCGCAGATTCCGAATTTCAATCGCATGCTCGACAGCCACGGCGTTGACTTCGAGGAAGTGACAGCCGGTAAGTACAAGCGCACGGTAACGATGTTCGGCAAGAACACCGACGAGGATCGCGCCAAGCTGAAGGAAGAACTCGAGGACGTACACACGCTGTTCAAGGAAGCCGTCGCGAAGTACCGCCAGGATCTCGATCTCCAGAAAGTGGCGACCGGCGAATACTGGTATGGGACGAGGGCCCTCGAGCTCGGTCTTGCTGACGAGTTACTGACGAGCGATGAGCTGCTTGGTGCGAAAGCAGCGGATCGTGACCTCTACAAGGTCACCTGGAAGATCAAGCAGCCTCTGCAGAAGCGCCTGATGTCCGGCGTTGACTCCGCCATCGAGAAAGTCGACGAGACGGGTTGGCGCCGCAAATTCGAGTCCCGCCTGCCGCGCTGAACGCGGAACCAGCAACCCGGCAACTGGTCAAACTTTGAGCAGGTGGGGCGCCTGCCAACGGGCTATAATCCGGACAGGATCCAAGGAGTTTCCATGAGCACGCTTCGATTCACGCCAGTTGCTCTTCTCGCAACCGCTGCTGTTTTCCTGTCTTCGTGCGCGTCGCAGCCGTCGGCCGCGACGAGAGTGCAGATGGAGGCCGAGGCGGCCCGCGCTTTCAACCAGATGCGCGCGAGCATGCCGCTGACGACGGATCGTCCCACGATCGATTTCGTTGCCTGCGTTTCTCAGGCCGTGGTCGAGGTGCTTGAGCCGCCGTACAACGACATCGATTGGGAGCTCGCGATTTTCGAGCAGGAATCTGTGAATGCGTTCGCCATGCCAGGCGGAAAGATTGGCGTATTCAGCGGCATTCTCAAGGTTACCGAGAACCAGCATCAGCTCGCTGCGGTCATTGGTCACGAGATCGCGCACGTAACAGCAGGCCACTCCAATAGCCGCGCATCGCGCGACGACCTGACGCGCATCGGGATCAATGCCGCTGCCGTTATCCTGGGTGGTGGCTACACGGGCGCAACCTACACGGCGCAGCAGGCGCTGGCTTATGGTGCTACGTTCGGCATCACCCTGCCGTATAAACGTGGCCAGGAAACCGAAGCCGACGTCATCGGCCTCGAATACATGGCACGCGCCGGATTCGATCCGCGCCAGTCGGTACCGCTCTGGCAGCGCATGGGCATGGCGTCGGGCGGCAACGCGCCGGCGGAATTCATGTCGACGCACCCGGCCAGCAGCACGCGTATCGAGAACCTCGTGAATCAGTGGCAGAAGACGCTGCCGCTGTATAACCAGGCGGTTGCCGAAGGTATCGAACCGGACTGTGGCCCCAACCCGCGCGCGGTCGTCAATATCGAGCCTGCGGAAGAGAAGGACTAGTTCTTGCTCGTAAAGCGCGCGCTCCTGCTGTTACCCCTGTTCGCGGTTGGAGGGTGTGCGACCCTCGATGACCTGTGGTCGTCGATGGGCAAGGGCGCAGCGGACGCTGTGCCACTCGCCGAGCGACCCATCCAGGAGCCCCTGCATCCAAACGACTTCGTGCTCGAGACGCCGGAGCAATCTGTTGTTGGCGCACCGCAAGTCGTTTTCGCGCGCGACGAAGACACGCTGTCGGATCTCGCGCGCGAGTACGGACTGGGTTACGACGAGATCATCGCGGCCAATCCAGGCGTGGATCCGTGGCTGCCCGGCAAGGGCACGCCGATCGTGTTGCCAACGCAGTATGTTCTCCCGAACGTCGAGCGACGCGGTGTTGTCCTGAATATCGCGAGCAAGCGACTGTTTTATTTCCCGGATCCGGCGGAAGGTGAGCGTCAGCACGTGCTGACCTATCCCATCGGCATCGGTCGCGTTGGCTGGGAGACGCCGCTCGGCGATACAACCGTCATTTCAAAGGCTAAGGACCCGCACTGGTGGGTGCCGGCGTCCGTGCGCCGCGAGCACGCCGAGATGGGCGACCCATTGCCTTCGGTTGTGCCGCCAGGGCCTGACAATCCGCTCGGTCACCGCGTCCTGAAGCTCGACATGCCTGGCTACCTTATTCACGGCACGAACGCCCCTTACGGGGTCGGCATGCGCGTGAGCCACGGCTGCGTACGGCTCTATCCCGAGAATATTGAGCTCCTGTACGAGCTGGTCGCGATCGGTGAGCCGGTGACGATTCTCAACGAACCGTACCTGTTCGGCAGGGCGGGCGGCGCGCTGTACTTCGAGGCGCATGAGCCACTCGAGGACGACACGGTATCACCCGATGAAAGGCTTGCGATGCTGCTGGATACGCAGGTCGACGCGGCGGGCCGGCCGCTGAACGATCACCTGCGTGATCACGTCGCTGACGTCGCCGCGAATCCTCGCGGCCTGCCCGTTAGTGTCGTGCAGTACGACGCGTCCGAGTTCATGGTGCGAGCGCGTGTTGTGCACAACACGGTCGAGGTTGATCCGAATGCGCCCACGCTGACCGAAGTCCGCGAAATGATCGAGGAAGCCAATGCCGAGGCTGAGATCGAGGCGGCGGAGGCGCTGTAATCGGGACATGAGTACAGACCAGCCTTTTCTCGATACTTACGGCGGTCAGTCCACCGACGAATTGATTGCCATGGAGTCGGAATACCGCATCGACTCGCTGGTGCTGGCCTTCGAGTCGGCGCTGGATGCCAAGGTCGGACATTCCAGGCCCGAGCGCGTCGTGCTCGCTGTCGAAGCGCTCGAACGCGAAGTGAACAACGGCGGTTTCACGCAGTTTTTCGTCAATTCGTCGCTTGAGTACACGAAGGACATCGTCGAGGCATTTCAGTTGATCGGCTGTCCTTTGACAGCGGAGCTGTGCCGGAAAGCGATTGAATTGCTCGGCGTCGAAGACCTCACGGATCTCGACGCGATCGAGCAGGCGTCTTACGAAGTCGACGATGATGAGGTGCGGACCGAGCAGTTCAATGCACTGGACAGCGAATACTACGAAGGCGCCGAGGAGCCGATCGCCGTCAAGCTGTTTGAATACATCAAGCAGAACCGCCACGATATAAAGCTATGAAACGCTTCGTAATCCCGGCGCTACTGTTGTGCGCTGCGTGCACAGCGCCTCCGGATCACGTTGCGTCAGTTAAGGCGTTCGAGCACCTCAAGAACAGCGGGCAGGAAGACGCCACGCTCGAATTGTTTGCTGACGACGCGAGCGTGCATTTCGGCCCGCTCGGCACCCTGACGGGCATCGATCAGATACGTGAGATTCACGGCTACGATCTCGCTCTGCACACAAAGCTACGTGTTGAGAACTGTGAACAGGTCGAGGACGTCGTGTCGTGTGGTGTTGTCGAAACAAATGACTGGCTGAAGACGGCCGGCATCGAGTCCATTACCTATGACGAGACTCGGTTTGTGTTCGACGCAGAGGGGCGCATAGCGTCGGTCAGCGCGACTTTGTCCGCAGACTCGATGCAGCAGATGGGTGCAGCCGTAGCTGCTTTTGACGCCTGGGCGCGAGCAAACCAGCCCGAGCCGTACGCGGAGCTGTTTACCGCTGAGGGCGCCTTCGTCTATAGCTTCGAGAATGGCAAGAAGGTGCTGGTCTTGCTGCGAGAGTGGCAGAGGGCGATTGCCGACTAGCCCGATAGCCGCTGTCATCTAAACTCAATAACAAGAAGCTTGATCAACGAGCGAGGCGAAGACCATGAGAATATCCCTGTTAAGTATTTCAGTCGGCGATCAGGATGCCGCGCTCGCGTTCTATACCGAAAAACTCGGTTTCGTGACGAAGCACGATATTCCGATGGGCGATGCGCGCTGGCTGACCGTCGTTTCGCCGGAGGACCCGAATGGACCGGAGGTGGTACTCGAGCCTAATGCAGAGTACCCCGCGATGAAGGCGCTAAGGGAACAACTGGTCAGCGATGGCATTCCGTTCACGGCATTTCTTGTAGACGATGTCGACGCACAGTTCGAACGTCTGAAAGGTCTTGGTGTGAAGTTTACGAAGGAACCGTTTGAGGTGCCGGGCGCAAAGGTCGCTGTATTCGACGACACCTGCGGAAATCTGATCCAGATTTACCAGGAAACCGGCTGAATCCGCTTGCTCACTTAACCCTTTTCCTCCGTTCGTGGCGTTAGAACTGGAACCAGCATGGGAGGAATAACTATGAAAACGCCTATTGCCATCGTGTTGTTGTCAGTAACGCTCATCGGTTTCGCCGCTTCGGCGCTGGCCGGGGAAGGTCATTCGGCGACGCAAAAGGCGCAAGCTACGCACGAGATGGTCGAGCTTGGTGAATTGCTCGATACGGTTGCCCGCAATTCGGGCAAGGAATTCCTTGTCGATCGGCGCGTACCTGCCGAGGTTGTCGTGGGCACGTTGAAAGCAAGGGATCTCGACTACGCGATGTTCCTGACGGTGCTCAGGAACAACGGCCTGGCAGCAATACCTTCGGACAAGACTGTGAAAGTCATACCTGTTGGCAACGTCCGACAATATGCACCCCCAATGCTGCGAGAAAACGACGCGGCGGTTCCCGATGACGAGTGGGTTACACGGGTTATCAAGGTCGAGAACACGAATGCGGTCAAGCTTGTATCGCTGTTGCGCCCGATGATTCAGCAAGCCGGCCACCTTGCGGCCGATAGCGATGCGAACAAACTTGTAATTGTTGCGCCCTACGGCGTGACTGTGCGCGTCGCCGAGGTTGTTGATGAGATCGACGTGCCGGCTGTGAGAACTCAAACGCCGCAGCAGTAGTACCGCTCATAGAATTCGTTCGGGATACTTCCCGGCGTATCCGGCTGCTCGGCTGTTACCGGAAGAACGCGCGAGCTGTGCGTGTTCCAGAACAGGTATTCCTGACCCTGATAGTCCGGTAGCTGCAGGTCGTGCAGGAGCGCGGCCATTGCTTTGCCCGTATACGTTGTTTCCAGGGTCAATCCCGCATCGTCGTTCGCGAGATGCACCGCCTGTTCCGTCGCTTCGTCGAACTTCGCATAGCCGCCAGCGAAGAAATCGTCACGCCATTGCAGTTGTACGCGCTCGGCCAGCCTGACGTCGAAAGTTGGATCGTATCGATTCAGTAGCAGCGCGGTCTTGCAAACCAGTCGATCGAGGACGATTGGATCTGCGAAGCGATTGTCCGCGACTCGTACGGCGTGAACCTCAATCGGGAGCTCAGCCGCGGCCAGTCCCAGCAGAAGACCTGTCGTACTCCCCATCGTGCCATTGGCGATGTAAATGCGAGAGGGCGAGGGCGTGTTCATCTCGGCAATCTGCGCCGCCAGTTCGAGCCCGGCGTTGACGAAGCCCACGGCACCCAGCCATGACGAGCCGCCCAGCGGAATGACCCAGGCCTTGCGGTTCTGCAGGTACTTCCTGAACAGCGGCAGTGTATCGACACCGCTACCGTAGCGGACGATCTCTGTTCCGAGAAGGCGATGCATGTTCAGCGCGTAAGGGATTTTCGGTGTGCGTGTCTGATGGGTAAGAAAGCATGTGCACTCAAGACTCACGTCGTGGGCGAGAACCGCGGTTGCAAGTGCATGGTTCGACCCGACGGCGCCGAAGGTTGCAACGCGGCATGCGCCTCGATCGATGGCGCGCCGAAAAATGTACTCGAGCTTGCGGATCTTGTTACCGCCATATGACGTGCTGCTCAGATCATCGCGTTTGACAAAGATCGTCCGCGCGCCGACCGGAGTATGGACTATGTGTTGTTCGAGTGGTGTTGGCAGGTCGGCGAGCGATATTTTCGGCAGGCGTTCGCCGAGAGTCGGGTATGCAGCAGCGAGGTGGTCGCTCATTGGACCAGATTAGCGAAGTGCACATGCAATCGCGAATGCATTAGACTTACTTAACGCTTATCTGACCGAGTTCGGAGACAGGTTTGTCAGATGCAGTCGATCGTGGCATCACGGTCACAGAAATCGCAGCGATGGATCAGCCCATCGATGTGTCGCCAGAGACCACGGCAGCTTTTGTTGGCCGTGCGCTTCGTGGCCCCCTTAACACTCCCGTCTTCGTAAAGAGCTTTGGCGAATTCCGCCGTCGTTTCGGCGACGTCTGGACGCGCTCGAGCCTGGGCCCGTCCGTGCGCCAGTTTTTCGAACACGGCGGCATGCAACTCTACATCGTGCGTGTTGCGAATAGCGCGCGCGGCGCGATGCTCTGCGTGCCAGCGAGTGGCTCCGCGCTCGTACTGCGTGCAGTCGAACCGGGTTCGACCGAGTTCATACGAGCAGCAGTCGATTACGACGGCATCGACGAAGATAACGACGAGTTGTTCAATCTGACACTGCAACGAGTCAATCCTGGAACGGGGCTGGTCGAGGACCAGGAGCTCTTCAGGAAAGTTTCCTACCTCGCGGATTCGGATGAGTTCGTTGGGGACGTATTGCTGTCGTCGACGCTCACACGGGTCGAGCACCCGTATCCTTCGCACCGGCCCGAGGCGACGGCTGACGACTACGTCGATCATGTGCAGGCCGGAAACGATGGCACCGAACTGTCTGACTACGACCTGGTCGGGTCACGAAAAGACCGAACCGGTCTGTTCGCGCTGGAGGCGGTCGAGCACTTCGATGTGCTGTACCTGCCACCGCCCGGCAAGGGCATCGACACGGGTCCTGCAGCAGTTCTGGCCGCTGAGCTCTACTGTCGTGAGCGCGGAGCCATGCTCATCGTAGACCCGCGCAGCGAGTGGCACACACTTGAAGAAGCCGCTCGCGGTGTCAGGGATCTTGGCTACGGAAGCCCGAATATGCTCGGCTACTTCCCTCGTATGCGCGAGCGACGCAGCGACGATATTGCGCGTCCGGTTGGTGGGGCCGTGGCGGCGCTGCTCTGCAAACTGGACCGTACCTACGGCCCATGGAATGACCTGAACCAGCTCGGGATGGGGCTGCATCGCCGCCTGGTTCCAGATATCGAGATCGACGAAGAAGCCGCACACCATTTGAACCGGGCCGGGCTCAACGTCATTGCAGACGGCCCGGCGGGCCGCGCACGAGTTTTCGGTTCGGTCACAATGGGGCGGGGCTCGGAAGGACATCGCCGATTTGCCGAGCTCCCCGTACGTCGTCTGTGCCTGCAAATCATCAATTCAATTTCGCGCGCCACGCAATGGGCCGTGTTCGAGCCCGGCGACAAGAACCTCGCCCGCCGCGTGCGTGCCCAGGTGCTGACTTACTTTTACTGTCTCAACGATATGGGCGCTTTCGCTGACGATCGCTTCGTGGTCGAGTGCGATTCAGGTGTCTCGAACCGACTCGATAGTGACGAGCACGGCGTAACGATTCTGCTCGTTTTTCTTCCGGCGGCCTGCGACGAGCCCATCTCCCTGACGCTGCATCTGACGCCGGCGGGCTGCCGCGTCGGCAGCACGGCATTCGCCCCGTCGATCGAAGACTGCGCCTGAAACAGCGCCTCAACGTTTTACATAAGCTTGTAACCTCGAGGCGGGTGGCTGTCATATAAGCAGTATGGCCGCGCTACCAACTAATCGGGAGGGGGTATGAGAGACAGCGATGTCCTGGATAACAACCCGCATGTATCTCGATCGGCACTGGAAGCCATGCATGGCCAGGTATTCGGCTGGGCCCTCTCCCGCTGTAATTACGAACAGGCCGTCGCGGAGGACCTTGTGCAGCAAGCGTACGTCGAACTACTGACCGGGAAGGCACGTTTTGATGGTGCCTCATCGCTCAAGACGTTTGTTTTCGCAGTCGTACAAAACCTCGCGCGCAGTCGCTATCGGCGCGCCGCGTCGCGTCTGCGGCTGGCCGGCGCGCTGCACGCAGAGACGCAAGACGACGCTACCCAACCGGTTGAGCCCGGCGAGACCGGCGGAATCTGGGACGCCGTGCAGCGACTGCCGCAGCGGCAGCGGGACATCATAGAACTGGTGTTCTGCCGGGATTTGACGGTCGAGGAGGCCTCCCGGGTCATGGGCGTTTCGACGGGCACTGGCCGCGTGCACTACGACCGCGCCAAGAAAGCACTGAGAGGAAAACTGGCTCATGACTGATTCTGACCAAACCATCCGCCGCGCACTGCAGGCGGAGCAGGCACGTCGCGAAGCGGGCCGTGTACCTCTGTTCGACGATACGTATGCTGCGGCCGAAATTCGGGCGGCGAGGCGCTCACGGCGGCGCAGGGCGGCTTTCGGCATCGCCGCCGCCGCGGCCATTGTCGCCATCGCCGCCAGTTTGCTGGTGCCGAGGGGCGAGGACTGGCAGTACGTCAATCCGGACGACCTGGCGACGAGCACCGCCTGGGTGGCGCCGAGCGACGTGCTGCTTCCTGAACACTCAATTGACATATATCGGGATATTCCGGTGCTGATCGAGTCAACCGACAGCGATGGAGGAGCGTTACTATGAAGAAGGGAATCCTGTGCCTGCTGGCAGTCGTCTTCCTTGGAAGCGGGGCTGCGCTGGCCAACGAAAATCCGAAGGATGTGTTCAAGGGCAAATTGTTCGCCCCGAACATCATTCTCGAAAATCGCGACCAGCTGGATCTCAGCAAGGAACAGTTCACGGCGATTCGCGCGGCGGTCGTCGAAGTCCAGGCCGGCGTGGCCGAACATGAGTGGGACATGCAGGAGGCCTACCAGGCACTCATGCTCGAGCTCGACAAGTCGCCGGTCGACGAGGACAAGGTACTGGAGTACGCGGGCCAGGCATTGCTGGCCGAAAACCAGGTAAAGAAGAAGCAGATGGCCATGCTGGTTCGCCTGAAGAACCTGCTGACCGACGAGCAGATTCAGTACCTGGTATCCGTGCACGCGAAAAGGTAAGCGGCATGGAACGAGACGGGGCACGACTATGAACAGAACGAAACTGGTTTCATTGCTCGCTTCGCTGATGCTTGGCATCGCCGGTTGCGGTGGCGGTGGTGGTGGCGGTGGTTCGGGACCACCGCCTCCGCCTCCGCCCCCACCGCCACCGGTCACCAAGGCAGAAGCCTTCCAGTTGCTGAACCAGGCGACCTTCGGTGCTACCGAAGCAGAGGCGAATCGCGTGATTGCGATGCGCCAGGAAGCCTGGATCGATGAGCAGTTGACCCGGCAGCCGTCGCTGCAAAGGCCACATATGTTGCAAGTGCCGCCGCCGATGTTCATGTTCCAGCTGCACGAAGACCGTGTCGACATCTGGTTCCGAAACTCGCTCAACGGTGACGACCAGCTGCGCCAGCGCGTCGCGTTTGCGCTGTCTGAGATCATGGTTGTGTCACAGCTGGGCGCTTTGCAGAACAGGCCGTTTGCGGTTGCAGACTACTACGACGTGCTCGCGCGAAACGCGTTCGGCAATTACCGCGACCTCATCGAAGAGGTGACGCTGCACCCGGCAATGGGCGTATACCTCTCAATGCTCGGCAACGAGAAGCCGGACCCGGTTCGCAATATCCGTCCCGACGAGAACTACGCACGTGAGTTGATGCAGCTGTTCTCGATCGGTCTCGTCGAGCTCAATATTGACGGCACCGAGAGGCTCGACCCTGTCAACAACGAGCCGATTCCAACGTACGATCAGTCGATCATCGAAGGCTTCGCTCACGTGTTTACAGGCTGGACCTGGGCCGGCGTCGCGCAGTTCGACCCACCTGAATTCCAGGTGCCGCAGGCGAGCCAGTACTTTCCGATGCAGCTCTGGCCGGAATTTCACGATACCGGCGAGAAGAAACTCCTGAACGGCACGGTGCTGCCGGCTGGGCAGTCAGGTACGCAGGACCTGTCAGACGCGCTCGACAACGTCTTCAACCATCCGAACGTCGGGCCGTTCATGGCGATTCGCCTGATCCAGCGCCTGACGACGAGCAATCCGTCGCCCGGCTACGTGCAGCGCGTGGCCGAAGTGTTCAACGACAACGGTTTTGGCGTGCGCGGCGATATGGGCGCGGTCGTCAAGGCAATCCTGATGGATCCTGAAGCTCGGCCGGCAATGGCCATGGAAATCGACGGCAAGCTCAAGGAGCCGCTCCTGCGCCTTACCCAGCTATGGCGTGCATACGACGCACAGTCCAACGGCGGCGGGTACCCATTCGGTTTTGCGTACATCCTGCTCGGCCAGGGGCCGCTGCAGTCGCCGTCGGTGTTTAACTTTTTCAGCCCGTTCTATGCGCCCCCAGGCGAGATTCGTAACAGCAGCCTCGTCGCGCCCGAGCTCGAGATCGCGACCGAGTACAACAACACGCTGTTTACGAACTACATGTTTTTCCAGACGTTTGGGCTCAATCACACGAATCCGGACCTAGAGGATGAGCAGATCTACATAAATATCCAGGAAGAGATGGATGTTGCCACTGACATCGACGCGCTGATCGACATGGTGGCTGGCAAGCTTCTTGGTGGTGACATTACCGATACGCTGCGGACGGAAATTCGCGGCATGGTGGAGCGTATCCCCGAAACCGAAACCGCACTGCGAGCGGCCGAGGCGATCTTCTTTGTCGCCACGTCGCCCGAATATGCGTACCAGCGCTAGGCGGAGAAAGACGATGAAAACACTAAACAGACGTGATTTCCTGAAGACCAGTGGTGCCGCCGCGCTGTTCGCGGCAACGCCGGGCCTCGCCTACTCGCAGGTTGTTGGTGGCCTCGGACCGTTTCCCGATTACCGCGCGCTCGTATGCGTGTTCCTGTTCGGCGGCAACGATTCATTCAACATGCTCGTGCCCAACACGACGGCCGAGTACAACGCGTACGCAGCGTCACGGCAGAATCTCGCCTTGCTGCAAAACGATCTGTTGCCGATCACGCCGGCGTCGTCCAGCGGCGCGGACTTCGGCCTGCATCCCGCGATGGGTGCGATCCAGGGATTGTTCCAGTCCGGCGAGGCGGCGTTTGTCACCAACGTCGGTCCGCTGATTCAGCCAACGACACGAGACGAGATCTTTAATGATGCGGCAGTGCTGCCGCCGCAGCTGTTCTCGCATAACGACCAGCAGGACCAGTGGACCTCGTTGCGTGGCAACGTGCCGAGCAAAACTGGCTGGGCCGGGCGCATGGCCGATCTGATGCGGACAGGCGTTGCCGACCAGCAGATGTCGACCAACGCGTCGTTGTTCGGCACCAACCTGTTCCAGTCGGCGGACGAGACTGTCGCTTATGTCATGGGTCCGGGCGGACCGATTCAGTTCGAGGGGTTCTCAACGACGCCCGGCGATATCCTCAACGAGCAGCGACTCGCGTTCCTGCGCGTGCTCGACGCGCAGTACGACACAATCTACGAGCGTGGCTACCGCGATGTACAGCGTCGCGCCATCGACGCTGCGGACCGCGTATCGTCGGCTCTCGAGAACGCGCCAGTCTTCAACACGCCGTTCCCGCAGTCTCAGCTCGGCACACAGTTGCAGACCGTGGCGCGGCTGATCGCGGTGCGTGATGAACTGCAGATGCAGCGCCAGATCTTCTTCGTCGCTGCCGGCGGTTTCGACTCGCACGATGACCAGAACCAGAACCAGCCGGGACTGCTCGGCGGTATCAGCGACGCGATCGGTGCTTTCCATACGGCGGTCCGCGACGAGCTCGCAATCCCCGACAATGTAACGACGTTTACACAATCGGACTTTGGGCGCACGCTTACGTCGAACGGCGACGGTACGGACCACGCATGGGGCGGCAACCAGCTTGTCGTCGGTGGCGCGGTCAATGGCGGTGATCTCTACGGCGATTATCCATCTCTCGCGCTGAACGGCCCTGAGGACGTTGGCGGTGGCCGCTTTATCCCGTCGACGTCTGCAGACCAGTACGCGGCGACGCTCGCGAAGTGGTTCGGTATCCCGGATACGGATCTCGACGTCGTGGCGCCGAACCTCATCAATTTCGCGCAGCGCGATCTCGGTTTCATGGGTTAAAAAACAGGTAAACTGGCCCCCTTTTTTCATCCGGGGGTAACCGATGAAACCAGTCAGATCGGCCGCATTGGCCGTACTGTTCCTCGTAGCCGCCTGTGGCGGCAACGAGGATCCCACGGCGACCGATGTCGTTGATCCGAGTGTCGCGCTCGGCGCGCTGTTCGACGAGCATTTCGAGCGCAATCTCGAGCTGAATCCGGTTCGTGCAACCTTCATTGGCGATAATCGCTACAACGATCGCATGGCCAACTTCGTCAGCGCCGACTATATTGCTGCGTCAGACGCGCTCGACAGGGAGTTCCTGCAGCGGCTGCTCGAAATTGATCGCGACCAGCTCGGCGACCAGGAACAGCTGAGCTACGACATTTTCCGGATCAATCGTGAGCAATCACTCGAAGGCAGGCAGTTTCCATTCGAGTTGATACCGATAAACCAGTTCTGGTCCATAACCAACTTCTTCGCGCAGCTCGGCAGTGGCGCCGGCGCGCATCCATTCAAGACAGTCCGGGACTACGAAGATTTCCTGTCGCGTGCCGATGATTTCGCCGACATGTCTGCCACGATCGTTGCGCGTCTGAAGGAGGGGACACAAAAGGGCGTCGTTCAGCCGCGAATTCTGATGGAGAAGCTGCTCCCGCAGGTCGATGCGCATGTTGTCGACAATGTTGAGGACAGCTTGTTCTTCGCGCCGGTCAGAAACATGCCCGAGGAATTCAGCGAGGAAGATCGCGAGCGACTCACAGCTGCGTACGAAGACAAGATCACTAACACGATCATCCCGGCGTATCAGCGCATCAGCAATTACCTCGGCGATGACTATCTCTCAAGCGCGCGCGAAACCGTCGGGCTTTACGCGCAACCAGACGGCGAGGATTGGTACGCGTACATGGTGCGCTTGCGCACCACAACCGACATGACGCCGGATGAAATTCACCAGATCGGCCTCGATGAAGTCGCTCGCATCCATGAAGAGATGCACAACGTCATGGACGAGGTCGGCTTCGAAGGCGATCTCAAAGAGTTCTTTGAGTTCGTCAACACAGACCCGCAGTTTTTCTTCGATGAGCCCGAGCAGTTAATTCAGGGCTATCGCGACATGGCGGATCACATCAACACGCTCGCCGAAGACCTGTTCGAGATATTCCCGAAGACGGGCTTCGAGGTGCGCCGTGTCGAGCCATTTCGCGAGAAGTCGGCGTCTGGCGGCTCCTACCAGGCGGGCACGGCAGACGGTTCGCGCAAGGGCGTCTTCTATGCAAACGCCTACGACCTGAGTGCGCGACCCAGCTGGGCAATGGAATCGCTGTACCTGCACGAGGCCATCCCCGGCCACCATTTCCAGATCATGCTCCAGCGAGAAAATGAAGATCTGCCCAACTTCCGTCGCTACGGTAGCTTCACGGCCTTCTCCGAGGGCTGGGGTTTGTACGCAGAGTCTCTCGGCAAGGAGATCGGCGTGTACACGGATCCCTACCAGTATTTCGGTGGCCTCAATGCCGAGCTCTGGCGGTCGATTCGCCTCGTCGTCGATACGGGTATTCATGCAAAGGGCTGGTCGCGCCAGCAAGTCCTCGATTATATGTACGAGAACTCCGCGGTAGCCGAGGCACGCGCCGTGTCTGAAGCGGAACGTTTCATGGCAATTCCGGGCCAGGCGTTGGCCTACAAGGTCGGGCAGCTCAAGATCCGGGCGATCCGCGACAGCGCCGAGGAGCGGCTTGGCGACCGGTTCGACGTCAAGGCATTTCACACCGAGGTCCTTAAGGACGGTGCGATGCCACTGTCGATGCTGGAAGCGAAGATCGATCGCTGGGTTGACGCGCAATTGATGTAACCTGCCTGTATGAAGCTCGACCGGTTCATTCGCGTTGCGATCGCAGTCGTTGTGCTGCTCGTCTTTGTAATCGCGATCGGGGCGCTGCTATTTATCTCGGAGTCGGCGCTCAACGTCTGGGATCGGCTCAACGAAGGTCCTCGAGCGCTGCTGTACGCCTATGTCGGCGTCATGCTTTTCCTTGCCGTCGCTGCGGTCTGGTTGATCTGGCGCCTGGTTGTGAAGCGCAGGATCTCGCCGAGCCAGGCGCCGGCGAAGAAACCGCTGAGCAAAGATGATATCGAGTCGCGCATACGAGAGGCTGGGCAAGCCGGTGTCGACGTTGGCGCGGCCCAGGCCGAGCTGAAGGAACTGGCCGCCCGTCAGGACTCGATACATCTGTGTTTTTTCGGTGAGGTCAGCTCCGGCAAGAGCTCGCTGATCAAGGCGCTGGTCCCGGAAGCCAACGTTGTCGTCGACGTCGTTGGTGGATCGACCGACGACGTGCGGCACTACCGCTGGCGCAACGATGACGGCGCCGAGATCCTGCTTACCGACGTCCCCGGTATTGGCGGTACCGAAGAGGGCCTGACAGACCTGGCGACAACCGAGGCCCGCCGCGCAAGTGTTGTTCTGTTTGTGTGTGACAGTGACCTGACGCGTCCCGAGATCGAGTCGGTCAAGGCGCTGCTCGGTTTCGACAAGCCGCTCGTGCTCGTGCTCAATAAGGCTGACCGGTTCTCATCGGACGAGCAGGCAAATCTCATGCACAAGCTGCTTGAGCGTGTCGATGCTATCGGTGGCAAGGTCGATCGCGACCATGTCGTCGCCGTGACGGCAGGGGGCGAGATCGATGTCATTGAGCGCGCTGCCGACGGCACCGAACAACAGGTGCGCCGCACGCGACCGGCCGACATCGGCGTTCTCGTCGTCGCGATCAATCGCATGCTTGCCGACGCAGGTGAGTCGCTGGATGTGCGTCGCGAACGTGCGGTGTTCCAGATGGCCGCGGCCCGCCTGGCGGAAGCCGAGAGGGCCTACCGCGAACAGCGTTCGGAACAGATCATACGCAGCGCCACCCGCAAGGCGGTTGTCGGGGCGCTCGCGGCGATAAGCCCGGGTACCGATATTCTGATCCAGGGCTATGTAGGCACGTCCATGACCCAGGAGTTGTGCAAGCTCTACGGTGCCGCACCGCGCGACCTCGATATCGAGGAGTTCCTGAACCTGAGCCAGAGCCGCGTGGGCAAGGCCTTGCCATTGTCCCTGGCCGTCGCTGGCAATGGCCTTAAGGCATTCCCTGGGATTGGAACGGTAGCTGGCGGGCTGGCGCATGCAGTCGCCTATGGGCTGCTTTTCGACGCGCTGGGGCGGAGCCTGGTGCAGACGCTGTCACAGCACGGTGAGCTAGTGCCAGAAGTCGCAGCGAAGGAATTCGAGGAAGGAATCAGTGAGTATCTGGAAGCGGGCGTTGGCCGCATTGCCAGCATGGCCCTGGAAGAAAGAAAGGGCTAAGCGCAGCATAGAGGGGGGCGACCACCTCGGCCTGGCACGCGAAAGCCTGCGTGAGCTAGTCAATGACCAGCGCCTGCCCGAAGGCGTGCGCGAGTCCCTGTCTCATGATTACGAGGCTGTCGAGGCGATGCTCGAGAAGATCGAGCATGGTCACCTGCATCTCTCTGTTTTCGGCCGCGTCAGTACCGGCAAGTCGTCGCTGCTAAATGCGCTGATTGGCGAGCAACGCTTTTCTGTAAGCCCGCTGCATGGCGAGACCCGACATTCGTCGATGCAGGCGTGGAGCGAGGTCGAGGCAGGAGGCGTTTTCCTGATCGATACGCCGGGGCTGGATGAAGCCGGTGGCGAGGATCGGGAAGCGCTCGCAAAGGAGGTCGCGGGACGATCCGATCTTGTCATTTTCGTGCTCGACGGCGACATCACGGAAACCGAACTCGATGCGCTGAAGGCCGTGCTCGCGCAGGGTCGTCCGGTCATCATCGTCCTGAACAAGTCGGACCTGTACACAACAGCAGAACGCGATGCGCTGCTGGTTGCGATTCGCGAGAAGACCCGCGACCTGCTTGATCCGGACCACATCATCGTCGCCGCAGCCCAACCGAGGCCGCAGGTCGTTGTCGAAATCGACGATACTGGCAATGAGACAACAACCGAGCGCACCCGCGAACCCGATGTAGCCGAGCTTCGGGTCAAGCTCTGGGACATTCTCGAGGCCGAGGGCAAGACACTGGCTGCCCTCAACGCAAGCCTGTTCGCAGCGGACCTGTCGGACCAGGTGGGCCGGCGGATTCTCGCCGCGCGTCGTGAGATCGGTGAGAAGCTCGTGCGGACCTATTGCATCGCCAAGGGCATGGCCGTTGCCTTCAACCCCGTCCCCGTTGCCGACCTGTTCGCCGCCGCATTCATCGACGTTGGCATGGTTGTGCACCTGTCGCGCGTCTACGACCTGCCGTTGAATCGCAAAGAGGCGGGCTCGATTGTGCGCGTGATCGTCGCGGAATCCGCCGCGTTGATGGGCACGGTGTGGGCACTGCACTTCGTCTCGAGCGCGTTGAAGGTCGGCACGATCGGTCTGTCGACGATACTGACTGCCGGCGCGCAGGGCGCTATCGCCTACTACAGCACGTACCTGGTGGGACAGGCTGCAGCCGAGTACCTGGCAGAGGGCAAATCGTGGGGCGATGGCGGGCCGAAGAAGGTCGTCAAGGATATCCTCGACTCGCTCGATCGCGACACCGTACTGCGCGATGCGAAGCGCGAGATCCAGGCACGCCTCGGGCTTATCTAGATGGACCGCGAGACGCGCATGCGACGTATATGGGAAACGATCGCCGACATTCCGCCCGGCTGCGTTGCGAATTACGGCCAGGTTGCAGAGATCGCCGGTATTCCCCGCGGCGCACGCCAGGTTGCCTACGCGCTGCGACATACGCCAAGAGGCGTGGAGCTCCCCTGGCATCGCGTGATTCAGTCGTCGGGCAAGAGCGCCTTCGATCCAGACAGTCGGGCATTCCGGCGGCAACGCGACCGCCTCGCGGACGAAGGCGTTGTGATGCTGAACGGCAAGGTCGATATGGCGAAATATCGCTGGCAGCCAGATCTCGATGAGCTATTGTGGAAGCCGACTTCCACGTGGGACGAAGAATGAGCGTCAGGAACCGTCTTCGCTCGGCTTTGCTGAGAACGTTATTCAGCGAGCGCGTGCAAAAGGCAAAGCGCGGCATGACCGAACTGAAGCGCAAGCTGGGCGGCAGTGCCCACGTCGTCGAAGTCTTCCTGCAAATTGACGACCCGTATTCCTACCTGTTGGCTCATTACCTGCCGGCCCTCGAGGAGTGCTACGACATCAAGCTCATCCTGCATCTCTCGCAAGCGCTTGGCGATGGTTACCAGCCGGCGCCAGACATGCTGGCGGAATACGCGGTTGAGGACAGCAAGCGACTCGCGCGCGAGCTTGGTTTGCCGTTCCTCGACAAGGGCGTGTCGCCACCGACCGAGCATCGCGTAGCGCTTACCGATGCCGTTGCAGCGAGGCAGGAAGATTTGCTGGCCGTGCTCGAGATGTACTGGCGCGGCGATAGTGAAACCGCGGCCCGGCACGCCGCCGACCTGCCGGATCCGGGCATGGGTGACTCCGCAATCGCTACGGCACAGAGGCGCCTGGTCAAGCTCGGACACTACAACAGCGCGATGTTGTACTACGGCGGCGAGTGGTACTGGGGCGTCGATCGATTGCACTACTTGCTCGACCGGCTCGACGGACTTGGAGCTCGACGCAGTGAAGCGCAGCATCCAAAGCTTGCCGCCATCGAGCGTGCAACCCAGGTATCTCCGCCGGTGCGGCCGCCGGCGGCTGCGAAAAATCTGCCGCCGCTCGAGCTCTTTGTTTCATTGCGGAGTCCCTATTCGGTGTTGTCGCTGCAGCGCGTCTTCGATCTCGTCGATGCGTTCGGACTACAGCTCAATATCCGACTCGTGTTCCCGATGGTCATGCGGAAGATGCAGGTGCCTAAAGCGAAGCTGCTTTACATCGTGTTCGACGCGTTCCGCGAAGCGCGCAGGTACGGTATACGCTTCGGCAAGTTTGGTGCTGATCCGGTCGGAGCGGGCATCGAACGCACGTACGCGGTGTATCACTACGCGTGCACCGAGCACCGCGAGCGTGACTTTCTGCTGAACGCAGGCGTCGGTATCTGGGCGGACGGGATTGACGTCTCAACCGACGCCGGCATGCGCAAGATTACAGGCCGTACCGGCCTGTTCTGGCCCGAGGCGCAAGCCGCGATGCAGACCATCGACTGGCGGGACGAGGTAGAGGCGAATCGTGAGTCGATGATGGACCTGGGCAGTTGGGGTGTACCAACCCTGCGGATTGGCGACTTTGTCGTCTGGGGGCAGGATCGCATCTGGCTGCTTGCGCGCCATGTAGAAGACCTTTGTGATTCGGGGGATGGAATACTCATATGACGACGGTGATCTTTTCGCACGGCCAGGAGAGTGGGCCATGGGGGACCAAGATCCGCGCCATGGCTGAACTGGTGCGCGCCCGCGGCTGCGCTGCCGATAGCATCGACTATCAGGGCATCGCCGACCCGACCGAGCGTGTCGAGAAATGCGTGCGCGAGTGCGCGGGAATCGACGACCAGATAGTGCTGGTTGGCTCGAGCATGGGTGGCCACGTTGCGACGGCAGCGGCAGAGCAGGTTGGCGCAAAAGGGCTTTTCGTGCTGGCGCCAGCGTACTTCATGGAAGGTTACGAGGACCTGACGCCCGATCCACCGTCAATGCCAATTTGCATCGTGCATGGCTGGCATGATGATATTGTCCCTGCAGATAACAGTATTCGATACGCGCGAGCCTGCAGTGCGACGCTACACCTGGTGGATGGGGACCACCGCTTGACCGCAAATATCGAAGAGATCAACAAATACCTGGATCAATTTCTGGAAACCGTAACCGGGTAGGACATAAAGGGAGGAAAAAACCATGAGGTACTTGCTACTTATTCTGACGAGCCTGTTCATTTTTGGCTGCGGCGGTGGCGATTCTGGCAGCGCTGACGAGTCGGCCGCTGAGAGCGCGATGGAAGAAGCCAAGGAAGCAGCTGGTGAAGCTGCTGAGGCAGCCGGCGAAGCGGCTGATGCTGCAATGGATGCTGCAGGCGACGCAATGGACGCTGCGGCTGACGCAGTGGACGAAGGCATGGAAACAGCGGGTGAAGTTGCTGCTGACGCACTGAACGAGGCGCAAGACGCCGCAGCGGGCGTCGAGGACATGCTCAAAGAAAAGGCTGAAGAAGTCGGAGAGGCTGTCGAAGAAGCCACCGACGACTAAGCGTCTGTAGCGATAGACGAAGCAGCGGCCGGATTGCACCGGCCGCTGTTTTTTTGCTCAGACGATCAGGCGCTTATAGCGCCTCGGCCGACAGGTCCAGCAGTGCAGGTACGTCACTCGGCTTGTAGAGGCTGATCTGGCTCAGAGAGACAGGCTCAGTTGGCTTTGCTGTGACAACAAGCGTCGACTTGCCCTTCACGAACTCGGTGTAAGGCACGATGACATACTCGTCAAATTCGATGCCGTAAACCTCACCCATGTAATGCAGCTTGTCGAGCTGCGCCGTGAGGATCTCGTCCTCCGACATGCCAAGTTGGCCGCAGTACTTCGAGACACGGTCGCGCAGCGACAGATCCTTGAAGACAACACGCATCTCGCGCATGCGCGGTCGATACCTCGGTCCCTTGGACAATTCCGTGAGCATGTCGCCGGCGAGATCCACCGATGCTTCGATATCCCACATGTCCTCGACATTGGAGGTCATCTCCACCGTGTATTTGCCTTCGCCTTTACGAAAATGGGCCGTCAGCGAGACAACCTGGTCAGAGAAACCAAGTCGCGTCAGCGTTTCGGGGGAAAAACCATATTTGCCGGTGCAGCGTGCCGCGTCCTTCTCGAGCTCTGCCGTGTCGATGTCTGCCACCGATGCTGCGTACGCTTTCTTGAAGTAGTCAGCGTTAACCCGCATACGAACGCCCTCGATCACAATGCCGAAGTAGTCGGGAATCACTTCATCGGGGGACTGGACGTTCTCCTTGATGTCGGCGAGTCCGAGCAGGGAGAAATAGCTAGGTGTATCGATACCAAGGCGATCAATGTAGATCTCGTCCGCGAAACCGGTCATGTAAGCGCGCACGCCGTCAATCGTCAGCTGTCCGCCCATCGTTGAGCTGACGCCGTCGTACTCGACGTTGACGAACGGCGAGACCATCAGCACGGCCTGGTCAACGCCTTTGCCGACCTTGTGGTGCAGCAGCAGCTTGGAGCCGCCATAGCCCAGCGCGCCAAGGATAACTACCCAAATGAGCAGGTTTTTCATGATGTTGACCGACCGTCAGGTTTGCGAATACCTGTGAATTGTTTCTCATATCAGGGTCTTGTGGAACGAAGGCCGTCACAGAACAGCGCGCCGCGATGCAAAAAAAGCGCAAATGTCAACGGTCTGCTCGACCGTTCTTTTGGGTAGACTTGCGCGATGAACATCGCAGGCTTCATTCTCCGCCCGCTGTACTGGCTGGCCGGCAAGGTGTTCTCGATCTGGGC
>JASJCM010000077.1 GCA_030065985.1 Woeseiaceae bacterium | reverse complement strand
ACAGAAGCGGTGCGCATGATATCAGCCAGACAGCGCTTCGTGTGCCTTGATCGCAAAGCGGTCGGTCATGCCGGCAATATAGTCGGCGATCACGCGCGCACGGCCATCTTCGTCGCCGGCCGCCGCACGGTCCGCGAACTCGGGGGGCATCAACCCGATGTCGTCCCGGTACGCCGCGAATAACTCACGGACGATCGCCTGCGCCCGCCGGGTCATCTCGAGCTTCTGCTCATGCGTGTACAGATGCTCGTTGAGGAATCGCTTCAGGCTGATGTGTTGCGCGTAGATTCCTTCAGACATCGCGACGAGCGGTTCGTCGGCGTCGCGCACATCGTCGATGGACCGCACGCCGGACGCACGTAGCTTGCGCCGCGTCTCCTCGACGAGGTCCGATACAACCGTGCCGATCATGCGACGGATGATCTCGTAGATCAGGCGCCGGTCCTCGAGATCCGGATACAGGCCGCGCACCTCGCGGTATTGCTGCTCGAACAGCTCCTGGGTCCGCAGCTGTTCGAGTGTCAGCAGACCGGCGCGAAAGCCATCGTCCACATCGTGATTGTTGTAAGCGATAGCGTCGGCAATGTTGGCGATCTGTGCCTCAAGGCCTGGCTGACGCCGCTCGAGGAACCTGCGCCCCAGTTCGCCCAGCTCGCGCGCGTTGCGTTTCGAACAGTGCTTAAGAATGCCCTCGCGGGTTTCGAACATCAGGTTGAGGCCCGGGAAGTCGGCGTATTTGGCCTCCAGATCATCGACGACCCGCAGTGACTGCAGGTTATGCTCGAAGCCACCGTGATCGCGCATGCAGTCGTTAAGCGTGTCCTGGCCGGCGTGGCCGAAAGGCGTATGGCCAAGGTCGTGCGCCAGACAGACTGCTTCGGTCAGCGGCTCGTTGAGTTTGAGGGCGTATGCGACCGAGCGGCCGATTTGCGACACCTCGAGCGAATGCGTCAGGCGTGTACGGTACAGGTCGCCTTCGTGATTGACGAATACCTGGGTCTTGTACATGAGTCGGCGGAACGCGGTCGAGTGGATGATGCGATCGCGGTCACGC
Source organism: Woeseiaceae bacterium (assembly GCA_030065985.1). Classification (GTDB taxonomy): domain Bacteria; phylum Pseudomonadota; class Gammaproteobacteria; order Steroidobacterales; family Woeseiaceae; genus UBA1847. The sequence goes on along the minus strand of JASJCM010000077.1, from coordinate 5,715 downwards.
TGATACTCGCTGCGAAAGGTCGGTCCGGGTTCCTTGTACAGTCTGCCGCGACTCAGCGACTCATCGGCGGCGTAAGGCGCAAGCCCTTCACTCATCAGGCAGCCGCCCCGAGCAGCTCGTCCAGTCGGGCCGCGTCATACTCGGCGCTAACGAAGCTGTCGCCAATGTCATGTAACAGAACGAAGCGCAGCTGCTTGCCCTGCACTTTCTTGTCCATGCCCATCGCCGCCAGCCAGTCCTCGCTGCTTATGGCCGGAGGTTCGATCGGCAGACCCGCCGCTGCAATCAGCGCCCGCAGGCGTTCGACGTCCACATCGGGAAGATTGCTTAGCTGCGCCGCCATCACCATGCCGGCTGCAACGGCCTCGCCATGCAGCCATTCCCCGTAACCCTGGCAGTGTTCAATCGCATGCCCGAAGGTGTGCCCGAAGTTCAGGATAGCGCGTCGTCCGGCTTCGCGCTCGTCCTCAGCAACGACTTCGGCCTTGCACTCGCAGGAACGCCGGATCGCATGCGCCAGGGCAACGGGGTTGCGCGCCCTGAGTTCGGCGATGTTGTCTTCGAGCCAGGCGAAAAATCCGGCATCGCAAATCGCGCCGTACTTGACCACTTCGGCGAGGCCGGCGCTGAGCTCACGATCCGGCAGTGTGTCGAGGGTGTCAGTATCGATCAGCACCGCCTGGGGCTGGTGAAACGCGCCGATGAGGTTCTTTCCTTGCGGGTGGTTAACGCCGGTTTTGCCGCCCACCGAAGAGTCGACCTGTGCCAGCAACGTTGTCGGCACCTGCACGAAATTGACACCACGCATGTAACACGCCGCGGCAAACCCCGCGATGTCACCTACGACCCCACCGCCCAGCGCCACAATTGTCGTGTCACGATTGGCGCGCATCGCGACGAGCTTGTCGAGAACGAGCTGCATCGTGTCGAGGCTCTTGTAGGCCTCACCATCCGTCAACGCGATACTGTCGACACTGCGCCCTTCGAGGTTCGGCAGCAGCTTGTCGAGGTACAGAGGAGCTACCGTGTCATTGCTGACGACCAGGCAGTCACCGCCACGCACATACTCGCTGAGATCGAACCCACCGCTGAGCAACCCGCTCCCGATTATGATCGGGTAACTGCGCTCGCCAAGATCGACTGTAATGGTGTTGGACATTCCTGAAGATTACATCAGGAGAGGTGCTCGATGATCTCATTGGCGACCGATTTGACCTTCCGCCCGTCGGTCTCGATGACGAGGTCGGCGATTTCCCGGTACAGCGGATCCCGCGTTTCGAGCAGCTCCTCGAGGATGCGGCGCCGATCGCCATTCTCCAGCAGTGGCCGCTCACGCCCCCTGGCAGTGCGTGCAACCTGCTGGTCAACCGAGGTGTAGAGGTAGATGACGTAGCCGCGGCCACCGAGGTGGTTGCGGTTCTCATCGAGGATGACTGCGCCGCCACCCGTGGCCAACACGACGTTGTCGCGCTTCGACAGGTCGTCGATCGCCGCCGCCTCGCGCCTGCGAAAACCCTCTTCGCCTTCTTTTTCGAAGATAAACGGGATGTCCACGCCCGTGCGACGCTCGACTTCGTCATCGCTATCGGCGAACTCGAGATGCAGGACACGCGCAAGGTGCCGGCCGACGGCCGACTTGCCTGCGCCCATCGGGCCAATGAGAAAGATGTTATTCGGTCGTTTCATATAAGAAAGCCAACCCGAAGGTTGGCTTTCCAGAACTCATGAGGTGGGCCAGCTTAGTAGATGCTGGCACCTTCCTCAAGGATGCGCGGCGTAACAAAGATCAGCAGCTCGGCCTTGTTGTCCGTGCGCTGCTTGCTCTTGAACAGGTTGCCTGCAACCGGGATGTCACCCAGGAGCGGAACCTTGTTAATCGTCTCGCGACGCTCGGTCTCGTAAATACCACCGAGAACAACCGTCTGGCCGTCAGCAACGAGCACCTGCGTCTCGACAGAGCGCGTATCGATACTCGGTACGGTGCCGCCGAGGCCGCCCGTCGAGATGATCTCGCCAACGCTGTCCTTATGGACGGTCAGGTCCATGATGATGTTGTTGTCAGGCGTGATCTGCGGCGTCACGGTCAGCTCGAGGACAGCTTCCTTGAACTGAACCGTCGTGGCGCCCGACGAAGCCGACTGCTGGTACGGAATCTCCACACCCTGCTTGATCGAGGCTTCCTTCTGGTTTGCCGTAATGACGCGCGGCGTCGATACGATCTCACCATTGCCCTCAGCCTCCATTGCCGTCAGCTCGAGGTCGACCAGGTACTGGTCTTCGAGAACGGCGAGCGAGAAGCTTCCGGCGGTGGAAGCGGCCGGCAGATTGACGTTATAGCGATCATTCAGCGCCGGGTATTCGAGCAGCGTCGTGCTGGCGGGGTCCGCAAGGTTTTCGAGGTACGAGCTGATCATGTTGTCGGTTCCGACACCCGAACCCGATACACTCGAGATACCGCCTGAACCCGGCAGATGGAAACCGGAAACGCCGAGACGTACGCCGAGATCGCGGCTGAAATCATCGTTGACGATAACAATGCGCGACTCGATCAGTACCTGCTTGATCGGGATGTCGAGCGTGCGAACCATGCGACGCACGTTCTGCAGGCGCTCGGCCGTGTCCTGGATCAGCAGCGTGTTGGTGCGTTCGTCGACGGCCAGGCTGCCGCGTTCGGACAGCATCGAGCCCCCGCCAGAACCGGTGATCAGATTGGCGAGATCAGACGCTTTCGCGTAGTTGACCTGCATGAACTCCGAGTAAATAGGCTCGAGCTCAGCGATGGCCAGCTGTGCTTCGAGATCAGCAGTTTCGCGGGCGGCGATTTCCTCAGCCGGCGCTACCATGATCACATTGCCGTTCTGCCGCATGTCGAGGCCCTTCGTCGTCATGACGATGTCGAGAGCCTGATCCCACGGCACGTTGCGCAGACGCAGCGTCACATTGCCCTGTACCGTGTCAGACACGACGATGTTCTTGCCCGAGGTCTCGGCCAGCAGCTGCAGAACAGCACGGGTCTCAATGTCCTGGAAATTCAGCGTCAGGCGCTGGCCTTCGTATTCCTTGGACTCCGAGAACAGGCTGGACGCCGCCTCTGCTTGCTCCGGCGCCGGATTAATTTCAATGGTGAACTCGTTGTCCGACTGATAGGCAAGCTGCTCATACTTGCCTTCGGCCGAAATCACGATACGCGTATCCATGTTCGTGCGAAGCGTGTCGACCGTCGTCACCGGCGTGGCAAAGTCGTTGACGTCGATACGACGCATCAGGTTGGCCGGCAGGCTCGTGTCTTTAAACACGGCCACAACGCGGCCGCCTTCCTGGCGGATGTCGACCGGCGTCGACGGGTCCGTCAGGTTGACGACGACACGGCCACCTCCGTCGCGCGTGCGGCGGAAGTCAACCGAAGAAATAGCGCGGCTTCCCGGAGCGGCATAGGAACGGGTTTCCGACGTAGGCGCGCTGGCGAACTGGGTAGACCCTGCGCTGTAGTCGGCACCGTCACCGAGAGTAACGATAACCGTATTGCCGCTGCGGCGAGTTTGGTACTCGACCATCGTGCCGAGGTTCAGCACGACGCGTGTGCGGCCGTTTGCCTCAGCCGTCAGTACCGTGTCGAGCGGTCCGAGGTTGACGTCGCGACGACGGGACGTCATGCCAAGGCTCGTGTCGGCAAGATCCAGCGCGATGCGTGCAGGATTGTCGATCGTGAATGCAAGCGGCTCAGGCGCCGTTCCACTCATGACCAACTTAAGCTCGACGCGATCGCCGGGCAGGCTTTGCACCTGAATGTCCTGCAGCGCGTTGCCATCCTGGGCGCTGGCCGAAGCCCCCCAGAAGAGCAGCATTGCTGCCTGTGCCACTGCGGCGAGTGTCGCAAAGCGATGTTTCGCCGTCCGTATTGATTTGAGCATCATTCCAATTACTCCCAGTTCCATTCAGGCGTTAGTCGGTCAGACCAACAGCGGCATCTCTTTCGATATAGCCGCCAATACCGTCAGAAATAATTTCTACCAGTGCGATTTCTGATTCCGTGATATTCGTGATTCGGCCATCGTTCTGACCCATGTAGTTGCCAGGTACTACGCGGTGAATCAGGCCGTCGGCCGTTTGCACCAAGCCGTACATCGTTTCACCGATATACAAGGTGCCAACCATGCCAAGCGTGTCGAGCGGGAAGCTCTCGAGGTACTCACGGCTCCGATCCAGATCCGGGCGCGCACCACCGCTCGCGGCACCCGTCGCCTGCGGCGTGTCAGGTACGAACGGCGAACGCATACCCTGCGCATCGGCGATGTATGTGAACACCTCGTAGGGCGTAATCTCGGGCAGCGGTTCAATGCGGCCGCCCGGACGAGCCTTCACTTCGTTGATGTACTGGTCAAGATCGTCGTGATCACCACCACAGGCGGCGATACCGAGCGCCATGATCAAAACGAGGCCGTATTTGATTAGGGAAGCGCGCATTATCAGTTTGCCTCCTCGTCAATGTAGCGGTATGTCTTCGCCGTGACTTCCATACTCAGGTTGTCGAAGGCGTCCGCGCCCTCCGGCGTGATCGTGATGTTGTGCAAGGTCACGATACGCGGCAGCGCGGCGATACCACTGACGAAATTACCAATCTCGTGATAGCCGCCGGCGAGGCGGATGTTGATCGGCTTCTCGGCGTAAAAATCACGCGGAATTTCTGCCTGCGGCACGAACAGTTTTTCCTGCAGGCCGGCCGCGAGACCGGTCTGCGAAATGTCGACGATCAGGCTAGGAATCTCGGTCTCGCCAGGCAGCTGGCGCAGCATGGTGCCGAAGGACTGCTCGATCTGAGCGAGCTGTGCCTTGTAAGCATCGTAGTTGGCTGCCTTGCGTTGCTTGTTCTCGAACGTTGTGCGCAGCTCTACTTCTTCCGCTTTCTCACGCTCCAGCGCCGGATGCTTGTCCTTCACAATAAAGAACCAGATTCCGACACCCGTAACGACCATGAACACAATCACGATAACCGCAATGCGGAACGGCAGCGGCCAGCGACCGACATCATTCGCGTCCAGGCTCTGTAGTTCTTCAATGAGGTTCATTACAGCTCCTCCTCAGAGTCCGAACGCTTCTGCTTCAGGTAAACGATGAATTCAGACTGGCGTGAAGAGCCGGCCTGCTTGGTCTCGACGCGCTCGACCTCAGGATCGCCCATCCAGTCAGAAGCGTCGATCTGGCGCATCAGCGCCGAGACACGCGTACTGGACTGCGCGACGCCGCGGATCTCGACTCGACTGCCCGTCTGCTTCATGCCCGTGAGGTAGACGCCTTCCGGCAGCTGACGAACCATCTCGTCGAAGAGATGCACGATCTCGGGGCGACTCTTCTGCAGCCGCTCAATGATTTCCATGCGCGCCAGCAGGCGTTCCTTCTGACGCTCCAGGCCATCGATCTCCTCGATGCTCTTTTCGAGCTCGACGATCTCACTGGTCAGGCGCTGGTTGCGCGACTGCTGCCCCGAGATCATCTGCGAGTAGATGAGCATCGTCACCATGACGACGGCGATTCCCGCGATCACGGCGCCGCCCATGGCGACTCCGAAATCTCGCTGGCGTTTCTTGCGCTCCGCCTCGCGCCACGGGAGTAGATTAATACTAGGCATTAGTCAAAACTCCTCAGTGCGAGACCGCAGGCCGTAAGTAGTGCTGTCGCATCTTTGTGCACGCCCTGTGATTTTGCCTTGGATGAAAT
>JASJCM010000003.1 GCA_030065985.1 Woeseiaceae bacterium | reverse complement strand
TAGTTACAGCAACGACTGTCACCCAATCTGACGTTTCCAACACCAAACGTTGGAATTCCTCTGAACTGGTAGGGTGACGCATAGTATCAAAGCGAACACGAAAAAGAGGTAGCTCGGGCCCTGCCTGACTAGCCACCTTCTCCCAGCACAATGCATCATCCTTCACGATCAATACCCCTTATCTGATCCCGGCCAACAATTAGCATGAGTGGAGCGGCAAGCAACTGACTTCCTGGCCCCGATTCGGAAGGCGTCATCCTACCTCAAGAAACCTGAGCGGCGGGTTTCGGCCGAGAGCGGCCGGTCAGTTCGAAAGTGCCCGCCGCATTAGGATCACGTCTCGACCCTGTTGGATGTAGCCGTCATACCGCTCCGAAAGGAATCCGGGAACGTCCGTTGATTCGCAACGCCGAAACCCACCTGAACTGTAGAACTGCTCCAAATAGGACCACGGAATACAATAACAGACAGCATCGCTGACTCTGGACAGACACTCTTCGAGTAAAGCTCGACCGATTCCCTGTCTCTGAACGTCCGAAGATACTTGCATTCCCCTAAGAACAGTAGCGTGGTGATCCGAGCACAGGCGTACAACTCCGACAAGCGAATCAGCTCGAATGGCAACCAGAACTGTGTCGTCAGATGAAATACCGCCGGAGTACCCACAGCGTTCATAGAATGCGGCAATGTCGGGATTCTCAGCGGCCGAGGCTTCATGAATGGACATTGCATGCATCACACTTGCTCCGATTCGAATGGCCGCAAAGGGTCTGTTGGAGTCATGCTACCTTGAAACGCCTGGCCAGCCGGTTACGGCCAATAACGGACCCCGAATCCCGCTGTGGCGCTTCGTGAGTTCGACTTATACCGTTTCTTCCAGGCGCCATCCTGAAATCAGCATCCAGCCCATAAAGATGAGCTCACCTAGCGCAAAGAGCATCAGCCAATCCAGTGAGAGATCCGGGGCGAAATACTGTGCACCGTACAAGATCACGTAGGCAGCACCGGCTAACGCCACTGCGATGCCCGTCCAACGTGGGATATGAGTCGATCGCCAAATGACCACTCCCATCACGAGTAGGTGAACGCCGAAAAATGTGAGCGCGACGCTCGTGGTAGTCTGGGCTGCGAACAACTGGTAAAGGATCTCGGCTTGCAAGCCAGTCGCGTCGGCGAGCATGGCGAAATCTGTCGCATTGGCAAGATCATAAGCATGAAAGTAGGCCATCAAACCCATAAAGGCCAACGCTGTGTATACGATTCGCATCCACGCCACGAGCAACGAGAGAGCTTTCTGACCCGGGCGTAAGAGCCAATACAGTGCCCATGCAACCACGACATCCATGACGTACGTCAGGAACAGGAGGTACGTACCGAGCAGGTAGGGTGTCCCATTCGTGCGCAATCGCTCGACGGTTGCGGCCCCATCTCCGCGCACGATGCCCTGAGGTAAGAGCTGGAAAAAGGCAAGCGGCGCACAGATCGCCATGATTAGCAAACCGAACCCAGCGATCAGCGCCGCGGAACGAAGAGACAAACGTCCGTCTACGGTTCGGTCTATTGAGTTGTCCATCGCTGCGCTAAACGACCCGTGTCAGTTCCAGAAAAGGCGGTGCTCTCGATCGACCGCTCTGCATCAGAAGGCGTCATTCTAACTTGTTACCCCTGTCCGGTGGCAAACGGCCAAAAAGCGGACATCGGCATGGCACAACTAGTTCGAGATCTTCGCGATGTTTGATTCGAAATCGTACTGTCCAGCATCGCGCGGCTTTATAACAGCCGTCCCAATGAAGCTCATCGCCGGGTGAGCGGTTCCCCGCATCTCTATCCATTGTTCCTGCGTGTCACCGTCCCAATGCAGTTTTGCATCGAAAACCATCATGGGCTTCGAGATTTCGGATATGGGAACAGTCTCGTGCACCTTGTTTGGTTTGGCTTTTACGTCCATCCATTGCAGATACGCCTCGCTCCAGCAAAACTCAGCGTCACAATGCCTGTAGAGAAGGAAACGGTGAGTTCCAGAAGTTAGAACGGTGACCAATGACGGATCGACGTGTGGCTCGTCCGACGCCAAACTCGTGTCGAGTGTGGACATCATTGCCATCAAGCCAATCAGTAGACATGCTGTTCGCATAGTATTATCCGCGAGAGATCTAGTCAGCGACGACCGGCCGCTATGGGTCAGTAGGCGTCATCGTACCTGAAAACGCTTATATTGCTGGATACGGCCACAAGCGGTCATTCACACACGGCAGTTCGGGAACGCGTATGCGATGCTTCGGACAGCTAAGGCGCACCCAAGTGTTACGGCGCAAAATCTTGTTACGCCCGCTCCTGCAATCAGCGTATTCACAAGATCTCGCCGTCCCTCGTACAGCAAAATTTGCTTGTCGTCACGATCATTGGATGTATTCCAATATTCACTGGTCATGTATAAAGGAGACACGACGGTTCGTAGCTACAACAATTATGTGAACCGCCACGGACGCCAAGGAAGACACTGAGGGGGGCAGCATGAACTTCGATACAGGAACAAAAATAGCGCGAACCATCGTGGCGCTCAGCGTCGTCTTTGCAAGCGCCTGTGGGGGCGGGGGTGGCGGTGGCGGCAGCACACCCACACAGAGCTTCACCGTCAGTACGAATGCCGGTGCCAATGGCACCATCAGCCCGGGGAGCAGAACAGTCACGGGCGGCGCCTCGACGACCTTCACGATTACGCCGGACAGCGGTTTCGGGATCGCGAGCGTGAGCGGGTGCAACGGCTCTTTGAGCGGCAGCACCTACACAACCGGTGCCGTTACGGGCGCGTGCACCGTCACCGCGACATTTGTTGAGGCGTTCACGGTATCAGCAAGCGCTGGCCCCAATGGTGCCATCAGCCCCACCAGCGCTGTCGTGAACCAGAATGACGCTGCGGACTTCGTCATTACACCGGATACCGGCTATGCAATTGGCAGCGTTACGGGTTGCGCGGGCAGCCTGTCGGGCACGATTTATACGACCGCGCCAGTGACCTCGGACTGCACCATTACGGCCACGTTTGTGCCCGGGCCGCCGCCAGCGACTGCGGCCGCGTTGTCGTCGAGCATCACGCCGATCAAGACCTTTGGCTTCACGTGGACCGATGTCGCCGATGCCACATTCTACCGCCTGCTCGAAAACCCGACGGGCAGCGCGGGATTCACCCAGGTGGGCGGTGATATTGCGCCGGGCGTCGGCAGTCTCGAAATTTTGGCGCCTTTGTATGCGCGCAGCAACGCCCTCTACGTACTGCAAAGCTGCAGCCCCGGAGGCTGCACGGATACCGCGCCTCAGGCGGTATCGGGCAACCTCTCCGACGGTATCGGCTACTTCAAAGCCGACGCTCCGGATTCCAGGGACCGATTTGGCGAGGACGTGGTCGTCAGCGACGACGGCAGTTTCCTCATCGTTGGGTCGCGCCTCGAAGACAGCGCCGCAACCGGCATCAACGGCGCCCCGTCTGATGACAGTGCAGCCGAAGCGGGCGCCGTGTACGTCTATGAGCGCCAGGGCACGGCATGGCAGCGACAGGCCTACATCAAGGCGAGCAATTCCGAGAGCGACGATCAGTTCGGCGGGGACATCGCCATCAACGATGACGCGACCGTACTGGCTGTCGGCGCGACGGGCGAAGACAGCGCCGCAACCGGCATCGACGGCGACCAGACGGACAACACGGCCGATTCGTCGGGCGCTGTTTACGTGTACGTAAGAACCGGCAATACCTGGAGCCAGCAAGCTTACATCAAAGCGAGCAATACGGGCCCTGTGGATCTTTTTGGGGCGCAGGTTGCCCTGAGTGCTGACGGCAGCACGCTTGCCGTTAGTGCATTCGGTGAGGAAAGCGCAGCGGTTGGCATTGACGGGGACCAGACTGATAACTCAGTGAGTCTCGCGGGTGCCGTGTATGTTTTTGTCAATGACGGCAGCGGCTGGGCGCAACAGGCCTACATCAAGGCCAGCAACACGGGCAATGGCGACTCCCAGGGCTTCGGCGACGCCTTTGGTGGAGAGATCAGCATCAGTGATGACGGCAACACACTGGCTGTTTCGGCCGTGCGCGAAGCCAGCAACGCGACAGGCATCAACGGCGACCAGAACGATAACTCGGCGTTTGAATCAGGAGCGGCATACGTGTTTACGCGTTCGGGTACAACCTGGACGCAGGAGGCGTACCTCAAGGCAAGCAACACCGATCGGGAAGACCGCTTCGCGCAACGCCTGCACTTGAGCGGTGGCGGCGACACGCTGGCGGTCGCCGCTGTCAACGAAGACAGCGACGCGACGGGTGTCAGCGGCGACCAAAGTAGCAGCGGTGCCGGCAACTCGGGCGCGGTATATCTGTTTCAGCGCGCGGCCGGCGCTTGGGCACAGGAGGCGTACATCAAGGCCAGCAACACAGGGAGTGGTGATCAGTTTGGTCAGGGTGTGAGCCTGAGCGATGATGGCGATCTGCTCGCCGTGGGCGCCATGTTCGAGAACAGCAATGCGCTGGGCATTGACGGCGACCAGTCCGATGACTCAAGCAACGACGCAGGCGCCGCGTACGTGTTTTCTCGATCCGGCAGCACCTGGAGTCAGATTGCCTACCTCAAGGCGAGCAACACCGACGAAGCGGATCGATTTGGAACCGACGTGGCGCTCAGCGGCGACGGCGATACGCTTGCGGTTGGCGCAACGTATGAGCGAAGCACATTCAACGGTATCGGCCCGCCTCCCAACAACAATAACGGTGTCGAGGTCGGCGCAGTCTACGTGTACTGAGCCGGGACGATGGTCCAGCTCAGTCCGACGGTGTGAACGGCTGCTATTGGCCAGTAGCAGTCAATCAATTTCAGGACTCCGGACTGGCGGCTCACGGCCAGAAGCGGCGGGTGGCCAAAACTAGAGCACGGATCGCAGTCCGCCTTTCGTCTGTGCGAAACTTCCCGCCATGTTCGTAAGACGCTATGGTACCGCGGGTCCGCTGGTATTTGTGTTGCACGGCGGTCCCGCTGCAGTTGGAGATGTGGCGCCCGTAGCGAAAGGAATTTCAGGATCCTTCCGTGCGGTGGAACCCTGGCAACGCGGCAGCGAAGGATCACCTCTCACTGTCGCTCGCCACATCGCTGATCTCCATGAGCTTGTTGTCGAACACGGCGGAGATTCTCCGGTAGCGATCGTGGGGCACTCCTGGGGCGCAATGCTGGCCCTTTGTTTCGCCGCTGAGCATCCGGGCAAGGCGGGCCCCATCGTTCTCGTTGGGTGCGGGACGTTTGACCAGTCCGGCCGGAGCGCGATGCAGACGATAATCGAGGAACGCATGGATGATGACGTACGAAATCAACTCCGCCGATTGTCAATTGATGTGATTGATCCGGCAGAACAGTTCATGCAGACGTTCAAGCTAACTCGGCACCTGTATAACTATGAGCCCATTGGCCCGTACGCCGAAAAAGAGGAGTCTGAACCATTTGACCTGAAGGCCTATGATGAGACGTGGAGCGATATGCGTCGCTTGCAGGATGACGGTACTTATCCGAATGCGTTTGCGGCAATCGAATCTCCGATTCTCATGATGCATGGGCAGTATGATCCCCATCCCGGCAGGATGATCAGGGACAGCCTGCTTCCGTTTCTTCCCCAGTTGGAGTACCGCGAGTTCGAACGTTGCGGACACAGCCCATGGATAGAAAGAGCGAGTCGCGAGCAATTCTTCTCGGGCATCTGCGAGTGGTTAGAAGAAAACAAAACCTAGCCGTTACTCGGCCACGTCAACTTCTTTAGAGGGGCCGCCGATCGAGATACGGACGTTGTCCTCTCCCAGCTCCTCGACCAGCCGCTCGACGATAGCCTCTTGCACTTTCTCCACCAAATCGATCATCCCTATGCGGGCTGCCATAGTGCCTGCGAGACTGGTAAACCAACCCTTATGCTGACTCACTATCGCTTCAGGATTCGTAATTTCGACAGTAATCACGGTTGTCTGCTCCAAATGCCAAAGCGGCCGTCATCCGACGGCCGCACGTGCAATGCTACGTTGCGATAGGTGACTACTCGTCGTCTGCCGCTGTGCGCCGGGTAGTGGCAACATAGGCGCGCGCCGAATCGCATCTGAGTTTTCCACGGAACAATTCATTGGCCTTTTCCCAGCCGCTCTCGCTGAACTGATCCCAGTCCGCACCAAGGCTCTCGAAGCTCTCAGCTGACGAAACCCATTTGAAATCGTAGTCCTCTTTACCGCCGCCAAACGACGGGAAGAACACCCAGTGGCCGGCCTTGGAGCCGGTATCAGCTTTGTACTCACCCCATTCCTTGATTGGCAAATACAGATCATCGAAGCTCATTCCTTGGTGGCAGCATCAAGGTCTGCAGGGCCCTTACCTTCATTGTACGTGCAGGCATACATTTCCATTGGCGACGCAACGTTGGCTTCTTCTGCATCGCCTTCATGACTATCGGCGAAGGCAGTGCCAAATGGCGCAATTAATCCGGCCAAGGCTAAGACACATTGAAGTCTCTTCATTCTTATCCCCTTATTTTTCTTTTTAGTTTGTTTTGAGCGCAGCGTTGCGCCATGCCCAATCAGCAAAGTATACGCAGTTTCGTATATAGGGGTCGTTCGGGGGCGGCATTCGGGCTTGAAAGCCCTCAAACTGGCGCCAATCCACTATCATAAGCGTATGACACAGTCAGATTCGGAGGTGCTGATATGGTGACCTGGCTAGACGAATTCATCCGCCTGTCAGAATTACATAGGCACGAAGTGGAGCGGTGGCTGGAAGGTAATCCTAACGCCGACGAGGTCATAGAGGCTGGGGAAGCAGAAAAAGCGTTCCTGCGTCGCTGGAAGGCAGCCGGCGAACCGGCCCGAAACGAGCGCATTCCTGATTGACCGCCTCGGCCAGAATCTTCCTTTTGGCGGCAGTCAATTCAGTAGTGAAAGCGGGTTAATCCGGTGATTCAGATTGTCTACCAATGGGAGGTGCCCGCAGAAAACCAGGCGGCATTTTTCGCAGCCTGGGAAGAGACGACATTGAGTATTCGGGAATCAACAGAGGGCGCGCTGGGGAGCTTTTGCGTTGTCAGCGTGGATACGCCGACTGAGATACTGACCATCGCCAAGTGGGAAAGACTTGAGCAATGGCAGGACTTCATAAACGGCGCGAATCTGACGAGCATGAGAGCCATGCACGAGCTCGGCACGCAAGTATCGACCAGGGCCTACGTGCAAAAAGGTGATTTCACGACGTAGTCCGTGTCAGATGAGCCGTCGGCCGTCCGGAATCAGCTACTGCGGAGGCATCGTCTCGAACTGAGGAAGCGAGTCCGAGATCTCAAACCAGGGCTGCTTCGAGATAGTGAAAATATGCATCTGTGGTTTGACCCAGCCAGCATCATCGAGCGCACCTGCCCTCACAAAGGCATTGCCCGGAGCAGCTCCGGCCTCGAGATAGATTCCTGACCCGCACTTGGGACAGAAATGCCTGTGTACTTCCCTGCCAGAGCTTCCGACTGTGGTATGGGTCTGCAAATCTCCTTGTACGCTGAATGACTCCGACGACACCATCAGACCCACTGAGACCGGACTGCCCGCTGAGCGTTGGCAGTCGCTGCAATGGCAGTAGAATGTAAATGCCGGCTCCGCTGTGCAAGAGAATCGGACGCTGCCGCAAAAGCAACCTCCCGTATACTTAACTGACATACTCGTGATCCCCAGGGCTTCCTGGTTTAGCGTCTCCGTAACTTGTTGAATCCACCTTGTGCCACGTTGCGCTCGGGGACCGAGGGCCGTCAATTCTGGGATGTACCAACGTACGGAACGAACCGTGAGAAGGGGGGATTACTTTGATGATCAGGATGGCAAGCAGTTTTCTATACGTGCCAGTTGCTCTCACGCTTGCAGTTATCAGTTGTGCGAGTAGCCAGGCCGAAACAAACGAAGGGATTCAGCAATTGGTGGCAAAAATCGACAACGACGTGGATCCACGGTTCGTATACGACTACGAAAAGGCGAAGTTCGCTCCGCCCAAGGGCAAAACGCTGCTGATCATGGGACAGTCCGTCGAGGCGATTAACGAATACCTGGATAACTTTCCGTACGAGCCAATGCCCGGTGGCTGGGCGGCCTACTGGGCTGTCACCGAAATATCGGGGGTTACCGAGGCGCACACAAACGTGGTTGGGAACACACATCATCATCAGATGCTGGTCGATCGCTTCCCAAATGCGGTAGTGCATAGCGCGATGTGGATGGTGGGCACGTGGGACATTGCCAAAAACACCGCCAACGGAAAGTACAACGACATCATTCGGCAATACAGCAAATGGGCGAAGTCTACCAACCGGCCGATCTACCTGAGAATCGGTTACGAATTCGACGGGCCTCACAATGCGCTTGAGCCTACCGAGTACGTCAAGGCGTATCGACACATCGTCGATCTCATGCGCTCGGAAGGCGTCACGAATATCGCTTTTGTCTGGCACTCCTATGCTTCGCCTCCATACAAGAAGTATCCAATAACGGAGTGGTACCCCGGCGACGATTACGTTGATTGGGTGGGGATCTCGATTTTCGGTCACGCCTACGGCGGTCCCGATATGGGCTCGGATGCGGATAAGGTGCTCGAGTTCGCCCGCGACCATAAGAAACCGGTGATGATTGCGGAAACCAACCCTGTGGCTGGCATAGAAGCCGAAGGCACCGAAGTCTGGGACAAGTGGTTCGTGAATCTCTTTTCGTTCGTCTACGAAAAGAACATCAAGGCGGTCAGCTTCATCAATGAAGACTGGAACAGGGTTGCGATCGATGGGATCGAGGATTGGGACGACGCGCGTCTCTACAACAACCAGCAGATCGCAGACGCGTGGTTCCAGGAAACCGGCAAGGACCGCTATCTCAAAGCGTCCCCGGAGCTCTTTGAGCAGTTAGGCTTCTCGCAATAGAGTCAGCCGGAAGCAGCTTGCACAGCTGCTTCCGGCAAACTACAAATTTGGAATCAGAACTGGTAGCCGACGCTGAGGCTGTAAACCATGGGGTCGATCGCTACCGTGCCTATCGGAGCGCCACCCAACTCTGCGTCAGTTTCGATATTGATGTATCGAACGTCGAAATTGAACATGAATCCGTTGTCCAACACATAGTCAGCACCGACCTGGGCTGCGACGCCGAAGGAGTCGTCAAGTTCCAGGTTGACCCCCGCATCCGCAAGCGCGTCGATCGTGTCGGTGTTGAAGAATGTCGTCCAGTTAGCGCCGACGCCGACATAGGGCTGGACTTTGCCTTCCGGGAGAAAATGCCACTGCAGCGACAGGGTCGGCGGCAGGTGATTCGTCTCCGCGATCTTGGATCCGACGCCGTCAGAAACCAGGACGATGTCGTGGTCAAAAGGAAGGGCAGCCAGGACATCAAAGGCCAGATTCGGTGTGACGAAGTAAGTGAGATTGAATGTCGCGCTGGTGCCGCCATCCACTTCTACATACGTCGTTGAATCGAGTGTGAGGTTTTTGTCGTCCGGCTGAATCGTCCCGACGCCTACACGGTAGACCCACTTACCTGCCTCATGCGCGTGAGTCGGCAATGCCAGGAACAGGAATGACAGAACGACTGCGAAACCCAGAAATTTGTGTCTCATGTGAAACCTCTTTGTTCTCTTTTTCAGCTTAACTCCGTTGTATCTACCACAAAACCGAGGTCCGCACCTAATCCGCTTAGCTGCTGCGAACAGACCAGCGTTCCACGCTGGACAGAAGTCGCCAAAATCAACGTGCCGAGCGAAATTGATTTCGTTTGTCATGATCTCCTGAAACAACAAAAAGAAACCAACTCCGATGTCCAATAAAAGAAATCGTTCAGGGCTTGTATCAGAGCTTTGCCTCCGGCGACGTCCCGGCTGTCGTGGCCGCTTTTGCCGATGATATTTCCTGGACCGGGGCAGACGGTTTCCCGCTGGCCGGAACACCTGGATTCACAAAGAGACCGGCGATCCCTGTGCGGTCCGAATGGCCCATGTGTGGACGTTCGTCGACGGCAAGGCAACTGCGTTCCTGCAGCACGTGGATACTGCAAGGGTCCGAGAACTGATCGCTTAGGCGAATGAACTGTTAGCGGCTAATCGTAGCCGCGAAAGCCAACGCTCTTTCTAGACGGCCTTCGGGATCGTAGAGGATTCTGAGTCCGTTGTTCATCACGGCCGCGGTTTCGTGATCGATCGGCAATTCCGTCCAGGCCACGTTCGTCACGCCAAATTCAGCCTCAGTCGTGCCGTAGAAAACTCTCAGGGACTGCACCAGATTGTAGTCCTCAACCGCGCCGGCCACCTCTGCGTCGGCGCCGAACTCTCTGATCCAGGTGCGATCGTTCAGGAGCGATCCTGGATCAGCCGTCAAGATACAGAAATCGATATCGGAATCCGGCCGAGCCTCGCCGCGCGCATGGGACCCGCAGATGCCCATTGCCAGGACGCGGTCATCGCGCTTCGACCAGCGCGCTACTCGCGAAATGAGCTCGTCTGCGTCCATAGCAGACCGGCCAGTATGGTCGCGAGCGGTATCTGCGCGACGAAGCCGGCTCTGAACCACAAGGGCAGGGCATCTCTGAGAATGACGAACATCGCATAGCCGTCGATGGCCATACCGACGAAGCACATGACGGCCAGCACTTTCAAAGCGTCGCGTTTGGACAGGAATGCCGCTATGAATGACCCAACCAGGACAGCCAGGAACACTGTCGATAGCGCCGCTATCTGTTGAAGAGGCAAGGTGGGCAAGTTGTCCCGCCCCCACTCGACGCCGAACACGCCCCAAGATTTCGTTAGTGCTATCTGTGCTGCGAAGAGGCTGACCACTCCGGCAAGGAACGCAAGAATGGCAGTTATTAGTCGTCGCATGGTGCTTTGGCCGCGGTACTCATGAAGTCTCGAACCTCATCATACCCCGGTGACTCAGTGACGCCGGGAAACCGGGTGCAGTTAATTGCCGCGACCGCAGCCGCGAACTGCACCATCTCATCATCGTCCCAGCCTTTGAGAAAACCGTACGCGATGCCGGCTCGAAACGAATCGCCGCCCCCGGTCGTGTCGACTGCTTCGATCCTGAAGGGCTGGGATTCCTTGACCGCTTCGCCCGACCTCGCATACCAGACTGGTTTATCGCCGAACGAGAAGATCACAAGCCCACTTGTTGCGGCCAGATATTTCTCGAACACAGCTCGCAGATCTTCACCTCCATACCTTTCGTGAAGAAAGGACTCCGCGACAACGATTGCCGATACGTGCTGCAACAGTGGATCGTCGTACGCACAATCGACGGTTATGATCGGAACGTCGGCTTCGAAGGCGATCCGGGCGACCTGCAACGCGGGTTCTGCAAAGAACGGGTCGAGGCAGACTACGCTGGCCTGATGGATGTCGTCTTCGTTCGGCATGTTCCATGCTCTGTCCTCCAGAAGGTGGACGTAGGTGCCGAAGATCGTACGAGTATCTTCGGCCGCGAAGACGACCTCTCTGACCGTTTTGATACCGTTCTTCAACGGTAGTCGGTCTGTGTCGATACCGAAGTCCGTCAGCAGGGCTTTCGTGCACTTGCCGTTGTCGTCGTCGCCAAGCCAGTTGCCGTCCAGTTTGACCTTGGCGCCAAGTCGGGAAAGGACAATCGACGAGTTTGTGGCCTCGCCACCGGTCATACGCCGGACATCGTCGATCTCAGCGTATCCCTCGGGCGCCGGAAACGTGCCTTGAATGCCGTACAGCGTGCTGTGCGACACGACGCCGTAAGAGTAGACCTCATGCGTCGTCACTTCTGGTAGTCAAACAGCTGGATATCCTCGTTGCCACCCTTCATCGACCGCGCGGATTTGAGAGTCGCAAGCGCATCCTGGTCGCCTTTGAGGTACGCCTCATAGAACAACAGCTCCCAGGCATTGCGGTCCTCCCAGGAACCTCCATCGAAGTTATGTGGTTGATCAACGAGTTCGACCACATAGGTTGGACCTGACAGCTTCTTCATGGCCGGCAGGATGAACTCTGCTGTCGTCACATCGTCATCCGTGCCGAAAAAGCTGATGATTGGCACGTCGACCTCGCTGATATCGTCATTGTCCGGCCCGAATGCGAAGACGTCCTCGCCGTTGTAGTGACCGCCGACCCATGGCGCGGCGATGACGCCGGCCTTGATTCGGCTGTCGCTCACTGTGGCGGGATTCCCCTCGTAGGGCGCCCCCGCGATCGCCAGTGCTGTAAACCCGCCGAAGCTATGACCCGTGATGCCGATGTTGTCGGCATCAATATGTGGCCCAAACGTGTCACTCTCGAGCAACGAGTCGACCACAGCTTTCATCAGCAGAGGCCTGAGATAAGCCGAATGGATATTTGGATCATCCGGGATCAGTATGCGATCGTCGCCAAAGGTGGCAGCCGCAACAATGTACCCGTGCCTGGAAAGGCCGTGTGCATGCTGAACGCCGTAAACACCGTGGGCCGAAGCGCCGTGTGCGAGGACGATAAGCGGGTATCGTTTGTCCGGGTCGGCGAAGCTCGGTTCTTCACCCGGCGCAAGCATGTGGTCGAAGGTGCCGAAGGCGCCGTCGTGGTAGGGGAATGTGTACGGGTTCGGTTCGTCGGCAGGCGCAGACGGGTATGTCACGTAGGTCACGACCGGCAGGGTCTGTCCGCCTGCCGGACCGTAGATGTTCGGTTCCTCGGGCACGGCGACGTCGGTGATCCACACGGCGTCGCGATGTTTCAGGATATCCGCGACGAACCGGGGGTTGTCGGGGCCTTCCGGTATGCCGAGCAGGTACGCGTGCATCGCCTCATCGCCGATGTCCGCGAATTCGGCCGCGATTTCCATATTCGTGGAGCCCACCGAGTAGGGGCCAGTGCCGATAGGCTCGACTTCGTTGCCAATCTCCATGTCTTCTCCGCAGCCGAGCGCCGTCATTGACAGCAGTAACAGTAGTAGATGATGAGGTCTTGTCATCGAGTCTTCCCGTTCAAGGGGCCCAAAGGGCCGGATCGAGCCATTGCGATGGAACGGCCAGTTTGCCCGCGTACGATCGTGATGCATCGCCAAGGTATTGGGACTGCCAGGCGGTGTACCACTCGGCCGGCAGCGGGTAGGGCGGCTGTACCTTTGAATCCGGTACGAAGCCGAAACGTGAGTAGTAAGCCGGGTCGCCCAGCACGAACGCAACCTCGACCCCGGAATCGATCAGGCGTTGCAGCCCGGCTTTGACGATCTCGCTGCCGATGCCCTGTCGCTGGAAACCCGGTGCGACGGCCAGCGGCGCCAGTAACGAAGACCGAAGATCGCTGCCTTCCACGGCACAGGTGGTGAAGATAACGTGGCCAACAACCTGATCGTCGACGATAGCGACCAGCGAAAGTGCGAGCTCCGGCTCGGCCAGAAGCTGGCGTACCACCGGGACAAGGTCTTCATCAGGGAAGGCCAGCGGGTACATCGACACAATCGCGTCGATATCGCGGGCATTGCTGATACGAATCTCGGGAGCGACTGGCATAAGAAGCGCCCATCCTACATCAATCCAGCCCAACTGAACTCAGGGCAGCCGATGCCATCCAATCTGGTATTCATGTGTAGTCAGGGGAGAGCTATGTACAGGATTCTGGTAATGGCCGCTGTATTGTTTGTGTCGGCGGGCGCTTCCGCGGATGAGCACGGGGCTGGCAAACGGGTCATTGAACGCGATGGTCGGAGTGTCACGTTCACCGACGAGGTGCCTGTTGAGCACACAGGCTACGACAGCCCATGGCACTTTTCCCATGCCATTCGTGCCGGCGATTTCGTCTATGTTTCGGGCGTCATTATCGGCGCTCGACATGATGAGGAGCTGCCGATATCGAAGGAGCGGTTCCGGGAAGAGACCGAGACGGTCTTCGAGATCATCGATCGATGCCTGAATACGGCTGACGCAAGCCTCGAGGATGTGGTCAAGATCAATACATTCCATGTACTCGATGGCGAGACGACCAAACTGACGATCGACCAACAAGCACTGGTGATCGCGGAGACCAGGGCCAGATACGGCGTTGAACCGCACCCTGCCTGGACAGCTGTGGGAACGACCGGCCTGTTCAGCCCGCGCGGCATCGTCGAAATCGAGGTGGTGGTTTACGCGCCGGAATAAGACAGGCAGTCCTGCGGTCGCTATCCTGTGACCTATGGACTCGGGATTCTACTACCTGCTCGCCGCTGACCTGCTACTACTCACTCACGTGTTGTTCGTAGCGTTCGTGGTATTCGGCCTTATCCTCGTCTATGTAGGTAAGCCGCTCAACTGGAGCTGGGTCCGAAACCCCTCGTTTCGCCTTGCGCACCTGGCGGCGATTGGCGTCGTGACTATCCAGGCCTGGCTCGGGGTCATTTGTCCGCTGACAACGTGGGAGATGGCGCTGCGTAGACAGGTGGGGGATGCGACATATTCGGGCGAATTCATCGCGCATTGGCTCGAGGAGATTCTCTACTACCGCGCACCGCCCTGGGTGTTCATCGTCTGCTACACGGTCTTTGCGGCACTTGTGGTCGTGAGCTGGTTCTGGGTCCGGCCGCGGCCATTCAGGCGGAACTCGGGGCGCTGAGTTGCTATCCAAGCTGACTATGAAGACTCTCGCCACACTGATCCTGCTGGCCATTTCCGGCACAGCCCATGCGGAGACTCACGAGGAACTCGTCAAGAGGGCCTTTGACGCGATGGAATCCGATCTGTCCTCAAACTGGTCCTATACGAGGACGGCGCGCAGCCCCGATGGGACGTTTATCGCCCGGTACGATCCGCGCTTGCCGGACAGCGAGCACTGGACGTTGATCAGCGTCGACGGTCGCGAGCCGACGGGCGATGAGGTTGAGGCGTTTCTCGAGGAACGAGAGAGGGCGCATGGTGGCAACGACGATGACGATGAAACGATGTTCGCTGACGGCAGCATCGAACTCATCGAGGAGACGGATGCTTACTGGATGTTCGCTTTTCGCCCCGAAACGGACTCCGACGAAGAAGCGACATTCATGGAGGCTGTCGATGCGCGCCTGAAGGTCGTCAAGGATGGGCACTTCGTCTCACTCGTCTCGATGCGCAACACCGGTACGATCAAGCCCGGCAAAGGCGTGAAGATCAGGAAGTTTGAGACCGAACTCGAGTTCGCGCCCGCCTACGAAGGCGGTCCGACGGTGCCACGCCGAGTGCGCGCGGCTGTGCAGGGTAAAGCCTTCCTCGTCGTGAAGATCGACGAAGAGGAAGATATCGAGTTCAGTGATTTCGAGCCAGTCGGCCAATAGCGTTTTTCACGCGGCCGATTTCAAGCGACCAATTGTCAGGCGCGCAGCTCTGTGACGCCCACGTCAGTGGCGATCAGCAGGATGTCGGCAGGTCGATCGGCGAATATGCCGACCGTTACGACGCCAGGAATCCGGTTGATACGTGCTTCCATATCGATCGGATTCACGATCTGCAGGTCGTGGACGTCCAGGATATGGTTGCCGTTGTCGGTCACAAATCCTTCGCGCCAGATCGGCTGCCCGCGCATTTTCAGCATGCGGCGAGCCACCAGTTCCTGCGCCATCGGTAACACTTCGACAGGTAACGGGAAGGCGCCCAGCATGCCGACGAGCTTGGAATCGTCAACGATACAAACGAAGCGTCGCGATGCTGCAGCCAGGACCTTCTCGCGGGTCAGTGCGCCACCACCGCCCTTGATGAGCTGCAGGCGCTTGTTGCTCTCGTCGGCCCCGTCGATGTAGAGGTCCAGGTCGCCCGCCTCATTGAGAGTGGCGACCTCGAATCCCTGCTCCTCAAGCAGCGCCGTCGAGGCCTTTGAGCTTGAGACCACGCAGTCAATCAGATCGCGCGCCTCATCGAGGATCTCGATCAGGCAGTTTACGGTCGAGCCAGTCCCGATTCCCAGTTTGGTGCCCGGTTCGATGAACTCCAGGGCTTTGCGGGCGGCTGCGCGTTTTTTCTCGGTGGCGTCCATAGCGCGTACTATAGTGAAAAATCAACGAATTGCACGTGCTCAGGCGCACAGTTTCAGCGATTCGGAAATGAAAAGAGCCCGCCAGGGCGGGCTCTTTTGCTTGCTTTGGAAGAAGGCTCTTCCGAAGCGACGATCAAGCTACCGTTTCTTTCTGCGGGTCGCTTTCTTCTTCGCTTTCCGCTTCGTAGCTTTCTTCTTCGTCTTACGCTTGGCTACTTTCTTCTTAGCCTTGCGTTTCGTAGCTTTTTTCTTCGTCTTACGTTTAGCTGCTTTCTTCTTGGTTTTACGCTTGGCAGCTTTCTTCTTCGTCTTACGCTTCGCTACTTTCTTCTTCGCCTTCTTCTTCGTTTTCCGTTTAGCTACTTTCTTCTTAGCCTTCTTCTTGGCCTTTTTCTTCGTAGCTTTCTTCTTCGTCTTGCGCTTAGCTACTTTCTTCTTAGCCTTCTTCTTGGCTTTTTTCTTTGTAGCTTTCTTTTTCGTCTTGCGCTTGGCTACCTTCTTCTTAGCTTTTTTCTTTGTAGCTTTCTTTTTCGTCTTGCGCTTGGCGACTTTCTTCTTCGCCTTACGCTTCGTAGCTTTCTTCTTGGCTGCTTTCTTCTTGGTTTTGCGCTTGGCAACCTTCTTCTTAGCTACACGTTTTGTAGCTTTCTTACGAACAACTTTGCGCTTCTTCGCGACTTTTCGCTTCGAAGCTTTTTTACGAGACTTCTTTTTGGTAGCCATCAATTTTCTCCG
Organism: Woeseiaceae bacterium; assembly: GCA_030065985.1. Lineage (GTDB taxonomy): Bacteria > Pseudomonadota > Gammaproteobacteria > Steroidobacterales > Woeseiaceae > UBA1847. Next base: position 79,958 of record JASJCM010000003.1, on the reverse strand, counting down.
TGTCGGGTACCCGCGCTTGAGTATACGCAACAACACCAAAAAATCCAGCAAGTTAGCCGCGATTGAAAACGCGTCGAAGGGACGAATATTTTTGACGAAGTTTCACAATCGAGCGTCGTGTTTTTGACAGTGGATTTTGGTTGCGAGTCGAACAGCAGTTTCAATCCGGTGTCGATGCAACAAGGTTACGTTCGGCATCGCACGGTAACACGCCCATGCGATGATGATTACACGTGTGACGTACCGCGATGCAGGAATGTGGCGCGGTGAAAACGCCCTGTTTTCTACGGGAAAAAGTGCGGTTTATTTATCAGTAATGATCCGATAAAGCCGTATATCCCAAGTATTTGGCGTAATTTCCTCGACTTCTTGGCAGTGAAACGCAACGCCAAGCAGTTTGGGACGCAACCAGTGTTTGCGATGACGCAGAAATGCGAAGCACCGATCAAAATATCCAGCGCCCATGCCGATGCGGTGGCCTTGATCGTCGAATGCAACAGTAGGCGCGATTACGATGTCGAGTTTTTCCGGCGCGATAAGCAGACCGCGAGACGGTTCCCAAATACCCAGGCGGTTTTGTTCCAGCTCCGTTTCCGGCGTGATTTCGCAAAACAACATTTGTGCGCTGCCGCGCAAAATCGGGACGAAAACGCGCTTGTTTGCGCGCCACGCGCGCTGGATGATCTCGCGTGTGTCGACTTCGTCACGCATCGGCAGGTAAACACCCACCAGTTTGCTCGACGCAAATTCTCGCGAGCGAATTACGCGATTGCAGATGGTGCTAGATGCGTACTGACGTTCATGCGCAGATATCGCACGGCGCGCTGCGAGCGCCTGCGATCGTTGTTGCTGCATCAGGTTGGTCACGTTAAGTCACCAGGAAGAAGGAGGCGCTTCCCGCCTGTGCCGTTACCGAGCCGTCGCTCTCGAACCGGAGCAACAGGTGGGGTCAGCCGTGGCCGCAACAGGCTTACCGTCTCTACGGCCCTGCTCAAATGCTGCCGACAGTGCACGACCCCGAGGTAATGATTTAGGGTCGAAAGTAATCCAGGTCGGTATCGAACACCGCAGGAAGCGCCAATTCCAATATCGTGCCGGATGCGCGAATTACAAGTCGAGCTGTTGAGACCCGCTGAGAGCGCTATCAACGCGCTCAGATATCGACTTGAGGCGGTCGCTGATGTCGCCCTCGAGTTCCTGGTCGCGCGCTTTCGCGTGCAGCAGGTCGTTGGCCATATTCAGCGCGGCCATCACAGCAATTCGGTCGAGGCCCACAATCCGGCCACTGTCGCGTATCTCGCGCATCTTGCTGTTCAGGATCTCCGCAGAATCGAGCAGGTCCGTGCGTTCTTCGGCGGGGCAGGCAACCTGGTATTCCTTATCGAGAATACGGACACTTACCTGCGCAATTTGTTGGGTCATTCGGTGTACTCCATGTACCGTCAGGAGCCTTGCTCCATTGCTTTCAGGCGACCGATCATCGCTTCGACACGAGCACGAACCTGTTCGTTCTTCTGCAACAGGCTGGCACGTTCCGACGTCAGCACGTCCTGCCGCTGTTTCAGGGAACGATTCTCGTCCTGCAATTGATCGCAGACGCGCACGAGTGCGTCGACACGCTTCTCGAGGCGTTTTAGTTCGTGTTCAAACGTGGAATTGATGCTGTCACTCATAGCGTCAATATAGTCAGGCGATTCGGCAGAATCAATCTCCCTTGTTTTCAGGCCGGCATGGTCATGGTCTCGCGGATGCGTCCGTGGGATCATAAGGGCTTGGCTCGATTGGAAAGGAACACATCCGCATGGATCAAAAGGTAGGCTTCGACGAACTCGACGAAGCGCTGCGTCGCTGTGGCGCGAGCTGGGACGCTGCGCAAGCACATGGCCTGCTGACTGGGCGACTGGCGGTTGCTGGCGTGCCCGCCGGCCCTGACTGGCTGTTACAGGTACTCGAGGGAACGAATGAGACCGACGCGCTGCGCGCCGAATGCCAGAAGAAGCTCGATATTCTTTACCAGGGTACCTACTGGCAATTGACGGAGCGGCTGTCCGAGTTCGAGCCGCTGTTGCCAGGTGATGATGCGAGCGCGGAGGCCCGAACCATCGCGATGGCGCACTGGTGCGAGGGATTTCTGCACGGACTGGTCTCACAGGAACATGCGCAGGCGCTCAAGGAGCGCCTCGCGGCGGCGCCCTTGTCCGATATCATTCGCGACATGCTCCAGATCACGCGCGCAGCGGTCGACGAGGAGAGCGATGAAGAGACCAACGAGGCGGCCTACGCCGAGCTCGTCGAGTACATCCGCGTCGCAGCCCAACTGGCCTATGAAGAACTCACCGATATCAGGCACGCGGAAGAGGCATGAACCGAACTGAATTTGAACGCCGGCGCAGACAGCTGATGCGCATGGTCGGCAAAGGCGGTATTGCCATTCTGCCGGCGGCGCCCGTGCGTATGCGCAGTCGCGACGTCGAGTATCGCTACCGCCAGGACAGCGACTTCTACTATCTGACAGGCTTCGCAGAGCCCGAGGCTGTTGCGGTGCTCGTACCCGGGCGCCCGCAAGGCGAATATCTGCTGTTCTGTCGCGAGCGCCATGCCGAAAAAGAACTCTGGGACGGAAAACGGGCCGGCCGCGACGGTGCCATTGACGAATTCGGTGCCGACGATGCGTTTCCGATCGACGATATCGACGACATCATCCCGGGCCTCATCGAAGGATGCGATCGCGTCTATTACACGATGGGCATGTACTCGGATTTCGACTCGCGCATTGCCGACTGGGTCAATTCGCTGCGCACCGGTGCAGCACGCGGCTTGCACACGCCGACCGAATTTGTCGCGCTCGATCACTTGCTGCACGACATGCGGCTGTACAAGAGTCGCAGCGAGATTTCGGCCATGCGTAAGTCAGCCAAAGTTGCGGTCGCCGCTCACAAGCGCGCGATGCAGATCACGCGACCGGGCGTTTACGAGTACGAGGTCGAGGCCGAGTTTCGTCACGAGTTCCGACGCAACAGTGCCTGGGTCTCCTACAGCCCGATTGTTGGGGGCGGTGCCAACGCCTGCACGCTGCACTATGTCGAGAACGGCGACGTGCTTAAGGACGGCGATCTGCTGCTCATCGATGCCGGCTGCGAACTTGATTATTACGCTTCCGATATAACGCGCACGTTTCCGGTCAATGGTCGCTTCTCGCCGGAGCAGCGTGCCGTCTACGAGATAGTGCTTGAGGCACAGCTCGCGGCAATTGAGAAAACGGTCAAGGGTAATCACTGGAACGATCCTCATGACGCAGCGGTCCGTGTGATTACCAAAGGACTCAAGAAGCTCGGCCTGCTGGACGGCCCTCCGGCAAAATTGATCAAGGATGGTGCCTACCGCCAGTTCTACATGCATCGTACAGGCCACTGGCTGGGCATGGACGTTCACGATGTCGGTGACTACAAAGTCGGCGACGAATGGCGCGTTCTGGAGACCGGCATGGTGACGACAGTCGAGCCGGGCATCTACATCCCGAACAAACGCAATATTCCGAAACGTTTTCGCAACATTGGTGTCCGTATCGAGGATGACGTCGCGGTGACGAGCAAGGGACCGGACGTCCTGAGCAAAGGGCTCCTCAAAGATCCCGACGAGATCGAGGCATTTATGGCACGCGCATGAAGAACGGGCACTACGACATAGTGATCGCCGGCGGCGGCATGATCGGCACAAGTCTCGCGCTCGCGCTGGCGCCGCTTGGCCTTAAGGTCGCCGTCGTCGAGGCCATAGAGCGTCAGGCAGCAGCGCAGCCGAGCTTCGATGATCGCACCACTGCACTATCCCGCAGCACACAGCGCATGTTTACTGCCATGGGCCTGTGGCCACAGATCGTTGCCGCTTCGACGCCGATTTCCAGCATTCATGTTTCCGACCAGGGCCGCTTCGGCTTCTCGCATATCGACGCTGAAGAGCAGGGCGTGGAGGCGCTCGGTTATGTTGTGGTCAACCGCGTGTTGGGGAGCGTTCTGCAGGACGCACTGGACAGCGCCAAGGGTATCGATGTGCTGTGCCCGGCACGCATTACCAAGGTCGCGATAGCACCGGACGCTGCGACCGTGACCGTCGCAAAGAAAGACGACGACGAAACGGAGCTGAGTGCTGCTCTGCTTGTCGCTGCCGACGGCGCCAATTCCGCAGTGCGCGAGATGCTCGGCATCACTGCGAGCAAGGATCATTACGGTCAACGCGCCGTTATTGGCAATGTTTTGTCCGAGAGACCCGTCGACAACGTCGCCTATGAACGCTTTACCGAACAAGGTCCACTTGCGGTCTTGCCGATCGCGGAGGGTCGCGCCGGTTTCATCTGGACTGTGTCTGAAGATGATGCCGAACGCGTGATGAGTCTCGACGATGATGAGTTCCTCGCCGAGTTGCAGCGAGAATTTGGCTATCGCCTTGGCGAGTTCTCTCGTGTCGGCAAACGCGCGGCGTACCCGCTGATCCTGAGCAAGGCGATGCGCCTGACGGCGACCCGCAGCGTGCTGATTGGCAATTCGGCGCATGGGCTACACCCGGTATCTGCCCAGGGATTCAACCTTGGCATGCGCGATGTTGCGGCGATCGTTGACTGCATCGCCGATGCACAGGCTGGCGACAGCGACTTCGACCCCGGCAATGCCGCGATGCTGGAACGCTATGCCGAGTGGCGCCGGGCCGACCAGAAGAAGCTCGTGCGTTTCACCGACGGTCTCGTGAAGCTGTTCGGCAGTCGCCGCCGGCCGCTGCGGGCCCTGAGGAACGTCGGCATGCTTGGCTTCGATCTGATACCGGGGGTCCGTTCGGTGTTCGCCAAGCACACGATGGGCCTGGCCGGTCAGTTGCCCCGGCTGTCACGCGGGGTCCCATTGAAATGAGACGCCACTATGAGATCGTCGTGGTTGGCGGGGGCGTCACGGGTCTGATGACAGCCGCATTACTTGCACGAGGGCCCCAGTCCGACGCGATGCAAGTCACGCTCGTCGATGCCGGGCCGCGCCCGGCGTTCCCGGCAGATGATGAAATCGCTTTGCGGGTGTCGGCAATCGCGACCGGCACCGCCGAACTCTTCGATTCCGTCGGAGCGTGGGATACCATTGCTGCGACGCGGACCAGCGCCTACGACGCAATGCATGTCTGGGATGCCAACGACACACCCGAGAGTCAGTCCGGACTCCACTTCGACGCCGCCGAGTTCGCGGTACCCCAGCTAGGCTTTATCGTCGAAAACGTTTTGTTGCAGCACGGCTTGCTGAGGTCACTTGGTGATACATCGGTCGAGATGCGTTTCGACACCCCAATACGGTCGATTCGCAAGCTTGCGCAGCAGTTTCGACTCGAGCTGGACGACAGCACGTCGCTGGATGCCGATCTCGTCGTCGCAGCGGACGGCGCTCGTTCATTCGTGCGCTCCGCTGTCGGCATCGAGACGAAAGAGTGGCCGTACGAACAGACGGCATTTGTAACGCATCTGCGGCCTGAACGACCACATCAGGCGACGGCATGGCAGCGTTTCCTGCGCGAGGGCCCGCTTGGCATCCTGCCGCTTGCTGACGGACGTGTATCTGTCGTCTGGTCGACGACGCCTGCGATCGCGGAACAGGCGCTTGCGGCCGGGGACGAACAACTTGGTCGCATGATTACAGATGCCTCCGACCATGTGCTTGGCAAGCTCGAGGTTGCCGGCCCGCGTGGCACGTTTCCGCTGTGTGCGCGGCATGCCATGCGCTATGTACTGCCAAACCTGGCGCTCGTCGGTGACGCGGCCCACGCTATTCATCCATTGGCCGGGCAGGGCGCGAATCTTGGCCTGCAGGACGCCGCTCAGCTCGCAGACGTTGTCAGCGCCGCGATAGACGATGGTTTGCATCCGGGTGACAAGCCCGTTTTGCGCCGCTATGAGCGGGCCCGTAAGGGCGCAAATGCTACGATGCTGCACTTCATGACTGGCCTCAATCGTCTGTTTACGACAGACTCTGTGCTCATCGGGGAATTACGAACGGCCGGTATGCGGGCCTTCAACCGCAGCGGGCCAATAAGAGAACGTGCCGTCAAGGTAGCGCTGGGCGTCAGCTGACGCCCGACTGAGGGGAACAATGAAGCAGCGATACGTCTACGTGCTTGCCGCGTTGCTGACCGTCGTTGGTCTGTCAGTGTTCCTGTACAAGTGGCAGGTGCTTGGCTTTCCGCTGGGGGCGGACCAGGAGCGGCCGGTCTGGACGATCGAGTCAGCGGTGCACTTTGACAGCGGACCCGGGACGATCAAGGTGCAACTTCATGTACCAACGCTGACGCCCGGCTTCAGCGTGCTCAATCAGTACAACGTATCTCGCGGTTACGGCTTCAGCCTGAACTACGGTAGCGGCGGTCGCGAGGCGCAGTGGACGATTCGCCGCGCTGATGGCGCTCAGACCGTCTACTACCGGATTTCCGTTTACGAAGATGCAGGCGTCGATGAGTCCGATACGATTCCGCCGTTCCCGCCGCGACCCGTAATCAATGAACCGCTAAACACGGCCGTCGACGTGCTGGTCGCGGACGTACGCGAACGGTCCGCCGACACGTCGTCGTTCGCGACGGAGCTGCTGCGCCGACTGAACGACCCCTCGCCGGACCCGAATGTCGAGCTGCTGTTGTCGGGCGTTGCGTCCGAGACCGAATTTGTCGGTATCGCGACCACGCTGCTCGCGGCGGCGCGCATACCGGCTCGCGTTGTCCATGGATTGCCGTTGTCCGGCAGGCAGCGCAGCGCGGCGCTTGTGCCGTGGCTCGAAGTGCACGACGGCGATCAGTGGTTGTATTTCAATCCGGCAACGGGCGAGCAGGCGCTACCAGAGCGCTTCTTCGTCTGGTGGCGCGGCAGCGAACCGCTCGTCAGTGTCGAGGGAGGCAGCAATGTTCGCGTCGATTTCGCCGTCCAGCAAACGCATCTAGACGCGATTGCCATCGCCGAGACCCAGGCCGCGCAGCAGGACTCGAGCGCATTCGACTTTTCGCTTTACAGCCTGCCGATTCGTACCCAGGCTGTGTACGCCGTGCTTCTCATGATCCCGATCGGGGCGTTGGTCATGGTTGTCATGCGCAACATTGTTGGAATCGATGCTTTCGGCACTTTCATGCCTGTGCTCATCGCGCTGGCGTTCCGCGAGACCAAGCTAGTCTGGGGCGTCATCCTGTTCACGCTGCTCGTTGCGCTCGGCCTCAGTATTCGTTTCCTGCTCGAACGCCTGCGATTGTTGCTGGTGCCACGTCTGAGCGCCGTGCTCATTGTCGTCGTGCTGTTGATGCTGTTCATCAGCCTGACCTCGCACCGGCTTGGCATGGAAACCGGCCTTTCGGTGGCCCTGTTCCCGATGGTTATTATTGCAATGACCATTGAGCGCATGTCGGTCGTGTGGGAGGAGCGAGGCGCGGCTGATGCGATTCGCGCGGGGCTCGGTAGCCTCGTCATTGCTGTCGGAGCTTATATCTTCATGGGCATCGCCGCGGTTGAGCACCTGGTGTTCACCTTCCCCGAGCTGCTGCTCGTCGTCCTGGCGCTCGTCGTGCTCGCGGGCCGCTACACCGGTTATCGCCTGACGGAACTCAAGCGCTTCAAGGCGCTCGGGAACGGTTGATGTTCGCGGTTGCGAAGAAGCTGCGCGAAGCCGGCGTTCTTGGCCTCAATGAGCGGAACTCCGAATTCATCATGCGCCTCAATCCGCGCAGCCTGTACCCAAGGGTTGACGACAAGGTTCTGACAAAGCAGTTGGCGCTCGACGCAGGGATGCCGGTGCCGGATCTCTACGGTGTCATTACCAACCAGGGGGAGGTCAGCACGTTTCCGGACATCGTCACGAATCGCGAGAGCTTCGTCATCAAACCGGCCCAGGGCAGCGGCGGGGACGGGATCATCGTCGTCACAGGCCGTAGCCAGCGCAAGCGTGATTGCTATCGATTGTCGAGCGGCATGATCGTTTCCGAAGGTGAGATTCTGTATCACCTGTCAAACATCGTCGGCGGGCAATACAGTCTCAGCGGCAATCCCGACAAGGCGTTGATCGAATACTGCGTGCGTTTCGATCCGGTGTTCGCCGATGTCTCTTACCAGGGTGTGCCGGACGTGCGTGTGGTCGTGTATCGCGGTTATCCGGCCATGGCTATGGTCCGCCTGCCGACGCGCGCGTCGGACGGCAAGGCGAATTTGCACCAGGGAGCGGTCGGCGCAGGTATCGATATGGGTACCGGAAGAACGCTGAACGGTGTCCTCGATGATGAGGTCGTTGAAGATCACCCGGATACAGGTGCGCTCGTCGCAGGTCTTGAGATTCCGCACTGGACGTTCATTCTCGAATCGTCGGCAAAGGGGTACGAAGTCACCGGGCTTGGTTACCTGGGTGTCGACATGGTGATCGATCGCGACCGTGGTCCGCTGATCCTCGAAATGAACGCGCGGCCCGGTCTGAATATTCAGATTGCGAACGGTGTCGGTCTGACCGATCGTATTTCACGCATCGATGCTATATACAATGCTTCAGCTTCGCCGGGGGAACGCGCTGCCGTTGCCCGGCGGGAATTCCAACTCTAATGGGGAAATCAATGATTGCTCGCTCAAGTCTGCTTGTTGTCCTGGGGTTGTTCCTTGTTCTCGGATTTGCACCGGCGAGTGCCGCGGATGACGACAAGGAGGCCAATCCGCTCGCGTCTCTGCCGTTGCGGCACATTGGGCCGGCCATTACGTCAGGCCGCATCTCGGACTTCGCCTTCTATCCCGGCAGTGATCACGAGTTCCTGGTCGGTGTTGCATCAGGCAACCTTTTCAAGACCGATAACGGTGGCATCACCTGGACACCGATATTTGACAACGAGGGGTCCTATGCAATCGGTGTTGTCGAGCTCGACCCCAACGATACGAAGACGATCTGGGTCGGCACGGGCGAAAACAATGCGCAGCGCAGCGTCGCCTACGGTGACGGCGTCTACAAGTCGACTGACGGTGGCAAGAGTTGGAAGAACGTCGGTCTCAAGAACTCGGGCCATATCAGCCAGATCTGGATCAACCCTGACGACTCCGACGAAGTGCTCGTTGCCGCGCAGGGACCGCTGTGGAGCGACGGCGGTGATCGAGGCCTGTATCGCACGACCGATGGTGGCGATTCGTGGGACCGCATCCTCGACATTGACAAGCACACGGGTGTTAACGAATTCGTAGTCGATCCACGAAACCCCGACATCATCGTGGCGTCGAGCTACCAGCGCCGCCGGCACGTCTGGGTACTGATCAATGGCGGACCGGGCAGCGGCATTCACAAGAGTATGGACCGCGGCAAGACCTGGACAGAGGTCAGCTCCGGTTTACCGTCTGATCACATGGGTCGTATCGGCCTCGCCGGCGCGCCGAGCGAGCCGGATATGATCTACGCGATAATCGAGGCGAACGACGACGAGAAAGGCGTCTATCGCTCGACCGACTTCGGCAGCAACTGGACCAAGCAGTCGTCGTACATGACGACAAGTCCGCAGTACTACAACGAACTCGTCGTCGATCCGCACAACCCCGAGCGGGTCTACGCCTTGAATACGTTCACGATGAAATCCGAGGACGGTGGCAAGACGTTCGCAGCGATATCGATGGACCATCGTCACGTCGATGATCACGCGCTCTGGATCGATCCGAAGAACACTGAGCACCTCTACATCGGTGGCGACGGCGGTATCTATGAGTCGTGGGACCGCGGCACTACGTGGCGGCACGTGCGCAACCTGTCGATTACGCAGTTCTACCGGATTCAGCCGGACTACGCGGAACCGTTTTACAACGTCTGCGGCGGGACGCAGGACAATAATTCGTTGTGCGCGCCGTCCCGCACGACCGTGGTACACGGGATCACAAACTCTGACTGGACCCTGGTGCTCGGTGGCGACGGTTATGAACCGCAGTTCGACCCGACAGACCCGGATATCCTGTATGCGCAGTACCAATATGGCGGACTCGCGCGCTACGACCGCCGTACGCAGGAGCGCGTCTTCATCGTGCCGCATCCGGAAAGCGGCGAGAACAACTACAAATGGAACTGGAACACACCACTGCTTGTCAGCCCGCACGATCCGAAGCGCCTCTACTATGCAGCCGAGTACCTGTTCCGCTCCGACGACCGTGGCGACAGCTGGCGCAAGATAAGTCCGGACCTGACGCGCCAGCTTGACCGTAACAAGCTCGACGTCATGGGACGCGTCTGGGGCATCGACACGATCGCCAAAAACGATTCGACCTCGATCTACGGCAGTGCCATTGGCCTCAGCGAGAGCACATTGCAGGAAGGCCTGATTTACGTCGGTACCGACGACGGCGTGCTTAACGTAACCGAGGACGGGGGATCGACCTGGCGCCGTACGACGAAGTTTGACAAGGTCCCGGACATGTCCTTACTCGAGGACGTGCTGGCGTCATCACATGATGATGACGTTGTCTACGCGGTCTTCGACAATCACAAGCGAGGCGACTACAAGCCCTACGTGCTGCGCTCCGACAATCGCGGCCGAACCTGGAAGTCGATCGCAAGCGACCTGCCCGAATGGGGGTCTGCACATACGATTGTCGAAGATCACGTCAATCCAAACCTGCTGTTCGTCGGTACCGAGTTTGGCTTGTTCTTTACGCAAGACCGCGGCGGGTCGTGGTACCAGCTCAAGGGCAACTTCCCGACGATCTCTGTCCGCGATATCGAGATCCAGGCGCGCGAGAGTGACCTCGTTGTCGGCACCTTCGGTCGTGGCATCTACATTCTCGATGACTACGCGGCGCTGCGGACCAGCGCTGGCTCGCTCGATAGCATGGAGCTGTTCGAGGTTCGCGATCCGTGGCTCTACATCGAGGGCGATCTTTGGGATGGCCGCGAGAAAGGTTCGATGGGGGCCGCGTTCTTTACGGCACCGAACCCGCCTAACGGTGCTGTGTTCACGTACTACCTCGAGGACGGCGTGAAATCCCGCAAGGCCGTGCGTCGCGAGCGCGAAATCGAGATCGAGAAGGAAGGCGGCGACACGCCGTATCCGTCATGGGATGCGCTCCGCACGGAGGATCGCGAGCAGGATCCGGCCGTGTACCTCGTCGTTCGCGATTCGGCAGGCAAGCTTATTCGCAAGGTCAAAGGCAATGCCGGCAAGGGCCTGCATCGCACAGCGTGGGACCTGCGCTTACCGCCGCCTGATCCGGTCAATCTCGCTGACACCGGTGAAAGGCCCTATTGGATGCCTGACCCGGCCGGCCCTATGGTCATTCCCGGCGAGTACAGCGTAAGGCTCGCCGTGCTGCGCGATGGCGTGCTCGAGGAGACCGGCGATGCGCAGGCGTTTACCGTGAAATCGCTGGATTCAAGCCCCGAAATCACGTCGGATCGTCGCGCATTGCAGGCGTTCCAGATCAAGGTCGCGGACCTGCAGCGTGCGGTCGCCGGCAGCACGAGAGCGATCGCCGAACTCGAAAACCGTATCGCGCACGTGCGTGCCGCGATCGTTGAAACACCGAGCGCCGGCGACGCGGAACGAGACTTGTTGCAGCAGCTGTCGATACGCCTCGCCGACGTCAGTGTCGCGATCAACGGCGACGCAACGGTAGGTGGCCGTAATGAGCCAACGCCGATGTCCGTCTCGTCGCGTGCATCAAACCTCTACTACGGCCTTGTATTCTCGCAGTCGGCTGCGGGAGGCAACTACAAGGACTCCTATGCCGTTGCGGCGCAGGAATTCGCGGTTGCCTTGCAGGCATTGCGAACGTTATCGACGGATCTCGTTGCGCTCGAAAATGCGCTTGAACTCAAGGGCGCGCCGTGGACTCCGGGGCGGATTCCTGACTGGACGGACGACTAGGCGCTTCTATCGCGATCGCGCAATTTATGGAGCAGTAGATCGCTGCGCAGTTGACTTACTGCGTAGCGATCCACTTGTCCATGCGCCGCTCGAGCAGGTCGAGCGGCAGGGCGCCGGCGCCGAGCAACTCGTCATGAAATGCCCGGATATCGAAACGCTCGCCAAGTTCGAGTTCGGCACGTGAGCGTAGCTGCAGAATTTTGAGCTGACCGATCTTGTAGGCGAGCGCCTGGCCCGGCCAGACGATGTAGCGGTCTACCTCGTTGACGATATCGTGCTCGGTCTTTGCTGCATTGTCCTTGAAGAAATCAATCGCCTGCTGGCGCGTCCAGCCCTTGTAGTGGATGCCGGTGTCGACAACGAGCCGCACCGCACGCCACATGTCGTACGTGAGCTGGCCGAACCGGGAGTAGGGGTCCTTGTACAAACCCAGGTCGTAACCAAGGCGCTCGCTGTACAGACCCCAGCCTTCGACGAAGGCCGTGAAGCCGGTAAAGCGGCGAAACTCCGGCATCTCGCCGAGTTCCTGCTGCAGTGCGAGCTGCAGGTGATGGCCCGGCATAGCCTCGTGCACGCTGAGGACCTCGATCTCGTACTTTGGCCGGACCTCGGGCCTGTAGAGATTGACCCAGTAAATACCAGCCCGGCTGCCGTCGGCCGCGGGTCGTGAGTAGTAGGCGGTCGTCGTGTCCGGTGCGATCGAATCGGGGATTGGCTGCACACCGTAGGGCATGCGCGGCAGTTTGCCAAACAGCTTGACGAGCTCGGGATCAATGCGTTTGCTGGTCGCGAGATACTCTTTGTAGAGGTCGGCCGGATTATCGAAGTAGAACTGCGGATCCGTGCGCAGGTGCTCGAGGAACTCCTGGAACGTGCCCTCAAAGCCGACCTCGGCGATGACCAGCATCATCTCGTCGCGAATGCGCTTGACCTCATCGAGTCCGATGCGATGAATCTCGTCCGGCGTCAATGGCGTGGTCGTATACGAACGTGCGCGGAACTCATACCACGCGGCGCCGTTCGGCAGGTCGGACAGACCGATACTCTCGCGTGTCGCGGGCAGATACTTGTTGTTGAAGTAGCGATCGAGTTTTCGATACGCGGGGATGACCGTGCCCTCGATGACCTCGATCGCCTCGGCGCGCAGACGCTCCCTGTTAGCAGCGGAGAATGACTCGGGGATCTTCTCGAATGGCCGGAAAAACGGGCTGTCGACCGGAAACTCGACAACCTGCGCAGCAATCTGGTCCGGGATGCGTTCCATGACGATGCGCGGCGGCATCAGGCCTGACTTGCGGCCCTGCTCGGCGAGCGCAATTGTCTGGTCAATCACGTCATCGATCTTGCGGAGTCGGGCCAACCAGTCGTCGTAGTCCTGCAGTGTCGAAATGCGGACCCGGTTCGCGAGGTTATCCATGTTCTGCACACCGCCGCGCTGAGAAAACGGCAGCCAATGAGCGTTGAACCGGTATTCGTCGACCTGGTCCTCGAGGTGCCGGCGGAACAGCTCATGATTGAGCTGATCGGCTTCGTTCAGGACGGCGCGATCGATCGCGTAGACGCGTCGCAGGAATGCCTTGGTGTCCTGCCGCCGTTGCTCGATTGCGCCGAGACTCATATCGCCCCATTCCTGGTTACGACGCCGATCTCCCATCGTCGATGCCATGATCGGTGCGCTGGCGAGCGTCCATTCCCAGTGTTCGTCGAGCAGCGTTTTGAATTCCGTCGCAGCGTCCGCTTGTGCTGCGGCAGACGCAGCGAAGAGCATTAGTGCGAGTCCAAGACCACGAAAAACCATGCCAAGCCCCTGATTTATGGAGCACGCATTGTCACCGTCCGGGTTGCCGGTGGCAACCGGCTGGGGCATTGGCTATGATTCGACCACTGATCAATAGCGGCCGCAGAAGAGACCCCGTTGAATCGGGGCGCCGAAGGCGCAACTCGCTCGGAAACGCTCAGGCAGAAGGACTGCGTTCGCTGATCAGCTCTGGAGAGAGGCCTGAATGGCCCACCGAAGGGGTATGTGGCAGGGGGTATCCCAGGCTATTGATCTCTCAGGTATACAAGGACAGAGGGGCGGCAGGCAGCGGTGCCTGCCGCCCCGTTTTTTTGTGTTGCGATTACGGACGTGTCCTATGGGTTCCAAAACTCCGCTTTACGACAAGCACGTTGAGGCTGGTGCACGCATCGTGGATTTCGGCGGCTGGGACATGCCGCTGCACTACGGTTCGCAAAAGGAAGAACATCACGCGGTTCGCCAGGATGCCGGTGTTTTCGACGTCTCGCACATGACCGTTGTCGACCTGTCCGGTGAGCGCGTGCGCGAGTTTCTGCAGCACCTCGTCGCCAACGACGTCGCGAAGCTCAAGGAGCATGGCAGGGCGCTGTACACCTGCATGCTCAATCCTGACGGCGGGGTTATCGATGACCTGATCATCTATTTTGTCGGCGACGAGGACTATCGCCTTGTGGTCAACGCGGCGACGCGCGAAAAAGACCTCGCCTGGATCCGCAAGCAGGCCGAGGACTTCGGCGTCAGCGTGGTCGAGCGTGCGGAGCTCGCGATGATGGCCGTGCAGGGACCGAAAGCCCGCGAGCTTGCTGCCCCGTGCATTGCCGCGGAGCACCGCGATGCAACGCTCGCGTTGAAACCCTTCACCGGCACGTTTGCAGGCGAGTGGTTTGTCGCACGCACGGGTTACACGGGTGAAGATGGCTGGGAGCTCGTACTTCCAGCAGCCGAGGCGCCCGTTGTCTGGGACCGCCTGCTCGCCGCAGGCGTTGTGCCGTGCGGTCTGGGCGCGCGCGATACGTTGCGTCTCGAAGCGGCCATGAACCTCTACGGTTCGGATATGGATGAGACGATTTCGCCACTGGAGGCCGGCCTCGGCTGGACCGTGGCCTGGGAGCCCGGCGACCGAGACTTCATTGGCCGCGCTCCACTCGAGAAGCAGCGCGAAGATACAGACATACGACGATTCGTGGGTCTGCTACTTGAAGACAAGGGCGTGCTGCGCAACCACATGAAGGTCGTCGTCGACGGCGTCGGTGAGGGCGAGATCACGAGCGGTGGGTTTTCGCCAACAATCGGGCGTTCGATTGCGCTCGCGCGGGTACCCGCCGGGGAATACGATCGTGCCCAGGTCGAAGTCAGGGGCAAGTTGCTGAACGCGCGTATCGTAAAAACGCCATTCGTTCGCAACGGCGAAATACGCATCGACGTTTGACGTCGTATTACAAGAACAAACACCAGGAGAAGCACAATGAGTGAATTGCCGGGAGATCTCCTCTACACCAACGATCACGAGTGGCTGCGTCGCGAGAGCGACGGATCGGTCACCGTGGGCATTACCGAACATGCTGCAACGGCGCTCGGTGACCTCGTCTACGTTGAGCTGCCGGAGGTTGGGCAGGATGTTGACGCAGGTGGCGACATGGCCGTTGTGGAATCTGTAAAAGCGGCATCCGATGTTTACGCACCTGTTGGAGGCAACGTTTCGGCAGTCAATGAAGAGCTGGCCGATGAGCCCGAGAAGATCAATGCCGACCCGTATGGCGACGGCTGGATCGTGCGCCTGACCGTCGGCGACATCGACGAGGGCGAACTCATGTCGCCGGATGCTTACCAGCAGCTGCTGGACGAACTGGACGACTAACAAGGGCAGACCCACACATGCCATTTATTCCCCATACCGAGAAAGACACTCGGGAGATGCTCGAGGCTATCGGCGCCGACTCCATTGAGGAACTGTTTGACGAGATTCCGAAGGAATTGCGTATCGAACACCTCTACGGCGTTCCCGAAGCGTTGAGCGAAATGCAGATAACGCGACTGATGCGTGAGCGCGCGCACCAGGACGGATCCCCGCAGTGCTATATCGGTGCCGGCGCTTATGAGCACCACATCCCGGCGGCGGTCTGGGACATCGCCACGCGCGGCGAATTTTACTCCGCGTACACGCCCTACCAGGCCGAGGCGAGCCAGGGCACGCTGCAGACGATCTACGAGTACCAGACGATGATCACGGCGCTGACGGGTCTCGATGTCAGCAACGCGTCCCTCTACGATGGCGCGTCGGGCCTGGCCGAGGCTGCGCTCATGGCCGTGCGTGCCAATCGGCGGGTCAAGACCGGCCTCGTACTGCTGGCGCCGGGCGTCAACCCGGTCTACGAAAAGGTCGCGCACGCGATCACGGGCGGGCAGGGCCTCACGTTCGAGTGGTTGCCGCAGGACGCAACGACGGGCAACGTCGCGTTCGATCAGTTACCAGAGGGCAAAAACCCGGTTGCCGTTGTCATGCAGCAGCCCTCGTTCCCGGGAACGCTGGAAGATGTCGACCGGCTGACCGACTGGGCGCATGCGGAAGGCGCATTTGCCATCGGCATCGCGAATCCTGTTTCGCTCGCGCTTATGAAGGCGCCGGGTCAGTGGGGCGAGCAGGGCGCGGATATTGCGTGTGGCGAAGGACAGCCGCTTGGTGTCCCCCTGTCCTCGGGTGGACCGTACTACGGCTATATGACCTGCAAGCAGAAACACGTCCGCCAGATGCCTGGCCGAATTGTCGGCCGGACGACCGATCTCGACGGTAACCCCGGTTTCGCGCTCACCCTGCAGGCTCGCGAACAGCATATTCGCCGTACCAAAGCGACATCGAACATCTGTACAAACCAGGGACTCATGGTCACAGCGTCGACGATCTATATGTCCTTGCTGGGCGTTGACGGCATCGCTCACGTCGCGCGCCGATCGCATGCCAATACGGCGCGTCTCGTCGATGGCCTGTGTGAGATCGACGGTATCGAGCGGCTGTATGACGGACCCTACTTCCACGAAGTCGCGCTCAAGTTCGATCGGCCCGTCGCGCCGGTCCTCGATGCGGTTGCCGACCGGAATATCATCGGTGGCTACGACCTGACGGACCATGCCGGTACCGACGCGCTGCTCATCTGCGCGACCGAGACCAAGACAGAGGCCGACATTGACGCGTGTATTGGGGCGTTCAAGGGGGCGATGGGCAAATGACCGGGACAATCGTTGCAAAGATTCTGTTCGACAACAGTAGCTACCAGACCTTCGGCGAGCTACCGCGCGTCGGCAGTCATGCGCCGGACGTATCGCTCGTCAATACCAAGCTGCAGGACGTCTCGCTGGCGCACTGGACCGGCAAGCGCAAGATTCTGAATATTTTCGTCAGCATCGACACGCCGGTCTGTGCCGAATCTGTTCGCAAATTCGACAGCTACGCTGACGGGGAAGAAGATCTCGCTCTGCTCATGGTGTCTTACGATTTGCCGTTCGCGCACAAGCGCTTCCAGAAGGAACACGGCCTGAACAATGTCGAGGGCCTGTCAGCGATTCGTCACGCCGGGTTTGGCGAGAATTACGGTGTGCAGATCATGGACGGACCATTGGCCGGCATGTTCTCGCGGGCCGTCGTCGTGCTCGACGAGAACAACACGGTCGTGCACCGCGAGCACATTGAAGACATTACGCAGGAGCCCGACTACGCTGCGGCCTTCCGCGCGCTGGGAATTGATATCGATGAGTGAATTGATCTTTGAGAAATCGCGCAGCGGACGCAGGGCATTCGCCCAGGCGCCGACAGCGGATGACGACCTGGGTATTCCGAAGCAGTTCCTGCGAGAAGACAGGCCTGGCTTGCCGGAGGCCTCCGAGCTACAGGTCGTGAGGCACTACACGCGCCTGTCGCAGAAGAACTTCTCGATTGACACCCAGTTCTACCCGCTGGGCTCATGCACGATGAAATATAATCCGCGTGCCTGCAATTCGCTGGCGTTGCTGCCCGAGTTCGCGGGACGCCATCCCCTGGGCCCGGTCCGTTTCGGCCAGGGATTCATGAAGTGCATGCACGAACTGCAGCAGATGCTCAAGGAAGTGACGGGCATGGTCAAAGTGTCACTGACGCCAATGGCTGGCGCTCAGGGCGAACTGGCCGGCGTTGCGATGATCAAGGCGTATCACGATTCGCGCGGCGACACCGAGCGCACCGAGATTATCGTTCCTGACGCGGCGCATGGCACCAATCCGGCAACCGCCAATATGTGTGGCTGTGTCGTCAAGGAAATCCCAACACTGTCCGACGGTGACGTCGACATAGAGGCACTTAAAGGCGTACTTGGCCCGAAGACGGCGGGCATTATGCTCACCAATCCGTCGACGCTGGGCGTATTCGAACGCCATATCAAAGACATCGCCGACATGGTGCACGAAGCCGGCGGCCTGTTGTATTACGACGGCGCGAACCTCAATGCGATTCTCGGCAAGGTTCGTCCGGGCGATATGGACTTCGACGTCATCCATATGAACCTGCACAAGACCTTCTCGACGCCGCACGGCGGCGGTGGTCCGGGTTCGGGTGCGGTCGGCGTTAACAAGCGCCTGCTGCCGTTCATCCCCGTACCCGTCGTGAAGGAGACGGAGGTGGACGGCGAGACCGTGTACGACTGGGCGACCGAAGACGATTTCCCGCAGACGATTGGGCGGCTCTCCGGTTTCATGGGTAACGCAGGCGTCCTGCTGCGTGCGTATGTCTATATGCGCATGGTCGGTCGCGACGGTATGGAAAAGGTCGCCGAGTACGCAACGCTCAATGCGAACTACCTGATGGCCAGGTTGCGCGATGCGGGCTTTGAGCTTGCGTTTCCTAACCGTCGCGCGAGCCACGAGTTCATTATCACGCTCAAGCACGAGGCGAAGGACTATCACCTGACCGCGATGGACGTCGCCAAGGCGCTGCTGGATCACAACTATCATGCGCCGACGACGTACTTTCCGCTGCTCGTGCCCGAGTGTCTGCTGATCGAGCCGACCGAGACCGAGAGCAAGGAAACGCTCGATAACTTCGTGGCCGCGATGATCGATATCGTGACGCAAGCGAAGGAGCAGGGCGTGCAGTTCAAGGAAGCGCCTTACAAGATGCCGGTGCGGCGCCTCGACGACGTGAAAGCAGCCCGCGAACTCGATCTGCGCTACGCCCCCGAGTGAGTCAGTCACCCCATCTGTGACCTGTGCAGTCGCGCTAATCGCCTGATTCTGCTGAAATAGGGAACCCCTGCGGCCCGCCGAAAATGGGGACATTCTGCTTTTTTCCGCGGACCTTCGGCGTGTGACTGCTGTCGAACTGGAAGGGAAAAAAGCAGAATGTCCCCATTTCTATCGCAGAATTCAGGAAAATTATGACTTTTGGCAGGATGTTGGCGGCTGGTGCCGCGCTGTTGTTATTGCTCCCCGCTGCGCATGCGGAGGAGCCGGCGTGGACCGAAACACTCGAGCGGATATCCTCCGGCGTCGTCTCGATTCGAGTGGACAGCACGCGCGCCTTCGATACCGAGTGGAACACCTCGAGCCAGGCGACTGGCTTCGTCGTGGATGCCGAGCGCGGCCTGATCCTGACCAATCGCCACGTCGTTACGCCCGGCCCGGTCATCGCGGAGGCCGTCTTCCGCAACAACGAGGAAGTTGCGCTCACGCCGGTCTACCGTGACCCTGTGCACGACTTCGGTTTTTTCCGCTACGACCCTGAGGACCTGCGGTACATCGAGCCCGTCGAGCTGCCACTCGTCCCGGACTCGGCGGGCATCGGCAAAGAGATTCGCGTCATCGGCAACGATGCTGGTGAGCAGCTGTCGATTCTCGCCGGCACGATCGCTCGCCTGGATCGCCAGGCCCCCGAGTACGGTCGCGGCAAGTACAACGACTTCAATACTTTCTATCTGCAAGCCGCGTCGGGCACGTCCGGGGGCTCATCAGGCTCGCCTGTCGTGAATATCGAAGGCGAGGTCGTCGCGCTGAATGCGGGCGCAAACAACTCGGCCGCCAGCAGTTTCTTCCTGCCACTCGATCGCATCGAGCGCGCTTTGCAGAAACTGCAGAAGGGCGAGGACGTAACGCGAGGCACGCTGCAGACAACATTTCGCAGTGAACCCTATGACGAACTGCGTCGCCTGGGTGTGACTGAGGAATCCGAGTCGCTCGCGCGCGAACGGTTCCCGGAGCAGACTGGCATGTTGACGGTAGACCAGGTGATTCCCGGCTCACCGGCATCGGAAGTGCTGGCCCCTGGCGACATTCTGATCCGCGTCGACGGCGAACTTGTGATCGAGTTCGTGCCGCTCGCCGCGATTCTCGATGACCATGTGGGCGAGGAAATCGCAATCCAGGTTGAGCGCGGAGGCCAGCGTATCGAAGCGACCATCCTGGTGGACGATCTGCACGCTATTACGCCCGACGAGTACCTCGAATTCGGCGACGCGATCGTCAACCCGCTTTCCTACCAGCAGGCTCGGCATTACAACCGTGCGGTCCAGGGCGTCTATGTTGCGAACCCGGGCTACCTGTTGTCACGTGCGGCGATTCCGCGCGGGGCCGTCATCACCGAAATGGACGGCGAGCCGGTCAATACACTCGACGAGTTTGAAGCGGCGCTGGCGGAGCTCGCCGACGGCGAGCGGGCTCTCGTGCGCTATGTCACGATGGAGAACCCGCAAAACTCCATCGTGCGATTGCTCGAGATGGACCGCGTCTGGTTCCCGTCGCGGCGCTGCGCGCGCGACGATGATCTGGGCGTCTGGCCATGCCGTGACCTTGCGGACGGCCCCCCGCCGAAGCCACCTGAAACAGGCAGTACGCGCCTTACCCGGTTCAAGGACCCGATTGTTCAGTCCATTGCCCCGTCCCTTGTCGTCGTTACCTTCGACCTGCCATACACCCTGTCGGGTGTCGCCGATCGGCACTATTACGGTACCGGCCTGATCGTGGACACAGAGCGCGGCTACGTTCTCGTCGATCGCAACACGGTGCCGATCGCGATCGGCGACGTGACTATCACGTTTGCCGGGTCGCTCGAGGTCAAAGGCAAGATTGAGCAGCTGCACCCGCTGCATAACTACGCGATTGTTTCCTACGATCCCGCCAGCATCGGCACGACGCCGGTAGAGGCGGCGACGTTCAACACGAAGACGCTGAAGCCGGGCGATGACGTCTGGGTAGTCGGCATCAAAGGCGATCACCAGCTCGTGCATCAGCAGAGCACGGTCGCCTCGGTAGACCCGTTGATACTGCCGCTGTCGCGCACGCTCCGTTTTCGTGATTCCAACATCGAGGCGGTCTCACTCGTCAATGGACCGAGCGATTTCGACGGGGTCCTGATCAACAGGCGCGGTGAGGTACTTGCGACCTGGTCGAGCTTCGCCGTACAGGGCGGCGGCGATTCGGCACAGGTCAATCGCGGTGTCGGCTCAGACCTGGCACAGCATTTCGTTGAAACCGTCCGCGAGGACCGCCCGTTCTATTCGCTCGAAGCCGAATTTGTCTACGCGCCACTGTTCGCCGCGCGCAAAATGGGTGTCGACGAGGACTGGGTCGAGCGGCTCGAGGAAAACAACCCGGTGCGGCGCCGCGCGCTAAGCATTACGCGCCTTGTCGCCGGAACGCCTGCTGCGGAGCTGCTCAAGAACGGCGACATGGTGCTCGCTATCGATGGTGAAGTCGTGACGTCATTCCGTGAGCTGGAGCTCGCGGTGCAAAAGCCCGAGGTGACCGTCACCGTCTGGCGAAACGGTGAGGCACTCGAGATCGAGCTTCAGACGGCGGCCCTCAACGGTGACGGTATTGACCGCGCCATCTCGTGGGCTGGTGCACTGATTCAGAATCCGCATCGGGCGATGGCCGCGCAACGCGGCGTGTCGACCGATGGCGTTTACATCGCCTACTTTAGTTACGGCTCGCCGGCCACTCGCTACGGGCTCTGGGCCGGCCGCCGCGTCGTTGAAGTGAATGAGACCCCGACGCCGAATCTGCAGGCGTTCATAGATGCTGTGAAGGACATAGGCCACCGCGAGTCGGTGCGCCTCAAGACCAAGTCATGGAATGGTACGGCCGAGGTGATTACACTGAAGCTGGACACACAATACTGGCCCGCGTACGAGATTCGTCGTACACGAGAAGGCTGGAGGCGTACAGACCTTGGCTCGGACTCAACATCGTAGACTGACGGCACTAGTGCTCATGGCGACCCTGGTGGCATCCGGGATCGTGGGCGCACAGACTCTCTACAAGTACCGCGGCGAGAACGGCGAGTGGATCTACTCGGACCGTCCGCCCGACGATGGCAGCGAGGCCGAAACCCGATCCATACGTGGCCGCGTCGAGAAAGGCGAGGTCATCGTTTCTCACGAGCTTACCGAGAACGGCATGACGTTCTCGGCCGTGAATCGCTTCCACGCACCGATGGAAGTCGTAATCGATTTCGACAGCATCATCGGTGTCGAATATCCGCACCCTGACCAACGATTGAACTGGGTGCTGCCTGCGCGCAGCGAGCAGGTCTTGCTCGAGCTGCCTGTCGTCGCGGGCGTTGCGGCGCCAGCCGTGCGTTACCGCTTTGTCTACCTGCCAGGGGATCCTGCCGCACAGCCGGACATCGACCACGTGTACCGGGCGCCGTTCTCAGCGGGCAACAGTTTCGAGATCACGCAGACTTATCCCCAATCGATCACGCACCGTACCCGGGACAGCATGTATGCCGTTGATCTGGCGATGCCGGTTGGCACGGACATCGTCGCGGCGCGTGACGGCATCGTATTCGACGTCGCGAGCAACAACTACAAGGGTGGCTTAGACAGTAGCGAATACGCTGAGCTGGCCAACATCGTGCGTATCCTGCATGACGATGGCACCTTCGCTGTTTACGCGCATCTCAACTGGAACTCGATTCGTGTCCGGCCGGGCGAGCGCGTGCGCGCGGGTCAGTACATCGCTGATTCGGGCAACACGGGTTTCACGAGCGGTCCGCACCTGCATTTTGCGGTGCTGCGCAATGTCGGCATGCGCGTCGACTCGTTGCGCGTTGATTTCCGTGGGCCGAACGAGTTGCAGATCACGCCGGCTTCCGGCAATACGCTGACGGCGTATCCCTAGCCAGCCATCCGGGTAGCCAGCGCCTCCCAGGTTGTGACGGGCATCTCGCAGTGGGTTCCCAGGCAGCGGTACGCGACGGTCTCACCTTCTACGGCCTTGCGGTCGGTGAGCACGCCGGGCAGGTTCTCTGCACTCGTCGGAATCGCAAAGACGAGGCGCCGCGGCGCATAGAGCTTGGCGGCGGCTTCGCGCCAGCGATCGATCTCCTCGTCCGCGCCGCGAATGACGATGACTTCGGGGTGGTCGAGGTATTCTTCGAGTGCATTCAGCAGACTGACATGGCCGTGTGGATACTCCTCGATCGCGCGCCACGCGGCTCGGAGCGTGCGCTCTGCGGCATCGAGGTAGCGCGTCTCCCCGAGCAGGAATCCGAGGCGCTGCAGGGCAAACGCTGCAATACCATTGCCAGAAGGAACAGCCTCGTCAGCCAGAGGCTTACTCCGGTGAATGAGCTTCTCGTGGTCGTTCGCGGTGAACCAGAAGCCACCGTTGTCACTGTCTTCGAAATGCTCAAGCAGCATCTCTGCCAGTTGTTGTGCAAATGCAAGATGGTCTGAGTTCCAGCGCGCCTGCAGCAGTTCGAGCAACGCATCGAGCAGAAATGCGTGATCATCGAGATATGCCGGGAAGCGGGCGACGCCGTCCTTGAAACTCGCGAGCAGCCGGTCACCGTCGACCAGCTGGCTGCGTATGAAGTCAGCCGCGCCGGTGGCGGCGTCAATGAGATCGGGACGTTCCAGCGCGCGGCCTGCGATGGCGAGTCCCCGTATGGCGAGGGCATTCCAGGCAGTGAGCTGCTTTTCGTCCCGTCCCGGCGCCACTCGTGTATTGCGCTGTTGGAGAAGCAGCGTGCGCGCTTCGTCGATGATAGCGGCTTCGTCGGTTGTGACTGCCTCGCGCGCCGTCAGGTGCCAGCGTCCTTCAAAGTTGGCGGGCTGGTCCAGGCCAAAGCGTCGTGCGAATACTGCGTAACGGTCGCCGATCAGTTCACTGACCTCGTCGGGGTCCCAGAGGTAATACAGTCCTTCATGCCCTTCGGAGTCGGCGTCTCGAGTCGCGTAGAAGCCACCGTTCTGGTCCTGCATGTCGGCTAACATCCAGTCGGCGGTCGCGTTGGCCGCCTCGGCGAAGGCGGCATCGCCGCTCGCAATGGCCGCCTGCGCGTAAAGCGCGAGCAGTGGGCCATTGTCGTAAAGCATCTTCTCGAAGTGCGGGATCTGCCAGTAGCGATCCACTGAATAGCGATAGAAGCCACCGCCGATGTGATCGAACAGGCCGCCCTCGGCCATGCGCGTGAGCGTCAGCGCAGATATGAACAGTGCCTCGACGTCGGGCTCGGTGTCGTTCGCCGTGCTTCGCCAGTGACGCAGCAGCCTGTCAATCGTTGTTGGATGAGGAAACTTCGGCGCGGAGCCGAAGCCACCGTACTCGCGATCGAAGTTCTGCTCGAAGGTCTCGCGTGCGGCATCGAGTGGTGCGCGCGTAAAGGCCTGGTCGCCGCCTGCCGGCGCAGGCTCGAGCCGATCGAAGACGTCGAGCAGGCGATCGTTTTGCGCGCGGATCTCATCGCGCTTCTCGTCGTAATACGAGGCGATGTTCTTCAGGAGGTCCGCAAAGGCAGGCATGCCGTACCGTGCCTCGTTGGGGAAATACGTGCCGCCGAAGAACGGCCGCTGATCCTCACCGTCCAGGAACATGGTGAGCGGCCAGCCGCCGGGGCGCTGCGTGATCAGCTGGTGCGCCGTCTGATAAATCTTGTCGACGTCGGGGCGCTCCTCGCGGTCGACCTTGATGTTGACGAAGAGCTCATTCATCAGCTTCCCGGTTTCCGGGTCCTCGAATGACTCGTGTGCCATTACGTGGCACCAGTGACACGCCGAGTACCCGACAGACAGCAGGATAGGCTTGCCGGTACTGCGTGCCTCGGCAAACGCCTCCTCACCCCATGGGTACCAGTCGACGGGGTTGTCGACGTGCTGCAAAAGGTAGGGGCTGGTTTCCTGGGCGAGGCGATTCGTCATAGATTCCTCTATCATACCCCGCATGCTGACATTCCCAGACATTGATCCGATCATATTCTCGATCGGACCGCTGGCCGTGCGCTGGTACGGCCTCATGTACGTGGTCGGTTTCGTGCTTGGCTGGTGGCTCGCGAGGCGGCGGTCCATCAAGCCCTGGTCGATCATCAAGCCGGCCCAGGTCGATGACCTGGCATTTTACGTGATGCTCGGCGTAATTCTCGGCGGGCGCATCGGCTACGCGCTTTTCTACGGTACCGACCAGCTGTTCTCGGATCCGCTGTACCTGTTCAAGATTACCGAGGGCGGCATGTCGTTCCACGGCGGTCTCGTCGGCGTCATGCTCGCCATGTGGCTGTACTCGCGCAAACTCGGCGTGAGGGCCTGGGGCGTACTCGACTTTGTTGCACCGCTAGTGCCGCTCGGTCTGTTTTTTGGTCGCATCGGCAACTTCATCAATGGCGAGCTCTGGGGCAAGCCGACCGACCTGCCCTGGGGATTCAACGTCGACGGCATTGTGCTTCATCCGTCGATGCTCTACGAGGCCATTCTCGAAGGGCTGGTGCTGTTTGTTATCATTTGGTTGTTCACCAGTCGCGAGCGGCCGTATATGTCGGTGACGGGCTTGTTCCTGCTGCTTTATGGTGTGTTCCGCTTCGCGGTCGAATTCGTTCGTGTTCCGGATGCGCACCTGGGCTACCTGGCCCTCGACTGGGTGACGATGGGACAGATCCTGTCGCTTCCAATGATCATCGGCGGTGCGCTACTGATCGCCCTTGCTTATCGCAAAAGGACGGCCTGATTTATGCAGCAATACCTGGACATGATGCGCCTGGTCCGGGACACGGGCGCGCGCAAGGAAGACCGGACGGGAACCGGTACGTTGAGCGTATTCGGCCACCAGATGCGCTTTGATCTGAGCCAGGGCTTCCCGCTCGTGACCACCAAGAAACTGCACCTGCGCTCGATCATTCACGAGCTGCTGTGGTTCCTGTCGGGCGACAGCAACATTCGCTATCTCAAGGAGAACGGTGTCTCGATCTGGGATGAGTGGGCCGACGAGAACGGCGATCTCGGGCCCGTCTACGGCGTGCAGTGGCGCAACTGGCCGACGCCGGACGGCCGCAAGGTCGACCAGATCCAGCAGATCATGGACCAGCTTCGCAACAGCCCGGACTCGCGGCGCATTATCCTGTCGGCGTGGAACGTGGCCGAAATCGACAACATGGCATTGCCGCCGTGCCATTGCCTGTTCCAGTTCTACGTCGCGGACGGCAAGTTGTCGTGCCAGCTCTACCAGCGCAGCTGCGATATCTTTCTCGGCGTGCCGTTCAACATTGCGTCGTACGCGTTGCTGACGCACATGCTTGCCCAGCAGGCGGATCTGAATGTTGGTGAGTTCATCTGGACGGGTGGCGACTGCCACCTGTACCTGAACCACCTCGAGCAAACCGACGAGCAGCTAAAGCGAGAGCCGCTGCCACTGCCGACGCTCGCCATAAGACGTCGTCCGCCAAGCATTTTCGATTATGAGTACGACGACTTCGAAATACTCAATTACGAAGCGCACCCGCACATCAAGGCCGCGGTCGCGGTCTGAGTCCGTCGCATGATCAGTCTCATCGTCGCCGCGTCGACGAACCACGTCATTGGCTTGCAGGGTGAACTGCCGTGGCGTCTCTCTGACGATCTTCGGCGCTTCAAGGAAGTCACGATCGGCAAGCCCATCATCATGGGCCGCAAAACCTGGGATTCGATCGGTCGGCCGTTGCCGGGCCGGCAAAACATCGTCATTACGCGGCAACAGGGCTTCACCGCCGAGGGCTGCGACGTCGCCGGATCCGTCGACGAGGCGCTGAGCGCGGCAGGCGATGCTGCTGAGGTCATGGTCATCGGTGGCAGCGAGGTCTATGCGTTGTTTCTGCCAGCCGCTGACCGGCTATACGTGACGCGCGTGCACGCCGACGTTGAAGGCGATGCGTACTTCCCTTCAATCAGCGACTCGGAGTGGCGGCTCGCGGATGAGGAACACCATGACGCGGACGAACGCAATGAGCATGCATTCTCGTTTCAGCGTTTTGAACGAGTCAGCAATTCGGCCTGAGTACTACCAGTACTGTCCGTGCACCTGAACGACGCGGGGGCGACGTTTGTCGAGGCGAACGGCGGTCAGCTGTCGCCCCCAGATACAGCCTGTGTCGATCGAAATGTACTCGGGCAACACGATCAGGCCAAGGGCTGACCAGTGCCCGAAGACGATTCGCGTACCGGCCCATGCACGCTCCTCGGCTTCGAACCACGGCCGCAGGCCGCGGCGCGCCCGAAACGGTGAGCCGCTGAAATTGAGGTCCAGTCGGCCACCGCGCGTCAGGACACGCATGCGCGTAAGGCAGTTGATAATGAAACGCAGGCGCTTGTACCCGGTCAGGTTTCCGGACCACTTCGTCGGCGTGTTGCCGTACATCTTGCCGAGCACATTGTGATAGTCGTCGCCCTGCAGCGCGGCTTCGACCTCCGCCGCGCGTCTTAGCGTTTTCTTTGTGTTCCAGTCCGGATAAGTACCCGCGTGGACGAGCATGGTCTTGAGCTTCTTGTCGTAGTGCGCCAGCGGCTGGTGGCGAAGCCAGTCACACAACTCGTCAACATCGTCGGCCTTGAGCAACGAATTCAGCGAACTGAAGCGTTTGCCGCGTCGCACCATGCCTGCGTGCAGCGCCAGCAGGTGCAGGTCGTGATTGCCGAGCACGGTAATCACGGAATCACCGAGGCTCTTCACAAAGCGCAGGGTTTTCAGCGACTTGGGACCGCGATTAACGAGATCACCGGTAAGCCACAGCGTGTCTGCGGCGGGGTCGAAATCCAGTTCGTCGAGCAAGCGTCGGAACGGATCGTAGCAGCCCTGCAGATCGCCGATAGCGTAGACACCCACGTGCAGGTTCTCCTAATGAAGCAATCCGGGCACTGCGAGTGTGAACGGTGCGATCGGCGCGTCAAAATGATCGCCCGAGTCCGTTTCCATTCGGTACATGCCCTGCATGGCACCGACCGGCGTTTCAAGTACGGCGCCGCTCGAGTAACGAAAATCTTCGCCCGGATTCAGATGCGGCTGTTCGCCGACGACACCATCGCCACTCACTTCCTGCACCTTGCCGTTCGCGTCCGTGATAATCCAGTGACGGCTGCGCAGCGTGGCAGGCTCATCACCATCGTTGGAGATAGTGATTGTGTAGGCGAACACATAGCGGTCTGCGTCCGGTTGGGACTGGTCGTCCATGTAACTCGTCGCTACCTTGATGCGAATGTCGCAGTGCTTGTCATCCATGGCGGCATTCTAGCCTGATTTGCCGGCAAGGTGATTGCTAAGGCGAACGTAGTCAGCGATCGCAATTTGCTCCGGGCGTTGCCCCGGGTCGATACCCACAGCTTCAAAGTCGTGCCCGCTTGCTTCGTTGCGCAGAGAGTTCCGCAGTGTCTTGCGCCGCTGCATAAACGCCGTCGCAACCAGCGTTGACAGTCGCTGTTCGTCGTTGATCTCAAAGGTGCCGGGCGGCAGTGGATCGAGCCGCACAACAGCCGACATTACTGCAGGTGGCGGCGAAAACGCGTCGGGCTCCACATCGAAAAGCGATTCGATACTCATGTGACAACCGAGCATGATGCCGAGTCTGCCGTAAGCCTTGGTCCCGGGGACCGCGGCCATGCGCTCGACGACTTCTCTCTGCAGCATGAAATGCATGTCGATGATCTCGTCGCGGAACTTCAGCAAGTGAAATAACAGCGGCGTCGAGATGTTGTAGGGCAGATTGCCTACGACTCGCAGGTCGTTGCCGATGGACGAGAAGTCAATTTGCAGCGCATCGGCTTCATGCACCGTGACATTGTCGTGATCGCGGTACTGCTGTCGCAGCTGCGCAACGAGATCTCGGTCCAGCTCGATCACGTGCAAGTGACCGGCGCGCTCCGCGAGCGGCTCTGTGATGGCACCTTGCCCGGGACCGATTTCAACGATCACGTCGTCTTCGGACGGACTGATGGCGCGGATGATCGAATCGATGACGCCCCAGTCCGTGAGGAAATGTTGGCCGAAGCGCTTACGTGCGCGGTGCTTGCCCATCAACGATTTGCCAGGTCCGCCGCAAGCGTCACGGCGGCGAGCAGGCTGCCCGCGTCTGCCTTGCCCTGGCCTGCGATATCGAAGGCGGTGCCATGATCGACGGAGGTGCGGATGATCGGCAGTCCAAGCGTGACGTTGACCGCATGGCCGAAGCCTGCGTACTTCAGAACAGGCAGGCCCTGATCGTGGTACATCGCCAATACGGCATCCTTGTGACCCGCAGATGGTGTGAAGGCGGTGTCGGCCGGCAGCGGGCCGCGCAAATTCAGGCCTTCGCCGCGGAGACGCTCAATCAGAGGCGCGATGAAACGCTCTTCTTCATCGCCAAGGTGTCCGCTTTCGCCGGCATGTGGATTGAGCCCGCAAACGACAATTTCGGGCACGTCGATACCAAATTTCAGGCGCAGGTCGGACTCGAGAATTCGTAAGACCTTTTCGATACCGTCTTCGGTCAGGTAGTCCGCCACATCGCGCAGCGGAAGATGTGTACTGGCAAGGGCCACACGAAGATCGCCGGCAACGAGCATCATTACCGGCAGAGGCGCACCGCAGAGTTCCGCAAGGAATTCGGTGTGGCCCGTGAACGGCACACCGCTATCGGCGATCACGCTCTTGGCGAGAGGAGCTGTCACCATGGCGCCGAATTCGCCGTCGAGACAGCCACGCACGGCAATCTTGAGGCCTTTGAGCAGAGTCGCCGCATTGGCGGAGTCGGGCTTGCCGGGCGTTACCGGTGTCGGGAATGGCGTGTCGATGACGCGCAAGCGATTATCGAACTGGCGGTTGTCGCCAACGACGACGATCTCATCGACAAAACGGCTGTCCGCGAGCGCATTGCATAGCTCAGGACCGACGCCCGCCGGGTCGCCGGCTGTGATGACGAGTGGCTTGGCCGCGGTCACGCCTAGATTTTGGGCTCTACGAACGCCTCGTCACGCAGCCGCTGAATCCAGAGCTGCGACTCTTCCTCCATCTTGCCATTGCGGATGCGAAGGTCGCAGTTGCGCTCTTTCATTTCCTCGGTGTTGTCGTAAACGCGGCGATCGATAACTTCGAGAATGTGCCAGCCGAATTGAGTGCGGAACGGCTCCGATATAACGCCGATCTCGCTGGCGGCAATCGTGGCTTCAAACTCCGGTGCGTACGTGTTCGGTCCCGCCCAGCCGAGCTCACCGCCGAGATTCGCGGAACCCGGATCGTCCGACAGCAGCTTGGCCTGCTCGCCGAAGTCCTCACCCTCACGGATCTTGCCGAGAGCTTCCTCGAGGCGCTGCCTTGCTGTTGCGTCGTCAATGATCTCGTTGGGCATGATCAGGATATGGCGAACGTTGGCCTGGTTGATCTCGCTTCGCTCCACAGCGCTGCGCAGGTCGTCGACACGCACAAGGTGGAAACTGCTCGCGGCGCGAATCGGCTCAGAGACCTCGCCGCGACCCATGTCCTGCAGCACATCGGTGAATACCGTCGGTACCTGCTGACCCTGCATCCAGCCGAGTGAACCGCCCTGCAATGCGGTCGGTCCTTTCGAATGCCGCACCGCGAGCTCGCGAAAGTCAGCACCGTCCTGAATCTGCTGGTAGATTTCGTTGGCCATCTCTTCGACTTCGCGAATCTCATCCGAGCTTGCGGCTTCATTGAATGTCAGCAGGATGTGCGATAGCTGGTACTCGGAGTTAGCAACAACGTTACCTTCGAGATCGGCAACGCATTGTTCGATCTCGCGTTCCGTGACATTAATGCTCTGGCCCACTTCGATGCGGCGCAGCTGGTCGACCGTGATTTCCTCACGGAGCTGCTGGCGAAACTGCGCGTAGTCAACGCCGTCCTGCGCGAGCAGACGAGGCATGTCTTCAAAGGCCACCTGGTTCTGCGCGGCGATGTTTGCAATCGCCGAGTTCAGGTTCTGGTCCGAGACGTTCAGACCGATGCGGGCGGCGCGCTGCAGCTGGATTTCCGTGAGGATCAGGCGCTCGAGGAGCTGCTCCTCGAGGACGTCCATCGGCGGCAGTGGAATGCCTTGCTGCTCGGCGTTCTTTGCGACCGTGTCGATCTGCAGGTAGAGCTGGCTCTTGAGCACCACCCCTTCGTTGACGATAGCCGCCACGCCATCGAGGAATTCACCCGTCTCGGAGAGCTCGTCAGCGACGGCGACAGGCGCGGTCGCTAATGCGGCAACCGCGCATATGTTCTTGATATTAAACAATTTTTACTACCGAAGATCTGCAGAATAGCCAAGAATACCACGTTCGAGCAGTTTGTCGGCAGCCGTGCCGACGCTCGTCATTCCCTTCAATACCAATTGCAGACCGAAGGACGAATCGCGAGTTCCGTCACGTGTCGAGATATGACGGCGCGATACGAGACGCAAACCCCAACAACAGCTCTCGTATTCAAGGCCGAAAAACTGTTCAAGGACTTCCTGATCGCGGAAAGAGAAGTTGTAACGGCCAACGAAGTTCCACTGCTTTGCGACAGGCCAGGACCAAGACAGATCGCCCTGTTCGAGCGAGTCGCGCCGGAAGCGATAGGCGAGGTTCAGAATCTTGTTCTGCGACGGGCTGTACTGCAGGCGCGCCTCGGACTTGGTCGTGCCGTTCTCGCCCGTGCCCCACTGGTGGCCGAAGTCAAAGTTGACGTTTTCAAGCAGCAGCACGCGCACCTGGGCGATGTAGTCCGAGGTTTCGAACGTAGCGGCTGAGGTTCCCGGCAGTGTCACGATACGATCGCTGAAGTAACGCGTCTGACCCACCGTTGCCGACAAGAGTTCGCGACCTGTGCCGACATCGAGCACGCGCGACGTTACGCCAACGCTGAGCTGATCCGTATCGCCGATCCGATCGATACCGAGAAAACGGTTCTTGCGATACAGCTGCACGAGGTTGATGTCCGGCGTGATCGTGTCGAAGACCGGGAAGTTGTTCTGGTCACGGAACGGGATGTGTACATACAGCAGGCGCGGTTCGAGCGTCTGAATGCGTCCCGCATTCGCCATTGTGCGTTCGAGTATGAGGCCAGTGTCGACACTCGAAATTGGCACGGTGCGCTCCGGCGTCGTGTCCTCTCCGGGCAACGTGTCGCTGAGTTCGTAGGTCGTGTAGTCGACGGATACGGCCGGCTTGAAGAACAATCCCGGACGCCCGAGCGCCAGCTCCACGGACGGTGCCGCATTGAATCGCCAACCCGTTGCACCTGTATCGCGATCGAAATTCACGAGCTCGGTGTCGACGCCGAAGCGCATCGGGCCGAGCGGCAGGTTTGCATTTACCAGCACCTGTGGGAGCCGGCGGTACGGTTCGTCGCTCGGTGCGATCGTGTCGTCGATGGTCTGGTAGTCCTGCACCTGGGCGAACATCGACACGCGATCGGAGAAATAGTCGAAGCTCACGTGACGATCGAGGTGCGTGATACTCGAAATGCTCAGGCTGCCGCCGAGATCCTCGAAGTACTGGCTGTCCGAGACTTCACGGAAGTTGATGCGACTGCGCCAGCCGTTATCGAACAGCGTTCGATGGGTCAGGCGCATCTGGTGCCTTGTGCGATTGACCTCGTCATCGTCGGGCAGGTAATCGGCGGTGATCGTGCCTTCGTTGCGAAGCGTCAGGTAGCGGAACTGCGTTTCGAGTTGCAGGCCGCGACTCGTCAACAGGCGCGGGGTTATTGTCGCGTCGTAGTTGGGCGCGATGTTCCAGTAGTACGGCACCCGTATTTCATTGCCGCTGCGTCCGGAGCTGCCGATCTCGGGCGTCAGAACGCCCGACTTGCGCGCATCGCCAATCGGGAACGAGATGTAGGGCAGGTAGAGGATGGGCACATCGAAGAAACGCAGCCGCATCCCCTTCGCCGTGCCGATGCCCTCGCGCGTGTCGAGTTCGATCGACTTGCCTTGCAGCAGCCAGTCTTCCGAACCTGGCGGGCAGGTCGTGTACTCGACGCCCGTGAGTGTCAGCGTTCCGGCTTCGTTTATCTCGAGTGAATCGGCTGCACCGCGGGAGTTGCTGCTGCCCAGGGAGAAGTCCGCACCTTCGAAGCGAATGCGCCCCATGTCGTAGCCAAACTCCGCGGAGCGACTGCGAATCTGCGTGCCGGGATCCTCGTAACGCACGCCGCCTTCGAGAAACAGCGCCCGCTGGTCAGGGTCGTAGTAGGCCGAGTCGGCGCCCGCGAGCTTGTCATCCTTTCGCAACAGGACGCCACCGCTCATACGGGCGGTCGGATCATCGCCCAGCTGCGCCTCAACAGAGCCGGCCTCGAGCACAACCGTGTCCGGATTGTCGAGCGCGCCGTCGCCCAGTCGGAAGTCTTCGGCAAGTCGCTCGCCGAGCGACGTACCGCAGCTGAGGGGATCGTCCGCTTGTGCCTGAGC
Source organism: Woeseiaceae bacterium (assembly GCA_030065985.1). Taxonomy (GTDB): domain Bacteria; phylum Pseudomonadota; class Gammaproteobacteria; order Steroidobacterales; family Woeseiaceae; genus UBA1847. The sequence goes on along the minus strand of JASJCM010000003.1, from coordinate 46,656 downwards.
GAAGGCCAACAGGGAGCAAGCGAGAATTAGGGGTTTCGCGGACAAAACGATGGTCGGGTCAGAGTTCGACTGGCTTGATTAGTCGGGATGTTATCAGCCTTTGGGATTTGATACCTTCCCTTGGTTTCCTAGTTGCTTCAACGCGTTACGGAGAGCCACGATAGCAAGTTCAACGACCTCGTCCGACGTCCGCCTGGACGCACTGCGTGAATGGACACTGCAGATCGACAACGTGGCCGGTAGTGAACCGGTGCCTGCGTCTATCGACGCGAGCTTCCGTCGGTATTTTCGACTCCAGGGTGCGGGCGAGAGTTTCATCGTTATGGATGCGCCGCCGGACAAGGAAGACTCCGTGCCGTTCGTGCGCGTTGCCGGCTATCTCGAAGCGATGCAGCTCAATGCTCCGCGTATCGTAGAGGCGAATATGGAGCAAGGCTTCCTGCTGCTCACCGACCTCGGCACGCGCCAGTATCTCCAGGAGCTACTCCAGGATAAGTCACAGGCGGAGTTCCTGTATCGCGATGCGATTGAAGCGCTGCTCGTGATGCAGCAGAACGGAGCAGCCTTTCAGTCACAGCTACCGCCCTACGATGAAGAGTTGCTGCGTTTCGAGCTCTCACTGTTTCACGACTGGTTGTGCGGTACGCATCTCGGTATCGACTTCGATGATGTCGAGGAACGCAGCTGGCAGTCGCTGTGTGACCTGCTTGTTGCCAACGCGCTCGACCAGCCGCAGGTATTCGTGCACCGCGACTACCATTCGCGCAACCTGATGGTCATGGCCGAAGACAATCCCGGCATTCTCGATTTCCAGGACGCCGTTGAGGGACCCTTGACCTATGACCTCGTCTCATTGCTCAAGGACTGCTACGTGAAGTGGCCAGAAGACCGTATCTGGCAATGGGCGCTCGACTTTTACAATGGCTGCGATTCGTCGTTGCGAGAACAGGTTCCCGAGTCTCTGTTCCGGCGCTATTTCGAGCTGATGGGCGTGCAACGTCAGATCAAAGCCGCCGGAATCTTCTGTCGGTTGAACCATCGCGACGGCAAGGATGGTTACCTCAAGGACATACCGCGGACGCTCTCGTACATTGTCGACGTCGCGCCGCGCTACGAGGAGCTCGCTTTTCTCATCGACCTGATCGAAGACCAGGTCCTGCCAGGCCTGGAATCCAACCAATGAGGGCGATGGTGCTGGCCGCTGGTCGCGGCGAACGCTTACGGCCACTCACTGACGAGATTCCCAAGTCTCTTGTCGAGGTACGCGGAGAGAGTCTGCTCGAACGCCATCTTGCAAACATCCACGCGGCCGGTATCCGCACGGTTGTGATTAATCTCGGCTGGCTAGGCGACAGAATTGTCCAGCGCGTCGGCTCCGGCGAACGCTATGGACTCGACGTACTTTACAGCCAGGAGGGCAACAACATCCTCGAAACCGGCGGTGGCATACATAAGGCCCTGCCAATGCTCGGTGAAGACCCTTTCCTCGTTGTGAACGCAGACATCTACACGGATATGCCGGTGCCGACAATCGAGCTGGCCGACGAACATATTGGCCATCTGGTCATGGTGCCGTCGCCGGAATACAGGGACGGTGGCGACTTCGATATCGAGGACGGCCTGATCCGCAATGGCGAGACGCAGCGACTCACGTTCAGCGGTGTCGCGATGTATCGGCCTTCGTTTTTCGACGGCTGCGAACCAGGCCGATTCCCGCTCGCTCCTATGCTTCGTGAGGCCGCGGACAATGGTCAGTTGTCAGGCTCGCTCTATAAAGGGCTGTGGGCCGACATCGGAACACCGGAGCGACTCGAGGCGATCCGGTAAGAAGTCGCTAGCGCGATGCGTCCTTGGCGCGCACATAGACTTCCTTGCTGACTCGGGCGACAGCCTCGCCGGACTCGTTCACGAGGTCTGCTTCGAAGTGGTAAGTGTTCTTGCCAAGGGCATCGACCTCCGCCCTCATCTCCTGCAACCGCTTTGCGCTGATTTCGTAAACGCCGGTAATCGTGCCTTTAGCGGGTTTCAGGAAGTCGATAGCCGCCGACTTGTCCCACACGACATAGCCTTTTCCGAAGTTCATCGTAACGATGAACACAAAGAACGGGTCGGCCATCGCGTACAAGCTGCCCCCGAAGTGTGTGCCGAACAGATTGCGCGTATACCAGCGCGGCTTGAGCTGGACCTCGAAACGCGTGAAGTCATCGCTGAATGACCGCACCCGTATACCCATGCCGAGATAAGGCGGGTAGATATTGACCTTGCGAATGAGTTTCGCGAATTTCGGGTTGCTCATAGGCGGACCTGCGTTACTCCTCGTTTGCTTTGATAATCAGCAATCCGACCAGGTGGCTTGCCGCAATTATCGCCGGGGCATAAACCAGCGGAGAATCCATCAGGCGAAGAACATCCAATAGCGGACGCCCGTCGCTACTGGATGTGCTTCATTGTAGCCGATCGATCTCGGCGCCATGAAATCCATGTATCATGATTCGCCCGCGGCCAGGATGGGCGACATGTCAGAAGAAATACTCGTCGGAAATGTGATCTCGAATGTGCCCGGACTCGGGCTGTCTCTCTGCGTCTTTGATCACCGCCCGGAAACCCTGGAGTTCATGGAGAAGAACGCGCTGCAGGGAGGAGGGCCTACCTGGATGGGTCTGATCAAGGCAGCGCTGCAAATTGAATCACCTGCAACGCTCGCAGCGATCGACTTTGATGATGAGGCGGATGAAGTACTCGTCCTCTCAAAATCAAGAGCCGCGCTGAACGTCGTCCAGTCCTACGTCTCGATCATCATGACCGATTCTGACTTCATGGAGAGCTGCATAGCCAAGGCGAAGCAAGGCGGCTACCTGGAATAGACACACACTTCCTGCAAGTGTGACGCCATCGGCAGCGGGCAAACAATGTCCTGCCTAGTATGTCCCGACTGCGATCGTTTTGGGCGCGTATTCATTGAGCAGCATTAAGGAACAGGAAAAGCTGGTGCACTGGGGCTATGCCGTTCAGTGGTGCACGCTGCTGTGGCCGCCGGCAATCGTCGCGTCAGCGTTGTATCTGCTCTGGATACGCAAGCGTATTCTGAACCGCGATATCTATTCGCACGTCTCGTGGCAGCTGGTCACGGCCAGCGTTACGATCCTCGCGATACCGATTGCGATCATCCTTCTGTTTGTCGGACTCAGCGGCGTCAACAACGATTCGCCGATTTCGATAGTCGCCACGTTCGCTCTGCTTGGCGGCTCTTACCTGTTCCTGCCGTGGCTGGCGTATCGGCTGCTGCGCGGCTCGATCAGGTTCTCGAATGAACTGCCGATGCAGCACGCCTGGTTGTAAACAAGCCCGAGTCAGTTAAATCCAGGCGGCGCGATTAGAAGCCCAATGTCGATGGCTGGCATCTTCATTCGACATCGAGCCCAAGGTGTCGCAGGAAATGCGGTAGCAACCTGTCAGCGGTCTGTTCAAGATCAAGGTTGATGCCGAGCGCTTTGAGGTCCGTCATTTCAAGTCCCTTGTAGCCGCAGGGATTGATTCTTGAGAAAGGTTCGAGGTCGGCATCGACATTCAGGGCCATGCCGTGAAAGCTCGACCCACGTCGAATCCTCAAGCCGACGCTCGCCAGCTTGTCGTTGTTTACGTAAACCCCGGGGGCCTCGGGCTTTGCAGCCGCGTCGATTCCGAATTCGGCGACAAGGTCCACGACGCTCTGCTCCAGTGCCGTGACCAGCGTGCGCACGCCGATGCCGGCTCGCCGGATGTCGATCAACGGGTAGACCATGAGCTGCCCCGGCCCGTGAAAAGTGACCTGGCCGCCGCGGTCGATCTGCACGACAGGAATATCGCCGGGTGCGAGCAAGTGTTCTTCAGCCGCGTTCAGGCCCATCGTAAAAACGGGCGGGTGCTCGCAAAACCAGATTTCGTCGGGCGTCGACTCGTCGCGTTCGTCGGTGAAAGCCTGCATCGCGTGCCATAGCGGCACGTAGTCTTCGCGACCGAGGAAGCTGGTCTTCACAGCGCCATGAGAACGTCGTCGTGAGACGTGACGTCCCGGTAGATACTGTCGAGCTGCTCCTGGCTCTCGGCGGTGATGGTTACGGTAACTGACACGAAGCGCGCATTGCGGCTCAGCGCAGCCTGCACCGCATCATCGGCCACGGGACCGGCGTGCTTCTCGACCAGCGCTCGCGCTGTGGCGCGAAACTCAGGTGTATCGCGACCCATCATCTTGATGGGGAACTGGCACGGAAACTCGATTGCCGACGCTTCGGACATGCGTTACTCGAACCAGAGACTCACGCCGTCGCGCATGCGCTGCCACATCGAACCCGTGGGGTTGTCATCGAGCGCGCGCAGCGGCGTGCGAAGGACTTCGCTGTTGCCCAGGCTGATACGCAATTCAGCGATTGGCTGCCCGGTCGAGAGCGGAGCCTCGACGATAGCGGGAATGTCCAGTGTCGACTCGAGCTGATCGTAAGCGCCGCGTCGCACTGTTATGTAGAGGTCTTCGAGAACGCCGAGGCGCGATGTCTCGTTTGCCGATTTCCACACGCGCGCAGTCGTTACTTCCTCGCCAGCCTTGTACAACAAGCGCGTCTCGAAGAAGCGGTAACCATAATTAATCAAAGCCTGGCTGCCATCGCTGCGCGCCTTGTCGCTGGACGTGCCCATAACAACCGAAATGATGCGCATGCCGTCGCGACTGGCCGACGAGACGAGGCAATAGCCCGCGTCATCGGTATGGCCAGTCTTCAGACCATCGACCGATGCGTCACGCCACAACAGACGGTTGCGATTCGGCTGCTTGATGTCGTTAAACGTGTATTCCTTGACGGCATACCATGCGTAGTACTCCGGGAACTCCTCGATAATCGCGCGCGCCAGTGTCGCAAGGTCACGCGCCGTCGTCACATGGCCCTCCGCCGGCAGTCCGGTCGCATTGCGGAAACTGCTCGAGAGCATGCCGAGTTGCGACGCATACTGGTTCATCATCTGGGCAAACACGTCTTCGGTGCCGGCAATGTGCTCGGCAAGCGCCACGCTCGCATCATTGCCCGACTGGACGATCATGCCGAGGAGGAGGTCCTCAATTTTCACGCGTTTGCCAACTTCGACAAACATGCGTGAGCCTTCCGTGCGCCAGGCCTTTTCCGAGATAGTCGTTTCGTCCTGAAGCTGGATCTGGCCCTGCTTCAGTGCCTTGAAGACGACGTAAGCCGTCATGAGCTTGGTCAGGCTCGCCGGCGCGAGCGCCACATCGGGGTCGAGTGTCGCCAGTTCATGGCCCGTCGTCGCATCGATAACGAGATAGCTCTTGGCACCGATGATCGGCGGTGCCGGGACCGGCATTTGTCCCTGAGCGTAACTATTTGAAATTAAGAGAAAAGCTAAGAGAGCGAAAACAAAAGACAGACGCTGCGACATGGGGCCTCGTAAATCGGGTATTGGCTTCGGGCGCGTATTGTACGCGGCTATTCGGTAATTAGGTATGGATCGATGATACCGATGTTCTCGAGTTCCTCGACCAGGATGTCGTACTGGATCACGTCGTCCACGGGACCGATGCGCACGCGGTACAGCGTCCGCTCCGGCGCGCGTTCCTCGTGAATGAAGGCCTTCTCGATGCCAGCCAGCGACAGGGCGCCAAGGCGACGCTCTGCGTTTGCGCGGTCGCCAAACGCGCCAACCTGCACATAGACGAGGTTCGACGTAATCGAAGGAGTCGGTTTGCTGTCGACCGGGTCGGGTTCGGTGCCGGCTGCGGGAGGCGTTTTGCCGACGCCAGTCGATCGGGTTGGTCGGGGACCCGCCGGCTCGTCGAAGTTGATGGCCGTGACCTCCACCAGGCTCGTACCGTCCTGGACCATGTCGAGCTTGAGCGCCGCGGCATAAGAGAGGTCGATGATGCGATTGTGGACGAACGGGCCGCGGTCGTTGACGCGCACGACGACAGACTTGTCGTTACGCAGGTTGCGCACACGCACGTAGGTCGGCAACGGCAGCGTCTTGTGCGCTGCCGTCATCGCGTACATGTTGTACGTCTCGCGATTCGACGTCAGATTGCCGTGAAACTTTTTGCCGTACCAGGACGCGACGCCGCGTTCCTGGTAGTCCCTTGCCGTGTTCATCACGGTGTAGCGCTTGCCCAGCACCTCGTAGACGGGTCCATTGCCGTACCTGCTACGTGGTTCGGGTCTTGGCACGGCATCGCCGGGAAGGTCGGGAATGCTCACGCTGCCCGACGGCGGACCGTCGCCTCGTACCTTGCTGCCGCCACAGCCGGCGACGGCGACCAGCGTTAGTGTCAGGAGCGGGAGGCTAGCCCGCATCGGCCGCTACCTCGCGGGCGATCTCCTGGCCAAGCTGGTGGGCAGCCAGCGCGTACATGACGCTGCGGTTGTACTTCGTAATGACGAAGAAATTGTGGAAGCCGACCCAGTGTTCGGTGCCGTTGTCACCCTCGTACGTAAGCAGCTCGGTCTTGCTGTCGTCGGCCAGGTCGGTTGCGAACACAACACCCTTGTTGCTCAGAGACTCGACGGTTTCCGTCGGTGTCAACGTGTTGCGAGGCGTGGGCACGTCACCTGCCCAACGGCTGCCGAGTGTGGCTGGCGAGGTAACTTCCTCACCCGACTGCCAGCCGTGCTCGACGAAGTAATTGGCGACGCTGCCTGCGACGTCTGCCCAGTTGTTCCAGATATCGCGCTTCCCGTCGCCCGTTGCGTCAACGGCGTAGGCGCGGAAGCTCGATGGCATGAACTGCGGCCTGCCCATCGCGCCTGCGTAGGAGCCAACCGGTGACGTCGCGTCGAGTTCCTCCTCGCGCGCGAGGATCAGAAACTGCACCAGCTCGTTGCGGAAGAATTTCTGCCGAGGAGGGTAGTCGAACGCCAGCGTCGATAGTGCATCGATAACCCGGTCCCTGCCCGTGATCCGACCGTAGTAGGTTTCGACGCCGATAATGCCGACAATCATTTCGACCGAAACGCCGGTTTCCTTTTGTATACGTTCGAGCATCTCGCGATTCTCGAGCCAGAATTCCGTGCCCGCGCGAATACGCTCTTTCGTTATGAAGATCTCGCGGTACTCACCCCAGGAGAGTTTCTTTTCAGCGGGCGTCGAGATCTTGCGAATGATTGACTGCTTGATCTTCGCCTTGCCCAGCGTTGCGGCAAGCGCGTCACGGTCAAAGCCGTGCTCGTCGACCATCTCATCGATGAACGCAGCGACATTCGGGCGCGTCACATCGACGTGCGCGTCTTCGGCAGCTTGCGAGCAGGAGACGGAAACGAAGAGGATTGCAGCGACTGCGAGTAGGCGAATTGTCATCAGTGCGGCAACAGTTTCCGGTGCGAGTGAATGGACATGAGAATACCGAAACCAGCCATCAGCGTCACCATCGACGTGCCGCCAAAACTGACCAGCGGCAGCGGCACCCCGACGACCGGTACGAGTCCGGTCACCATCGCGGTGTTGACGAAGACGTAGACCATGAACGTCAGGCTGATAGACCCGGCGAGCAAGCGGGAATAGGTGTCGTGTGCCTGCACCGCGATATACAGGCCGCGTGCGATCACGAACATGTACAGGACGAGCAGCGTCAGCGCACCGAGCAGCCCGAATTCCTCGCCAAGCACCGCAAAAATGAAATCCGTGTCGCGTTCCGGCAGGAATTCGAGCTGGGCCTGGGACCCGTTCGTCCAGCCTTTGCCGAAGGTGCCGCCGGAGCCGATCGCGATTTTCGATTGAATAATGTTGTAGCCCGCGCCAAGCGGGTCACTGTCCGGGTCGAGCAGCGTCAGGACGCGCTGCTTCTGATAGTCCTTCATGAAATTCCAGAGCACGAGTGCGCCCGGGATTGCGGCGATGCCCAGGCCGACAATCAGGCGGAATGACATGCCGGCCAGAATGATGACGATGATTCCCGATGCCGCGATTAGCAGCGACGTGCCGAGATCCGGTTGCCGGGCGATCAGGATGGTAGGCACAACGATCATGACCGCGATAATCGCGATGTGTCCGAGCTTCGGCGGAATCTGTCTGTCGTGCAGGAACCATGCAGCCATCATCGGCACGCCGAGCTTCATGGCCTCCGACGGCTGGAAGCGGATGCCGATGTCGAGCCAGCGCCGCGCGCCCTGTCCGACTTCGCCCTTGAACAGCACGAGGACGAGCAGTAAAAGGCCGAGCATATAACCCCAGGGTGTCCAGCGGCGCAGGAACCCTGGCGGAAGCTGCGCGACGATCAGCATCGCGACGAACGCGACGCCGAGGCGCACGACCTGGTTCATGAGCAGCCGGTTACTTTCACCAACGGCGCTATACAGGACGAACAACCCGAGGCCGCAGATCAGCAGAAGACCGACGAGCAGCGGCCCGTCTACGTGCAGCTTGCGCATTAGGCGCGCGAAGTCATTTAGTGGCGCGGACTTTGGTGCGATGAGTCGCTGCGTATCGCTAAGGCGCATCGTCGTACCCCAGCCACGCGTCCATCACGGTTCTGGCAATCGGCGCGGCGACATTACTGCCGCTCTCGCCGTTTTCTACAATGAGCGCGACGGCGATCTGCGGGTCATCGAGCGGCGCAAACGATACAAACAAGGCGTGATCTCGCTGGCGCTCCTCGAGTTCCAGCTCGTCGTACTCTTCGTCCTGGGCGACCGTAATGACTTGCGCCGTACCGCTCTTGCCGGCCATGCGGTACGGGGCGCCGTAACCGACGGCACGCGCCGTCCCACGCTCACCTTGCAGCACGTCATTCATCGCGTTGATGACATTGTCCCAGTAGAAGTCGCTGCTGATCTCTACATCGGGCAGCGGCTGCGGCTGCGTCAGGTGGCGTGAACTCGTCAGCGGATCCTCGACCGCGGCAACAATGTAAGGTTTGAAACGCTTGCCGCGCGTCCCGACGGCCGCGATCGCGTTAGCGAGCTGCAGCGGTGTGGCCAGCATGTAGCCCTGGCCGATCGAAGCGATAACGGTTTCGCCGTGATACCAGCGCTTGTCATCGCGGTCACGGAATGACCGCCGCTTCCATTCCCTCGAAGGGACGAGCCCTTCATGTTCGCCACCGGTGTCGATACCTGTCTGCATCCCGAGCCCGAATCGCGAGAGGTAGTCATGCATGGCATCAATACCGATGTCCACGCTGATCTCGTAGAAGTACACGTCGCAGGATTGCGAAATAGCATCGCTAATATCGACAGGACCGTGACCCTCGGGTTTCCAGTCGCGGTAGCGATGATCGTCACCGGGCAGTTGAAAGAAGCCACGGCAAAAGCTCTTGCGTGTCAGGTTCGTTGCGCCAGTTTCGAGCGCCGCCAGCGCGAGCATCGGCTTGATCGTCGAGCCCGGCGGATAAGCGCCGCGCACGGCGCGGTTGAAGAGGGGCCGGTCCGGGTTCTCACTGAGCTCGCGATACTGCGAGGTACTCATACCAACGGCGAACAGGTTTGGATCGAACGATGGCGCACTGACAAGCGCGAGAATTTCTCCGGTGTTCGGGTTCAGCGCGACGAGCGCGCCACGGCGTCCTTCGAATGCCTGGGTCGCGACAAGCTGGAGGTCAAGATCGAGGCTCAGGTAGACGTTATCGCCGGGTTCCGGAGTCAGGTCATCGGGCAGCGTGTCGAGAAGCTCGCTCGTGTTGCTCGGAATCTGACGGCCGCGAGCATTGGTAATCAGGTGACGGTAGCCGGCGTCGCCATGCAAGTCTGCCTCGAAAGCGTTCTCGACACCGGTCTTCCCCGTGTGGGATGTGCCGGCGTAGGCGGCAGGGTCGAGGCGCTCCAGATCGTCAGTGCTCAATGCACCGACATACCCTACGGCATGCGCCACCGCCGACCCGTTGGGGTAATGGCGCACGAGGCGCGGGCGAAAATCGACGCCCGGGAAACGCGGGCGCTGAATCGCGAAGTTGGCGATTTCCTCGTCAGTCAGCCGGAATTTGAGCGTGACCGGTTTGAATCGGGGCCCGCTGCGGCTGAGCTCCTTGAAGCGGGGTATTTCCTCTTCCTCGATGAGCCCGAGCCCGGAAAGCCGCGACAGCGTGTCATCAATATCGCCCACCTGCTCCGGAATCAGCTCCAACTGGTAGGCGGGCAGGTTCTCGGCAATGACGCGCCCATTTCGATCGAACACGAGGCCGCGAATTGGCGGCACGGGTTCGATGCGGACACGGTTGCCCTGCGACTTCTCAGCGAACAGCTCGTGATCGACGACCTGCAGCTGCACGAGCCTGACGATCACGAATCCAAGCAGCAGCACGGATACGACGGATGACAGGATGACGCGGGCGATGAACAGGCGACGTTCGGAGTGGACGTCCTTGATTGGCGAAAGCAGGCTGGCCACGTCGTCTAGGCTCCGGAGGACGGCCGGAACCGGATGCCAGAGAGGAACATGTGGAAGAACGGCCAGAGGAGGGTACCGGTAATGACCGGCGCCCAGTAAGTGATGGACGGCGCCGTGACACCGGCAACACCGTTTATCCAGAACAGGATGAACTGGTACAAGGCGAGGAGTGCGAACACGGTCAGCGTGAGCTGAGATAGCGGGAATACACGCATTAACAGGTGGAAGCGCACCGTGATAAAGACGATGACACACAGCGCAACGGCGTGTTGACCGAGCAGCGTGCCGTAAGAGACATCGAGGACAACCCCAACGATCCACGCCGTGCCGACGCTCCAGCTGCGCGGCAGCTGCATGGCCCAGAAGATCAGCAGCAATGCCAGCCAGTCGGGCCGGAAAGGCTCGGCCGAATCGGGCAGCGGCATGATCGACAGCATCAGGCCAACGAGGAGCGTGATGAGTACAGGCAGGCGGCGCTCGGCGCGGCTCATTCGCTGTCCTCCTCGACGTCGTCCTCGGGCGCAACGGGAGGCGCCGACCAGACGAGCATGACCTCGCGTACCTGGTCGAGCGCTGCTGATGGCGTAGCGGAAACGTCTGCAAACGGTTCGGACGGCATGCGCGTGACCGAATCGACAACGGCGACCGGATAACCGGACGGGAATGCACCGCCAAGGCCTGAAGTCACCAGCAGATCACCTGCCCGAATGTCCGCGTTGTTGGGCAGGAAGGGCAGGTCGAGTCTGTCGATCTCGCCGGTACCGACGGCGATCGTGCGCAGCCCGTTGCGGTTTACCTCGACCGGGAGCGCGTGGTCGGCGTCGCTGATGAGCACGGCCTGCGACGTCATGATGCCCGTTTCGATGACCTGGCCGACGACGCCATTCGCGTCCACGATGGCCTGGCCGTCGTAGACGCCGTCGCGAGTACCGATATCGATCACGAGATTGTGCTCATAGGGATTCGCGTCGACGGCCATGATCTCCGCGACGCGCACTTCGTCGCGCACACGCGTACGCGCCTCAAGCAGGGCGCGCAGCCTCGCATTCTCGGCTTCGAGCGCGGTAAGGCGCTGCAGGCGCGCGTTCGTCAGCAGGCGTTCCGCCTGCAGCCGCCCCAGTTCGAGCTCCAGCTCGTTACGCGAGGTCGTCGACTCACCGAGCCAGGCCCAGAAGCGCACCGGGGCATCGACCAGGAGGCGCACGGGATACACGGCTGCGCCGATACCGCGGCGAATGCCGTCAAGGTGATTCTGGCGGTGATCGAGGTACATCAGCACGATGCTGACGAGAATCAGAACGATGACGCGGAGCCCCAGCGCCGGGATACGTGCTGGACTGCTGTTATTTCCCCGGGACGCGACCATGGTTCCGCGTGGGGGAGATCACTCCAATCCGAAGACGGCGGGACCGTGTTCGTCGATGAGCTCGATGACGCGGCCGCCGCCTCGGGCGACGCAGGTAAGCGGCTCGTCGGCGATAACGACCGGCAGCCCGGTTTCTTCCATGAGCAGCTTGTCGAGATCGCGCAACATGGCGCCGCCGCCGGTCAGGACAATGCCGCGTTCTGCGACGTCGGCACCGAGTTCAGGCGGCGTCTGCTCGAGCGCTTCCTTGACGGCGCCGACGATGCCCTGCAGCGGTTCCTGCAACGCTTCGAGGATCTCGTTCGAGTTCAGCGTGAAGCTGCGCGGCACGCCTTCGGACAGGTTACGGCCCTTGACCGAAATCTCGAGGACTTCCTGGCCCGGGAACGCAGAACCGATCTCATGCTTGATGCGCTCCGCGGTTGCCTCACCGATCAGGATGCCGTAGTTGCGGCGCACGTAGTTGGTGATGGCTTCATCGAAGCGGTCGCCGCCGATACGAACCGAGGCCGCATAAACGATGCCGTTCAGCGAGATAACCGCCACTTCGGAGGTGCCGCCGCCGATATCAAGGACCATCGAGCCGCGCGCCTCGTGGACGGGCATGCCCGCACCGATGGCCGCGGCCATGGGCTCGTCAATGAGGTGTACCTTGCGGGCACCGGCACCTTCGGCGGATTCGCGGATCGCGCGACGCTCGACCTGGGTGGAGCCATACGGCACGCAGATCAGAACCCGCGGGCTTGGGCGGAAATAGCGCGATTGGTGAGCCTTGCGGATGAAGTGCTGCAGCATCTTCTCCGTGACCGTGAAGTCGGCGATAACGCCGTCCTTGAGCGGCCGGATGGCGGTGATATTGCCCGGCGTGCGTCCCAGCATGTTCTTGGCTTCCATACCGACGGCTTCGACGATACGGCCGCCCCGACCCGAGTCCTCACGAATCGCCACGACGGACGGTTCGTTGAGCACAATGCCGTGTCCCCGCGAGTAAATCAGGGTATTGGCCGTGCCAAGGTCGATCGACAGGTCATTGGAAAAATAACCCAGGATATTCTTGAACATGCAGGTGGTTGCCCAATAAGAGAATTAACGGCGTAATCTAGCAATGCGCACGACTTTCCACAAGGCGGCGTGTATTATTGCGTCCCCGCTTTCGCGGGTCCCGAAACACCGCTGACTAGAACCCAGAAACAGGCCGGAAAACCCCGTGTCACTCACTGAAGACCAGGTCCAGCAGATCGCGACGCTGGCCCGCCTCAAATTAAAGCCCGAAGAGCATGCCGAACTCGTCGACAAGCTTTCTCGAATCGTGGATTTCGTCGACCATCTGTCCGAAGCCGACACCGAGGGCGTTGTACCGATGGCGCACCCGCTCGACGTGGCCCAGCGCCTGCGCCCGGATGCCGTCATCGAGTCCGACGAACGCGATCGATTCCAGGAAAATGCCCCGTCGGTGACCGATGGGCTGTATCTCGTGCCGAAGGTCATCGAGTGATGGACCTGCACGCGAAAACACTGACCGAGCTCGCGGCCGGTCTGGACAGCGGTGAGTATTCGTCGGTTGAGCTGACGCAGTCGCTACTCGAGCGCATTGCCGCGCACGATGAGAAACTCAATGCCTTCGTCACGGTGACGTCCGATAACGCGCTGGCCGCGGCCGAGCGCGCGGATCAGGCACGCGCGGCCGGCGAGGGTGGCGTCCTGAACGGCCTGCCGATCGTGCACAAAGACATTTTCTGTACGCGTGGCGTCAAGACGACCTGCGGCTCCAGAATGCTGGACAATTTTGTATCGCCTTACGATGCGACGATCGTCGAGCGACTCGCCGCCGCGGGCGCTGTCGTCCTTGGCAAGGCGAACATGGATGAATTTGCGATGGGCTCGTCGAATGAGACGAGCTTTTTCGGGCCCGTCAGGAATCCCTGGGATCTCGACCGTTCGCCTGGTGGCTCGTCGGGTGGTTCGGCGGCAGCCGTTGCTGCGCGTTTGGCGCCTGCGGCCACTGCAACGGATACGGGCGGTTCGATCCGCCAGCCTGCGGCGCTGACAGGGACCGTTGGGATCAAGCCGACCTACGGCCGCGTCTCGCGCTACGGGATGATCGCGTTTGCCTCGAGTCTCGACCAGGCGGGCGTCATTACGCGCTCGGCCGAAGATGCTGCTCGCCTGCTCGGCGTAATGGCCGGATTCGACGAGCGCGACTCGACCTGTCTCAATGAGCCCGTTCCTGACTACGTTGCGGAGCTCGGCCAGTCGATCGAGGGTCTGAAGATCGGTCTCGTGCGCCAGCATTTCGACGAAGGCCTCGACGCCGACTGCAGTGTCAGGATCAAGGAGGCGATCGCCGTACTCGAGTCACTCGGCGCAACCGTGGTCGAAGTCGACATGCCCAACATTGACCTGTCGGTGCCAACGTACTACGTCGTGGCGCCGGCTGAATGCTCGTCAAACCTGTCGCGTTTCGACGGCGTGCGTTTCGGCCATCGTGCCGACGATCCCGAAGATCTGCTCGACCTCTACTGCCGTAGCCGTGGCGAAGGCTTCGGCGACGAAGTGAAACGCCGCATCATGACGGGCACCTACGTACTGTCGGCGGGCTACTACGACGCTTACTACCTCAAGGCACAACAGGTGCGTCATCTGATCGCCGACGATTTCAAGAACGCGTTTGAAGAGGTTGATGTGATTGCGGGGCCGACGGCACCGACGCCCGCATTCAAGCTCGGTGACAAAGTCGACGATCCGATCACGATGTACCTCAATGACATTTACACGATCGGCGCCAACCTCGGCGGCTTTCCCGGCATGTCGATACCGTGCGGATTCGTTGACGGCTTGCCCGTTGGCCTGCATCTCGTCGGCCACCATTTCGACGAAAGTACTCTGCTGCGTTGCGCACACGCGTACCAGCAGGTCACTGATTTCCACACGGCGTGCCCGGAGGACTTCGCATGAGCTGGGAAGTCGTCATCGGTCTGGAAATCCACACGCAGCTTGCAACGAAGTCCAAGATTTTCTCAGGCGCATCAACGGCTTATGGGGCAGAGCCCAATACTCAGGCGTGCCTCGTCGACCTCGGTTACCCGGGCGTGCTGCCGGTCCTCAACGAGGAAGTCGTGCACATGGCGGCCATGTTCGGGCTTGCTGTCGGCGCGACCGTCGCGCCGCGTTCCGTGTTTGCGCGCAAGAACTACTTCTACCCGGACCTGCCGAAGGGCTACCAGATCAGCCAGTACGAGTTGCCCATCGTCGAACACGGTGAGCTGTTCATCACGGATGACGAAGGCGATGAGAAGCGTATCGGCATTACCCGCGCGCATCTCGAAGAGGATGCCGGCAAGTCGATTCACGAGGGGCTCGATCGCTCGTCGGGCATCGATCTGAACCGAGCCGGCACGCCGCTGCTAGAGATCGTGTCGGAACCGGACATCCGCTCTGCCAAAGAAGCGGTCGCCTACATGCGCAAGATTCACACGATCGTGCGCTACCTCGGCATCTCCGACGGCAACATGCAGGAAGGTTCATTCCGCTGCGATGCCAACGTTTCCGTTCGACCGCGAGGCCAGGAAGAGTTCGGTACGCGAACGGAGATCAAGAACCTCAACTCGTTCCGCTTCGTCGAGCGTGCGATCAATTACGAGATCGAACGCCAGATCGACCTCATCGAGGACGGTGGAGAGGTCGTACAGGAGACGCGCTTGTATGACGCCGCCAAGGATGAGACGCGCTCGATGCGCTCGAAGGAAGAGGCCAACGACTACCGCTACTTCCCGGACCCGGATCTATTGCCGGTTGAGATCAGTGCCGAGTACATCGAAGACGTAAGGGAACAGCTGCCCGAGCTCCCTGATGCGAAGCAGCACCGTTTTGTCGACGAATACGACCTCAAGAATGCCGATGCGGCGCAGCTGACGATCTCGCGACCGCTTGCTGACTACTATGAAACGGCCGTTGCGGCGAGCGAAGCGAAGCCAAAGGTAGTGGCCAACTGGGTCATCGGCGACCTGCTCGGTGCGTTGAACAAGGAAGGCCTTGGTCTCGCCGACAGCCGAATCTCGGCTGAGGACCTGGCCGGTCTCGTAACGCGTATTCACGACAACACGATCTCGGGGAAGATTGCGAAGCAGGTGTTCGAGGCCATGTGGAGCGGCGAGGGCACGGCCGATGAGATCATCGAAGCGAAGGGCCTGAAGCAAATTACGGATTCGTCAGCCATCGAGGCTGTCGTCGACAAGGTCATCGAGGCGAATCCTGGCCAGGTCGCGGAATACAAGGCGGGCAAGGACAAGCTGATCGGTTTTTTCGTTGGCCAGGTCATGAAAGAAACAAAGGGCCAGGCCAATCCGGGACAGGTGAACCAGATCCTGAAGCAGAAACTGTCGGACTGAGATGTCGGCCGATAGTGTTACGCCGTTTGGATTCGAGGCGCTGCCGGTTCGTGGAGCGCTGATCCACCTGTCGCAGTCCTGGCGCCGTATGTTGCGCGACCACGACTACGACGCGATCGTCACTGAGACGCTCGGGCATGCGGCAGCGGTAACCGGCCTGATTGCACAGAGCCTCAAGTTCGACGGTGCGATCACCCTGCAGATCCAGGGCGCCGGGGTCCTGCAGATGCTCGTCATGCAATGTACCAGTGAGTTCGACGTGCGCGGCATGGCCGCAGTCCATGAAGGCGGCCATGCGAGGGACTTCGCGGAGCTCACCGCGAATGCGCATTGCGCGGTGACCGTCGACTCGGGTGATCGCCCCTACCAGGGCATTGTCGCGATCGACGATACATCGCTTGCGGCGAGTCTCGAACACTACTTCGATCGCTCGGTGCAGGTGCCCAGCCATATAGCGCTCGTCGCCAATGCAGATGTGGCCGGCGGACTGCTGTTGCAGCAAGTGCCGGGCGAGACGATGGATGCCGACGACTGGAATCGCCTGAAATTCCTGGCCGAGACGCTCACCGAGAAGGACTTTGCTGGCGAGGCGGGCATCGAGCTGATCGGCAAGCTGTTCGCTGAAGATGATGTCCGGGTCTACCAGCCGCATCCGGTGAAATTCCGGTGCCGCTGCTCGGCGCGCAAGACAGAGGATGTCCTCAAGATGCTCGGCGAGGCCGAGTCGCGCGAGGCCCTGGAAGAGCTTGGCAGCATCGAGGTGACCTGCGAATACTGCGGCCGTCGCCGCCATTTCGATGCCGTCGACGTCGAACGCATATTCTCTGACAACGTCGTGCCTGCACCCGACTCCATGCATTAGAAATCAATCGCGATCCCGGTTGACAGGGATGTACCCCATATGTACCATGCGCACACATGGTACATATGGGTCAAGAGACATCATGCAGATTGTCGTCGACATAGAAAGCCCCACGCCGTTGTTTGCCCAGCTCATCGAGCAGGTCAAGCGGGCGGTGCAGAGCGGGGCAAAGAAACCCGGCGATCCGCTGCCGTCGATTCGGCAGCTCGCCAATGATCTGAATCTGAACAACAAGACGGTCGCCAAGGCGTACCGGCTGCTCGAGCGCGATTCCGTCATTCAGGCGCGCGGCTATCGGGGCACCTTCGTGCACCCGGATGCGAAGGCCGCCAGTCTCGTCGATCTCAATGAGCTCGTTACGGCCAAACTCACAAACACTATTGCGGCGCTGAAGGAGAGCGGCGCGACCGATTCGGAAATCCGGATTGCGTTCGCCGCGATCATGAATCGACGCGAATCCTGAGGAATTATTCATGACTGCACAATCGCTTTTCTTCATTGCCTTCGCGGGCCAGATATTGCTGATCTCCATGGTGTTTCCGCAGACCATCGTGCGTCGCATGACCCACGTTCTGGACAACTACCCACCGAGTACGCACCCGCGCCTGTATCCGCGGCCGCTCGAGCATTACGAGGGCAAACGGAGTACGTACCGCACACTCAACTACGTGATTGTGGCCATCGGCATAGCCGCGTTTGTGGCGCTCACGACGGTGGACTTTAACCGCAAAACGTTTGGCAATACCGCGTTCTGGTATTTCCTTTTGCAGATCGTCCCTATGCTCTGGATCGAGCACACACTGCGCGCCGAACTCAAACTCATGCGTGAGCTGAATACACGGTCGACACGCAGTGCAGACCTGAGTCCCCGGCGCCTGTTCGACGTCATGTCGCCGGCGCTGTTCTGGTCGATCGTAGTCGTCTACCTGGGTTTTTGGGTGTTCGTCACCTGGTTCCGGCAGTTCGACTACCCGTGGTTCGGTGGCTACCAGAACAACCTGATCATCACGGCGATGAATGTGTTCTTCGCGTCGATTCTGGGCTGGCAGTTGTATGGCAAGAAGCTGAACCCGCACCAGACAGACGAGGACCGGATGCGCCATACGCGCCGTATTGCGATGTTGCTTGGACTCGTCAGCATCGCCGCGACGCTCTACGCCGTCATGACGATCCTGTTGAGTGCGGCCGAGTACCGCGAGTTTCAGCCGTTCGCGCGCAGTGTCTACTTCCAGGTCATCGCGTTCATGTCGTTCCAGGTCTATCGCCTCGATGACGCCAACTTCGACGTCTACAGGGAAGACGCTCGCGCGACATAGTGGAGGCGCCGTGCTACACTGTCCGGCCATTTATATAAATATATATTTATATTTTAATGAGTCCGGACACGACCCAGCTGGCGCAGCGCCTCAAGGCGCTCGCAGACCCCGTGCGCATGCGCCTCGTGGCGCTGTGCAGCGTGGCCGAGTGCAGTGTTTCGGAACTCACCGAAGTTACGTCGCTTAGCCAGCCGCGGGTTTCCCAACACCTCAAGCAGTTGATCGCTGCTGATCTGCTCGAGCGTTTTCGCGACGGCCACTTTGTTTTCTACCGGGTGCCGTCTAACGGTCAGGACATGCTGGCGCGTCGCCGGTTGCTCTCATTGCTACCGGAGGACGAACCCGAGTTCGCGCGGGATCTCGAAAAACTCCGCAAATTGCGCGGTGAGCAGGGTACGGCAACGCCAGACGATGACGGCGACGACCGTCTGTTGCGCAAGGCGCTCGTTGAACTGACGGTTGCTGCGCCGCTTGGCGATCTGCTGGATGTCGGTTGCGGGCAAGGCCGCATTCTCAAGCTGCTCGCGTCGCGCGCGCAGAGCGTCGTCGGCGTTGATATCGACTCGGATGCCCGACGGCTGGCGCGTGCGGAGTTGTTGCTCGCCGGCTCATCGAACTGCTCGCTACGCCAGGGCGATATGTACTCCCTGCCATTCGATGATCGCGAGTTCGACACCATCATTCTCGACGATGTGCTCAGCGACGCCGATCGACCGACCGACGCGATCGAGGAAGCACGACGACTGTTGAAGGAGGGCGGGCGGTTGCTTCTGCTCGCGGCCGTCGATGACCGGAACGTTAACGACACGCGCGAAAACTTCGCCGACTGGGCGGCGCGGACAGGCTTGCGCCTCGCACCGCCCCGGTCGATCCCTGACAAGAAACCGGGCTGGATGCTCGGGGTAGCTACAGCATGAATATTCCACTGGACAACAAGCCCAAGGTCTCGTTCGAATTCTTCCCGCCGCACTCGGAAAAGATGGAAACGACGATGTGGCAATCGATCGACCGGCTTGCGGCACTCGAGCCGAGTTTCGTCTCGGTTACCTATGGTGCGGACGGCTCGACCCGCGAGCGCACGCATAACGCAGTCGAACGCATCATGCGTGAAACCGACCTGACAGCGGCACCACACCTGACCTGCATCGGCGCAAGCCGCGGCGAGATCGACGATATCGCACGCGAGTATTGGGACATGGGTATCCGCCACCTCGTTGCGCTGCGAGGCGATGCGCCGAAGGACGTCGACCATTACGAGCCGCATCCGGACGGTTATGCGTACGCGTCAGATCTCGTCGAAGGCCTGAGGAAGGTTGCTGACTTCGATATTTCGGTGGCCGCCTACCCGGAAGTCCACCCTGAAGCGCCGAGTGCGGAATTCGATCTCGACAATCTCAAGCGCAAGCTGGACGCCGGCGCGAGTCGTGCGATTACGCAGTTCTTCTTCGACACCGATCTGTTTCTCGATTTTCGTGATCGCTGTGCGGCCGCGCGCATCGATGCACCCATCGTGCCGGGCATCCTGCCGATCACGCGCTTCCCGCAGCTCGAGAAGTTTGCGGCCACCTGTGGTGCGAGCGTTCCCGATTGGCTGCGCGAGTGGTTTGCGGGTCTCGATGACGACGCGCAGACCTGCCAGATGATTGCCGCCAGCGTCGCAATCAACCAGGTACGGCGCCTGCAGGCCGAGGGCATTACAGAATTTCATTTTTATACGCTAAACCGGTCGGAACTCGCCTTTGCGATCTGCCACGCTCTTGGCGTCCGCCCGACACCCGTTGCCGCGTGAGACATCGACATGGACCGTAACGAACGACTCGATACTCTTTTCAAATCGCTCGACGAGCGCATCCTTTTGCTCGACGGGGCAATGGGCACGATGATCCAGGGTTTCGGCCTAACCGAGGACGACTACCGCGGCGAGCGCTTCGCCGACTGGGAGCGCGACCTCAAGGGCAACAATGACTTGTTGACGATTACGCGCCCGGATGTCATTCGCGATATCCACAACGCGTTCCTGGACGCGGGCGCGGACATCATCGAGACCAACACGTTTAACTCGAATGCGCCATCGATGGCCGACTACGGCATGGAGTCGATGGTTACCGAGCTCAACATCGCGGCCGCGCGGCTAGCGCGCGAATGCGCGGATGCGGTTGCCACGAAAACCGGTACGCCGCGCTATGTCGCCGGCGCGCTGGGGCCCACAAATCGCACCGCATCGATATCACCGGACGTCAACGATCCGGGCTTTCGAAATATCACGTTCGACGATCTCGCGGATACCTATGAGCAAGCGTCTGTCGCGTTAATTGAGGGCGGCGTCGATATTCTTCTGATCGAGACGATCTTCGACACGTTGAATGCGAAAGCGGCGATCGTTGGCGTCAAGCGAGCCTTCCGAACGAGCGGTACTGAGTTGCCCGTCATGATCTCGGGAACGATCACCGATGCGTCCGGACGAACCCTGTCCGGCCAGACGACTGAAGCGTTCTGGAATTCGGTACGCCACATCAAGCCGTTCATGATTGGGCTCAACTGCGCGCTCGGTGCCGGCGAACTGCGTCCCTACATCGCCGAGCTGTCACGCGTTGCCGATACGCGCGTCAGCGCCTATCCAAACGCCGGCCTGCCGAACGAATTTGGTGAATACGACGAGACACCCGAGGAAATGGCGGAGGTCGTCGGCGAATTCGCTTCCAGCGGTCTCGTCAACCTCATTGGCGGTTGCTGTGGTACGCGGCCCGAACACATTCGCGCGCTTGGCGAGGTCGTCGAAGGCGTTGCGCCGCGCGAGGTGCCGGATGTGCCGGTTCGGTGCCGGCTGTCGGGTCTTGAGCCCTTCAACATCGGGCCCGAAGACCTTTTCGTCAATGTTGGCGAACGCTGCAACGTCACCGGCTCCGCGATCTTCCGTCGGCTGATCGAGGCCGACGACTACACGGCGGCGGTTAATGTCGCAAGACAGCAGGTCGACAACGGCGCGCAGGTCATCGACGTCAACATGGACGAGGGCATGCTCGACTCCGAGAAGGCAATGGTCACATTCCTCAACCTGATCGCCGCGGAGCCCGACGTCGCGCGGCTACCGATCATGATTGATTCGTCCAAGTGGTCCGTCATCGAGGCCGGACTCAAGTGCGTGCAGGGCAAGGCGGTCGTCAATTCGATCAGTCTCAAGGAAGGCGAAGCGTCTTTCATCGAGCAGGCGGAGCTGTGCCGCGACTACGGCGCTGCGGTGATCATCATGGCTTTCGACGAGAGCGGGCAGGCCGACACGATCGAGCGCAAGGTCGAGATCTGCAAGCGATCATACGATGTGCTGGTCAACAGAGTCGGCTTCGATCCTGCCGACATCATCTTCGATCCGAACATATTTGCCGTCGCAACCGGTATCGAGGAGCACGCAAACTACGGCCTCGATTTCATTGAGGCGACGCGCGAGATCAAGGCGTCGTTGCCACACGCGCTCGTGAGCGGTGGTGTCTCCAACGTCTCGTTTTCGTTCCGTGGCAACAACGTCGTGCGCGAGGCCATTCACTCCGTGTTCCTGTACCACGCGATTCGCGCGGGTATGGACATGGGCATCGTGAACGCGGGTCAACTCGCTATTTACGAGGACCTGCCGGAGCAACTTCGCCACGCCGTCGAGGACGTTGTCCTGAATCGCACCGCCGACAGCACCGAGAAGCTTCTCGAAGTCGCTGAAGAGTACAAGGACCAGAAGAGCGGTGCTGCCGCCAAAGGTGCCGATTTGTCGTGGCGCGAGCTCGCGGTCGAAAAGCGCCTCGAGTACGCACTTGTCAACGGGGTCGATGAGTACGTCATCGACGATACCGAGGAAGCGCGTCTCGAAGTGGACCGACCGCTCTCGGTCATCGAGGGTCCGCTCATGGCCGGCATGAACGTCGTCGGAGACCTTTTTGGTGCCGGCAAGATGTTCTTGCCGCAGGTCGTGAAATCCGCGCGCGTCATGAAGAAGGCCGTCGGCCATCTCGTGCCCTTCATCGAGGACGAGAAAAATGGCGAACGCAGCTCCAACGGCAAGATCGTCCTTGCGACGGTCAAGGGTGACGTCCATGACATTGGCAAGAACATTGTCGGCGTAGTCCTGCAGTGCAACAACTTCGAGGTTGTTGATCTCGGTGTCATGGTCTCCTGCGACAAGATCCTCGAGGCGGCAAAGCGCGAGAATGCCAATATCGTTGGGCTGTCAGGGCTCATTACCCCGTCGCTCGACGAAATGGTGCACGTCGCGAGCGAAATGCAGCGTCTCGACATGGACCTGCCGCTGTTGATCGGCGGTGCGACCACGTCGCCGGCGCACACTGCAGTCAAGATCGAACCGCGTTACGAGGGACCCGTAATCTACGTCAAGGATGCGTCGCGCTCAGTCGGTGTTGCCCAGGCGCTCGTCGAGCCCGGCACGCGTGACGAAATCGTGGCAAAGAATCGCAAGGACAACGCACGACGTCGCGATCAGCACGCCAACAAGAAGCGCCTTGCTCCGCAGCTGTCGTTATCGCAGGCGCGCGATCGCAAGAAGGAAATAGACTGGTCAGGATACACACCGCCTGCACCGTCCTTCCTGGGCAACCGTGTCTTCGATGACATCGATCTTGCGGTGCTGCGCGACTATATCGACTGGATGCCGTTCTTCAATGCCTGGGAATTCCATGGGAAGTTCCCGCAGATCCTCGAGGACGATGTGGTTGGCGAGGCGGCCAGCGCGTTGTTTAACGATGCGACGGCGATGCTCGACCGCATTATCGATGAGAAGTGGCTGACGGCAAGAGCGGTGCTTGGATTCCATCCCGCCAATGCACACGAGGAGGACGATGTCCTCGTCTACGCCGATGAAGATCGGCAAGAGGTCGCGTATCGGCTCGTGCACCTGCGTCAGCAGCGCGCCAAGGCCGAGGGGCATCCGCAGTCATGCCTTGCAGACTTTGTCGCACCTTCGGGCAGCGGCCAGGCAGACTACATCGGTGGCTTTGCCGTTACGGCGGGCATCGGAATCGACGAACACGTTGAGCGTTTCGAGAAGGAGCACGATGACTACAGCTCAATCGTTCTCAAAGCCCTTGCCGATCGGCTCGCCGAGGCGCTTGCCGAGTACATGCACGAACGCGCACGCCAGGAGTTCTGGGGCTATGCGTCCGACGAGCAGTTTTCAAACGAGGAACTGATTGCCGAGGAATACCGTGGGATTCGGCCCGCACCCGGGTACCCGGCGTGTCCGGACCATACGGAAAAGGCCAAGCTCTGGGAGCTTCTCGATGTCGAGGCCAGCATTGGATTGCAGCTGACGGATAGCTACGCGATGTACCCGACGGCTGCGGTCAGCGGTTTCTACTTCTCGCATCCCGAGGCGAAGTACTTTGCGGTCGGCAAGATCGATCGCGACCAGGTCGAGTCGTATGCCACGCGCAAGGGCATCAGTGTTGACGAGGCCGAGCGCTGGCTCGCGCCGAACCTGGGCTATGACCCAAGCGAGGCCAACGCGGCCTGATGGCCACTGAAATCGTCATACGTACCGGGCTCGACCGGCTACGTTATGCGCTGATGTTCGAAGGCCTGCTTGTCGCGATATTCAGTGTCGCTATGTTCGTGATGTTCGAGCGCGGGCTGCTCGACATGGGTGCGTTCAGTGTCACGCTGAGCCTGATCGCGCTGGCCGTCAACTTCATCTACAACTCTATCTACGATCGCATCGATGTCCGCTTCGGCCGCATTCCGACCGAGCGCTCTCGTGGTTGGCGGATCGTGCACGCCCTGGGTTTCGAATTCACGCTTGTCGTTGTAAACCTGCCGATCATCATGTGGTGGATGCAATGGAGCTTCTGGCAGGCACTCGGCTTCGACATCATCGCGATGGCCGTCGTCGTCATATACACGTACTACTTCACGCTCGCCTACGACCGTGTCTTTCCAATACAGCAGCCGGCGGAGACCTAGAGCGCCTCCGCCTACATGATCTAATGCCCGGCCGTAGCGCGAGAGCGCAATTCCTCGGCCTTTTCACGAATGTCCTGCAGGTCGCGGACCATCTCGCTCCACCCGTACCAAAGCGCGTAATCCGGGTTCGCGTGAAACGCTCCCTGGAACGCGCGCATGCGATGCTTGAGATGCATCTCGAAGAGCCGCGTTTCGATGGACGTGGGCGCATCGTGGAAATAAAGCAGGTCGGGGAACGCATAGGCGTATCCCTCCGGCTTCTCGAGAATGCCGTCCGCGTATAGCCCGGCGATGACGCGTATTGCCTCGGCAAGCAGGTGGTCGGCTTCGCGGATCATGTCGTCCGCCTTGGCCAGCTCGGCCCTTGCAAAATTGTCCGAGTGACAGTCGCCGCATACGGCGATCATCTTGTTGCGCTCGCGATCGAAATCCTCCTGGGTCAGACGCGCGACATCGGCAGCCTTGACGACGTCGAGCCGAGCGGTCGGGTTACCCTCCGGATCGAGGACACCGAGGGCCTGGAGAATGGTGACCTGATCCGCGGCCCACTGCTCGTCTTCGGGTAAAGGCAGGCGAACGGCGAGGAACCCCCAGGCGGTCCGCACTTCATGATCGCCATCAACCATATGACAGTCCTGGCAGGATGGGGCTGACGTGTCGTCCGGTAGGACACCGCTTTGGGCCAACAGGTAACGAACTCCATGCTTGGATGAGGACCACATCTCCCATTGCGGGTGGTCGAACCCCATGTGGCAGGTTTGGCAGGCCTGCGGTTGTTGAGCCTCGACGACCGAGAAAGTGTGGCGTGTATGACAAGCGTCGCATGACGCGTGGCCAAACATGCTGCCTTCTTCCTTGAGTTGCTCGACAGCCTGTTCGTCCTTGAGCCCGAGCTTGTGGCAGCCTCCGCACCCCTTCATACCATGCGACAAGGCCATGGGCAGGGCATGCGTAGTTGGCATTGCCTCAACGGCGGCCCATGCGAGCGCGTGTTTGCCCTTCGCGAATTGCTCGAAACGTTCCTCATGGCACTTCGCGCAGGTTTCTGCCGTCACGGTTTTGAGCTTGCCGACATCCTCAGCAGACTTGTGCCGACCCTTGTGACAATCGCGACACCCGACATCTTCTGTGTGATGTCTGCTGATCTGCCAGTCAGTCACAATGTTTCGGGTTTCCACGCGATGACAATCGACGCAGTCATCCGCGACTACGACCGGACTGAAGAGCGCGACAACGGCCGCGAGCAGGGTGATTCTCAAAGCAGTCAGCATGGCTCGACCTCACTTGTCGTTTGTTGTCGAAGTCTGACAGTGATTCTATTCCTCCACGACCGGCCAAACAACGAACCTTCACCTGTATCGAAGCCTACGGCGAGACGAACACGTCATCACGATGATGAATGAGCCTGGCGGACGCGAATTTTGGGAGAAGCATGGCCGCGGTGCTGTTCATGACGCATTCCGAGATGCTATAGACGAGGTACTGGAGAGTGGGGAAACGTCTTTCACGATGCGTCAGTAGCATTGCACGTCCCTCGCGGCCAGGGGTCTTTCCGGACCGGTCGTTCTGATCGCGAGACATCCGTCACAGGATGGAGTTGACATCACTAACCAGAACGACTATTCTGCTTAGCCATGACCCGAGCAAGAACATTCGATCCATCCACGACGCTGTCGCAAGTCGTTGATTTGTTTGCGTCCAAGGGGTACTCCGAGACCTCGATGGAGGATATCGTGCAGACGACGGGCGTTAGTCGCTACGGCCTGTACGGCACGTTCGGCAACAAACGCGAGCTGTTCGAGCAGGCGCTCGAGCGCTACGCAGAAGGCATGGGCAAGCAGTCCTTCCTGCGCTTGCTGGAGCCCGGGGCCTCACTCGACCATATCCGCAAGATCTTCGACGATCGTGTCGCGGATATCTGTTGTTCTGAGGCGAACAGGGGCTGCTTGTTCATCCACACCGCCATGGAGCTGGCGCCGCAGGACGAGGAACTGCGCGGCGTACTGCAGCGTTTCATGAAGCGCATTTCGAAGGCCTTTGCGATCGGGCTCGACTCGGCGAAGGGCCGGGGAGAGATCCACAAGGACGTTGACGTGGATAAGGCCGGTGAGTTGTTGACCAGCTCGATGTTCGGTCTC
The DNA here is from genome assembly GCA_030065985.1 of Woeseiaceae bacterium. GTDB lineage: Bacteria > Pseudomonadota > Gammaproteobacteria > Steroidobacterales > Woeseiaceae > UBA1847. The sequence continues at coordinate 20,275 of JASJCM010000003.1, read as the reverse complement.
GTGGTTCTCGGACGCACCGGATTCCCCAGGGAGACCCTGGAGGGCATTGTCGACAGTACGCTGAATTCGCTGAAAAGCGCGCCGGTCGACTGAGTTTTTTTGTAACAATCAGAACGTACGTTCTGATTTTGTTGGCATCGCGAGGTGCCTTTAATTTGACCAAAACAGAACGAACGTTCTGAATTGTTGACCAAGGAGACAAACAATGAAAAACGCGAAAACTGTAGCTGCTTTTACCCTGATCGGCCTGTTTGCTGCCAATGTAGCCATGGCTTTGCCGGGCTTCGACGAAGAAGCGCCGCAAAGCAGTGTTGATACCTGTGTCGCCGCCGTCGACGCGCAAGCTGACTACAACGAAAGCGCCAAGGTGCTGCACAACGTCGAGACGTCCAAGCGTCGCGTATCAGGCCACATCATGAGCATCCAGACGCTGGTCTATGGCCAGGACGGTCACACGCTCATTCGTGAGTACAAGACCAACTGCGCCATAAACGACGACGACGAAATCAAGCGTTTCAGAATTCGCCAGAGAGGCGCATAAGTGTGCGTTGGACTTCCGCTGGTCGTTACAGGCTCAACGTAACGACCAGCGGAAGATGATCGGAGCCGATTCGAGCACCGGTCCTGATCTGTTTTATTTCAATGTCGTTCGATACCAATACATGATCGATCGGAATCATTGCGAACGGCATGAACGTCGGCCAGGTCGGCAGGATGCCGTGACCTTGCCGGGCGTTGCGAAGTCCCGTCGATCCCTCAAAGTCACGATAGTTCACGTCCCACATCGTGATATTCAGGTCGCCTACGAGAATCATCGAATCATCTGTCGGCCCGGTGGAAAAACCGGGGAGTTGCACAACCGCGTGTAGCTGCTCATTCCGCGCTGCGTAGTTATCCGCGCCCAGCGGGATCATCGGGTGCGTGCTGATAAAGCGAATAGTCTTGTACCCAACCGAAAGTTCGCCGTGCAATGTCGGAAAGCCCAAGGGTGCGCTCTCAACGTGGCCAACACTCGCAAGGGGCAGGCGCGACAACAGCGCAATGCCGAAGTTGCCGTCACGAGCTTCAACGTAGCGGTGCGGGTAATCGGCATGCAGAGCCGAGAGCGCTGCTTCCCATTGGGGTGATATCTCCTGCAGGAATACCAGGTCAGGCTCTTCATCGGCAAGCAGTGCAAACAGCTTGTCGTGTTCGCCGTTTGTCGCCAGCACATTGGCATGCAGGAGCGTAATTTCCACGTCGCCGGAATCTGCAACCCCGTCCAGGTACCAGGGGGTCACAACCAAGGCGTTGGCGACGACGGAGACCATCATCGCGGCGCTGTAACCCGGACTGCGCAGGAAGGCGAAAGCCACCATCAACAGCAACGAGACGGCCAGGTACTGGAGGCGAAAATGCGTAAAGAGTTGCAGCGCGTGGTGGTCGATCGGCAGCAGAGTTGTGAGCGAGAACGCGACCGTAAGCACAGCCGCAGCCTGAAGAAGACCCTTTATCGTTACGCGCCGCACGTCGGGCAAGATGACCTCTTGCTAATCTCCAGTCGCCGGAATTCGACCGCTGTCGCGTCGTAGAGACGCAGCAGAGGCCTGGCATCCATGCCAGCGATATATTTTAGCGTCTCGACGGCCATCATGGTGCCGATCACGCCAGGGACCGGCGACAGGACACCGCTACCGGCGCAGTCGCCGACCGACTCGTCATGCTCGTCGTAAACGCAGCGATAACACGGTGATGACCCATAGTCCGGCCCGAAAACAGCAAGCTGTCCTTCCAGGCGAATCGCGGAGCCGGACACAAGCCGCAGCGAGGCCGCAACGCACGCGTCGTTGACCTCGAAACGGGTTGCAAAGTTGTCGCTCGCGTCGAGCACGACGTCGACGTCTTCGACCGCCTTGGCAAGTGCTTTTCCCGACAGACGCTCATTAACGGCGGTAACTGTCACCTCGGCGTTGATCTTGGTCAGTCGTTCCGCCGCGACATCCGCTTTGTATTCGCCGATGTGTTTGTCGGTATAGAGCACCTGGCGGCCAAGATTGGTCGCGTCGACGGTGTCGAAGTCGCAGACGACGAGCCGACCCACGCCACTCGATGCGAGATAGGCCACAGCCGGGCAGCCTATGCCGCCAACGCCGATGAGCAGAGCACTGGCCTCACGAATGCGCCGCTGCCCATCCGTGCCTACCTGCGGCAGGGCAAGATGACGGGCATCGCGGCTCAGGGTCATTCGTCGATCGTGACTGCGATGATTTCGACAGCTTCAACCGGCACATCCTGGTGGCCGCCGAGGTTGCCGGTCTGCACGCCGGCGATTGCGTCGACAACGTCCATGCCATCGGACACCTCGCCGAATACGGCGTAACCAAAGTCACGCGTGCCATTGTCGAGGAAATCGTTGTCCTTGAGGTTGATGAAGAACTGCGCCGTCGCGCTGTCGACAACCATGGTGCGCGCCATGGCCAGCGTGCCGCGCTTGTTCGAAACGCCGTTGTCAGCTTCGTTCTTGATCGGATCCCGTGTCGGCTTCTGGTGCATGTCCGCGTCGAAACCGCCGCCCTGGATCATGAAGTTCGGAATGACACGATGAAAAATCGTGCCGGCAAAGTGGCCGTCCGTAACGTATTGACGAAAGTTCTCGCAAGTGATCGGAGCCTTCTCGTCGAACAGCTCGACCATGATGTCGCCGTGGTTGGTCTTGATGGTGATCATGTTGTCTTACCGATAAAAAGGATGCAGCTATTTACCACTCCGGCGCGCCACTGTCACGCGCGGCAGTCCGGCGAGGTCATTATGACAGGTGACGTCGGTCCACCCGTGTTCTCCAAGCAGGTTTGCTACATCGGCGGCCTGGTCCGCGCCGTGCTCGATCATGAACGCGCCGCCTGTGGCGAGTATATTGACACAGTCCCTGGCCAGTACCCGAATCGCATCCAGTCCGTCGTCACCCGCGACCAGCGCGGACTGTGGCTCGTGCTGCAGCTTGGTCAGCGCCTCGTCGTCGGCACGGACATAGGGAGGGTTCGAAACGATCAGGTCGAACACCCGGTCACTTACCGGTTCGGTCCAGTCGCCCAGCAGACAGGTCACATTGCCTGGCGCAATCAGGCGGGCGTTCTCGCGCGCAACCGTGAGCGCCGCCTCGCTGATGTCGACCGCCGTGACCTCGCACATACGACGCTCGCAGGCGATCGCAATTGCGATCGCGCCGCTTCCGGTACCGAGGTCAAGCACCTGCCAGTTCGCTTCACGAGGTATCTCGCATATCGCCAGGTTGACGAGGATTTCAGTCTCGGGCCGCGGCACTAGCGTGGCAGGACTCACCACAAGCTCGTGGGACCAGAATTCCTTGATACCCATGATATAGGCCATGGGCACCCCCGCTTCGCGGCGGCCCAGAACGTCTTCGAAGCGATCGATGGTGAGGTCGTCGAGCGTGTCCTCAGGGTGTGCGAAGAGGTAAGCACGCGGCATGTTGATCGTGCGACACAGCAGGATCTCCGCGTCGAGACGCGGTGATTCCGAGACGTCCCGCAGGCGGTCCGTCGCATCGGCGATTGCAGCATCGAGCCTCATGTTCCAGTACACTCCTTAGCGCTTTTCACTGTAACTGTTTCGCCCATGAACGTGTATTCCAACATTCTCGACATGGTTGGCCGAACGCCGATGCTCGAGGTTACGCACATCGACACGGGCCCGTGCCGGCTCTTCCTGAAACTCGAGCTCATGAATCCGGGCGGATCGATCAAGGATCGCATCGGCATCTCGATGATCGAGGAAGCGGAGAAGCGCGGCGATATCAAACCGGGCGATACGATCGTCGAGGCGACCGCCGGCAATACCGGTCTCGGTCTCGCACTCGTCGCGGCACAGAAGGGTTATCACCTTGTCATTGTTTTGCCCGACAAGATGAGCCAGGAAAAGATCTTCAACCTGCGTGCGATGGGTGCGGAGGTGATCCTGACGCGCTCCGACGTCGGCCGCGGGCATCCCGAGTATTACCAGGATCTCGGCAAGAGCGTGGCCGAAGCGCGCGGCGCATACTTCATTAATCAGTTCGGCAATCCCGACAACCCGCTGGCGCACGAGACCGGCACAGCTCCGGAGATCGTCGAGCAGATGGGCGGCGATCTCGATGCTATCGTCCTGGGCGTCGGCTCGAGCGGTACGGTCACGGGTATGGGTAAGTACCTTAAGGAGAGCGCGCCAGACGTCGACCTGATCCTGGCTGACCCGGTCGGCTCGGTGCTGACCGACTACATCAACGACGGTGTGCTTGGCGAGGGCGGCAGCTGGCTGGTTGAAGGCATTGGGGAAGACTTCATTCCCGATATCGCCGATTTCAGCAAGGTCGCCAAGGCTTACCCGATATCGGATGCAGAGTCTTTCGCGGCTGCGCGCGACCTGCTGCGCAAGGAAGGTGTGCTCGCGGGTTCGTCGTCCGGCACATTGCTCGCGGCTGCACTGAAGTACTGTCGCGAACAGACCGAAGCCAAGCGCGTGGTCACGTTCGCCTGCGATACCGGAAACAAGTACCTGTCGAAGCTCTTCAATGACTTCTGGATGGAAGATCAGGGTTTCATCCAGCGCAAACAAAGCGGCGACCTGCGTGACCTGATCGGCCGACCACACGGCGAGCGCGCCACGATCACGGTCGGGCCGACCGATATTCTCACGACGGCACATAACCGACTGCGCAATGCCGGCTTCTCGCAGCTGCCGGTTATGGACGAGGGCAAACTCGTGGGCGTCGTGACCGAGGACGGGCTCATGCAATTCGTTTACGGACATCCCGAACTGATGACGGCCCCGGTCAAGGACGCGATGGAGTCGGCGTATATCCAGCTCGACAAGTCCGAAAGCCTCAACAATCTCGTTGCAATGCTGCGTGTGCAGCCTTATGCCGCCATCATGGATGGCGAGGAGTTTCTTGGGCTGATCACGCGCTCTGACGTACTCAATTACCTGCGCCGCCAGATGTAGGAGAGGCCATGGCTGACAAAAAGAAATTTGCGACGCGGGCGATTCACGCGGGTCAGGAGCCTGACCCGACCACCGGCGCGATCATGCCGCCTATTTACGCGACGTCGACGTACGTCCAGGAAAGCCCGGGCAAGCACAAAGGCTACGAGTACTCTCGCACGCAGAACCCGACACGCATGGCGTACGAACGCTGCGTTGCCGACCTCGAGTCTGGTAAACATGGGTTCGCATTCGCCTCAGGCATGGCGGCTATCGGGACAATCCTCGAGTTGATCGACAGCGGCTCGAAGATTGTCGCGATGGATGATCTTTACGGCGGCACGCGACGACTGTTCTCCAACGTGCGCGAACGCAGCGCCGGACTGACATTCGACTATGTGGATCTGAGTGACAGTGCCGCCGCTGAGGCGGCCATCAGCGACGACACGGCGATGGTCTGGATCGAAACGCCGACCAATCCATTGCTAAAGCTCGTCGACCTCGAAGCGATTGCTGCACTCGCGAAGAAGAGTGGGGCGCTCGTCGTTGTTGATAACACGTTCGCCACACCCTACCTGCAGCGCCCCCTGGAGATGGGCGCCGATATCGTGATGCACTCGGCGACAAAGTTCATCAATGGCCATTCCGACATGGTCGGTGGCATCGTCGCGGTGCAAGACGATGGGCTGGCGGAGCAGCTGGCCTACCTGCAGAACAGCATCGGATCCGTAGCGGGCCCGTTCGACAGCTTCCTTGCGTTGCGCGGCGTGAAGACGCTGGACGTCAGAATGGAGCGCCATTGCAAAAGCTCGCTGCAGATCGCCAATTGGCTGGCAGGTCACGACAAGGTTGAGCGAGTGCTTTACCCGGGCCTTGAGTCTCATCCGCAGCATGCGCTCGCGAAAAAGCAGATGCCGGGCTACGGCGGCATCGTGACGTTCTTTATTAAGGGCGATCTCGAGGACGCGCGCCGTTTCCTGGAAACCTGCGAAGTCTTCTCACTGGCCGAGAGTCTCGGCGGCGTTGAGAGCCTCGTCGATCACCCTGCGATCATGACCCACGCAAGCGTGCCGGCGGAGGAGCGAGCGAAACTGGGTATCAGCGATACGTTGATCCGGCTATCTGTCGGTATTGAAGCCGTCGATGATCTGATAGCTGATCTCGAGCGGGCGCTATCCTGAGCAATCCTTATAATCGAAATCTGAACTGTTGAGCGTCCTGTATGGATTCAATCGCGCCTCTTAATACCGTATCCGCGGCCATTCAACTCGCGATTGCCCCTGTCTTCCTGCTGGCGAGTATCGGCGCCATCCTGTCCGTGCTGACCATCCGACTGGGTCGTGTCATCGACCGTGCACGGCTGGTGGAACGACGAGTCTCGCAGGTAAGTACTGACGACGCCCGGGAGCGGCTGCAGGCCGAAAGCACTGCGTTATGGCGTCGCATCAAGACCATCAACTGGGCGATGAGGTTGGCAGTAGGGTCGGCGCTCCTGATCTGCTTCGTCATCATCAGCCTTTTCATTGGCGCGTTCGCTTCGGTCAAAATTGGTGCTTTTCTTGCGGTGCTTTTCGTCCTTTCGATGCTGCTACTGGCATTGGCGCTGTTGTGCCTTCTTCTGGAAACATCGATTTCGACCAGGAAGATGTTGCAGGGAGCCGCCGATCTGATCGTTGACTGACGTAAGGCGAGAGCGACTTGTCATGTCGCTTCGAAACCAGGACCGATCAGCCCCAGGTTCCCTGCGGCTCCGTTGTCGTTCCTGACCGAGCACGAATGCTGTCGATGAACTCCTTCTGAGTTATCGACAGTCCCCCACTCGTTGCCGCGACCGTCGTCATGATCTCGATGAGCGATTCTGCCTGTTCCCGCGTAAAGCGTGAGGCGTGCTTGTCGGCGAGTTTATTGAGCTGATTCTCGAGCAGCTGTGGTGCAGCCAACAGGTGTGCCGCGGAACCGAACAGGTCAGATGCTTCTTTGGTGTCGAGATTGAAGTTCTTTTCGAACTCGGTATGAGCCACGCTGCGCTGCTCGGCCGTCAGGTCACCGTCGAGCTTTGCGGCGCCGATGATCAGCAGAGACGCGATGTGGACCGGGTCCTCAATCGAATAGATCGGGTCGGCACCGTATCGTTTTGCAAATGCGCGGCGGCGGTACCAGTAGAAAGGGTTGAGTCCGCCGATGTCGATGCCAAGGCGGTCGAGCAGGTAGAGAATAGTGACGAGCGTCCCAAGCAGGCCCAGAACGATGTGCATTGGTATTTCTCCGCGCGAATTCTGGATCGATTCTAGCAGCCTGCGCGATGCCGCCGTCGGGAGCGATGTCGCGAATCAATCAACCGGGATGTCGGACAGTTTTGTAAAGTTAACTTGACTTTGTGATAGGCAAGCCATACTATAAGTAAATTAAACTTTACTTTTAGACAAGGGTTATAGACAAATGAGCACAGCAAACTCTGAATCCGGCAGCTGGGCGGCCCGAACCCGCCGCAACTACCGATGAAGAATCGACTGAAGGTCCTGCGCGCCGAGCACGACTGGACGCAGGCAGAACTCGCCGATCGTCTCGAAGTTTCGCGGCAGACTATCAATGCGATTGAGAAGGGAAAGTTCGATCCCAGCCTGCCACTCGCCTTCAAAGCGGCGCGACTGTTTGGGCTGACGATAGAAGACATATTCAGTGACGAGGAGGCCTAGCGTGGGCGTATTCGAATATCTAGGCGTGCTTATCTCGGTCATCATGGGCCTGGGTGTGACGCATCTTGCCACGGGTGCGAGCAAGCTGATTCATAATCGCGACTCGGTGAAGTTCTACCTGCCCCATGCGCTCTGGACCGTCAACGTCCTGATCTTCATCCTGCTGATAAGGCGAATGCCAACCTGCGGCCGGTTCCGCAGGAGTACTTTCTGTTCGTCGGGATCCAGTACGTGATAGCCGTCGTCGGTCTGCTGACGCGCCGGTACGTTGTGCAGCTGGCGCTGCCGGTCATCTGGTTTTCGCTGACCGTCTACTACGTTGTGATGTCGTCGCTTGGGCGACTGAGCGGCTGAAGCGGGCTAGTTCTCGCCGAGCGCCGCGAGCTGGTCGGCCTGGTACTCATTGGTCAGCGGCTCGATAACCTGTTCCAGGCCGCCTTCCAGAATTTCGTCGAGTTTATAGAGGGTCAGGTTGATGCGGTGGTCCGTGACACGTCCCTGCGGGTAGTTGTAGGTACGGATGCGCTCGCTGCGATCGCCTGAGCCGACGAGCAACTTGCGCTGTTGGGCCTGCTCCGATTCCTGGGCGGCAACCTGCTGGTCGAGCAAGCGGGCTTGCAGCAGCGACATCGCGCGCGCCTTGTTCTTATGCTGCGACCGTTCATCCTGGCACTCGACGACAATGCCGGACGGCATGTGAGTGATGCGTACGGCCGAATCGGTCTTGTTCACGTGCTGGCCGCCGGCGCCGGATGCACGATACGTGTCGATACGCAGGTCGGCGGGATTGATGTCGACTTCCTCGACCTCATCCGGCTCGGGCAGCACGGCGACCGTGCACGCTGATGTGTGAATGCGGCCCTGCGACTCCGTCGCCGGCACACGTTGCACCCGGTGTGCGCCGGACTCGAACTTGAGCCTGGCGTAGATCCCATCGCCCGTTACCCGGCTGATGATCTCCTTGTAGCCGCCGTGTTCGCCTTCGCGAGCCGAGAGAATCTCGACCTGCCAGCGCGCGGTCTCCGCGTACTTTGAGTACATACGGAACAAATCGCCGGCAAAGATCGCCGCTTCGTCGCCGCCTGTGCCGGCGCGAATTTCGAGGTAGACATTGCTGTCGTCGAATGGATCGGCTGGAATCAGGGCCTTCTGCAGGTCGAGAAGCAAAGCCTCGCGCCGTTCCTCCAGTGACACGAGTTCTTCCTGGCCCATCTCGCGAACTTCCTCGTCTGCATCGGTCGCCATTTCCTGTGCAGCGGCGATGTCATCAAGAATGCCTTCGTATTGCTGGAACGACTTGACGACAGGCTCGACCCGAGAATACTCCTTGGACAAATTGCGAAACTGGTTCTGGTCCGCGATGACGTCCGGATCCGCGAGCAGACCGGCGATTTCTTCGAAACGGTCGCGAACTGATTCCAGTTTCAGGCGTATGGAGTCCTTCATAACCGTCAGTCTTCTTCGAGGCCGAACAGTTTGCGCGCTGCTTCGATCAGTTCAGCGTTCGACGATTCGCCCGCTTTGCGCAGTTCGACGCTCGGCTTATGGAGCATCTTCTTCATTAATGAGGCGGTCGCAAACTCGATCGCGTCCTCGGCGGACTCACCGCGCGCCATGCGGCGACGAGCCTGCTCGGCGACCTGTTTGCGCACGACCTCGTTGGCTTCGCGCAACGTCGAGATGACGGGTGCGACCTGCTTCGAGCGCTCGATGGCGGCGTACCGCCGAATCTCGTCGTCGAGGAGGCGATGTGCTTCAACGGCAGCCGCTTCACGGTTGCCTTGTCCTTCGAGAATGACCTTGTCGAGATCGTCGATCGAGTACAGGTAAAAGTCATCGAGCTCACCTGCCTGAGCTTCAATGTCGCGAGGCACAGCGATATCGACGGCGAAGATTGGCTTGCGTTTGCGTGCCTTGATCGCCGCCTCGACCTGAACGGTAGTGATGACCGGCTCCGTCGCAGCGGTCGATGTGAACAGCAAATCAGCCTCAGGCAGGGTGCCTTCGATTTCCGACAGTGGCAGAGCATAGCCGCCAAACTGACCGGCCAGCTCCTGCGCACGTTCGATGCTGCGGTTCGCCACGAACAAGCGGCCGATACCGCGTTTCTTGAGATGTTTGGCGACAAGTTCGACGGTGACGCCCGCCCCAACCAGCAATGCCGTGTGCTTTTTAAAACCTGCGAAGAACTGCTGCGCGAGATTGACGGCTGCTGATGCGACTGACACCGGGCTCGCGCCGATCTCGGTGTCCGTCCTTATCTTCTTTGCCACGGCGAAGGTGTGCTGGAACAGGCGGCTCAGATTACTGCCGACCGTCTGGGCACCCTGGGCGTCGCGAAACGCATCCTTGAGCTGCCCGAGGATCTGCGGTTCGCCGAGGACCATCGAATCCAGGCCGCACGCCACCCGGAAGATATGTCGAATCGCTTCCTCTTCATCGAGCGTGAACAGCGACTCGGCAAAGTCGTCGCCGAGCTGGCGATCTTCATGCAGCCACTGCCTCAGCCGCTCGCGGCCGCCTTCTTCGCTGAAGACATAAAACTCGGTGCGATTGCAGGTCGACAGCAGCACGGCCTCGTCGACCCCGTCCAGGCTCGCGAGGCGACCGAGCGCACGCTTCACCTCGTCGCCCGAGAACACGACTTGTTCACGTATTTCGACAGGTGCCGTGTTATGGTTCAGCCCGAGAATTTGCAGCGGCATAGTTTCAAATTGGCGCCGAGTTAGCACTCAAGATTCTTGCGAGTGCGTATGATAAGCGAACTGAACCACGAGTTCCTTGTCTGTGTAGGTAAGGACCGATTATTTATGCACCAATACCCCGGATGGCTCGCGGCGTCGCTGCTGCTTTTACTGACTGCCATCGCACCCCAGACCGCCTCCGCGGACGACGACGCATCGTCCGATGCCAGCGCGTACGTGCTGCAGGCCGAGATGGCCCTGCAACGCGAGGAATACCTGATGGCCGTGCAGGAGTATCGCAAGGCCGCCGAGCTCAGCGACGATGCCGATCTCGCGCGTCAGGCGGCACTGGTTGGCATGACCTACGGTTTTTACCGCGAAGCGCTGGTTGCCGCGAAGCGCTGGTACAAACTGGATAACAAGAGTGACGAGTCAAGGGCGCTCCTGGCACAGATCAGTTTCCGCCTCGGCGACGTAAAGACGGCTCGCCGCCACTTCAGCCACCTGCTCGAAAAGAGCAACGAGCCGGCGGGTGAAAAGCTGTTGATGCTCGTCAGCTATTTGTCGGATGGCGATCCGGAAAAAGCCGACAAGCTGATGCGCTCGCTGGCGCGCCCGTATGCTGATTCAGCGGTGGCGCAGTACGCAGTCGCGACGGTCGCGCTTCGAGCAGGCGATACCGACCACGCGCTCGAGCGTGTGCAGAAATCCATCGAACTCGACCCGGATATTCTCCGGGCCAAGCTTCTGTATGCGCGTGTGCTGCTCGCCCAGGGCGAGCACGACAAAGCTATCGACTATGTCGCACGCATTATTGGCGACGACCCCGACCCGGACCCGGATGCACGCATGGAACTCGCCGTCCTCTACATGATGGTGAATCGTCAGGACGACGCGCTGAGCCAGGTCAACCAGGTGCTGCTCGAGCAGTCGGGTCGTCTCGATGCACTGCGCATGGCCGGGATCATCAGCTTCCACCAGGGCAACCTCGACGCGGCCTGGGATGATTTCCAGGATCTGCTCGCTTCCGGCCAGTACCGCATGGATGCGCTCTACTATCTCGGGCGCATTGCCGATTACCGCGACGAAAAGGATCGGGCAATTCGTTTTTATAGCGAAGTCACGAGCGGTTCGAATGCCATGACGTCGCAGCGCCGCGCAGCCGGACTTCGTTTCTACGAGAATGACGATCTGAATGGCGCGCTGGCGCAGCTCGACCAGTTCAAATACGAGTCGCCGTCTGACTGGTTCGACGTGCAGCTCGCCAAGGCACAATTACTCTCGATCGCTGAGGAACACGACGAAGCGCTGAAGATCTATGACAAGGCATTGCGCGATCGCCCTGACAGCGAGCGTGCGGCCCTGAGTCGCGCGGAGCTGCTGCTGAACATGGACCGCATTGATGATGCGGTGGCCGCCTACGCCGAAGCGGCGCGACGCTTCCCCAAGAGCGCCCTGTCCCTGAATGCCTATGGCTATACGCTGGCAGATCGCACGGATCGCTATGTTGAGGCCGAGAAATTCATTCGCAAGGCGCTGCGCTACGATCCAGAGAGTCCGGCCATTATCGACAGCCTCGGCTGGGTGCTGTTCAAGCTCGGCCACCACGACGAAGCCCTCGTGCAACTCGAGCGCGCTTACGAAGGCATGCAGGACCACGAAGTGGCGGCCCATATTGTCGAAACACTTGATGCGCTCGACCGACGCGATGAGGCGCTCGAATTCCTGGAGGCGGCCGAAGCGCTGACGCCGGACAGTCACCTCCTGGAGGACGTCAGGAAACGGCTGTTCCCTGATGAGCCCTAGAACTGGTCTCGCACTTCTGTCGGCCGCGCTGCTGCTCGCAGGCTGCGCGACCGTTCCCGAGAATGTGCCGCTACCTGCCATTGACTCCTGGGATACGCGTACCGCGGTACTCGGCGACCTCAAGGACTGGCAGTTCCGCGGCCGTATTGCCGTCAAGGCCGGTGAAGAGGGCTTCAACGGCAAGTTCAACTGGTCACAGAATGGCGATGCGTTTGACGCAACTGTCGGCGGGCCACTGGGCGTGGGAACCGTGCGCATCGAGGGTGATGGTCGGACCGTCGTGCTGACGGATAAGGACGGCGTCGAGACCGTGCTACAGAACGCGGAGCTCGAGCTTCGCTACCGCTATGGCTGGACCATTCCCGTTGCCAGCCTGCGCTACTGGGCGTTAGGCATCCCCGATCCCTCTGAGCCAGCCGTTACGGAAGTCGACGATGATGGCCGGCTCGTGCGGCTCGAACAGCGCGGCTGGCTGGTCCAGATTTCGCGCTACCGCGACGGCGGAGGGCAGCAGATGCCGCGCATTTTGTCTGCGACCAATCCCGATACGCGCGTGCGCATGGTGATCGACCGCTGGCTGTTTTTCGATCGTTGACAGTCACCGGACCGCCCCGCACAATTCGCCGCACGCGTAATCGGTTTTTGGGGCGTAGCCAAGTGGTAAGGCATCGGGTTTTGATCCCGTGTATCGCAGGTTCGAATCCTGCCGCCCCAGCCATCCAGAACTAGCAGGGGGCTAACGTGGATCTGGCAACAATGGCGGTCTTCTCGGGGAATGCACACCCGCAACTCGCCCAGGACATCGCACGCTACCTTAGACTGCCTCTCGCCCGCGCCCATGTCGGCCGATTCTCGGACGGCGAGATCAACGTTGAGATTCTCGAGAACATCCGCGGCCGCGAAACATTCATCGTGCAATCGACGAGCCCGCCCGCATCTGAAAACCTGATGGAACTGCTCGTGATGGCCGACGCTGCAAGGCGCGCTTCCGCCGCACGTATTACGGCCGTCATCCCGTATTTCGGCTTCGCCCGCCAGGATCGTCGCCCGCGCTCGTCGCGCGTGCCGATTACGGCCAAGCTCGTGGCCAAGCTGATCGCCACGGCCGGCATTGATCGCGTCCTGACGGTTGACCTGCACGCTGACCAGATCCAGGGCTTCTTCGATATCAATATCGATAACGTTTACGCGTCACCGATCCTGCTGGCGGACGTCTGGAAGCAGAAATATCCGGATATGGTGGTGGTCTCACCGGACGTAGGCGGCGTGGTTCGTGCTCGCGCCCTTGCGAAGCGCCTTGGTGACGCCGATCTCGCCATCATCGACAAGCGTCGCGCCCGCGCCAATCAATCCGAGGTGATGAACATCATCGGCGAGGTGGAGGGCAAGAACTGCGTCATGATCGACGACATGGTCGATACCGCGGGCACGCTCTGCCATGCGGCAACTGCCCTCAAGGAGCACGGCGCGGTCAGCGTGGCCGCCTACATTACCCACCCGGTTCTGTCGGGTCCTGCTGTTTCCAGAATCTCCGAATCCGCGCTTGACGAGATCGTCGTCACGGACACGATTCCGCTCAACGAAGCTGCCCAGGCCTGTGACAAAATCCGCCAGCTGTCGGTGGCCGAAATGCTCGCCGAGACCATGCGCCGGATCTCCAACGAGGAATCGGTCTCGAGCCTGTACGTAGACTAGTCGCCGCAGGGCGTTTTTCGTGGTGGTATTCACTGTCGCCTTCGGTTACTATGCGCGCCCTTGCGCGGGTTGGTCGCGACTCGCGTAAGTTCTTTCGCTAAGAAAAACTTAGCAAATTCAATCAGATATGGAGAATAGTCATGAGTGACGATTTCGATCTGATTGCGGAAATCCGAGAAGACCAGGGGAAAGGTGCGAGCCGCCGCCTGCGTCACCAGGGTTTGGTACCCGCAATCATCTATGGCGCCGGCCGCCCGCCGCGCGCGCTCACGTTTGACCACAACCGGGTCATTCAGCAGCTTGCGAACGAGTCGTTCTACTCGTCCGTCCTGAACATCAAGGTCGGTGAGAAGAGCCAGGCTGCGATCCTCAAGGATGTACAGCGTCACCCGTCGAAGGCGCTGATCATGCACATGGACTTCCAGCGCATCGTCGAGGACCAGGAAATCAAGATGCTCGTGCCGATCCACTTCCTGGGCGAAGACGTCGCCCCGGGCGTGAAGCTCGGCGGCGGTAAGGTCATGCACCTTATCAACGAACTTGAGATCGTCTGCCTGCCGAAGGACCTGCCCGAGTACCTCGATATCGATGTATCCGAGCTGGAACTCGACGCAATGCTGAAGATGTCGGATATCAAGCTGCCAGAGGGCGTGTCGATCCCGGCACTGGCCCAGGGCGAGGAAGCCGACCGTCCGGTCGTGACGATCCAGGTCATCAAGGAAGTTGTCATCGAGGAAGAGGAAGAGCTCGAGCCAGGTGCAGTACCTGTCGAGGGCGAAGAGGCTCCGGAAGACGCAGCACCCGCCGAAGGCGAGGGCGAAGAATCAGAGAGCGAGTAATCTCGATCCACGGCTTTGCGAAAAGACCGCCGCACGGCGGTCTTTTTGTTTAAGATTGCGACGCCATGACCAAGCCCATACGCATCATCGCCGGTCTCGGGAATCCCGAGGAGAAGTACGAGCGCACCCTGCACAATGCGGGGTTCTGGTTCGTCGACGAGCTTGCGCGCAAGTATGGCGGCAGCTTTCGCTACGAGAAGAAGTTCGATGCGGACTACTGCCGCATCAATCTGCACGGCGAAGACGTCTGGCTGGTCAAGCCGCAGAGCTATATGAACTGCAGCGGCCAGCCCATTCGCGGCATACTTGACTACTATCGCCTGCGTGCCAACCAGCTGCTTGTCGCCCATGACGAAATCGACCTGCCCCCCGGCACGGTGCGGCTCAAGGAAGGTGGTGGTCACGGCGGCCACAACGGGCTGCGAGACATCATCAAGCACTGTGGCAATGAGTTCCTGCGGCTGCGGTTGGGCGTGGGTCACCCGGGTGAGAAGCACAAGGTGACCAACTACGTACTGAAGCGCGGCTCGTCAGACGTCGAGTCTGCCGTTGAGCAAAACATCGACGACGCGATCGACGTTATGCCAGAGGTCGTTGACGGCAACGTCAGCGCGGCAATGAAGAAACTGCACACGAAAGACACCTAAACCATGGCTATTACCTGCGGCATCGTCGGCCTGCCCAACGTTGGCAAATCGACCCTGTTCAATGCGCTCACCGCGGCCGAGATCGCGGCGGAGAATTACCCGTTCTGCACGATCGAACCGAACGTCGGTGTCGTGCCGGTCCCGGATCCCCGTCTCGATGAGATCGCGGCGATCGTCAAGCCGGCCAAGGTCATTCCGACGACGATGGAATTCGTGGATATTGCGGGCCTGGTCGCCGGCGCATCGAAGGGCGAGGGTCTAGGTAACCAGTTCCTGGCCAACATCCGCGAGACCAATGCCATTGCTCACGTCGTACGCTGTTTCGAAAATGACGACGTCACCCATGTATCCGGCTCGATCAACCCGATCGACGATATCGAGACCATCAATACCGAACTCGCGCTTGCCGATCTCGAGTCCGTCGAGCGCCAGCTCGACAAGGCGACGCGAAATGCCAAGACCGGCAAGAAGGAAGATATTGCCCACCGCGATGCGCTCGCCGGCATCAAGGCACACCTCGATGAGGGTCTCCCGGTACGGTCGATGGATCTGACTGACTTACAGAAGGACATCCTGCGCAGCGTCCACCTGATCACGGCGAAGCCTGTCATGTACGTCGCCAATGTGGATGAGGACGGCTTTGTCGACAATCCTCACCTGGGAGCGGTCGAAGAGTACGCTGCGAATGAGCGCTCTGAAGTCGTGGCGATCTGTGCCGCGATCGAGGCAGAGATCGCCGTTCTTGACGAGGAAGACAAGGCCGAGTTTCTCGCTGATTTCGGCGCCAAGGAACCGGGTCTGAACCGCGTCATTCGTCACGGTTATAACCTGCTGGGCCTGCAGACCTTCTTTACGGCAGGGCCCAAGGAAGTGCGCGCGTGGACGACGAAAGTCGGCGCAACCGCGCCGCAGGCGGCGGGTGAGATTCACACCGACTTCGAGAAGGGCTTCATCCGCGCCGAGACGATCAGCTATGCCGAGTTCGTTGAGCTCGGCGGCGAGCATGGCGCGAAAGAAGCGGGCAAGCTGCGCCTGGAAGGCAAGGATTATGTCGTCCAGGAGGGCGACGTCATGCACTTCCGCTTCAACGTCTGATCCGAATCACAGGCGTCAGGCGAGGTTGTTCGTAAAGATATCCTCGAGGTCGTGTTCCAGCTGCCGATTCCGTTGCCACCAATGAGCGGCTGCGAAACGCAGACTGTCCACGATGAGCCCGGCGAGCATGGCAATGCCGAAGTACTCTGCGAGGCCTGGCAGCGAAACCGGTGCATCCGTTGCAAGGCCGAGGAAGACTCGGACCGCCTCGAGTTCCAGCAGGATTTCAGTTGTTGCCGCGCCCACCGCAAAAGCGACCGTCACGGCGAAGAGTCTGAGTAGTTGTCGAAGCATGGCGACATTCCTCATTCGTTTTGCCCAAACGTATATACATTGTATAACGAATAGAAATGCAATTGCTATATATTGTTAACAAAATCTTACGGTGGGGCCGGTCGGTGGAAACCGCAAAGGATTACTTGTCCCGGTTCGCGCCGAACGAGGGTAGCGACCAGTTGAAGACAATCGCGAGGCCTCGTATCAGCAGGCCGGTAACGACGGCAATGGCCAGGGACGTATTGTCACTGAGCGCCAGCTTGTCGGCTGCGACGAATGCGAGACTCGCCGCGAAAGCGGCGGTCGCGTAGATCTCCCGTGACAGGATTAACGGAATCTCGTTGCAGATGATGTCGCGGATCATGCCGCCGGTGACCGCGGTCGTCACACCAAGCATCACGGCAACCAGTGGCCCCGTGTCGAATTGCAGGCAAATCTCGGTACCCAGTGCTGCGAACAATGCAAGCCCGAGAGCGTCGGTCCAGACCAGGATCTCGCGCCGGATACCGGGGCGGCGATGTGGGGCGAAGAAGACCACCAGTGCCGCGATGATCGCGACCGCAATATAACGGTTGTCGGCCACCCAGAAGACAGGGACCCGGTCGATGATGATGTCGCGGATCGTGCCACCCCCGACGGCCGGCATCAGGGCCAGGACGCAGAAGCCGAAGATGTCCATGCGCTTGCGCGATGCGGCCAATGCCCCGGACACGGCAAAGGCAGCGGTTCCCAGCATTTCGAGGGTGTACACGAAGCTCATGGCGGGACTGTACCGGAATCGCGCAGGGCGGCGTACAATATCTTGACAGTCGCGGGTCCGGGCAGGACAATCTGCGGCCCTCGCGGGCCCGTAGGCCCCGAATAGACACAAGGTGATGTAGCTCAGATGGTCAGAGCGGCGGACTCATAACCCGCAGGTCGGTGGTTCAATTCCACCCATCACCACCAAACGAAAAAGCGCCCCCTTGTGGGGCGCTTTTGCGTTTGGGGTTCGGGTGAAATCAAACCACCGAAAGCGGTTCACAAAATCGCCGGGAGCGATTTTGGACGCACAAAGTGCGCCCGCAGGGCGGCGGCCAGGACGGCCGCCGTCAATTCCACTCTTGCGATCTGGCTTACATAGCCTCCGCCAAGACTTCGGCCAATACCGAAACCGCCAGCGTTCTCGGGTCACGCGCGGAGGGAATCAGTCCAATCGGCCCCCGCAGGCGCTCCAGCGATACTTCACCGACCCCCAATTCTCTCAGGGCAGACAACCGCCCTTCTGCCGATGCACGGCTGCCCTGGGCGCCGACATACAGAGCGTCCGCCTGCAGAGCTGAAGCGAGGATAGGCGGTTCCCAATCATGATCGTGGAAGAACAGCGTAACGGCCGTCCATGGATCAATGGAGACGTCCGTCGGGTAGTGCGGCATCTTCAAATGGTGCGTCGCGCAGCCCGATGAAGCGGCGGCATCCAGGGTCTCCTTATCCGGCGACAGCAGGAGATTCGGATATCCTGCCGCCTCGACAAGCGCGGCAAACGTGCTTGCTTCAGGCCCTTTGCCAAATACGTGAAAGCAGATCTCCGGATCGACTTTTATCGTGATGTGGTCGTCATCGCGAGTGGTCAGCTGCGCATCGCCGAGCCGCATCGCGCCGTCCTCGGTTTTAATCACCAACGAACAGGACTGGCGTGCGTCATTGCGTCGCACAACCTCGCCCAGAACGGTGAGGTTGGGGCGTGGGCACAACAGTATCTCGAGGCCGCCGCCGCAGGGGAGTTGAATGTCCACGTACGGCGAATCTTTGCCATACCGAACGCACATGGGCTTACCGCTATCTCGTGCCGCACGAGCCTGTAACGCAATGTCCGCCTCGATACAGCCGGACGAGAGCGAACCCACAAGATCCGACTCGTCGACAATGGCCATCATCGCGCCCAACGGTCGATACGAGGGACCTTCGATCCGGGACACGATTGCGAGGATCGCACCGTCGGGCCTGGCAAGGAGTGCGCGCAGTGGCGCGATCGGTGTCACCGAGTGGCTCATATTTCTATTATTTGGGATTGGACGAGAACTTGTCGAGCTGCAATAGATCGTCCAGTTCATCGATGTCGATCGCGGCTGGCTCGAAATCAATCGCGATGACCCGGTCATTGCCTGTGACCACTTCTTTTGCCCCGCTATCGTCATTGAGTTCTGACAGCCGAGCGAGATATGCACCACCAAACAAAACCGGCGGGCCTTGCGTTCCGGCATACCGGCTGGCGCAGATACGTTCGGGATCGCCATTCCAGAGGTCGATGAGTTCGCCGAGGTGAGCGGCCGTTACCAGCGGTTGGTCGCCGAGCAGCAGCAGCATTCCATCGGCGTCTCCTTTGCAGGCGCGGGCTGCCGTCGCGATACTCGTGCCAATCCCACTCGCGAAGCTCGGATTAAGAACAGTATCCGCGCCAAACTCCGCACAAACCGGGGCTATTGTTTCAGCGTCTGCACCGGTGACCACAAGCACTTGCCCAGGACAGGTTCGCGATGCGGCTTCAAGCACATACGAGAGCAGCGGTTGCCCGCGCCAGAGCTGCATCAGCTTGTTAGCGCCGAAACGGCTCGCCTGGCCGGCTGCCAGTATGGCTATGCGAACGATTGGCAAAAGCGTCTCCTCACCTCGCGTTTGAGACTACGCGAAACACAATAAGGACAACAACGATGAAGAACCTGATCGGGCCAGCACTGCTGATCATACTGACCGCGATGCCGGCATCGACCGAGACGGCTGAGGACCTCGACAAGTGATTCCGAGACGGTTATGCCGCCTTGTATGCCGAGAACGCCTGGGATCGTGCGGACGAGTTTGCGCAGTATTTGACAGAGGTCATCACTTATCGCTCAGATGAGGGCCACTACAAACTGAACGTCAACGAATTTGTTGTGGACTCTCTCGAAGTCTGGCGCAGCGAGGGCTGGCTGGGTACCGAAGTTGAGAAGCTGGACACCAAATTGCTGAATGCGACGACCTCGGTCTTCGATATCAAGTGGCGTGATCTCAATCATGACGGCAGCACCGAGTACGAATGCGGCTGGTACTTTGCTGACAAGATTGAGGAGAAATGGTTGTTATCGCAGCACATCGTGATGGCGTGCCCCGACTAGACTGAAACCAGATCGATAGAATCGCATATGGCTTGCGCAACGATGGCGATTCTGCTCGGGGGGAGTTCGCAAATGCCCAGGTTTCGCAGTCGCTCGTGACTCGCATTCAGCAAGTCGCTGTACTAATCCCTGTCCAGGTACTCTCGCAACTTGGCGTCCGCCTCATCGCCGAACAAGATTTCACAACACTCTTTCAGGCCCGGGTCGTTTACGTAATCGCGCCGTCGCACGACGAGGCTGATCTTCGAGCGGCGCCGCATGAAGTCGTCGAGCTTCGTGATCATTTCACGTCGACTAGCCTGTTCGATCTCACAGCGCAGATATTCTGCGTGGTCCATCAGACGATCGGCATTGCGAGGATTCTCACGCACCGTCTCGAGCATCTCGAATGCATTGGAGCCATAGCGCCGCCAGAGACGTTCGGACAGTGGCTCGGTCGAACGTGGG
>JASJCM010000025.1 GCA_030065985.1 Woeseiaceae bacterium | reverse complement strand
GCTCGGGCTTGCGACGCGAGGAAACCAGCTCCGCCGTGATCACTGCGCCCGCAGATCGGGCCAGCTCGGCGAACTCCTCGCGTTCAGACTCTTCAGGTAATCCGTCAGGACTCGCGTGGACAAGCACTGCGCGCTCGCCACTTTGCGGCCGTTCAAACAATCACGACCTCCTGCGGGGATGAGAACTTAGTCGTCACTGTCTCCCGCGTCGTCATCCGGCAATGGCAGGCGCACATTGCGAGACGGCACGACTGTCGAAATAGCGTGTTTATAGACCATCTGGTTCACGCTGTTCTTCAACAGAACCACGAACTGGTCAAACGAATCGACCTGTCCCTGTAACTTGATCCCGTTTACGAGATAGATCGAAACCGGGACCTTTTCTTTGCGAAGTATGTTCAGGAACGGGTCTTGCAGGGTCTGCCCTTTAGCCATCTTGGGTCTCCTTATTCTTATTAAATTCTTTGAAAACCGCCTCCCGGTGGCGCGGGTGCCCTTCGGCGGCTTCCAGCCTAAGCGTAGAAAAAGTCTATCACAGCGATTGCGCCAGAGAAGCCGATATAGCGTCGATCGCGCCGGCTTCAAGGGGGTCAACCAGGAAAATGTCGTCCTCGGACCGCAGCCACGTGATTTGCCGCTTCGCGAGCTGCCGCGTCGCAAACAGGGCACGGTCACGGGCCTCCTCGAGCGAAATCTCGCCATCGAGGTATTGCCAGAGCTGGCGATAGCCTACAGACCGCATGGCAGGACAGTCCGCGGTGAGGCCCGGACGAGCGTGCAACTGCCTCATTTCGTCAAGAAATCCGCCATCCAGCATCTGGTCAAGACGCCGCTCGATGCGTTCATGCAGCGCGCCGCGCGGTTCGATCATGAGACCGACCTTGAGCCAGCGAATGTCGTCACGAAGCGGCGCCGAATCGCGCTGCCAGTCCGATAGCGGGCGACCGCTGGCACGATAGACCTCCAGCGCGCGCTGAATCCGCTGGCGATCGTTGGGTTCGATTCGCGCCGCCGCCTCGGCATCCACCTCACTTAGCGCGGCGTGCATGGCGGGCCAGCCCTGCTCGTCGGCCTCGGCATCGATTTCCCGGCGCAGCCCATCGTCAGCGCCGGGCAATTCCGCGATGCCTTTGGTCAGCGCCCGGAAGTACATCATCGTGCCGCCAACGAGCAGCGGGATACGTCCGGCGGCAAAGATCTTGTCCATTTCACGACTCGCGTCGCGTACGAATTCACCCGCGGAGTAGCTGTCTTCGGGATCGAGGAAGTCAATGAGCTTATGCGGTGCGCGCGCCCGAGTCTCTGCATCGGGCTTGGCTGTACCGATGTCCATGCCACGATAGACAAGGGCTGAGTCGACACTGATGAGATCGCACGGAAAGCGCTTGCGCAGACTGATGGCGAAGTCGGTCTTGCCCGACGCCGTCGGGCCCATGAGCAGAATGGCCGTATGGCGCATTTCAATCAGCGGCCGCGGAGGAACAGTCGATCGAGCTCGGACATCGTGATCGTGGTCCACGTAGGCCGACCGTGATTGCACTGGTCTGCGCGTTCGGTCGACTCCATCTCTCGCAGCAGCGCATTCATTTCATCAATGGACAACAACCGATTGGCGCGTACCGAGTGGTGGCACGCCATCGTGGCCAGGAACTCATCGCTCGCGTCCTCAACACGATTGCTGCGTCCCGACTCAGCGAGATCGGACAAGACGTCGCGCAACAGAGACTCGACATCGGCATTCCTGAGCAATGCAGGTACTTCCCTCACCGTTACCGCTGACGGACCCGAGCGATCGACGACCAGGCCGAACGCCTCCAGTGCGTCGCTCGACTGCTCAACCAGGTCCGCCTCGTTCTCTGCGACGGCCAGCGTCTCCGGTACGAGCAACGGCTGCCGCACGAGGTTGCGATCATCGAAGCTCGTCTTGAGCTTCTCGTAGGTGATGCGTTCATGTGCTGCGTGCATATCGACGATTACGAGACCATCCCTGTTTTCGGCGAGGATGTAGACACCGGCGAGTTGCGCAATGGCAAAACCGAGCGGCGGAACTTCTCTTGCCTCTGCCGGCACGTCGGCGAGCGATGGCGCCGTCGCCATGGTGCGATACGTCGCCAGCGTTTCCCGAATTGCTGAAGGCGCCGGACTGCTCGGCAGCGGCATCGCGCCCTGATTGAAGACGCGCTCGCGCGTCATCGGGATCGGTGTGACATCGTGTCCGCCGGGCCTGGTATCGCCGAGCGCCACTTCGACGGTCTGCGACACGACACCGTGGACGCGCCGCCCATCGCGGAAACGGACTTCGTGCTTGGCAGGATGTGCATTTGCATCGACGCCCGCCGGATCCATCGTAAGGTTCAGAACGTAAGCCGGGTAACGGCCATGGAACAGCACGTCACGGTATGCGTGCCGCACGGCGTGCGCCAGCGTCTTGTCCGTCACGCTCCGGCCATTGACGAACCAGTACTGCAGATCCGGCTGGCTGCGATTGAACGTCGGCAAGCCAATCCAGCCCGACAGCGCGATGCCCTCAACCTCGCGCTCGACGTATACCGACTGCTCGGCAAAGTTGTCCCCGCAAATGCGCGCTATGCGCTGCCGCTGGGCGTCGACGTTTCGGGCTGCCACCAGCTGCAGGACTGTGCGCTGGTTGTGTGTCAGGCTGAATGCAATCTCGGGCCTGGACAGGGCCAGCCTGCGCACCCATTTTTCAATGTGGCCAAACTCGGTGCGTTCGGTTCGCAGGAAACGACGCCGGGCCGGCGTGTTGTAAAAAAGATCGTGCACCTCAACCGTGGTGCCCTGCGGATGCGCCGCGGGCGCCGCCTTGCTTATGTGGCCGCCATCCGCTTCGACCTGCCACGCCGTATCACCGCCAGTCGCGCGTGAACACAGTGTCAGGCGCGCCACCGAGGCAATACTGGGCAAGGCCTCGCCGCGAAAGCCGAGTGACGCAACAGCTTCGAGGTCATCAAGACTGGAGATCTTCGAGGTTGCATGGCGCGACAGCGCGAGCTCGAGTTCGTCTCGTGATATGCCTTTGCCATCGTCCCGGATGCGGATCAGCTTCTGTCCGCCCGCTACGATGTCGATCTGCACGGTTTGCGCGCCGGCATCGAGGCTGTTCTCAACAAGCTCCTTGACCACGGACGCGGGCCGCTCGACGACCTCGCCGGCGGCGATCTGGTTGATCAGGTGACTGGGCAGCTGCTGGATGGGCATCCGGCAGATTATGCCGGATCAGTAGCCTCCGGCGAAAATCGGGATACTCAGCGTCTGGCCGACCCGGATCCGGTCGTTGGGCAGCTTGTTGGCGCGCCGAATGTCGGCGCTGCTGACATTGTAACGCTCGGCAATTTCGGAAACGGTGTCGCCTCGCGCGACGACATGGCGAACCTGCCGTTCCGGCTTGCGCTTCGCATCCATCGCAATCTGCGTATCCGGTGGTGGATTTTTGTGGAAATAGCCGCGAACCCCGGCAAGGATCGCGGTCGTCAGGCGACTGCGGTATTTGCTGTCGCGGAGTCTCTTTTCCTCGGCGGGGTTGGTCAGGAATCCAGCCTCGACGAGGATTGACGGCATCTCCGCCGACGTCAGAACCGCAAGGCTCTTTTCCTTGACGTTGTCACTGTGCATCTTGGCAACCCGGCCCATCTCGCGCCTGACATAGTCACCCACTTCGAGGCTGGCGCTCATCGCCGCGTTTTTCGACAGGTCGTACAGCGCGTAGGCAACCGCCTCTTCTTTGTCATTGAGAACGACGTCGCCAACCTTAACTTCCTCTTTGCCCGACAGGCGGGACATCGCCTTCCGTGTCTCGCGATTCGCGCGGTCGAGGTTCAGCGCAAATACCGAAGCCCCGGCGGCACGTTTGTCCTTGAACCCATCGGCGTGAACCGAGATAAACAGGTCGGCGTCGTGCTTGTGGGCGAATTCCACGCGAGCCCCGTGACCGACGTATACGTCGGTACTGCGGATCAGCAATGCGCGCATCCCGGGTTCCGCGTTGATCTTGCGGGCGAGTTCCTTGCTCAGCGCAAGTACGACGTCTTTTTCATGAACATAGCGCCCGGACGTACCAGGATCCCGGCCACCGTGCCCGGCATCGATAGCAATAATGACGTCTCGTCCGGGCCGGTAAACCTCGACGGCGCGTTTGACGGGCTCGAGCGAACCTTCGCGCTGCAGGTCGACCACCAGGCGATCGCCGTAAGTCGCATTCGGACCCGCCGTGAAGGTTCGTGAACGCACCGCCGTGTTCAGATCAAGAACGACGCGCAGCTGGCCGTCTGAGCTCAGGCCGCTGCGAATACCCCTTACGAGTCCTGTGCCTTTGGGCATGCCCTCAAAGGCCTTGCCAAGGCGGCTCTGGTTGAGATCGATAACGAGGCGGCTCGGATTACGAAGCGTGAATACGCTGTGTTCGACCGAGTGGCTCAGGTCCAGCACGACGCGCGTCTTGTCGTTCTCCGACCAGATGCGCACGTTTTCGACGGTCGAGCCGGCGAAAACGGTCGTACTCAGGACGAGCAGCAGCGCGCAGGTTGTCAGTCGCAATCGGGCCACAAGCGAGTTCGTTATGCGAAAACCAGAGGATTATGTCGGATGAGTATACGAATCTCTCAGAGAATTCCAAGAGTTTTCATTGAAAAATTATGGAGATACCGGGGTTTCTTAATCTGTGAACTGACTCAGTCTAAGCACAATTCCGTGGCCGCGATCGCTCAATCCAGCGAGCTCCGCCACACGGCCATCACCGTCGTAGCGCAGCGTCAGTGAGAGATCCGCCTGGCTGGTGAGACCCGGCGCGCGATCCGGCCACTCGACGAGGCGGCAGCCGTCATCGAGCTCATTCCAGCCCAGGTAGCGCAGCTCTTCCTCATCAGAAACACGATATAAATCAACGTGATAGATATTTCCGCGGGCGAGGTGGTAGGGCTCAACCAGCGTGTAGGTCGGGCTCGGGACGGCACCATCATGCCCGGCCGCGCGTATCAGGGCGCGAGCAAAGGTCGACTTGCCGGCGCCTAGCTCCCCGCTCAACAGAATCGTCCAGCCCGCAAGGTTGTCCGGGAGTGCGTCGAGGAGTTCGCGGCCGAACTCGATCGTGGCCGTCTCGTCAGGCAGAGAGCGCTTCACCGGTTCAATACTTCGCGCAGCTCCGCAAACAGGTCGGAGGCAATCAGGCCGCGCTCCCCCTGACGGGCCGCACGGTCCCCGGCGCGTGCGTGGACTTCCACTCCAACTGCGGCGGCCAGCGCGGGATCCAGGCCTTGTGCCATCAGGGCGGCGACGATGCCGGTTAACACATCCCCCATCCCCGCCGTGCCCATACCTGGGTTGCCGGATGTGCAAAGCCAGCGCCGCCGCGCCTTTTGCCCCGCAAACACAAGCGTGCCGGCACCTTTCAATACGGCGGCACCGGAATACCTGGCGGCTAATCTCTCGGCGGCTGCAAAACGGTCAGCCTGCACCGCGTCCGTTGTAATCCCGAGGAGGCGACCCGCCTCAGCCGGGTGCGGGGTAATGACACGTTCTTTGTGCTGATTGGGGCTTTGCGCCAGCAGATTCAGTGCGTCCGCGTCCCATACGGAGGGCCTCTGCTCCTCTGAGAGCCGCTCGAACAGGGATCTTGCCCATGCGGACTGGCCAAGCCCGGGACCGAATGCAATGATGTCGGCTCGATCGAGCAGTGGATCGAGATCTGCCGATTCCTCGATCGCGTGCGGCATCAGCTCAGGGCGCGACGCAACGATCTGCGCCGCGTGCGACAGATGAGTCGCAATCGATACCAACCCCGCACCGGTCCGCAATGCCGCCTCGCCGGCAAGCCGCACAGCGCCCGGCATGCCTTCTCCACCGCCAACAATCAGTACATGGCCATGTCGGCCCTTGTGCGATGTGCGGGGGCGCCTGGGCAATGCCTCGTTGAGTGTCGCCTCATCGATGCGGTGAAAGTCCGGTTCGATACCTTCACGATAGCTGTCGGGGATATCCAGGCCGGCGAATCGAATGGCGCCGCAATAATCGGGCGCCTGACCAAGGAACAGTCCGGATTTGAGCCCGACAAACGTCACGGTCAGGTCGGCTTCCACAGCGCAGCCGAGCACCGCGCCGGAATCGCCGTGTATACCCGTCGGAATATCGAGGGCCACTACGGGCGACGGATGGGCGTTGATGGCAGCAACGGCCTCGGCAAAACGACCGCCGACTTCCCGCTCCAGGCCGCTGCCGAGAATACCGTCGAATAACAACTCGGCCTCGCCGTCCAGTTCGCCCTCGAAAGGCACGATCACCCCGCCCTCCGCGGCGAAGTCGGCGCAAGCGGTTGCGGCATCGCCCGTGAGCTTGTCCGGATCGACGAGCGTCAGCACGGAGACGCCGATACCCTCCAGCGCCGCGAGCCGGGCCACGACGTAACCGTCTCCACCATTGTTGCCGGCGCCGCAGATTAACTGCCAGCGCCGCGCCTCGGGAAACGCGGCGACAGCCTCGCGGACAGCCGCTTCACCGGCACGTATCATCAGCGTGTAGCCGGGGACCCCGTGGTCCTCGATCGTCGTCCGATCCGTTTCGCGGACAGCGGCAACCGAGTAGATGTTTGCGGGCAAGTTCTGCATTGCGGCGATTATACTGTTCTGGCCTCGCGGACTGCTTCTTTGAACGTACATTGACGACCAGAACCAACCAATACGGCAATACCGATATGGGCGCGCTCAAGCGCGAGATCACCGGCTGGTGCCGCGAGCTCGGCTTTCAGCAAGCCGGCGTCAGTGACATCGATCTGTCGCAGGCGGAGGCACGCCTCGCCGAATGGCTGGACGCAAGATTTCACGGAACCATGCACTACATGGAACGCCATGGCACGCGGCGCAGCCGCCCCGCAGAACTGGTACCGGGAACCGTGCGCGTAATCTCAGTGCGCATGGATTACCTGGTCGAGGATCAGGACCAGGCGATCGGACTGCTCGATCACGACAGCAGAGCCTACGTATCACGCTACGCGCTGGGCCGCGACTATCACAAGGTGCTGCGGCAGCGCCTGCAGAAGCTCGCCGACCGAATCGAAGCGCGAGTCGGCTCTTTTGGCTACCGCGTCTTCGTCGACAGCGCGCCTGTGCTCGAAAAAGCACTCGCTGAAAAGGCGGGCCTCGGCTGGGTTGGCAAACATACCAATGTCATTAATCGCAACGACGGCTCCTGGTTCTTCCTGGGCGAACTGTATACGGACCTGCCGTTACCAGTCGACGAGGCTGAAGTGTCACACTGCGGTACCTGCACCGCGTGCCTCGACGTATGCCCGACGCAGGCCATCGTCGCACCCTATTCGCTCGACGCACGCCGTTGCATCTCTTACCTCACCATCGAATCGCACGAGCCGATCCCCGTGGAGTTTCGCGCGCCGATGGGTAACCGGATCTACGGGTGCGATGACTGCCAGCTTTTTTGTCCGTGGAACAAGTTCGCTTCGCTCGCGACCGAGCCCGATTTCGCCGTGCGGCATGGCCTGGACCATGTTGAACTCGTCGAATTGTTTGCGTGGACCGAGGCCGAGTTTCTCGAGAAGACCGCGGGCAGCGCGATCCGGCGTATCGGCCATGAACGGTGGTTGCGGAACATAGCGGTCGCGCTGGGTAATGCGAAAACGACACCCGAAGTTGTCGCCGCCCTGAGCGCGCGGCAGCATGGGCAATCCGAGCTGGTCGCAGAGCATGTGGCCTGGGCGCTCGCGCAACACGAAGATGTATTGGAGACAGACAATGTTTGAGGCCCCGAAATCCCCCTACCTGGTTCCTTTTGACGGCTCGTTCCGCGTTGCCGACGCGAGCACATCACCGCAGACAGACGCCAGCCGACACAAAGGGAAACACCGCCGCGAGCGCACCGAGAATCTCAACAAGCTGCAGCGTGTCCTGGCGGCGGGTGACAAGCATGCCGTTCTGCTTGTCTTCCAGGCTATGGATGCGGCAGGCAAGGACAGCACGATTCGCTCCGTCATGCAGGGCGTCGACCCGTCTGGCTGCCAGGTCTACAGCTTCAAGAAACCGTCGAGCCTCGAACTCGATCACGACTTCCTGTGGCGCACTACGTGCCGCCTGCCCGAGCGAGGCCGCATCGGCATTTTCAATCGCAGCCAGTACGAGGAGGTCCTCGTCGTGCGCGTGCACCCGAAGATTCTCGACTATCAGAAACTGCCCGGCGACATCGACATGAGCACGATCTGGGAAGATCGCCTGACTTCAATTCGTCAGCAGGAAGAGCATCTCGCACGTAACGGCACGGTAATCCTGAAGTTCTGGCTGAATGTCTCGAAGGAGGAACAAAAGCGACGCTTCCTGTCTCGTCTCGATGAGGCCGAAAAGAACTGGAAATTCGAACCGAAGGACGTCGTCGAACGCCGCTATTGGGACGATTACATGGCGGCGTACGAGGACGCGCTGAACGGCACCTCGCGACCTTGGGCACCCTGGTACGCGATTCCTGCCGACGACAAACCCTACATGCGCGCCCGCGTTGCGGACATCGTTATCCAGACGCTGCAAAGCATCGGCTTGCGCTATCCGACACCGTCCGCAGAAGACCGCGCAAAATTCGCGGAAGCACGAGAAGAACTCGAAGCCGACAAGACTTGACGCAGTTCACACTGCTCACAGTGTGCGCTGGTCGGCATATCTAACGCCGCATCCGCGCAACAATGCGGTGATGCGTGAACAACTGACGAGCAATTCGGATTACAAACGCTCGCTGCTGGACAGCCTGGAGCTTTTTCGCGGTGTATTCCCCGACGACGTTCAGGACATGTTGCAGCGCTGCGACCGACGCGATCTCGCGGCCGGCGAATTGCTGTTGTCTCCCGGCGCCAAGAACGAGTACGTGTTCATCGTTCTGTCAGGCAGCCTGAACGTACACGTCGGCTCGCCGGACACGCCGATCCTCGCGACGATGGAAACCGGCGAATGCGTTGGCGAAATGTCTATCATTGAGGATCGGGACCCGTCCGCCTACGTCATCGGTGCCGAAGACTCCCATCTTCTCGTCATCCATCAGAGCGTGCTTTGGGGCATGGTCGATGCATCGCATGCATTCGCCAAGAACCTGCTGGTCGTCCTTTCCGAGCGCGTACGCAGCCACAATCGCGTCATTGCCGACAGTTACGGTGAGCTGCGCAAGTTCGAGCGCCACGCAACGACCGATGCATTGACCGATCTCGCCAATCGGCATGCCATGGAGAATTCGTTCCCGCGGGAGATCGAGCGCTGCAACGAGCTGGAGAAGCCCGCCGCCCTGATGATGATCGACGTTGATAACTTCAAGCAGTTCAACGACGTGCTCGGCCATATCGCTGGCGATCGCGCGCTGCGTGCGGTTTCGAATATCCTGCGCACCCAGTTCAGAGACGAGGATCTGCTGGTCCGCTACGGCGGGGATGAGTTTGCCGTACTGCTGCCTGGTGTCAATGGAGAGCAGGCGTTGGC
The DNA here is from genome assembly GCA_030065985.1 of Woeseiaceae bacterium. Classification (GTDB taxonomy): domain Bacteria; phylum Pseudomonadota; class Gammaproteobacteria; order Steroidobacterales; family Woeseiaceae; genus UBA1847. Next base: position 17,761 of record JASJCM010000025.1, on the reverse strand, counting down.
GATCGCTGAGCGCGTTCGGCAGGCCGTGAGTGGCGGTACGGGCAACGGCAATGACTCGCTGATCCAGGTACCCATCAAGATTTCACTGGGGGTCGCAAGCCTGAGACCGCAAGGTACGCTCGACGCACTGATACGCGATGCCGATGCCGCGCTTTATCGCGCCAAGCACGCAGGTCGTGACTGCGTATCGGACTGATCGGCTAGATCGTCACGACGATATTGTCGATCAGGCGTGCCGGTCCGAGCTGCGACGCGGCAAGAACCACCAGCTCATCACAGTCCCGATCAGGTACGCCCAGATTCTCCGCGCGCCTGATCGCCACGTACTCGGTAGCAAATCCGGCAGCATCCAGCCGCACAACAGCCGCTGACTCCAGGTCATCGTAGTTGCGCTTGCCGTTCTGCAGTTCTCGCCCGATGTACTGCAGAGCTTCGTAAAGCTGAGGTGCGATCTCTCGCTCATCATCGGACAAGTAGCTGTTGCGCGAACTGAGCGCCAAACCGTCGTCAGCGCGTACAGTCTCGCCGGTGATGACCTGTACCGGGATATTGAGATCCGTCGTCATGTGACGAATAACAAGCTGCTGCTGATAGTCCTTCTGACCGAATATCGCGACGTCAGGCTGTACGATCGCAAACAGCCGCGCGACCACGCTCGTGACGCCGTCGAAATGCCCCGGCCGTTTCGCGCCGCAAAACTCTTCAGTCAACCTCGGTACAGAAACGATGGTCGCATTCTCGATACCGAATGGATACACGGTTTCGACATCGGGCGCGAAGATCAGGTCAGCTGGCGTTGTCTTAAGACGTCGCTTGTCACGCTCGAGCGTGCGCGGATACTTATCGAAGTCTTCGCCTTCACCGAACTGTGTTGGATTCACGAAGATCGTAACGACGACTCGCTCTGCGTGCTCGCGGGCCAACTCGACGAGCGCAGTGTGGCCCGCATGGAGATTACCCATGGTCGGCACGAGCGCAACATGATCACCATTGTGGCGCCACTCGGCGAGCTGTTCGGCGAGCTCTTCTTTGGTGTTTACAACTTCCACGGGAGATTAGACCTGCTAGGAGAAGCAATGCTCCGGTTCGGGATACTCTTTTTCCTTCACGGCACGCACATAAGCCTGCAGTGCAGCCAGCGGTGAGTCGAGACCGGCCTGGAAATTCTTGACGAAGCGCGGCGTACGGCCCTGAGTGATGTCGAGGATGTCGTACAACACGAGAATCTGGCCATCAACGTGTGGCCCCGCACCGATGCCGATAACCGGCACGTCGAGCGCTTCGGTCACCATCTGTGCTGCTTCGTTCGGGACACACTCCAGCAACACGATGTCGGCACCGGCATTTTGCAGACGCTGTGCGGCCTCGAGCATCTGTCTTGCCTGATCCGGTTCCCTGCCCTGCACCTTGAAGCCGCCGATCTTGTGTACTGACTGCGGCTTTAGACCGAGATGTGCGCAAACCGGGATGTCGTGACGCGCAAGATGCTCGACGATTTCGACCTGGTCGTCACCGCCTTCTAGCTTCACCATCATTGCGCCGCCTTCCTGCATCAGGCGCACGGCGTTGTCGAGTGCCTGGCCGGGCTTGGTGTAGCTCATGAACGGCATATCCGCGACGAGGAACGCCCGGCGCAGCCCCCTCGCAACCGTGCGGCAGTGGTAGATGATGTCGTCGACCGTCACCGGCACTGTCGTGTCGTGACCCTGGATGACCATGCCCAGCGAATCCCCAACCAGCACGAGATCGGTACGCGCCGCATCTACGAGCACCGCGAAACTGGCATCGTATGCGGTCAGGCAGGCAATCGGTTCGCCTTCCTCTTTCATACGACGCAGCGTCGACACGTTGACGGGCGGCTCGGGCATGCCGCGTTGTTCAAGCTGGGTATACATCGGAATCTGACCTGTCAGGCAAGCGCTGCCGCTGCCGGATTGAAAAAGTGGCGACCACCGGTTGTGCGCTCAATCTGCTGAAACAGCTGGTCGTAATCGGCGGGATTATTGACCGGATCGATTGCAGACGCATTAACTATCAACAACGGACCGTCGTCGTACTCATGGAAGAACCGCGCGTACGCATCCGTCAGGCGCTCCAGATACGCCCTGTCCACGAAGCGGTCGTAGTTCGAATTGCGTCGCGCCAGCCTTTGTAGCAGGGCATCGACCGATGCCTGAAGATAGATGACGAGGTCGGGAACTGGTGGATCCACGGCGAGATTGTCGGCGATCTGGTCGTACAGCTTCAGTTCTTCGAGATCGAGATTAAGCTCGGCAAACAGGCGATCCCTCGTAAACAAATAGTCGGAGATGCGCACGCTCGAGAACAGGTCGGACTGGCGCAGATCCTCTATCTGGCGAGCCCGCGCGAACAGGAAGAACATCTGCGCCGGCAGTGCCGCTGAACGGCCGTCCCGGTAGAAACGCTCGAGGAACGGATTCTCCTCGACCTCTTCGAGAACCAGGTCCGCCGAGAGGCTCTCGGCCAGGCGCTTCGCGAGCGCCGTCTTGCCAACGCCAATCGGGCCTTCAATGGCGATATAGCGTGACGAACTGGCTGATGTGGTCAGCGGGCTTACGGACACGGGCTTCCTTCAGACGATGCGCGAAATGCTTGGTTCGGACCTATTGACCGGAATGCTGGCGACCCGGCCCAAGCCCGGGATCACGAGCTCCGGCGCGATCTCTCCAAGGGGCAACAATACAAAATTTCGCTCGCCGATGCCCGGGTGTGGAATTGTGAGTTCGGGTGATTCAACCCTGCGGTCTGAATAGACCAGAAGGTCAAGATCCAGCACGCGTGGGCCCCAGCGCGTGTCATCTCTCTCGCGACCGTGCGCCGCCTCGATCCCGTGCAGGGCGGCAAGCATTTCCGAGGGATCGAGCTGCGTTAACACAGCCGTAACCGCGTTGACGAAGTCCGGTTGCTCGATTCCGCCGAACGGTGCTGAACGATATAGCGACGATGCGCGAATCACTCGAGTCCGCTCAACCTCCGCCAACTGGCCGATTGCGGCCTCGACCTGACGGGCCGGGCTCTGCAAGTTGCTGCCGACGCCGATATAGGCGGGGCTCCAACGCGCTTTCATCGTCACGACTTCGGCGAGGCCTTGCGACGCCGGCGGCGGCGCGGTCGACGCTTGCCACCCGAGGGTTGCTGTCGAACCTGGAAGCTGACGGCACGTTCGGCGGCCGATTGCGTCTGTACGTCGGTCCAGAATTGCGCCGTTTCGGGACTGCCCTGCCCGACTTCGGTAAGCAACAACATGAAATCGTAAGCCGCCCGGAAGCGACGATGGTCGAGCAGCTTCATCGCACGCTTGCCACGCCTGAACTCGAAACGCGGCTGCAGAGACAGCATCTCACGCATTGGAACAGTGAAACGCTTGGGAATCGAAATTCGCCGTTGCTGTTGCGCAACGATTTCGTAGGCGGCCAGAGCCAATGACTGCGACTCGGACATTTTTTCTTCGCTGCGACGAATGGCTGCGAGTTTCTTCACAGGCAGCCACAGGAATACGCCGAGCAAAAACATCGGCGTCACTGACTTACCTTCCTTCACGCGCCGATCTGTGTTTTGCAATGCTGCGCGCGTGAAGCGCATGAAATCGGCATCGCGATCGAGTTCTTCACACGTGGCCGGAAACATCTCACGAAACAGACCATGGTCGCGCAGCAGGTCGAACGTGCGCTCGGCATTGCCGGCCTGGAAGAGCTTGAGGAATTCATCAAAGAGTCTGGCCGCCGGCACGTTCGGCAGCAGGTGCGAATGGTGGTCGATGGCCTTTATGACCGGCTCATCGATGTCGAATTCGAGCTTGGCCGCGAAGCGAATCGCCCGCAGCATGCGTACCGGATCCTCGCGCATTCGCATTTCCGGATCGCCAATCAGAACGATGCGCTTCTGCTTGATGTCCTCGAAACCACCCGTGTAGTCCCAGATGCTGAAGTCTGCGATGTTGTAGTAGAGCGCATTGCAGGTGAAGTCGCGTCGCCAGACATCCTCATCGATCGTGCCGTAAACGTTGTCCCGCAGGATGCGGCCTTCGTGGTCGCTCGCATGGTCGTCATGGTCGTGATTGGCGGCAGCCCGGAAGGTCGCCACTTCGATAATCTCTCGTCCGAAACGCACGTGGGCCAGGCGGAAGCGCCGTCCGATCAGCCTGCAGTTGCCGAACAGGGCTTTGACCTCTTCGGGTGTCGCATCGGTGGCCACGTCGAAATCCTTGGGATGCAGTTCAAGGATCGAATCACGCACGCAACCGCCAACCAGGAAGGCCTGGTAGCCCGCCTTGTTCAGTCGGTACAACACCTTGAGAGCGCTCTTCGGAAACTCGGAGCGCGTCACGTTGTGATCGGCGCGCCGGATAATTCTTGGTTTACCGGACCCGTTCTGCGGGTTCTTCTTCAAAGACCAGTCCGTGTGACAGGGAATACAGGCGTCGTATGATAGCAGCGCCACGGCCAGGCGCGAAAACGCGAAATAGTGCCGTTTCGGGGTTGAGCGGCAGGAACGGAACCGTATAATAGCGCCCCCCGGTTCGGCAGGACCGACCGCAATGCTCCCTTCGTCTAGCGGTTAGGACTCCGCCCTCTCACGGCGGCAACAGGGGTTCGAGTCCCCTAGGGAGTACCACACAATCGAAAGGCCCGCTTTATGCGGGCCTTTCTCATTAATCGCTTCAGGCTAAACGCCGTCTAATTGCTTCGAACCATTGTCACTTCACCAGGCCGCCCGGGTTCTCCTTGAACACCTGCAGCATCTCGTGCACCTCGGTCGAGTTCTGAATGAACTCTTCGTAACGAAGATCCCGCTCGAGAAACGGCGAGTAACCCTTCAGGGTCTCCGGATCAACCTCGTCAGCATTGAGAAAGCCCATGGTCCAGTCGGGGAAGTCGCGGTACTGCGCGTACCGCAGCCACAGAAGGTCGACCGCCGTGTGTCGTTCATCCTTGCGAATTCGCTCGAAGGAGGCCTGAACCTGCTCCTCATGGCCTTCGAGGATCTGGATAAAACGCCCATCCTTGTAAAGGAGCATCCCCGTGATCGCTCTACGCTCATTGTTGGCGCGCGCCTGCACCAGCAATTCCGCGAGATCCTGGTCGCGCATCGGTGCTACCGCGGTACTCACATAGACCAAGTGACAGAGCAAGGGCGTCGCCTGACGGTTTCATGAGCCTGCTCCGATCATACCCCATCGCTGTCAGAGCAGACGCAGGATTGCCGCAACCAATGCCCAGATCAGCAAGACTGCCGACGGAATGAAACTCAAGGTAAAACCCGTGCCGCGCGAGGCCGGGTCTTTCAGATATTCGGCCCGGTACATGAAGCGGCCAATGATGAAGACCAGCCCGATGCCGGCCCCATACAGCGGGTTCGCGAACTGAGCGTGAATCCAGAGCGCCGGCAGGAACACCACAAGCTGTTCCATCGTGTTCAGATGAACGCGGTTCATGCGCTCATATTCCGGATGACCGGACGTCGCAGGAGCTTTGATCCCGTGTTTGCCGCGCATCGATCCCACCTGGATGCCGAACAGCACGTATTGAGCCAGCGCCAGAAACGTAACAATGACAGTCGCTTCCATTCCCTTCCCCTCTTGTTGATATATGATCGGCGGCATGACGGCCGCCAGCGAAACTTCGGACAACTCGCTTCTCAGCGAGATTTTCGGCGTCCGCCGACATGAACTCGTCGCGGTAGCCTGGTCGTTTGCCTATTTCTTCTGCGTTCTTTCGTCCTATTACATCATAAGACCGGTCCGCGAAGAGATGGCCGTGGGCGGCGGGCCGAACACGATTCCGCTCCTGTTTATCGGCACGTTCGTGACCATGATCTTCGCGACCTCGGCATTCGGCTGGGTCGCTTCCCGGTATCCGCGTCGCACGTTCCTGCCCTGGGTCTATCTGTTCTTCATATCGAACATACTGATCTTCTGGGCCGTGTTCTCGCAGGCACGTGACGCCGGCACCGACTACGTCTGGCTCGGACGCGTGTTCTTCGTCTGGCTCAGCGTCTTCAACCTGTTCGTCGTGTCGGTGTTCTGGAGTTTCATGGCCGACATCTACACGCGTGAACAAGGCCGTCGGCTGTTTGGATTCATCACTTCGGGCGGCAGCATCGGCGCAATCATCGGCGGCGTGGCGACAAGCTCCCTGGTGACCAATATCGGTTTTCAGCATCTTCTGCCGATATCGGCCGGCTTACTGCTGATTGCCGTGCTATGCATTGGGCGACTGCGCGACTGGGTGCACCAGAAGCACGAAGGCGAGCTGGATGAAACCGTCGAGAGCGAGAAGCCGCTCGGCGGCAACCCGTTCGCAGGCATCACGCATCTGTTTTCATCGAAGTACTTCCTCGCTATCGCATTGATGTCTCTGGCGGCCAGCTTGCTGGGCACAGCACTGTACATGTTCCGTGCCGAGCTCATCGGAACGGCAATCATCGATCCCGACGAGAGAATTCGGTTCTTCTCGAACATGAACATTGCGTCGAACACGCTCGCCCTGCTTGCGCAGATGTTCCTGGTGAAACAGGTCGTCACGCGATTCGGTATCGGCCGCTCACTGTTCCTGTTTCCGCTGGCCTCCATCATCGGCTTTGCAGTACTCGCCCTGGAACCGACGCTGATGGTCGTCGCGGTGCTGGATGTCGTTCGCCGCGGGCTCGGCTTCGGCTTTGCCAAGCCGTCGACCGACATGCTCTATTCCGTGGTTACGCCCGAAGAAAAATACAAAACCAAGAACGCAATCGACACGGCCATCTACCGCGGTGGCGATGTCGTCGGAACCTGGACGATCAGGTTGTTCTCGATAGTCGGGCTCGGGATCGCAGGTATCGCGGTTGTCATGGTACCCGTCGCAGCCTTGTCCGCTGTTGTCGCACTGTGGCTCGGCCGCGAGTACAAGCGCAAGGCCAAAACGCTCAGGGATAGTGGAATCGAATGAACAACACCGGTTTGCTGCGCCGCATCGGCGCGATGATGTATGACGCATTGCTCGTCGTCGCGCTGCTCTGGCTTGCGACGATTCCATTTATCGCCTTCCGTGGCGGCGAAGCGGTCGAGATCGGCGAGAATGCGCTCTACCGCATCGTCCTGGTGCTCGTCATTTACGGCTTCTTTGTTGGCTTTTGGGTGCGCTCAGGGCGCACGCTTGGCATGCAGTCATGGCGACTCCAGCTCGAAACCGGTGCCGGGGAGAAGCCGGGGCTGACCGCCTGCACGATTCGCTTCTTTGCGGCGCTGCTTTCCTGGGTGCCAGCAGGCCTCGGGTTCTGGTGGCAGCTATGGGATAGGGAACGTCTGACCTGGCATGACCGCCTGAGCGGCACGCGCATCGTCTACTACCCCAAGGAGTGATGCGTCAACGCACGCGCGACAGCGCGATAAGCGTAATTGCAAACAACACGCCGAACGGCAGCCAGTTGACAAGTGCCGGGTTCAGATTGAATACCTGCCCGGAGTTCGCCAGCGTCTCGCTCGCGAGGTAATACGCGAGGCCGATCACGACTCCGATCAACAGCCTTGCGCCAGTGCCGCCACTGCGCAGCGAGCCAAACACAAACGCCAGCGACAGAATTGGCATGATCAGGACGGTCAGAGTGCGGGACGTGCGGTACCAGATCTCGGCTTCGTACTGCGATGAGTCGAGATTGTTGCGCTTGAGGTAGTCGATGTACATCAGCAGCCCGCGCCCTGAGAGGCTCAGCGGTTTGGCGAGCGAGCTGCCCAGTAGCTCGGCATTGACCTCGAACGATTCAACGGCCACCGACGACTCCACGACCTGGACGCCGTCTTCGCGGAACCGCGTCTCGCGGAGGTTCTCGAGGCGCCAGTTGTCGTTTTCATCAATGCCCGAGTTTTCAGCCTGCGCAATCGATGCGAGTTCGTTCTCGTCGTTGAAGCGGAACAGGTAGATCGAACCAAACTCAAATTCCGAGCTGACGCGCTGCAGGTGCAGGTACACAGGTCCGTCCTTTACCCACGCAGAATTACCGAGGTCATCATCGCTCTGGTAGCGCGCTTTCATCCGCATGTCACGTGCATAGAAATCGAGAGGCGGTCCGATGAACTCGCCGACCAGGCCCGTGATGACGAGAAGAACGCCACCCGTAAGAGCGACCATGCTTGCGAGCTTGCGCACCGACAGACCTGCTGAGCGCATCACGATGATCTCGCTGTTACCGGCCAACGCGCCAAGCCCGAGGAGCGAACCGATCAACGCCGCGACCGGCAGCATCTCGAATGCCAGGTTGGGCAAGCGCAACGCCGTGTACAGGATTGCCTGCGGCGTTTGGTAGTCGCCCTTTATGTCATCGAGCTCTGCAATGAACTCGAACAGCCCAGCGAGGGCGAGTAACACAACCAGCACGAGCGCCGTACTCGTGATAATGGTCCGCATCATGTACTGACTCAGGAGGTTGATCGGAAGATCCTCCGGTGCCAGCCGTTCTGGAACGCAAGCAACAACAGCGTCAGCAGCAACATACAGCCATGCACCCACCACAGCCCGATAGCCGGTGAAATCGTCGCTTCCTCGGTCCAGGCCTTGGCCGCGCTGAGCAAATTGAAATAGATAATGAACACGAGCAGGCCAATCGCGATGCGCCCGTAACGACCTTCGCGCGGTCTACTGCGGGCAAGCGGCACGGCCAGGAGTGCCAGGAGGACCGTCGAAATCGGTACGCTCAGTCGCCACTGCCGCTCGGCGATGTGTTCGGGAGCATCCGAGCGCTGCAGGCTTGCGAACGACATCGCACGAGGCCGCGGCTTCGCCTGAGCCAGGCTCGGCAGTCGATACGGAATGCCGTGCTCAACAAACTCGACAACACGGAAATTCGCGGTGCCGGGAATACCTTCATAGCGGCGCCCGTTATGCAGAACCAACAATCGCGTGTCGGGGTCCTCAGACTCGCGCTGCTCCCCGCGTTTCGCCACAACAACCTCGACGAGATCTTCGTCGGTGCGGCGCTCCATGAAGACGTTCTCCATCACGCCATCGGGGGTCACACTCTCGCCGTAGACGACCGCCTGGTCCGGTCCGAAAACAGTGAAGCGTCCGGGCTCGATGCTTGCCAGATCCGCCTCGCGCCGCGCTTCCGCGCTGATGCGGTCGATCGTCGTCAATGCGGTTGGCGTACCGACGATCGACAGCCAGGCAACAGCGAGTGCAAGTGGCGTAAGAAGCCAGATCAAGGGACGGTAGACTCCGGACGGACCGACACGACACGCCATCATCGCCGGCATCTCGCTATCCCGGTACAGGCGTCCAAGGGCCATCATCACGGCGAGGAACAGGCCGATCGGTACAAGAACGGTCAGGTACTGGGCCGCCGAGAGACCGATCACGTCAAACGCCGCGTTCTTCGGCAATTTGCCTTTGGCAACGTCACCGAGGACACGAGCAAACTGGTTCGTCAACAGGATCATCAACAGAACCATCGTGACCCCGAGCCAGGTCACGGCGATTTCACGGAAGATGTACCTATCGAGGATGCGTTTCACGGAAATGGAATTTCGTGGCTGCCTGCAGCCGAAACGGTTAGACTACCGCATTGTTTTGACCGTGACAGCCCTCAAAAACAACAAGGCGGCAAAGGATTTATGAAGTATTTCACGACTACGAGTAACGCCTCCCGGCGAGCAGTTGACTGCGTCATTGTCGGAATCTATGAACGCAACAAGCTCGGCACAGGCGCCTCGGAGATCGATGCCGCCAGCAAGGGCCACCTTCTCAGGCTCCTTAAATCGGGTGACCTGTCCAGTGCCCCGGGGCGTTGCACAGTTCTGACCGCGGTACCTGGCGTCAAAGCGCCTCGCGTGGCCGTCGTCGGCCTCGGCAAGCCCGCCAAGCTGAATGCGACCGTCTACAAGAAAGCCGTTGCCGCAGCGGTCGCGGCACTCGACGGCAGCAAGACGAAGCAGGTTCTCAATACGCTGACGCTCGAATCCGTTGCGGACAGCAGCCCTTACTATCTCGCACGACATGCCGTCGAAGCGATGGGCGACACGCTGTACCGCTTCACCGAAATGAAGAGCGGGCGCAAAAAGAAGCAACTGGCGCTGTCGGCATGGGGTAGCTCGATCGCAAAGCGCGGCGATGCCGCCAAGGCGACGCGTGGTGCGGAGCATGGCGACGCAATCATGCACGGCATGAACCTGGCGAAGGACCTTGGCAACCTGCCCGCGAACGTGTGCACACCGTCCTATCTCGCGAGGACCGCGAAGAAGCTCGCTGCAGGAAACGGTCGCCTGACGACACAAATCCTGAGCGAAGCGGAAATGAAGCGCCTTGGCATGGGTTCGCTGCTGTCGGTGACCGCGGGCACGGTCGAACCCGGCAAGCTCATCGTCATGAAGTACAAGGGCGCCGGCAGTGACGCGCCCGTGGTGCTGGTCGGTAAAGGCGTCACATTCGACACGGGCGGCATATCGCTGAAGCCGGGCCCGGCGATGGACGAGATGAAGTTCGACATGTGCGGCGCCGCGGGCGTGATCGGCACGATGGCCGCCGTTGCGCTCATGAAGCTGCCGATAAACCTCAACGTTCTCGTACCGGCAGTCGAAAACATGCCGGGCGGCAAGGCAACCAAGCCCGGCGACATCGTCAAGAGCATGTCAGGACAGACCATCGAGGTTCTGAATACGGATGCCGAGGGCCGCCTGATCCTGTGTGATGCGCTCACGTATGCACGCCGCTTCAAGCCGGCTGCCATCATCGACATCGCGACGCTCACAGGCGCTTGCGTGATAGCCCTTGGCAAACATCGCACCGCGATCTTCAGCAACGACGACAGCCTGGCCGACGAAATCTTCGCGGCCGGAAACTCGGCAGAGGACCGAGGCTGGCACATGCCCATGGGCGAGGAATACGCAGCTCAGCTCAAGAGCAATTTTGCCGACATGGCGAACATCGGCGGACCCACCGGTGGAGCCGTAACGGCTGCCTGCTTCCTCGGCAAGTACACGGACGGCATGTCGTGGGCTCACCTCGACATCGCGGGCACAGCCTGGCGCAGCGGCGCCAAGAAAGGCGCATCCGGTCGACCCGTGCCGATGCTTTCCGAAGTCCTGCTCGCCCGTGCGGGGGCCCTGCCCTGACCGGATAGCCAATGGCCCGCATTGACTTTTACATTCTCGCGCAGGCCGACGAGCGTGCGCGGCACATGCTGGCCTGCAAACTCGCCGAGAAAGCCTGGCGACTGGACAACTCGGTCTGGATCCACGCGAAGGACCGCCGCGATGCCGAGCACCTCGACGAATTGCTCTGGACGTTTCGTGACGGCAGCTTTGTGCCGCACGGCCTCGCGGGGCGTAATGACGGCACCGAGGCGTCCCCGATCATAGTCGGCTGCGACGGAGACGACGTTGAGACGCGCGACCTGCTGATCAACCTGACCGATGAGATCCCGCCCTTCGCCGAGGGTTTCCCCCGCGTCGCGGAGCTTGTAACCTCCGACGAAACCTGTCGGCAGTTGAGTCGCAAGCGCTATGCGGCCTACCGCGACCAGGGCCACGAACTGAATACGCACAACCTCTGATGGACAAGTCTTACCGACCCGAAGATATCGAACGGCGCGTTTACGAGCGCTGGGAAGAGAACGGCTGGTTCGCTCCGCAAGGCGACGGCGAGCCCTACTGCATCATGATTCCACCGCCCAACGTGACGGGCACGCTGCATATGGGCCACGGTTTCGGTGACACGATCCAGGATGCATTGACGCGTTATCACCGCATGAAGGGGCATCGCGCCCTGTGGCAGCCCGGCATGGACCACGCCGGCATCGCAACGCAGATGGTCGTCGAACGTCTGCTCAACGCGGAAGGCAAGACCAAGCACGACCTCGGGCGCGAGAAGTTCGTCGAACGGGTCTGGCAGTGGAAGGAAGAGTCCGGCGGCATCATCGAGAAACAGACCCGGCGAATGGGCGCCTCGGTCGACTGGAGTCGCGATCGCTTCACGATGGACGAGGGGTGTTCCGAGGCTGTCAAGAAGGTCTTCATCGACCTCTACGAAGAGGGCCTGATCTATCGTGGCAAGCGCCTCGTCAACTGGGACCCGGTGCTGCACACGGCGTTGTCGGATCTCGAGGTCCTGTCAGCCGATGAGGCCGGCAGCCTGTGGCATTTCCGTTACCCGCTGGCGTCCGGCAACGGCCACCTCGTCGTCGCGACAACGCGCCCCGAAACCATGCTTGGCGACAGTGCGGTCGCAGTGCATCCCGACGACGAGCGTTATAAGGACCTGGTTGGTCAGCACATTGTCCTGCCGATTGTCGGTCGCCGCATCCCGATCATCGCTGACGACTACGTCGATCCGGAATTCGGCACCGGCTGCGTAAAGATCACGCCGGCGCACGACTTTAATGACTACGACATTGGCAAGCGGCACGATTTGCCGATGTACAACATCCTGACGGACGATGCGCAACTCAATGACGAGGTGCCGGAGTCGTACCGGGGCCTCGATCGCTTCGTCGCACGCGACAAGATCGTTGCCGAGTTCCAGGAGCTCGGCCTGCTCGAAGAGATCGAAGACTACACGGTCAAGATCCCGCGCGGCGATCGCTCACACGCCGTCGTCGAGCCCTATCTGACCGACCAGTGGTACGTGAAGATCGAACCGCTGGCCAAGCCGGCCATCGAAGCGGTCGAATCGGGGCGCATCAAATTCGTGCCGGAAAACTGGTCGAAGACGTATTTCGAATGGATGTACAACATCCAGGACTGGTGTATCAGCCGTCAGCTCTGGTGGGGACATCGCGTCCCCGCGTGGTATGACGACAACGGCAATGTCTACGTCGGCCATGACGAAGACGCTGTCCGGGAACGGCACGCCATCGCGGCCGATGTCGAATTGAGACAGGACACAGATGTTCTCGACACGTGGTTTTCTTCGGCCCTCTGGCCTTTCAGCACACTGGGCTGGCCCGAGAAGACCGACGCTCTCAGAGAGTTTTACCCTGGCAATGTCCTGGTTACCGGCTTCGACATTATCTTCTTCTGGGTTGCCCGCATGATCATGATGGGCCTCAAGTTTATGGACGATGTGCCTTTCCACGAGGTCTACATTCACGGCCTGATTCGCGACGCGGATGGCCAGAAGATGTCGAAGTCAAAGGGCAACGTTCTCGACCCGCTCGACCTTATCGACGGCATCGACCTCGAAGCGCTCGTGCAGAAACGCACGGCGGGCATGATGCAGGACCATCTCGCGCCGAAGATCGAAAAGGCTACGCGCACGCAGTTTCCGGACGGCATCGACCAGTTCGGCGCCGATGCACTGCGCATGACGTTCGCCGCTCTTGCGACAACGGGTCGCGACGTTCGCTTCGACCTTGGCCGCATTGAGGGCTACAAGAACTTCTGCAACAAACTCTGGAACGCGGCGCGCTACGTTCTCATGAACACCGAAGCGCTCGACGAAGGTCAAACTGAGTACACGGCGGCGGATCGCTGGATACGAGCACGTCTCGATGCAACGACGCGCGACATGCACCGTCATTTTGCGACATACCGTCTCGATCTTGCCGCACAGGCCATCTACGAATTCACCTGGCACGAGTTTTGCGACTGGTATCTCGAATTGTCGAAGCCGGTTCTGCAATCGGACGAGTCGTCCGATGCATTACAGCGTGGCACCCGGCGTACACTCGTCGATACGCTTGAGTCGATCCTGCGACTGCTGCATCCCCTGATGCCGTTCGTTACCGAAGAAATCTGGGAGCAGGTCTCCAGGCGAGCGGGTATCGAAGGTGACACGATCATGCTGCGCCCCTACCCCGAAGCGCACGATGCTGCGGCCGACGACGCCGCGGTTGCAGATATCGTGTGGGTCCAGCAGTTCATCCTCGGTATCCGGCAGATACGCGGAGAAATGGACATATCGCCGGGCAAGCCGCTCCCGGTACTGTTACAGCACGCCGGCAGCGACGACCAGCGGCGCGCAGAGGAGTTGGACTTGCTTCTGCAACGTGTCGGGCGGGTCGAGTCGATCAACCACATTGGCGACGATGACGAGCCGCCCGCCGCAGCAACTGCGTTGCTCGGCGATATGCGACTGCTTGTTCCGATGAAGGGTCTCATCGATGTTGAGGCCGAGCGTGCCCGCCTCGAGAAGCAGATGGACAAGGTTCGGGCGGAACTCGCCAAAGCCAACGGCAAGCTGGGCAACGAAAACTTCGTGAACAATGCACCCCCCGCTGTGGTCTTACAGGAACGGGATCGGGTTGCCGAGTTCGAGAAGACCCTTGCCCAACTCGAGGAGCAGCTGCAAAAACTCGACGAGTTCGCGTAACGCCGGTCTATTACTGAGCACTGCATCACACTCTGACCCGTGGGCCGTGCAACGCGCGTGGCGTAACGATATTGTGTTCGCTGCGCGTTTATCTGAGGACCCCTGAATGCAGCGCTCGACCACACTGGAATCCGTGCCAGCCGGCCGCGCCGACCAGCGCGCCGTCATCGATGAAGCCCGCAAGGCACTGGGCAAGATCATTCTTGGCAAGGACTCGCAGATCTCTCTGGCGCTAGCCTGCCTGCTCGCCCGCGGCCACTTGCTCATTGAGGACCTGCCAGGCCTCGGCAAGACGATGCTGGCCCAGGCGCTTGCCCGCGTCCTCGGGCTCAGCTTCAGCCGCATCCAGTTCACGAGTGACCTGTTGCCCGCCGACATCATCGGCGTGTCCGTATTTCGCCAGGAGCGCGGCGAATTCGAATTTCAGCCTGGACCCGTCTTCTCGCAGCTGATTCTCGCCGACGAGGTGAATCGCGCGACGCCCAAAGCGCAAAGTGCGCTGCTCGAAGCCATGGAGGAGTACCAGGTCTCCGTGGACGGCAGTACGCGCGTCTTGCCCAAGCCATTTTTCGTTGTCGCGACACAGAACCCGGGCGACCAGATCGGCACATTCCCTCTTCCCGAATCGCAGCTCGACCGCTTCCTGATGCGCGTAGAGATCGGTTACCCGAATGAGGAAAGCGAACGCGAGTTGATCGCAGGCGAGGACCGACGGCAGATGCTCAAGAGCATCGAGCCGATCGCCGGCCCCGAAATGCTGACAGCCCTGCAGGAAAGCGTCCGCCAGGTGCATGTCAGCGACGCACTGGTTAACTACATCCAGGCCCTCGCGCGACACACCCGCGAGTCCGCGGACATCGAGATCGGCTTGTCGCCGCGAGGGTCGCAGGCGCTTGTCGCCGCGGCGCGCGCCCATGCTTTTGTCGAGAACCACTCGGGTGTCTATCCCGACGATGTGCAGGCCGTGTTCGCGGCAATTGCGGGGCACCGCCTGAAGCCGTCCGGCAATACGCGCTTCCGTAGCCCTGCCGAGCTCTGCCAGCATGTCCTCGACTCTGTGGCCATTCCCTAGCCCGCGCGGCGTGATCACGTCGATTGGTTCGGGTGCTCGCGCCCGCGTGCAGCGCTGGGCGCGCAAACGCCAGGGAACCGATCCGGCAACCACGACGCTCGGACCAGGTCGCGTGTACATCCTGCCGACCGGTATCGGCCTGATCTTCGGCATGATGGCGTTCGCGATGTTGCTCGGGTCGATGAACTACAACAACAACCTGTCGTTCGTGCTGACCTTTCTGCTCGTCGCCATTGGTCTCGTCTCGATGCACCAATGCCAACGCAACCTGGTAGGCCTCGAAATAACATTTGCGGGAGCCGATCCCGTGTTCGCAGGACAGGCCATTCGTTTCCGCGTTGCGATCACGAATCGCTCGAAGACCGCGCGCTACGGCATTCGCCTGTATACGACTACGACGTTCAGCGACATCCAGGACCTCGAGCCGGGAGAGAGCAAAGTGTTCATTCTTCCCGTCGCTACTGAAGAGCGCGGCCGGATTGCGCTGGATCGCTTCGGTATCCGGACCATGTTTCCGTTCGAACTGTTCCGGTCCTGGGCCTGGCTGCATATGAACATCGATGGGCTCGTTTACCCGACCCCCGCCGAAGACGCGCCGCAACCACCACCGACGATGGCGGCGCATGGTCATCGCCAGCACGACGCGCGCGGCGAGGAGGATTTTGCTGGTCTGCGTCGTTATCACGAAGGCGATTCACCGCGCCACGTCGCATGGAAGGCGTACGCTCGCAGTGGTCAGCTGCTGTCAAAGCTCTTCGCCGGCGCGGATACGAGCAGCCAGTGGTTCGACTTCTCTGAAATACAAGGCCGCAACGTCGAGGAAAGACTATCGATCCTGACGCGCTGGATTGTCGATTCGGACCGCACGCTCGAGGACTTCGGCCTGCGTATTCCCGGAGAAGAATTCCCACCAGCGCATGGCGAAGCCCACCGGCGCCAGTGTCTCGAGGCTCTTGCCTTGTTCGATGAGAGTGAAGCCTGATGGCGAAGTCGCGCGGTACCGACGGATCGCTGCTGCAGAGCCTGCCCTGGACGTTGGCGGCGCTCTTCATTGCTGTCCTGCCCCATGTACCCTACCTGCCATACTGGATCACAGGCGCAGTGATGGGCTGTGCAAGCTGGCGGTACGCAGTTGAGAAGCGGCGGCGACCGCTACCATCGACCTGGGCACGTGCCGGCCTCGCACTCGTGTGTTTTGTTGGCGTATGGGCCACGTACTCCTCGATCAGCGGCGTAGGCCCCGGATCCGCATTACTCGCGATCATGGCCGCGTTGAAGCTGCTCGAGACGCGACGTCGACGGGATCAATTCGTGCTCCTGTTCCTGTCCATCTTCCTGGTCATGGCCTCGCTGCTACGGGAGCAGTTCATCTGGTCGATGCCGTACCTCATCGGCAGCATCCTCGTCATCATGACGGCATGGCTGCGTATGTCTGCCGGCGAGGCACAAACGGCGCGCAAGAGTTTCATGAACAGCGGCCGCCTGCTCCTTTATGCACTGCCGATCATGCTCGTCATGTGGGTGTTCTTCCCGCGCATCTCAACACCATTCTGGGCAGTTCCGGTCGATACAAGTCGCGCGACAACTGGCCTGAGCAACTCGATGAGCCCCGGCGATATCAGCGAACTCTCGGAGTCGAACGAAGTCGCGTTCCGGGTCTCGTTCGATGGCCCGATACCGGAGGCGCGGGACCGCTACTGGCGCGGCCTCGTTCTGACTGAATTCAACGGGCGTCAGTGGTCGGGACGCGAGCCAAACATGAGCAGCTGGGCTCGCGACAAGATCGAGATCCGCGGCGACCCTGTCGTCTACGAAATCACGATGGAGCCGACGCGACAGCGATGGGTCATGGCACTCGACATCCCGCTCCGCTGGTCGCTGCCGCAGACCTTTATGGGGGCACAGCAGCAAGTCGTGCGAAGCGCCCCGATTGACCAGCGCATCATCTACGAGATGACGTCGTACACCGATTATCGAATCAGTAACGAACTGTCGGCGATGAATAGGGGCTTCTACACGAAGCTGCCCGAGACAGGCAATCCGCAGACGCACGCGCTCGCACGGGAAATGCGGGCTGCTGCCGGCACGGACCGCGACTTCGTCGATGCCGTGCTGAAGAAATTGAACGAAGAAGAGTATTACTACACGCTGGAACCGCCACCGCTCGGCGCCAATTCGGTTGATGAGTTCCTGTTCGAAACACGACGCGGATTCTGCGAACACTATGCCTCGGCATTCTCGGTCCTGTTGCGCAGTGCCGGCATTCCAACGCGCATCGTGCTCGGCTACCACGGTGGCGAAGTCAATCCGCTTGGCGGACACCTCATCGTGCGGCAATCTGACGCGCACGCCTGGACCGAGATCTGGCTGGACGGCCTCGGCTGGTACCGTG
>JASJCM010000024.1 GCA_030065985.1 Woeseiaceae bacterium | reverse complement strand
CGGCAGCCGACACGACGCAGCGAACCACAGCGACAGGCGCGCAGCGAACGTCGGGAGTCACGGTCTGAGAGTGGTTCTTCAGAAAGTCGTCGGCAGTCAAGCGAACGATCGGAGCGACGCAGCAGGCGCTAGTCGCTGCCCTCCTCTCCGGGCGGGCGCTTGAGCCGCCCGGATTTGCGCAACGACTCGCGCAAAACGAATTCGATCTGCGCATTGAGACTGCGCAGATCGTCTTTCGCCCACCGCTGCATCGCCTCAAGCGTCTTCGCATCGATACGCAACGCAAATGACTTCCGGGAAGGCATGTCAGGTGTACAGTGTGCCTGTATTCAGCACGGGTTGTGCCGCCTCATCACTGCACAGAACAACCAGCAGATTGCTGACCATGGCCGCCTTGCGTTCTTCGTCGAGCTCCACGATGTCGTTCTCGTCGAGTTCGTCGAGCGCGAGGTGCACCATGCCGACGGCGCCGTGCACGATCTGCTTGCGGGCCGCGATAATCGCTGAAGCCTGCTGACGACGCAGCATCGCATTGGCAATCTCGGGCGCATAGGCCAGGTGCGAGATGCGCGCCTCTATGACGGTGACGCCGGCCTGCGCGAGACGCTCCTGGATTTCCTCCCGAAGTGCCTGTGCGATCTCGACCGGGTTGGAGCGAAGCGCCAGCCCACCCTCGTCTTCATGAGGTTCATAAGGATACGTCGTCCCTAGGTTGCGCAGCGCCGCTTCACTCTGGATCTGCACGAAGTTGACGTAGTCATCGACCTCAAACAGCGCCTCGGCGGTATCAAACACCTTCCAGACAACAACAGCAGCGATTTCAATCGGGCTGCCGTTGGCATCGTTCACTTTCAGTTTGCCGCTTTCGAAGTTCCGGACGCGCGTGGATACGGCCGCCTTGGCGTAGAACGGGTTCGCCCAGCGCAGGCCAGGATCGTGACAGGTGCCCACATACTTACCGAAGAGCTGCAGAACCTTGGCCTCATTGGGATGAACCATGAATAAGCCCGCCCAGCAGATCAGCACCACGATCGACGCGAGCACGGCGCCGATGACACCTGCCACTGACCCGGCTTTCGCCGCGACAAATATCAGGTACGCAAAACCGAGCTGAGCCGCGGCCAGTACCGCAAGCATCAGATAGCCGGACGATACGGATCGTTTCACTTCACGGATCATCTTCCTCTCCTTGTCTTTTCATTCATTTTGATATCATTTTGATATCAACTGAGCGAGAAATCAAGTTGAGTCGACTTATGTCAAATCAAATCGGGAGGCGTACTTCGAATCGCGCGCCGGGTTCGCCCGGGTTGAGCAGCTTGAGCGTGCCGCCGTGCGCTCTCGCTACAAGCGTGGCCAGGTAGAGCCCGAGCCCGGTGCCGCCAGTATCACGATTGCGCGATGGATCGCTGCGGTAGAACGGCTCACCGAGATGACGCGCCTGCTCTTTCGACAATCCCGGGCCATTGTCGCTAACGAGGAAGACGACCTCGTCACCCTCCCACCGCGTCGCGATTCTTACGGGGCCGCTGTCTTTAGGGCTGTAGCGAAGCGCATTGCTGACCAGGTTCTTGAGCAGCAGCGTGATCCTTGCTTCGTCGAGTTCGGCCTCCAGACTTCCGGCGGTGCAGTCGACCTCGATCCTGTCTCGATCCCTGTCGAAGAAATCCTCGACCATATCGTTGACCACGGAGTCCACATGCACTTTTGAACGGGTCAACGTGTCATGACGGGTACTCAGGCGCTCCGCCTCGAGCAACGCCACTACGATCTTTTCCATCTCGACGATCTCGGGCTTGAGCGTGTCGCGATCCTCGTCGTTATCAAGAAACTCCAGCGCCAGCCGCATGCGCGAAAGCGGCGTGCGTAACTCGTGACTGATGCCGAGCAGAAGCGCGCGTTTCGCATCGAGCATGCCCTCAACGTCGCTGGCGAGCACGTTAATGTCGTTGGCCAGGTCGCCGAGCTGGTCGCGACGAATGCCGCTGATTCGATGATTGAAGTTGCCGCGGCCGATGTGTGCGGCACCCGCACGAATCGCCCTGATCGGTTTGATCAGCCACGATACGGCGGCGTAACCGAGAGTCAGATAAAAGAGCCCGAGGCCGACGACAATCAGCACAACATCAGGACCACCCTCCGCCTCGCCAATCGGCGGCGATGCCACGACGATGTCGTAGTCGCCGCCCCGCATCTTGAGAAAGCGGTACTTGTCGTCCACGGCGAACTCGACCCCGGAAAGCTCGTCGACCCAGGCATCGGGATCGTTGCTGAACAACGGACTTGGTCCAAAGTCCAGATCGCTCAATGCAGGGAAGTTGTCGTCGGAGGCCCAGTCGATGTCGGGTCCCAGAATACGTATGTCCACCGGCACACGCTTGGTGATAGCAATGGCGTTATCGATGTTCGGTGGCGACCCGATGTCTTCCCTCACGTAACTGACGTGCAGTGAAAGGTGACCGCTGATCAGGCCACGAATCTCAGGGCTGTTGTAAACCCACCTTAAGGCGCCTATCGTGCCCCAGACAAACAGCAGGGCGAGTAGCAGGAAGATGCCCAGCAGTCGAAATGACAGCGAGCGGGCAAGACCGCTAAGCATCCGTTACAGGGACACCAACGAACGAGTATCCGCGCCCCCAGATTGTCTGGATGAATCGGGGCGGTTTGACGGAGTCGCCGAGCTT
This sequence comes from Woeseiaceae bacterium, assembly GCA_030065985.1. Lineage (GTDB taxonomy): Bacteria > Pseudomonadota > Gammaproteobacteria > Steroidobacterales > Woeseiaceae > UBA1847. The sequence continues at coordinate 24,568 of JASJCM010000024.1, read as the reverse complement.
GCCGCGCAAGCGGCTGATCATAATGTCCACTGAACGCGTCAGGATTGCAGCATCGATGCCACGAAGCTCACTCAATATGTCATCGCGCGACAGCTTTTTGCCATGACGCCGGGCGAGGATTAACAGCAACTCGAATTCCATCGACGTCAGATCGACAGATTTGCCATCGACCTCGACGCTGCGCGTCTCCGTATCAATGGACAGTCCGTCGAATTCGAGCTTGGACCCTGCAGGTCCGGTCGATTCGGAACGTCGCAAGGTTGCCTGAACGCGCGCCACGAGCTCCCGCGGCTCGAACGGCTTGCCAATGTAGTCGTCGGCACCCAGCTCAAGGCCGGATACGCGGTCGATAACCTCGCCGCGTGCCGTGAGCATGATGATCGGAATGTTGCTCGTCTTGCGAACTTCCCGACAGATCTCGAAACCATCCTTACCGGGAAGCATCACGTCGAGCAGCAGCAAGTCCGGATCTTCGCGATTGAGTTTGCGAAATCCGTCTTCCGCCTCCAGCGCGCAGATCAAATTGATGCCGAAGCGTTTGAAATAGGCTTGCAGTAAGTCCGAGTGCTTGCGGTCGTCGTCGATGAGTAGAACCTTAGTCATAAGCGTATGATACCGCGACCGTTCCCGCGGCGCTCGGCGTGATCACGCCACGAAACATCCGGATACATTCCGATACGAGACTGAGATCAATTGCAGTTCGCTCGTCCTCACACTACGGCTTCACAATTTTGGAAGAAGCCAAGAGGGCTGGAAATGAAAAACCCGTTTAAACTTTTACTGGCGTTCGCCGCGTTCGGCCTCGCCGCTTGTGATTCAGGCGACTCGGTTGCGCCGTTTGCCGGCGAGCCGCCTGCCCCGCTGACTGCGGACATTCAGGTATTGCACGCGTCGTTCGATGCGCCGCCCGTGAATATTCTCGTTAACGGCTCTGCTGCGCTGACCAATGTGGACTACAAGGTTGGCTCGGGCCGCCTCGTGCTCAACGAAGGCACGTACACCATCGCCGTTGAAGGCATCCTGCCGGGTGGCAATGCTACCGTCATTGGTCCGGTTGACCTGACGTTCGATGGCAACACGATTACTTCGATTGTTGCAGTAGGCGATGTCGCTAACATTCAGCCCGTTGTTGTAACGCAGCCGCGCGATCCAGTATCCGCAGGCGCTGCACGCCTGAACGTGCTGCACGCCACTGAGGCTGCTCCCCAGGTTGACGTGTTCGTGACGACCCCGGGCGCCGACCTGACGGCCAGCGCTCCGGTTGGTTCGTTCTCGTTCACCGAGACGATTGGGCCGGCTGAAGTACCTGCCGGCGATTACCAGATTCGCGTCACGCTGGCTGGTGACCCGGCAACGGTCGTGTATGACTCCGGTACGGTCGCCCTTAACGACGGCGACGACCTGTTCATTGCTGCTGTACCAAACACGCTGCCTCCTGCTGCTGCCGCCGGCTCCCCGATCAGCCTCACTCTTCTGACGGGCGCGGGTTCTGCGGATTTGCTGACTGTAGGTACGCAGGCTTCGCTGCGCGCTTTCCACGCTTCTCCGGATGCACCGCTTGTCGACATCGTTGTCAATGACAACTTCGCGGCACCGCTGGTTGAAGATTTTGGTTACACCGAAATCGCCGGTTACGTTCCGGTTGACGCTGGCGACTACAACCTCAAGGTCACTGTTGCGAACGATCCGGGCGTAATCGCGATCGACGCTGATGTTTCGCTGGCTGCAGGTCAGTCCTACGACGTACTCGCCATTGGCCCGCTCGCCACGATCGCGCCGCTCGTCCTCAACGACGATCCGCGTCCCGTTGGCACGTACGCCAAAGTCCGCATCGTCCACGGTTCGCCGACGGCTGCAGATGTTGACATCTACGTTGCAGCACCGGGCACGGATATCAACACGATCGATCCGGCCTTCTCCACCGTACCGTTCGGCGCAAGCACGGGTTACGTAAACCTGCCAGAGGGCGACTACGAAGTAACGGTAACGCCGACTGGCACGAAGACCGCGGCAATCGGCCCGGCTCCGTTCACCTTCGCGAACGGCGACGTCTTCACGGTCGTTGCTCGTGACGAAGCCGGTGGCGGTGCGCCTCTGAACGTGATCGTCACGTCGGACCTGCCTCCGCTCCCCTAAATCCCCTAAAGAACTTCCCCTAAAGTTCTTACTCCTGGCCCCGTCCTCCCCGGCGGGGCCTTTTTTATTGCAGGGATGCGAGGTCGGCTTCGACCTCAGCGCGCAGGCGCGAAGCTAACGGCGCCTCGAGGTAGCGCCTGAGATCGTCGGCATCGTAGCGCAGGCGATATCTGTGCCGGAACAACTCGACGATGGTCACGTCGCAGAAATCGCTCTCGACCAGCGTAACGGCGTCGCCTGCCCTGATCTCGCCCTCGTTAAGCACGCGGAAGTAGATTCCGGGGCGCTCAGCCTGCCGAAACGACAGCCCGAATCCTCTGTCCTCCATACGAGTGGACAGGGTGTCGCAGGGAATTCGCGGCGCGGTCGCCTCGAGTACCACCTCCCCGATCAACAGGCGATCACCGATCCGGAGATCGGTTGGCAGGTCGCGAATGGTCAGGTTCTCGCCGAAGATGCCGGGCGGGTACTCCCGGCCCGTCGTTTCAGCCCACCAGTCGTAATCATCGGCGCTGTAAGCGTAGATTGCCTGGTCCGGGCCGCCATGAACTTTGGTCGCGACGATGGCATCGCCGGGGATGCCATCCTCCGTAATCACTACCGAGCCATCAACAGGGCGCTTGCAGATACCCGTTGCCATGGACTTGTTGCCGTGCGCAATCATCTCGTTACGGCCCACATTGATGCTTTCCAGTCGCATAGCGCCCGAGTATAGCGCCGGCCACCGCGTTTCCCGCAAGCCGTCGCGAAACCCGCGCAATATGCGTTACATTTACATCTAATTTTGTATACAATGTAACGCATGGCGCGTACCAAGATCTCCACGCTGAACCTGCGAATCGAGCCCGGCATCAAGGAAGCCGTGCGCGAGGCCGCAGCGCGCGAACATCGCAGCGTGGCGAACATGGTCGAAATGCTGATCCGCCGGCACTGCGACGAGACCGGCATACGGATCCCGAACGAGGCCGGGCAATTAGCGGGGAAAGCGAATGGATGAACGCATGTTGAAGGCGATGGTCGCGGCCGGCGCCATCAAGAACATCAACATCATCGCAAGCGGGGCGCGGTTTCACATCGAGGCGCGGACGCCGAACGGGCCGATCACCGCCGAAACACGCAAAGGCAAGGTGCGCACCTGGGTCACACTGGACGCGGCTGCACGTTGGGTGCGCGGCCTCGGCATTGGAGGCGCGCACATCAATCTCACGCACTGGCAACCCGGCCAGCGCGAGCTGTCAGTCTAGTTCAGTCTTCCCCGTCGGTCGGCCACGGATTGCCGAGCGGGAACGGCTTGTCGTCGGTGTTGAACGTCAGGAACATCACGTTCTCATAGATGTAGGACGCAAGACTCCGACCAACCTGTTTCAATTCGCGATTCACCTCGCCGGTAAACAGCACCCAGACGAACCCGAACAGGACGATGAACGTGCCAACCAGCGACGCGAGGCTGACAAGAATGCAGCTAATCGCCATGAAAAGCAGGCGCTTCCATGTCGAGCGTGATTTCAGATTTTCTTCCATCGGCCTGCCGGTCGACTTCTCATCGACAAAACTGTGGTCGGCAGGAGGATTCGTATCACTCATTGCAGGTCTCCTTTGCTCAGCTACCCGATGTACTGGACGCGGTCTTTTTATGTATTGATACAATCTTCGACCTTTTCAAGCAGCATAATATCCCGATGACCAAGAAAATTGCTCCTCTTCTCGCCGCTTTGCTGTTCCTTGCCGGTTGCGGTGAAGATGCTTCGGAATCTGCAGCCACGCGCGTCGACTATGATGCGGAAGCACAGCGGATTGCTCGTGACAGCATCGTCATCGACACCCATGTCGACGTTCCCTACCGCCTTGAGAACGAGCCGGCTGATGTGTCGCAAGCGACCGAGTCCGGGGATTTCGATTACCCGCGCGCTGTTGCAGGCGGCCTGAATGCGCCGTTTATGTCCATCTACACGCCAGCGTCGCTTGAGGCTGAGGGCCGCTCGAAGGCAGCAGCCGAAAAACTGATCGATTCCGTGGAAGCGATCGTCGCAAACGCGCCCGACAAATTCGCGATCGCGACGTCGGTTGCCGATGTCCGCGAACAGTTCGAGAAAGGACTAGTATCACTGCCGCTCGGGATGGAGAACGGCTCACCTATCGAGGGAGACATCGAGAACCTGCAACACTTTTACAGCCGCGGCATTCGCTACGTGTCACTGTCGCACGGCTTGACCAATCACCTGTCCGATTCATCGTACGACGAGAACCGGCAGTGGCAAGGTATCAGCGAATTTGGCAGGGAAGTAATTGCCGAGATGAATCGGCTCGGCATCATCATCGATGTCAGCCACGTTTCCGACGACGCATTCTGGCAGATCATCGATATGACCGAGGCGCCGGTTATCGCCTCGCATTCATCGGCGCGGCACTTCACGCCAGGCTGGGAGCGCAATATCAGCGACGAGATGATCGTGGCGCTGGCCGAGGTCGGCGGTGTCGTTCACATCAATTTCGGCTCGTCGTTCATCAGCGAGGAATCGCGAGCCTATGGCGAAGCGATGTTTGCAGCGGGACGCGCTCACCAGCTGGAACACCCCGAGCTTGATGAGTCTTTCCTGTACCGGGAATTCCCGAGGTTGTATGCCGCCGAACATGGCCCGTTTCCGTACGCCTCACTCGATGATGTGCTCGATCACTTCGATCACGTCGTCGAACTCGTCGGCATCGACCACGTCGGTATCGGTTCAGACTACGATGGCGTTGGCGACTCGCTGCCCGTCGGCCTCAAGGACGTATCCGCTTATCCGAACCTCGTCGCCGGCTTGCTAGAGCGCGGGTATAGCGAAGAGGACGTACGAAAAATCCTTGGCGAAAACCTGCTGCGCGTCTGGGCGCACGTCGAGGCTTACGCCGCGACAACGTCGAGCAAGACATAGCGCAACAGGACCTCGTAGCTGGTTCGGTCGAGCTTCATGCCGTCAGGCAGTTGAAGCGTGTGAATGTGGGCGTCGTCCTCAGGCGCCCGCATCTCTAGGAAGTGCGTTTCTCCGTCACGGTATACCTGGTAACGCACGTTGCGAGACTGGTCGAATTTGAGCAATACAATGCTATCGGTCCAGTCCTGGATAATCGCTCTGGCCATGTTCATCTCCGTGTTCATGTCAGACTCAACGCCGCATCTAGCGACACTCTGACTAAACAGGGTGCAAACGCTGTGCCAAGCTGACCCCGATGCCTCTGGCCTTCTATTAGTGCATATTTTTCAGTAATTTAGCCGAATTAGTCGGCAAATCGAAACAGGGCAACAGGCAACACTGTGTGTCAGTTTTTGACCCCGTTTTCGTGCATTTTGCGACAAGTGTTTTACATATTTACAGGGGCCAGAATGTAATAAGGGCGGGTACCGATATCGCGACGATCAGCACTTCGAGGGGCAACCCCATTCGCCAGTAATCGCCAAATCGATAGCCTCCGGGCCCCATGATCAGCGTGTTGTTCTTGTGCCCGATCGGCGTCAGGAATGCGCACGATGCTGCAACGGCGACACCCATCAGGAACGGGTCCGGACTAACGCCAAGTCGGGCCGCGATTTCGACGGCAATTGGCGCGGCAATAACGGCTGTTGCCGTGTTGTTCATGACATCCGACAACGTCATCGTGACGATGACCAACAGCGTCAGAACGACGACGGGTGAGAACCCGGCTGAGATATCGACGATGCCCTGCGCGATCAATACCGTTCCGCCCGTGGACTCGAGTGCACTTCCGATCGGAATCATCGAGCCGAGCAGCACGATGACCGGCCATTCGATCGATGAGTAAACATCGCGAATTGGCACAATGTTCAAAAGCACGTATGCCGCAGCGACACACCCCAAAGCGATTGGCAGGTAAACCCAACCCACGCTTGCGACAGCGATGGCTGCGGCGAAGATACCGACAGCCCGCCAGGCCTTGTCACGCTGGATCACGCTGTGGCCACGATCGACTAGCGGCAACAAACCGAGCCGCCACGTCACGTCGTTGACACGATCGTCCGCGCCGAGCAGGAGCAGTACATCGCCGGGCTGCAACGTGAGCGCCCGCACCTTGTCGCGAAAGCGCTTGCCCTGTCGCGACACTCCGACAAGCGCAACCCGGTAGCGATACATCAGCTTCACCGACATCGCCGACCGACCTGCGAGCCTCGATGACTCCGGCACAAGCACCTCCTGCAGCACGAGGTTGTCGCTATCGAGCCTGCCGTCGCCCTTGCCTACGTACTCGAGCTGGAGCGCGCCAAGCGCCTCTTCGATACTGTCAGGGCTTGCTTCGAGAATCAGGATATCGTCGGCTCGAATCTCTGCGATCCTCGCCATACCGGGCAGGCGCTTGCCACGGCGTACCAGTCCGACGATATCGACATCGACCTTCTCGGCGTCCGCATCGAGATCGCGGACGCGCTTGCCGATAACCATGGAACCCTCCGGTACGCGGACCTCGGCAATGTAGTCTTCGAGGTCGAAGAGATCCTTACCCGAATCGGCCGCCAGGCGCGCTTTCGGCAGCAGGCGCCACCCGATCAGAGCGACGTACGCGACGCCGACCACGGCGCAAGCCAGGCCCACCGGTGCAAAGTCGAACATCCGATAGGGTTCGCCCAACGCATCCCCCCTGAACTCCGCTATCACAATGTTCGGCGGCGTCCCGATCAGCGTAATCATGCCGCCCAGAATCGATGCGAAGGACAGTGGCATTAATGACATGGAAGGGCTTCGGCCCGCTTTCTTGGCGGCCTGCATGTCGACCGGCATTAACAGAGCCAGCGCGGCAACGTTGTTCATTAACGCGGATAGCCCGGCCGCAAGACCCGACATGATCGAGATATGCGTCGCGAGTTTGCGCGATGCGTCAACGAGGTAGCGCGCTACGAATTCGATCGCGCCGGAGTTCGAAAGCCCGCGGCTGACAATCAGGACCAGGGCAATAATGACGGTCGCCGGGTGCCCAAATCCGGAAAACGCCTGTTCCTTGGGAACGACACCGGTGAGCAGCGCCACGAGCAGCGCAATAAATGCGACAAGGTCGTAACGCCAGCGTCCCCAGATGAGGAACACGAATACAAACGTGCACAAGCCGAACACCAGCAGCTGGTCTGTGGTCACAGTACTCTGCACTCCATGATTTGTAACGCTCGCATGCTAGATTAAAAACATGGCTCTCGTCATCCTCATTGCCCTGCTCTGTGTTGTCGTGTTCGGGCCCTCGATATGGGTTTCCCGCGTGATTGATCGTTACAGCGTTCCGGCGGATCGTTACTCCGGAACCGGCGCCGAACTGGCCCGCCACCTGCTCGATCGGCACGGGCTGCAAACGGTCGGCGTCGAACAGACCGAACACGGGGATCACTACGATCCCGAGGCGAAATGCGTGCGGCTGTCTGAAGACAAGTTCGATGGGCGCTCGCTGACCGCGATCACGGTCGCAGCTCATGAGGTCGGGCATGCCGTCCAGGACAGGGATGCCTATGCCCCACTGCGCATGCGTACGCGACTCGTCAAGGCCACTCGCGGCATCGAGAAGATCGGCGCCGCCGTGCTCATGCTGTCACCGTTTCTTGGACTGATTACCCGAGCACCTGGTGTCGGGCTGATTACTTTTGGAGCCGGCCTGCTCACGCTCGGTACTGCAGCCGTCGTCCACCTGATTACGCTGCCGACCGAGTTCAATGCCAGTTTTGGCCGCGCTCTGCCCATGCTTGACGACCACGGCATCCTGAAGCGCGTCGACCGCCCGCATGCCCGCAAATTGCTGACGGCGGCAGCGCTAACCTACGTATCCGCGTCCCTGATGAGCCTGCTTAATATCGCGCGCTGGCTGGCGATCCTGCGCCGCTAGCCCAAATCATTGTTTTATAAAAGAAAATAGGCTGAACGTCGCAGACCACTGGAGGTCACACTACTGGGGCTGGTTTAGGGGCCTTTGCGCTGCTATTATCCGCGCCCGAAAGCCCGTCCTTAGCCCGTTTGCAGTGCTGCACTTACCTGCCGGGAATGCGCCCTGGGACCGGCTTACAAACGTGCACCCACCTGGATCGTATTGACGGGTTCTCGCTTTGCAAGGCTAGGAGAGCCCGTTTGCGTTATGGGGTGCGATTAGAGACTTACGAGCAGTGACATGAAAGACCTTAGCGTTTATAGAAATATCGGAATTTTCGCGCACGTCGACGCCGGCAAGACGACGACGACGGAGCGTATCCTGAAGCTCACCGGCAAGATCCATAAGACCGGTGAGGTCCACGATGGCGAGGCCACGACGGACTTCATGGAGCAGGAACAGGAACGCGGCATCACGATTCAGTCGGCCGCGACGAGCTGCCAGTGGAACGACCACACGCTGAACATCATCGACACCCCGGGACACGTTGACTTCACGATCGAGGTCTACCGTTCCCTGAAAGTGCTCGACGGTGGCGTCGGCGTGTTCTGCGGATCGGGTGGCGTTGAGCCCCAGTCGGAAACGAACTGGCGCTACGCCAACGAGTCGGAGGTAGCCCGAATCATTTTCGTCAACAAGCTCGACCGCATCGGCGCGGACTTCTATCGCGTCGTCAAGCAGATCGAGGATGTGCTTGGCGCGAACCCGCTCGTCATGGTTTTGCCGATCGGCATCGAAGACAACTATACGGGTGTCGTCGACCTGCTCGAGCGCAAGGCATGGGTTTGGTCAGATTCGAACGACCCGATGTCCTACGAGGTTTCGGACGTTCCCGCGGACATGGCGGACCAGGTCGAAGAGTGGCGGGAGAAACTCATCGAGACTGCTGTTGAGCAGGACGACGATCTACTTGAGGCTTACCTCGAAGGCAATGAGCCGTCGATCGACGACCTCAAGCGCTGCATTCGCAAGGGTACGATCAATCTCGATTTCTTCCCGACCTACTGTGGTTCTGCGTTTAAGAACAAGGGCGTACAGAACGTTCTTAATGCAGTTGTTGACTTTCTGCCGAACCCGACGGAAGTCAAACCGCAGCCGGAAATGGACCTCGAGGGTCACGAGACGGGTAACTTCGCCGACGTCGATCCGGACAAGCCGCTGCGCGCGCTCGCGTTCAAGATCATGGACGACCGGTACGGCGCCCTGACCTTCACACGAATCTATTCGGGTGTGCTGAGGAAAGGCGACAGTGTCCTGAATACGTTCACGGGCAAGACCGAGCGCATTGGCCGTATCGTTGAGATGCACGCTGACTCCCGCGAAGAGCTCGACTCGGCGCAGGCCGGCGACATCGTTGCCCTGCTCGGCATGAAGAACACGCGCACGGGTCATACCCTTGCCGATCCGAAGGATCCGGCAACGCTCGAGCCGATGGTATTCCCCGACCCGGTTATCTCAATCGCCATTGCGCCGAAGGATAAGGCCGGTACCGAGAAGATGGGCGTTGCGCTGAACAAGATGATCCAGGAGGACCCGTCCTTCCAGGTCGCGACCGACGAAGACTCGGGCGAGACGCTAATCAAGGGCATGGGCGAGCTACACCTCGACATCAAGGTCGATATCCTGAAGCGTACGCACGGCGTCGAAGTCGAGATGGGCAAGCCACAGGTAGCCTACCGCGAGACCATCACGCAGACGATCGAAGACTCTTACACGCACAAGAAGCAGTCAGGTGGTTCGGGTCAGTACGGCAAGATCGACTACAAGATCGAGCCTGCCGAGACGAATGCCGGCTACGAGTTCGAGTCGCTGGTGACCGGCGGTAACGTACCGCGCGAATACTGGGGCGCGATTGAGAAAGCGTTCCAAAGCTGCATGGGCGAAGGCACGCTTGCAGGCTACCCGCTGCTGGACGTCAAGTTCACGCTGCTCGACGGTGGCTTCCACGCGGTCGACTCGTCGGCGCTTGCGTTCGAGATCGCGACGAAGGCTGCGTACCGCCAGTCGGTACCGAAGGCCGGCGTGCAGCTGCTCGAGCCGATCATGAAGATCGATGTGTTCTCGCCCGAGGACAACGTCGGTGACGTCATCGGTGACCTCAACCGTCGCCGGGGCATGATCAAGTCCCAGGAAGTGGGCGTCACGGGCGTACGCGTCAAGGCAGAGGCACCGCTGGCCGAGATGTTCGGCTACATCGGCCACCTGCGTACGCTGACCTCGGGACGCGGCCAGTTTTCGATGGAGTTCAGTCACTACTCGGCCTGCCCGGCCAACGTGGCGGAGGACGTCATCAAGGAAGCGCAGGAGCGTCGCTCGGCCGCCTAGGTTGCGACCTTCGAAAGATCAGGCCCCGGCAGGCTTTGCCTGCCGGGGCTTTTTTCTGCCTGCAATTATTGCGTCATAGCTGAAGAACACCACTGCGGCCCAGATCAGCCCAAAACACACGAGGTGCGGCGTCGTGAGTTGTTCCCCGTAGTAAAGCCCGGTAACGAACTGCAGTGTCGGCGCGATGAATTGCATGAAACCGATGGTCGTCAGGCTCAGGCGCTTTGCTGCAATCGCGAACAGCAGCAGCGGTATGACCGTAATCGGGCCGCCAAGCATCAGCAGCGAGGTCAGTCCCGCGTCGCCCGAACCGAACGACGCTGTGCTGCCGATCATCAGCGCACCGAGGAAGACGAATGCGAACGGAAACAGCAGGCTGGTTTCGACAAACAGGCCGGGCATCGCCCCGATCGCAACCTGCTTGCGAATCACGCCGTAAGCCGTAAAAAGCGCCGCCAGTGACAGCGCAACCCATGGGAAGATGCCACCGCTGAACGTCAGGTAGGCCACGCCGATCGTCGCGAGCATCACCGCGATCAATTGCAGACGTCGCAACCGCTCACCGAGCACGACGACGCCGACGGCCACATACATTAGCGGGTTGATGTAGTAGCCCAGGCTGGCCTCGAAGATCCTCGCATTCTGCACGGCCCAGATATAGATCAACCAGTTCACCGAGATGCTGAGTGCCGACAAGGTCAGCCAGATCAGCATGCTGCGATCAACGAACGCACCGCGGACCTCTCGCCACTGCCGGCGAGCGAAAATAATCAATGCGCCGAACGGCACTGCCCAGAGGATGCGATGGGCCATGACCTCTAGCGGTGCGACCATCTCGATCCACTTGAAGTAGACCGGGAAGACGCCCCATAAGGTATAGGCCAGCAGGCCGAGAACGACGCCGGACCGAATTTCCGCGTCGTGGTCTGCTGCGGGCCCAATCACGCGAGTGGACTATCCGAAGCGGTTTGCGTCGCCGGTGCTCCGCGCAAGCGTCGGAACACGGCAAATCCGTCTTCCTGCAACATGTACAGCGACGGGATCAGGAATAATGTGATTACCGTCGCGAAGACGATGCCGAAGCTGATTGAGATCGCCATCGGTATGACGAACTGGGCCTGTGAACTGGTCTCGAACAGGATCGGCATGAGACCTGCTGCCGTCGTGAAACTCGTCAAGACAATCGCACGGAATCGCGCGGTACCGGATTCGACGACTGCCTGGCGAAGCGGTTGACCCCTGACTCGCGCCTTGTTGATGAAATCGACCATGATCAAGCTGTCGTTAACGACCACACCCGCGAGTGCAATGAGACCAAACATAGAGAACATGCTGATCGCCTCTCCCATCACGATGTGTCCGATTGTCGCACCGATCAAACCGAATGGAATCACCGACATGATGATCAGCGGCTGACTGTAGGAATGCAGGGGAATCGCGATCAGCGCATAGATCAGGAATAACGCTGCAATAAATGCAATGCCGAGGTCCTTGAGAAAATCGGTTTCTTCCTGGCTGGCGCCTTCGAGGCCGAAGTTGACACCCGGATGGCGCGACAACAAGTCGGGAATGAACTCCTCGGACACCGAGCGAATGATCTCCTGTGGCTCGACAAGTTCCGGGTCGATGTCGGCCGAGACGGTCACGGTACGCTCACGGTCAAGACGCGAGATGCTGGAGTAACCCGTGCCAAGCGACACTTCGGCAACCGACGAGAAAGGAACTTCATCGCCGCTGGCCGTGCGAATGCGCATGTTCTCCAGATCGGCAATCGACTTGCGCTCCTCGATCGGATAACGAACCATGACCTTGAGTTCGTCTTTACCACGCTGGATACGCTGCGCCTCTTCGCCGTAAAAGGCCTGGCGAACCTGCCGACCGAGCGATGACATCGTCAGCCCGAGCGCCTCGGCCTCAGGCTTGATTTTCAGCTTGATCTCGTCACCGCCGATTGCCGCCGAATTGGTGATGTCGAAAACGCCTTCGTAATTTTCCAGTTCCGCGGCAAGTTCAGCGGCCGCGGACTCAAGCGATTCGTAACTTGACCCGCTCAGACTCAAACTAAGCGGTGGGCCGCCACCGAGATGACTCGCGTCACCGAACTGCAGACTCTTCAGGCCGGGAATCTCTCCGACGGAGTCGCGCCACAGATCACTAAGCTCCTTGAGCTCGTAAGGCCGGCTCGTGTCCCGAGGCACCTCCAGGAACATTACGGCGCCCTGTTCTCCACGTGTGAAAAGGCCGATGTACTGGATGACCGGCAGTGAGTCCGGGTTTTCCCGCGCGTGTTCGTCGTTGATATCGAGTATCGCTTTTTCGATCTTGTCGACTGCCGCATTCCTGGCTGCCGGGGCTGTGCCGCTCTCCATTTCCATCTGGACGCGAATGAAATCGCTCGCCATCTCAGGGAAGATCACGACGCGCGCAATACCGCTGAACATGGCGCCAAATGTCACAATGAGCACGGCGACGAATATCGCAACGGTCACGCCACGATTGTCGATCGCCTTTTCGAGCAGCGGCTTGTAGTGATTGTCTATCACGCCGTGCAGTCCATGCTGAACGTGACGCTGCACTTTGGTAAACGCGCGCCCGGGTTTTTCCCAGAAAGAAATCCTGCGCTGCGGATGAAACAGGTCGTTCTCATCAATATCGGTGATATTCGCCTGCACAAGATGCGCCGGCAGAATCAGCTTCGACTCGACCAGGGAGAACGCGAGGCACAGGATCACGACGAATCCCATCGCTTCGAAGAATGGGCCAACGATGCCGCCGACGAACAGCATCGGCGCAAACGCGGCAATTGTCGTCAAGACACCGAACGTTGCCGGGATCGCCACCTTGTGTGCGCCATGAATAACATTGTCGAGAGTTTTTCCGTCCGCACGTATCTTCGTATAGATACTCTCGCCAATGATGATCGCATCATCGACGACGATACCGAGCACAATGATGAAGCCGAACAGGCTGATCATATTGATCGTGACCGGCCACAACGGCATCAGCCAAAGCGCACCGAGGAAGCAGACCGGCAATCCGACCATGACCCAGAACGCAACCTTCATGCGCAGGAATAACGACAGAACGATGAACACCAAAGCTGCACCCATGAACATGTTGTCGAACATCAGTCCAAGGCGACCTTCGAGGTACTGCGACAGGTCGATCCAGGTATCTATCTCGACGCCAGGCGGCAGCTTCGCTTCTTTGCGTTCGAGGTAACTGCGCACCGCTGCGGCCGTGTCGAGTTCGTTCTGCTGCCCACCGGCCACGACTTGCAGCGTCGCGGTGCGTCGACCGTTAAACCGCCCGTAACCCTCGGACTCAACGAAGCCGTCTTTGATCGTCGCGATGTCGCCAAGCGTCAGGCGCGTCCCGTCAGGGAACGTCCGCAGAACGAGACGACCGAACTCCTTGCCGGTGTATACCTGCCCCTTGGTGCGCAAGAGGATGTCGCCGCCATCGGACTTGATGGTGCCGCCAGGCAGATCGACAGACGAGTTCTTAATCGCCTGCGACACTTCGCTCATCGTCAGACCGTATTTGCGCAGTGTCTGCTCAGAAACCTCGACGCTGATCTCGAACGGCCGGTCACCAAAATAAATGACCTTGTTGACTTCCGGCAGTTGCATCAACTCATCCCGCACCTCCTGCGCGACGGCCTTGCGTGCAAAGTCATCCATGTCTCCATGGATCGCGATCATCATCACCGGGTTTTCCACTTCCTGCTTGTAGATCACCGGTTTCTCGGTCAGTGCCGGAAACGTCGAGATCGCATCGACGCGCGTCTTGACCTCGTTGAGCACCTGATTAATGTCCGCGTCGATATTGGCTTCGATCGTAACGGAGCCGAATCCCTCGCGTGCACGGGAGCGAATCCGTTTGACGTCCTGGATGTCCTGGACCGCCTGCTCGACCTTAATGACTACGCCCTCCTCGACCTCCTGCGGCGCGGCGCCGAGGTAACGCACTTCAACCTGTACCATGTTGAGTTCAAACTCGGGCTGGGTCTCTTTGCGAATCGTGAACGCCGAGATCAATCCGGCCACGATAATGAAGAGCATGAGCAGGTTCGCCGCGACGTGGTTCGACGCAAACCAGGCAATGATGCCTTTTTCGTTTGTAACTCCGCGCGGTTGCATAGTCAGCTGCCGTCCTCATTCGAAGCAACGCGACTCGTGTCGTCGGCCTCATCGACAGACGTCCGTACGGGAGTGCCGTTGACGGGTGTTTCGAGGGCTGTCACGACGACGCGCTCGCCAGGTATGGCGCCGCCGCCAATATAGAGGTAATTGGCATCGCCACGGACGACCTGGACCTTGCGAATCCTGATCTTGTTCTCGTCGTCGATAAAGACGAGTTCGTCCGAGCCGCGCACGATTGCACGCGGTACACGAATCACACTGTCGGCGGCTGCGCCCGCAATCCTGGCGTTGACAAAGGTGCCGATCGGCAGAGGCATGCCATTGCCGGTCAGCGCATAGGGGTCCTTGATGCGCGCAACTGCATAAGTGACGCGGCTCTTTTCGTCAACGACGCCTTCAGTGCGTACGATCCTGGCATCCCAGGTCTGCAGTTCGCCTTTCTGCACGGCGCTCAGCTGGACGCCGGGCCCGGTCTCGGAGCCTCCTGTCGCGGTGACCTCCAACGCGCTGGGCAGATCAACGAAAGCAAGGTCCCGGTCTGTCAGCGGCAGTCGTACCTCCGCGTAGTCTGTTGCGAAGACGATGCCGAGCCGCGATCCCGGATTGACGAACTGCCCGAGATCGGTCTCCTTGGTCCGCACGATGCCAGCGTACGGCAGCCTGATATAGGTCCGCTCGAGATTGCGTTTGGCGCGAACGAGTTCGGCCTGGGCCGTCGCGAGCGCCGCCTCCGCCGACGCCAGCTCAGCCTCAGCCCGGTAACCCTGAGTGCGAAGTTTCAATGCGCCGTCGTATTCAATCTGTCGCTGCCGGACCAACGCATTGGCCTGGCTCACCGCAACGTCATAATTGGTCGGGTCGATGCGCATGAGCACTTCGCCGCGTTCGAACACGCCACCCGCAATGAACTTCGGGGAAATGGAGGTAATCGTCCCGGACACTTCCGCACTGAGGATCGTCTCGGTTCGCGGCCGCACCGTACCCTGGCTCGCTACTTCGAAGTTCGCCGTCATCGCCTCGAGCTCAAGCACTTCGACGAGCGGATCGAGATTCACCCGCTCCTTTCTGGGCGGTTCTGGTTTCATTTTCACCATCGCAAGTGCAATTGCGACAGCGGCGCCAATGATGGCGACAATTAGGACGAATCGTCTCAAATCCAAATCCCCTCGGGCGTCCTGGCGTGCCTGCGATCAAGACCGCATATTCTGACGGGTTTTGAGCGCGAATTCAGGCGTTTATTCGATTTTGGCCCCACCCCGCCAGATCGCGGTATCTCGCGGTTTTGGGCCATTTTTGTGACATAACTCCATGAAATTACTTGCGTCAAACCACAAACTGACCCCCACGTGTGGCTGCGGGTGGGGCGCAGCCTGGGAATTGCTGACCGGATCGTTATGTACGAACAATACTTTGGGCTCACAAAACGCCCGTTTCTGGCCAAAGCAACGGGTGGCGACGTATTCGTCGGGCCACAGACGGCCAATACCATGGCGGGGCTCAAGAAGGCCCTGGCGGCGCAGGATGCCGTCGTTTCGGTATCCGGCCCGGCCGGCGTCGGCAAGACAACCCTCGTCGCCAAGGCGCTAAATGCGCTCAACGAGACCCATCGTTCGATTCGGATTGGTCGCGTGCAGCTCGATGGCACGGATGCGCTCGAATTCCTGCTCGAAGAGCTCGGCACCGGTCCCCTTCCCAAAGGCCCCATTCGCCAGTTCGCCGCGTTCCGTGAGTTGCTGCATCAGCTCGAGTCGAGCGGCAAGCAGCTCGTCATCATCGTCGAAGACGCCATGCGTACAGGCGTCGAGACTCTCGCGGAACTCGAGGCGCTTACGGCAGCTGATGCCGGCGAGTCCGGTGGTGCCGCAGTCGTGGTCATGGGCAACGAGAATGTTGGAGAGTTTCTCGCCGATGCGCAGCTGGCCCGGCTCTTACAGCGGCAACGACAGCGCCTGACGATCCAGCCATTGTCTGTCGCGGAGCTACGTGGCTACCTGATGCACTGTTTCCGCACTGCCGGCGGCGAGTATGACGATGCCTTCGATGACAGGTCTGCAGACGTCCTGCACAGTCTGAGTGGCGGTGTCCCTCGCATTGCCAACTACGTAGCTGAAGCAGCTATGTCGGCGGCGGCTGCAGACGATTCTTCGCCAATCGCCGCCGAATCCGTCGCCCGGATCGCTGAGGACGAATTCGGTCTGGAGCTGGCGCCCGGGGTACTCGAAGCGGCAGAAGCGGTTCCTGCGCCGGAGATTGAGCCGGAGCCGGTACCCGAACCCGTCATCGAAGCGGTACCCGAGAGTGAACCAGAGCCTGCCCCGGAGCCAGTCGTCGAGGCAGCCCCCGAACCTGAACCAATCCCTGAGCCTGAGCCAACCCCGGAACCTGAGCCGATACTTGAGTCGGTCCCCGAGCCTGAGCCAGTGCTTGAGTCGGTCCCCGAACCTGAGCCAGTGCTTGAGCCAGATCCTGTCACCGAGCCGGAGGTTATTCCCGTGCTGGAAGCCGCGCCGGAGACGGCCGATGAGCCTGAATCGGATGCTGATGACGCGGACCCGATCATCGTATTCTCCGACGAGACGGACGACGAGCCGCTGTTCAGCGAGGCCGACATTCCGGAACTCATTCAGGACACTCTGCCGGATCTCGAGGTACTGGCACCCGAGGTCATCGCCCACGACGACACAGAGACTGAGCTCCCGGTGCTCAGCACAGAGCCGGCAGAGGCAGCGGAGCCTGTGCAGGAGCCGATGCCGGAGCCCGAGGTCGAAGTCGAGCCGGAGCCCGGGGTCGAGCCGGAGCCCGAGCCAGCGCCTTTACCGGAACCTGTGTTCGAGGCTGAGCCCGAGCCACTGCCAGAGTCAGAGCCTGCACCGGAACCTGCGCTCGAGGCTGAGCCAGAGTCCGTGCCTGTCGTCGAGACGCTGCCGGACTCGGCGCTAGAACTGACGCTCGATGGGGCCGACGATGACGTTCCCGAGTGGGACCGGGACCCCACCCTTGCGGAGCTGCGCCCGGATCTCGATGCGCTGGAAAAAGCGATGGCATTTGCCCACGGTGGAAAGGACGACGACGCCGAGGAAGACGAAAGCGACGACGACGAAATTGCGCTCGAGGATATTCCGGAGATCACGCTCGATTCGTCAATCAAGCAGCGAATCGAGGACACGCTGATCGACGAGCCGGACAGCGTGCGCCCGAACGATTCGGAGGCCGCCGCGACACCGGAGCCGGCGCCGGAAGTTGCGGCAATGCCTGCTGAGCCTCAAAAAGCCCAGAAGGCCGATGCCGAGATCGAGAAAATCGCGGCCGAGCTGGCCAAGGCCAAGTCCATTGAAGACGTCGATGACAGGCTGGCCGAGACGCTGTTTGGCGACGAGATCAATCTGATCGCGGCGCAGGTCATGGCCTCGGGCCCAGCCGAATCGGCTAATGACTCGGCGCTATTTGACACGCAAAAGGCGACGGCAGCGCAGGCTAGCGGCTCCACCGCGGCAGCCGCCCATGGCGAGCCAATAACGCCTCACGAGGCGGCCGCTCAAGACTCGGTAGAGGTCTCGCTCGAATCACCCGAGAACAATGACTCGGGCCTGGACCTGTCCGCCTCGCAACGACTGAAGACAGTGCGCGCACTCAATGCCGATCTGCACCCATCGCTGCGCGAGCCGGGTAACGGCCCCGATCCGGGTCCGGATGTGCCGGCCCGTGATATCACGACGCCCGAATCCATCGAGGATCAGATCGATACGTCGATTACGCAGACGCTCAAGGCACTCAAAGTCACACCGCCCGTCACCAATGACGACGTTGGGGACGACGACGGCGAGGACCAGAAGAAAGGTGGCTTTTTCAGTCGCTTCAAGCGATCCTGATCACGTCATCAAGGTCACAATAGACATAAAGTAGCATCCATAATTCATTGACCTGTCGAACAAACTTTTTGTATTTTGACAGGGTCTCAGAATTCGGGGACCTTTGCCGCCCATGAGGAAACTTCACTCGGGAATGGACGCCTGGCGCTACCTGGTCCGCTCCCAGCCCCGCCGCAAAAGGCGCGTCGAAACCTTCCTGCCGCTGATTCTCAGCGCAGCCGGAGCGCTGGGGGTGCTGCCGTTCACGATATTGCGTTTCATGCAGGGCAACTGGGTCGCCGCTTTCGTCGATGCTGTGATCGTTGTGGGCTTCATCGCGTTGGGCACATATGTCTATCGAACCCACCGGGTTCGCGCCGCGAGTGTTGCGATTGCAATTCTCTGCATAGGCGGTGTGATGACGACGGTCTACGTCAACGGTCCGCAACAGGTTTACTGGGCGTTTCCAGCGCTCATGGCCGTTTTCTACCTGACCCGCCCACGAGAGGCCGTCGCGGGTGCCATAGTCACCGTGGTATCGATTCTGCCTGTGCTACTACCAGGCACTGACTCACACGAAATGACCACGATCCTGATCACGATCGTCGTCATGAGCGCGTTCGCTTTCGCGTTTTCCCTGATCACGAACCGGCAACGCGAGCAGTTGCTGCAGCTTGCGACGAAAGATCCACTGACCGGTGCCGGCAACCGGCGCGGACTCGACGCGAAGCTGACGGACGTTGTCAACGCGTTCAACCGCTCCGCAACACCCGCCTCGCTGGTCCTGATCGACCTCGATCACTTTAAGGCCGTTAACGACGCATACGGACACGCCGTCGGCGACCATATCCTCAGAAGCGTTACCGAGATCATCAACCTGCGCATCCGAGTGACTGACAGCCTGTATCGAATCGGTGGCGAGGAATTTGTGGTCGTCCTCGAGGGCGCCGACCTCCATCGAGCGGCACACCTTGCGGAGCAATTGCGGACGCTGGTCGATGCCAACGAGCTGGTCCCGGATCACGCCGTCACGATTTCACTCGGCGTTGCCGAATTGAAGTCTGGCGAGATTCCCAACGACTGGCTGCACCGCGCCGACGAGGCGCTGTACCGCGCCAAGGACGCCGGCCGCAACTCGACCAGCCTGTCTGACTAGGGCGCGGACAGCCCTATGCCGCGACACGACAGCAACGCTGTTTTGGACAACGCCTTGCGAGTTGGCCCGTAGGCCTGTAGGCCCGAGTCAACCACAAGGATGTGCGGCAGCGGCCTGGCGAACTAGTTCGAATTCTCGACCTGCTTGAGGGCCTCGATGCGAGCGGCTTCAAACTCGTCGCCCGGAACCCAGGTGGGCATCTCGTCGGCGTTGGCAATGGCCAGCCCGGTCCAGTAGCCGAGCAGCGCATCTTCGATCATGCCGTCGAGATTCCAGCTTGGATCATATTCGTCGCTCGGCTGGTGATAATTCACCTCGGTGTAGTGATTTTGCTGCTCACGGCCCCACTCGGGCGGGCGGTCGACAAAATCCGTACCCGTGTCGAGATACATCGCTGGCACGCCGATCTTGGCAAAGCTGAACTGGTCTGAACGATAGAAATAGCCCTTGTCCGAGAACTGATCCGGCTTCACGACTCTGCCCTGCTCTTCGGCGACAAGGGTTGCGATCTCGTCAATGGTCGACTTTCCCAGTCCGATATAGGTTACGTCGTGCGTGTCGCCCCAGACATTGCCGCCGTCGTAGTTGAGATTGGCCGCGATCTTGCCGGGCGCAAATGTCGGGTTCGCCGCATAGTATTCCGAGCCGAGCAGACCCTGCTCTTCGGCCCCGACAAGGTTGATCAGGATCGAACGACGTGGCGCCTCGGGCAGCATCCTGATCGCACGCCCGATCGCCATGATCTGCGCTACGCCCGTTGCGTTGTCGAAGGCACCGTTGTAGATCGCATCGCCGTCATCGTTTGGCGTGCCGATGCCGAGATGGTCGTGATGGGCGGTATACACGACGACTTCGTCACTGATTTCCGGATCACTGCCGGGGATCAGACCCAGCACATTCGCCGACTGTACGCGCGTGATCTCGACATCCATGCCAATCGACGTCGTAATTCCAAGCGGCACAGGCTCGAAGTCGCGGTTGTAGGCCGCTTCGCGCAGCTCATCGAGATCGAGTCCCGCCATCGCGACAAGTTCGCGCGCGGAGTCTTCCGTGACCCAAGCCGCTACCTGACTGCGCGGCTCGTCACCCGCGGGCAGTTCGAACTGCACGCCAGTCCATGACGTCTGTACGACCTGGAACGGATAACCGGCCGACGGTGAGGTGTGGATGATGATCGCGCCAGCCGCCCCCTGACGAGCAGCACTCAGATACTTGTAGTCCCAGCGACCATACCAGAGCCGGGTTTCGCCACCGAACAGGTCAGGATCCCAATCCGGGTCGTTATTCATCATGAGAAGGACCTTGCCCGTCAGGTCGACGCCCTTATAGTCATCCCAGTCGTACTCAGGCGCCTGGATTCCGTAGCCGACGAAGACAACTTCAGCGGCAGCAATCTCGCTGCGCTCGTTTTGTACGCCGCTGCCGATTATGAACTGATCCCATTGCTTCAGCGTCAGCGATTGATCGTCCCCTGTGAACGTCCACTCATCGGGCTGTGTCGCATTGATTCCGACGAGATCGAACGGCTGCTCCCAGCCACCGTCGGCAGCGCCTGGCTCCAGACCGATCTCCTTCATGCGTTCGATCAGGTACTTGCGCGCTTTTTCGTCGCCGGGCGTTCCGGGACCGCGTCCCTCGTAACTGTCCATGGAAATCTCGGCGATGATCTCACGCATGAATTCGTCCGTAATTTCCCTGGAGGCTTGTTCAGCCACTGGATTGCCACCGCTGAGCTCAACAGCCTTCGGTGAGGTCAGCTCGTCGGGCGGCGCCTCGGACGGGTCCTCCGCACGATCGCTCGAACAGGCCGCAATTGCGACGGCCAACAGGCTGATGAGTAGGCGATTCTTGTTGTTCACTGTGTTTCCCCCTGGGACTCGTTCCCACCGAATAGTTCGTCAAAAAAGTTCGTCATTGCCTGCCAGGACCGCCGGTCTGCACCCGCGTCGTAGACTGTGCCGCGGTCGACATCGTTCGCGGCGGGGTTGGTGAAGGCGTGCATCGTGTTTCCGTAGGCATGCACTTGCCAATCCGCTCCCATAGCAGACATTTCGACGGCGAGCGAGTTCACGGCATCAGGCGTTGCCATAGGGTCGTCCCAGCCGTGCAGAACAAGGACCTTGGCTGCAACCTGGTTGCCGATGGTGTTGCCCGGTGCGCCAAAGAGCCCATGGAAACTCACGACGCCGGCCAGGTCCTCGCCGGTTCGAGCGAGATCGAGGACACAGAGTCCGCCAAAGCAAAAGCCGATAGCGGCACAGCGGCTCTCGTCGACCTCCGCCTGCGCACGCATGGTGTTCAGTGAGACCAGGAGCCGCCGCTGCATGGCGGCGCGGTCGGCAAGCTGTGCGTCCATCAACGCGCGGTTTTCTTCGAGCGACTTGCCCCGCACACCCTTGCCGTAAAGATCGAGGGCGAATGCGGTGTAGCCCTGCTCCGCCAGTCGATCGGCCTTGCTCTCCTCGAGCGGACCGCGTCCGGCAATCGTGTGCGAGACCAGGACACCCGGCCGTGGTCCGTCGATCGCCGCGTCGTAGCTCAGGCGACCCTCAAGGAGGACGTCGCCGTCACGGTAGTCGATAAGACGGTGTTGAACACTCAATGAAAATACCTGCCTAGCGTCGCCGTCCGATGTAGACCTCGTAGCTGCCTTTCGGACCGATGAACCAGGATGCCACCGTGCTGGTCAGGCTGACGACAATCGCGCCGAAGATCGCCGCCCAGAACCCGGACACGGTGAAATTGTCCAGAAACGCGGCAACCAGACCAAACATGGCAGCGTTCAGCACGAACAGGAACAGGCCGAGGGTGAGGATCGTAAGCGGCAGCGTCATCAGGAACGCGATGGGCCGTACGATCGCGTTGACGATGCCAAGCAGCAATGCGGCCAGGATGAAACTTCCGGTGCCCTCGATACGGACACCCGGGACGATCTCCGACGCCAGGTAGAGCCCCAGCATCGCGATCAACATACGAATTACGATGCCCTGCATCGCTGCATTATATCGCAGGTCGCGCGCCAGGTTTGATTGCGTGCAGGTGAACGTCACCGATGACACGCTCGAGGAAACCCGCTTCACAATAGGTGAGATAGAAATCCCAGAGACGGATGAATTCCTCGGAGAAGCCCTGCTCGCGCACTTCGTCGATGCGGGTGAAGAAGCGTTCCCGCCAGTCGCGCAGTGTGCGCGCATAGTGGATCCCGATATCCTCGATATTCAGAGCGCGCAGGTCCGTCACGCGAGTCAGCGACGATGTCATCGCCGTCACTGATGGCAAAAACCCACCCGGGAAAATATAGCGTTTGATGAAATCGACTCGGCGTTTGGCCTGTTCGTATCGCTGGTCTGCAATCGTAATGGCCTGGATCAGCATCTCGCCATCGTCCTTGAGCAGCGACGAGCACTTCCGAAAATAGGTGTCGAGATACTCGTGGCCGACGGCCTCTATCATCTCAATCGAGACGAGTTTGTCGTAGTGCCCGTCCAGATCGCGATAGTCCTTTTGCAGGAGCGTAATGCGATCGCCCAGTCCCTCAGACTCGATGCGTGCTTTCGCGTAGTCGTGCTGTTGCTGCGAGATCGTCGTCGTAGTGACACGACACCCATAGTGCTTCGCTGCATGCACGGCAAACCCTCCCCAGCCGGTGCCGATCTCGACAACATGGTCGTCGGCACCAAGATTGAGTCGTTGGCAAATGCGGTCCAGCTTGGCGACCGAGGCTTCCTCAAGCGATGACGTCGGACCCGGATACCAGGCGCTGGAGTACATCATCTCGGGATCGAGCCAAAGCGCGTAGAAGTCATTGCCAAGATCGTAATGCGCTGCGATATTTCGGCGACTGCCAGAACGCGTATTGCGATTCAGCCAGTGAAACATCTTCTGCAACGGGCGCGTGATGACGGCTGCGCCGCCGTCAACATTGTCCAGTACGTTTCTGTTTTGCAGCAGCACCTGGCCCAGCGCGACAGGATCGGGCGACGTCCAGGCGCCGCGAATGTAGCCTTCACCGGCACCTATCGACCCGCCGAAAGCCACGTCAGCATAGAATGCGGGCGAGTGAACATGGACAGTCGCCGAAAGCACCTGATCGTCTTCCCGTCGACCGAAGGTCTTGCTCTGGCCGTTCTCAACAATCGTCAACTCGCCGAATTCGAGATCCCGAAGCTTGCCCCGCACAACGCGGCGCGCTACGCGATCAAGCCACCGCGGCTTGTCCGCCGATGCAAGGAATTCAGGAGCATCTATTGACAGGGTTTTCGTATTCATTGCACCACCATTGGTTTCTTTTTGCCGGGATGAACATGGAACGGCACTCGCTTGAGCCATAACCTCAAGGCCTGCCAGTAAATGCCCGAAATGACTTTCAACGTCATGAACGGGAATGTCACAAGTACCCGCGCCAGAGATCCTGCAGTGATTTCGCTGCGCTGCAATGCGATCGAGGCCGTGAAGACTCGATTGCCGGATTCATCGTCGTTCGCCATGAAGACATTAAGTCGGTCGCCGGGTTTCGTGAAGCTCCAGTCGTAATCGATCTCCATCTGCATGAACGGCGACACGTGCATCTTCTTCTCGGGCTGGAAGCGAAGCGCATTGCCAGATGACCTGTTCTGCGAAACCGGGAGCACGTAAGTGTCTCTCTCGCCCCATGGCGTGTTGTTAACCTCGGCGACGATGGTATCCAGCGTCTCTCCGTCTCTCTCATAACAATAGTAGAAACTGACGGGATTGAAGCAGTAGCCGAAGTAACTGAGGTTCGTTAGGAGCCGGACAGGCCCCTTCGGGCGGCGGCCGGACTCCGCCGCGACAACGTCGAGCACGGACTCGCGCAGCGGCCGTGTTTCGTCGCCAAGATGATTGGACCGGCGAAAACGCGCCAGCGCCGGCCGTGTCGTTGACCAGAACCAGCGACCCTCGAATACGTCCGGGAGCTCGTCGAGGTCCAGGTACATCATAAACACGCGATACCGGAATGCGTGCACCTTTGGATGCTTGCGGGTGTGTTTAACCAGCCCTTCGTAGATACCGCTCTGCATAAGCGAGATTCTCCTCGAAATGGC
>JASJCM010000076.1 GCA_030065985.1 Woeseiaceae bacterium | reverse complement strand
ACCGGCGACGTGTGCGTGCGCAGCAGATTGCCGCCCGGGAAGTAGAACGTGTCGTGCATAGCACGGGCCGGGTGGTTGTCAGGAATATTGAGCGCCGTGAAATTGTGGAAATCGTCTTCGATTTCCGGACCGGAGCGTACTCCGAATCCCGCGTTCCGGAAGATCTTCTCGATCCGCAGCATCGCCCGCGTGACCGGATGATAGCCGCCAATCGCGTTGCCGCGACCCGGAAGGGTTACATCGACCGCGTCCGCCGCAAGCCGCGCTTCCATCGCGGCCGTCTCAAGCGCTTCGCGTCGCTCGTTGAGCGCCTGCTGAACAGCCTGCTTGGCCTGGTTGATTTCCTGCCCGGCCGCCGACCGCTTTTCGGGTGCAAGCTGCCCCAGGGTCTTGAGGCGAGCGGTGATTTCGCCCTTCTTGCCGAGATAGGACACCCGGACCGCATCGAGTGCGGCAAGGTCTGCGGCTGCATCGATCTCGGACGCAGCCTTCGAAACGAGGTCGCTCAGGGAGGTCATGAATGTGGGTACTCGCCCCGGTCAGCCAGTCGACTCACCGGGGCGGCAGAACTCAGGATGCAGCCTGTTGTTCCAGACCCGCCTTCGCGGCCTCGGCAATCGCGCCAAAACCCTCCGGGTCGTGAACGGCGATGTCGGCGAGTACCTTGCGATCGACGTCGATCTCGGCCTTCTTGAGGCCGTTTATCAATCGGCTGTACGACAGGCCGTGCAGACGTGCAGCAGCGTTGATCCGCGTGATCCAGAGCTGACGGAACTGCCGTTTGCGCTGCCGACGATCACGGTAGGCATACTGGCCGGCCTTGATGACGGCCTGCTTGGCTGTCTTGTAGAGTTTGCTGCGAGCGCCGTAATAGCCCTTGGCTTTGCTGAGGACTTTCTTATGGCGCGCTTTGGCGGTGACGCCACGCTTTACTCGTGCCATTTCTCAATCTCCTCTTAGCTGTACGGAAGCATGCGCTTCACGGCCTTCACATCGGCATCTGCAACTTGCAGCGTGTTGCCGAGCTGGCGCTTACGCTTGGACTTCTTCTTGGTAAGAATGTGATTGAGGTGGGACTGGGAGCGCTTGAAGCCACCCTTGCCCGTCTTGCGGAAGCGCTTGGCAGCGCCCCGATTGGTTTTCATCTTCGACATTGTCTTTCCTTCTGGCCTTACAACGTACCCAGGTGGGCCGCGGCAGGCGGATTAATGGCTCTAACGAGCCGTTACTCTCTTTAAGCGGTCCGAGGCGCGCCTAGTGTTTCTTTGGCGCTATTACCATGACCATTTGCCGACCTTCCATTTGCGGCATCTGTTCTACCGAACCGTATTCTTCGAGGTCATCTCTGACCCGTGCCAGGAGCTGTGCGCCGAGTTCCTTATGCGCCATCTCCCGACCCCTGAATCTCAGGGTGACTTTCGTCTTGTCACCGTGTTCCAGGAACTGCACAAGCTTCTTCAGCTTGATCTGGTAGTCCCCTTCGTCCGTTCCCGGACGGAACTTGATTTCCTTGACGTGAACCTGTTTTTGCTTGCGTTTCGCAGACTGGTTTTTCTTGTTCTGCTCGAACAAGTACTTGCCAAAATCCATAATGCGGCACACAGGCGGGTCTGCTGTCGGGGACACTTCGACCAGGTCCAGCCCCTCGTCGTAGGCCAGTTCGAGCGCCTCGCGGATGCCCATGACCCCTGCCTGCTCACCGTCTGAGCGGATTACCCGCACCTCGGTGGCCTCAATTTCATCGTTACGCCTTACGCGCTTTGTAACTGCGATACCCAAATCCTCCAGTAAATCAACGTCTTATCCCGTAGGCACGCGCATCTTGCCGACGCGTTGACGGCGGGAACGCGATTCTAATAAGCCTGTGGACAGGAAACAACCTCGAAAACACGGATTTTCTTAAAAAAATCAGATGCTTTTTCCGGAGGTTGGTGGGCGATGCGGGTTTCGAACCTGCGACCTCCACGATGTCAACGTGGCGCTCTACCCCTGAGCTAATCGCCCCCGATACCGAAGTGTCCTCGAGAATGCCCCTGCGCTAATCGCCCGGACTCCCGAAGGGACGCGTAAGATACTCAAGCGATACGATTACCGCAAGACAAATCACTCATTCCCACAGCCTGGATTTTTCGCCATGACCCGCACCTTCACCCTCCTCTCTTTGCTCGTCATGACAACAACGAGCGCGCTCGCGCAGGACGACTGGACCGTGGAGGACTTTATCGCCGCTACCGGCGTCAGTCCGGGAGCAACGGCCAGCAGGGACTTACCCGGCTGGACGGCCAACCCAACGATACGCGTCCTGTCAGGCGCCGATGATCTGCGCGCATTGGAAAAGGCATTTCCCGAGGCTCGCTTCGTGGGCGGTGACGCGTCTGATGCCGAGGTCATCATTGGTTCCTGTCCGGCTGGCCTTATTCGCGAGTCCGACAAGCTCGTCTGGGTACAGATCTTTTCAGCGGGAGCGGAACGATGCCTCGCTGTCGACGAGCTTGCCAGCGGCGAGGTGCTGTTGACCAATGGCCAGAAGATGACCGCGCACGCTATCGGCGAACATGCTGTCGCCATGGCCCTCAGCCTGGCACGTGGCCTGGTGCGGCACGCCCACCTGATGCCAGACGGAAAGTGGGACCGCAACTGGGCGCGCTCCGGAGGTATCTACTCGGTTAACGGCAAGACCATGCTCATTGTCGGTCTCGGGGGCATCGGCAGCGAAACAGCGAAGCGCGCCAAGGCGCTGGGCATGCGCGTGATTGCGACGCGCAACAGCTCGCGAGAGGGACCGGACTACGTCGACTATATCGGTTTGTCCAATGAGCTGGACGACCTGGTGGCAGAGGCCGACATCATTGTGAATTCGCTGCCGCTGACCAAGGCAACCCGCGGCCTGTTCGACAGCGACCTGTTCGCGAAGGTCAAACCGGGCGCCTATTTCATCAACGTCGGTCGAGGCGGCACGGTCATCACAGATGCACTGGTCGAGGCGCTGGAAAGCGGTCATCTGGCCGGCGCCGGGCTGGATGTTACGGATCCCGAGCCGTTGCCCGGGGATCACCCTCTGTGGCAGATGAACAACGTCATCATTACGCCCCACGTGTCGTGGGCAGGGCATGACATTCGCCTGCGCAGGATATTGGTGCACGAGAATATTCGGCGGTACCTGGCCGGCGAAGCACTGCTCAATGTCGTCGACCCCGAGCTCGGGTATTAGGATCCAGCGGCTCGAGCGACTAGCCTGCTTTCTGTTCGTCGATGCCGAACGCGTGCGCGCGAATCACTTCGATTTCGTCGCGCAGCTTCGCGGCCTCTTCGAACTCGAGGTCACGCGCGTGACGTAGCATCTTTTTCTCGAGCTGTGCAGCTTTCTTCAGTGCCTGCTCGGTGGTCATGACCTCGTAGACGCCTCGTTTGTCGGCGGCCTTGCCACGCGGCCGCTTCGGCGCCGGGTACGCGGCTTCCATGACGTCGGCGACCTGCTTGACGATCGTCGCAGGAGTGATGCCATGTTCTTTGTTGTGCGCAACCTGTTTCTCGCGACGACGAGAGGTCTCGTCCATCGCGCGCTGCATTGAACCGGTAATGTCGTCGGCATACAGGATCGCCGTGCCGTGCACGTTGCGCGCAGCTCGCCCGACCGTCTGGATCAGGGACCGCTCGGACCGCAGGAAGCCCTCCTTGTCGGCATCGAGAATGGCGACGAGTGAGACCTCGGGCATGTCGAGCCCCTCACGCAGCAGATTGATACCGACAAGGACATCGAACGCGCCGAGGCGAAGGTCACGGATAATCTCGGTGCGCTCCACCGTGCCGATATCCGAGTGCAGATAGCGGACGGCCACCCCGTGCTCGCGCAGATACTCAGTCAGGTCCTCGGCCATGCGCTTCGTCAACGTCGTGACCAGCACACGCTCCTGGCGTGCCGTGCGCTTGCCGATCTCCGACAGCAGGTCGTCGACCTGCGTGCGCGCCGGCCGGACCTCGACGTCGGGATCGACCAGGCCCGTCGGACGAACGACCTGCTCAGCGGTGTTGTCGCTGTGTTCCTTTTCGTAATCCCCGGGCGTCGCAGAGACATAGATCGTCTGCGGCGACAGGCGCTCGAACTCGTCAAAACGCAGTGGCCGGTTATCCAGCGCCGACGGCAGGCGGAAGCCGAACTCAACGAGCGTCTCTTTTCGAGACCGGTCGCCTTTGTACATCGCCCCAAGCTGCGGCACGGTCACATGGCTCTCATCGATGATCAGCAGCGCGTTGTCCGGCACATAGTCGAACAGGCACGGGGGCGGCTCGCCCTCACCGCGCCCGGACAGATAGCGCGAGTAGTTTTCAATTCCGGAGCAGTAACCCAGCTCCTTGATCATCTCTAAATCAAATAAGGTTCTCTGCTCAAGCCTCTGAGCTTCCAATAGTTTTTCATGCTTTCGAAGATAGGCCAGCCGCTCTTTCAGCTCGACCTTGATCTTCTCGCAGGCCGCCAGCAGGGTCTCACGAGGGGTGACGTAGTGCGTTTTGGGGAACACCGTGAAGCGCGGCACGCGACGCAGCACCTCCCCCGTCAATGGATCGAAGTACGCTATCGATTCGACTTCGTCGTCAAACAACTCGATACGCACGGCGTCCCGCTCCGACTCGGCGGGAAAGATATCGATCACATCACCGCGAACCCGATAGGTGCCCTGGGCAAGGTCGAGTTCGTTGCGCGTGTACTGCATTTCAGCCAGACGCCGAAGAATCGCGCGCTGCTCGATGCGATCGCCCCGCGAAATGTGCAGCACCATGCTGAAATAGGCCTCGGGGTCGCCGAGACCGTAAATCGCCGAGACGGTCGCAACGATAATGGAATCGGGCCGCTCGATCAGCGCCTTCGTCGCGGACAATCGCATCTGCTCAATGTGCTCATTGATCGATGCGTCTTTCTCGATGTAAGTGTCGGACGACGGCACGTACGCCTCGGGCTGGTAGTAGTCGTAGTACGACACAAAATACTCGACGGCGTTGTTCGGAAAGAACTCGCGCATCTCGCCATAGAGCTGCGCGGCAAGCGTCTTGTTCGGGGCAAGGATCATCGCCGGACGCTGTGACTGCGCGATAACACTGGCCATCGTGTAGGTCTTGCCCGAACCGGTTACGCCAAGCAGGGTCTGGCGGGCCAGCCCATCGTCCAGTCCCTCCACGAGGCCCGCGATCGCGCCAGGCTGATCACCCGCCGCGTCGAAATCGGATACCAGCGTCAGGCGATTACGTACGTCGCCAGAGGTATTGGGCAGGTCTGCAGGTTCACGTACCATCAAGATGCATTTCCTGGAGGCAATCGAGTGAGTTTACCAGTTTCCAAACGTATGGCCGCCGTGAAGCCCTCGCCCACGGGTGCCGTGCTCGCACTTGCGACCGAGCTTAAGGCGGCGGGGCGGGACCTGATCAGCCTCGGGGCCGGTGAGCCGGACTTCGACACGCCGCAGCACATCAAAGATGCGGCAAATGCTGCGATCGCTGCGGGAGCGACCAAGTACACCCCGATCGACGGTACCGCGGCGCTCAAGGCCGCCATTCAGCGCAAGTTTCAGCGGGAGAATCAGCTCGCATACGAGACCTCGCAGATCGTCGTCACGAGCGGCGCCAAACAGGCGCTGTTCAATCTCTGCCTTGCGCTATTGGGACCCGGCGACGAGGCGATAATTCCCGCGCCCTACTGGGTGTCTTATCCCGACATGGTGCGACTGGCCGGGGCCGAGGCGGTCGTCATTGAAACCGGCATTGACGAGGACTTCAAGATAACTCCGGCGCAGCTCGAAGCAGCGATCACCCCGGCGACCCGCCTGCTGGTGCTGAACAGCCCGTCGAATCCGACCGGGGCCAGCTATTCAGGGGACGAAATGGCGGCGTTAGGTGCTGTGCTCGAGAAACACCCCGACGTTGTAGTCGTCTCGGACGACATCTATGAGCACATTCACTGGGCTGCAGAACCTTTCGTCAGCTTCGCTACGGCCTGCCCCGGACTCGTCGAGCGGACGGTCACGACCAACGGCGTTTCCAAGGCCTACGCGATGACGGGATGGCGAATTGGCTACGCGGCGGGGCCCGTGGAGCTCATCAAGGCCATGACGACCATACAAAGCCAGAGCACGTCGAATCCTTGCAGCATCTCGCAGGCAGCCGCCGTCACAGCACTGGATGGTGACCAGGCATGTGTCGCGGAGATGACCCTGGCCTACCGGGAACGCCATGACTTTGTGGTCAATGCGCTCAACACGATCGCCGGCTTTCGGTGTCGGCCCGGTGAAGGGACATTCTATGCGTTCCCTGAGATCTCGGGCGCGATTGCCGCCAGGGGAATGGCGTCTGACGTCGAATTCGTCGAATTTCTGCTCAATGAAGCCGATGTAGCCTGCGTGCCCGGCTCCGCTTTCGGTGCGCCAGGCTATCTCCGGATCTCGTTCGCCTGCTCGATGGAGGAACTCGAGGAGTCAGTGCAGCGCATAAAACGTGCTGTCGCCGCTTGACATAGGAACGGGGCTGGAACAGAATCGCGGCCCGCGTCCTGAGGCGCAGACCATTCCCCGGTAGCTCAGTTGGTAGAGCGACGGACTGTTAATCCGTTGGTCGCTGGTTCGAGTCCGGCCCGGGGAGCCA
>JASJCM010000023.1 GCA_030065985.1 Woeseiaceae bacterium | reverse complement strand
TTAGCGGCGGGGCTGGATTCTCTTTTTTTCAAAAGAGGTAACTGCGAAACAGGTAATCGGTGGCAGATGCTTTTTTATTGTAATTGGATCTGGATCTTTTTGTTTTTGTAGTTATTGTTCTTCTGGCGTCTAAATCCTGTTCTGACCGATGTACGAACCCGTGCGCAGCTACACTTCGCTTGGGCAGGGTATTCAAAGCAAGTCCTGTGCCAACCCCTTTCGAGCCAGCGTGAATTCAAGGATTTAGCGACCGCTCAAGTGTTTGACGACCGCCACCGGCGCGTCATTCGTAAAGAATCCCGACAATTTCGTGCTTTCCGACATCAGCCGGGTCGGTAAGAGCTGCGTCTAACGCCCTGAATTCTTTCTAATAAAAACGCAAGGTGTTACAGGAGCACTATATATGGTGTGTCCCGTTGAAGCTGGCTTATGTCGCATTTCACCGACAGTCGAGGAGCAGCGCGCATCTGCGCAGGAATTGTCAAATTATTCGACGGTTTCGGCCAGCTCGGCGCGTTCGACCAGGCCGGCGACGCTGTAGAACCGGCCGTTGCGGACGATGGCGACGACCTTGAGCGCATCGCCAAGGTTGACGAGAGGGTCGCCGTCGACAAAAACGAGGTCCGCGACCGCGCCGGTGTCGACTCGCCCAAGCATTGGGTCGACGCCGAGTGCAGCCGCAGCATTCACGCCCGCCGTACGCAGTGCCTGCTCCGGTCTGAGCCCGGCGGCCTCCAGCGCATACAGCTCCGCATGCACGCCGATCCCCGGCGCCAGACCGTTCGGTGCACTGCCAAGCACGATGTCGGTAACGCCGGTATCGAGTACCGGCCGCTCGCTGAAGCGGCGAGCGACGGGATCCGTCGCGTCAAGAAGACCGGCCTGGCGACTCCCGAGCAATGTCTCGAGTCCGGGCGTCTGGCTATCCGCAAGGCCGGAGAAGGCTGCCACGGGCCAGTCGGGTGCGGCGAGCGCGCGCGGCCCAGGCAGGTCCTTGCCCGACCAGATCGTGTTCAGGTGTTCGGCCTGGCTATTGCTGGTGACAACCGTTGTCACTCCGGTCGCGAGGATCAGTGGACCGACAGCGGCATTGACGTCCTCGGGCAAGCGAGCCTGCACGTCGACAAAACCAGGGAGTACCGCCAGGTCGCCCATGTCGATGACGATCGCGTCCCCGTGGTGGCTACGGTCCCTGACTGCCGCGATCTGGCCGCGTTCGATAACGATGTCCCGGTCCTGTTGCCAGCTGCCGTCGATGCCGTCAAACAGCCGCTGCGCACGAATGATGAGTGTCCCTGGCGGTTCGCTGATACGCGGTAGCGAACGCCGCACGCGCTCGACGACAACCTTGGGCTCAGCTTCGACAGTCGCCCGAAACGGCACGGTCTTGGAAGACCATGCATTGAAGAGCCGCTGCCGGATCACGCCGTCGGCCGAGTAATACATCCGGTGCTTGTCCAGCCAGCTTACCGGTGCCGTCGTGTAGTTCTCTCCTTCCATGTAACGGCGAATGAGGCGCGGCTCGGAGAGAATGACCATGTCAAGTGCGGGCCCTGTCGACGTTTCGCGCCAGTAAGTAATGAGGCTGCCGTCGGGTCGCCACGCGGGTCCGGCGAGCCGGTCCGATCCGGAAACCAGCGTCTCGTCAGGCTTGCCATGCAGGCGCAGCATGAGCGACCAGGTGTCACCGTCGCGATGGATATAGGCGAGGTGCCTGCCGTTTGCGGACCAGGCCGGTTCCGTCTCGTCACCAGGCCGGCTGCTCAGTCGCCAGTGCAGGCCCGTTAACAGGTCTGTCTCCCACAGGTCAAAGCCGGAGTCTCGACGATCCGAGGCGTAGACCAGGCGCTCACCAGAAGGGTGCCAAGCCGGGTGGATGTCCAGCGTGTCGTCGCGGCTGATCCGCTCCGAGGTGCCCGCGACGCGGTCGTGAATCCAGATGCCTTCCCGCTCGCTCGCGTTCGCCGTGTATACGAATTTGGCCGCATCGGGCGACCATCGTGGCCGCGTCAGGGAGCCGAGGGACTCGGTGACGGGAATGGCCTCGCCTCCCGCGAGTGGCACCAGCCAGGCATCGCCACCGAGGTCCATGAGCAACCGACCATCGTTGGCCACGTCGACAGCCAGGTTATTGCCGCGCGTGACGGTGTCGTCCGCTATCGCGGCACTGACGAGCAGAACGAAAAGGGTTGCGGCGGCGCGGATCATCGTGCGTCGGGATTGAATATGCCGCCTTCGCGCCGTGGATCGGCGCCGACATCGAATCCCTTTGCGCGATCATAAACAGCCGCGCCGACGCCACCGAAGTACATTACGAGTTCGGGAAACTCGGTGACCGGCAGGTCGACTTCAGGCAACTCAAGGCCTGCCTCTGCCTTGAGCAGTACATCGTCGCCGCTCGTATCGACATGGACACGTGGGTGCGCGATTGCCCTCGCCAGCGGCATGTCCATCTGCAGGTAGTTGATCAGGAATTGTTGCAACGCCGTCGTAATGCGATCCGCGCCCGGCGAGCCAACCGCGAGTACCGTGCCATCACGCCGCGCAACGCTCGGCGCCATATTCGATGGCAGGCGAACGCCAGGCGGCCCGGCATCGAGACCGCGACGATTCAGCTCTATTTCGCCGAGGCAGTTGTTGAGCCACAGCCCGGTGCCAGCCGGCATTTCGCCGGAGCCGTAACCCGACGAAGCCGTGACCGCGCAACCGTTGCCGGCGTCATCGACGACCGAGGTATGCACGGTCGACGCAGACGTCCAGCGCGATAGCAGCCGTCCGCTTCGCGCGGACTCGACCAGCTTTTCCGCGACCGGGCCGATGTCATCGGCGAGATCGAGATGTGTCTGCCGGTAGTCGAGGCAGGCACGTTGCGCGGCAATCAACTGCGCGAGCGCTTCGCTGTCCCAGCGCTCGACCTCCAGGTCCGCACAGGCGAGCAGCATGGCCGACAGCACGGCCCCGCCAACGGCCGGAGGCGGGTTTGTCGCCAGCTGCCATCCACCTACTTCGGTCAGCAATGGCTTGCGCTCGATCGCGCGGTAGCTGCTGAGATCCTTGCGCGTCAGCGCGCCTTCACCGTTACGGCAGTGATCGGCAATGGCATGTGCAATCTCGCCCTGATAGAAAATATGCGCGCCATCGTCGGCGATCGCCGATAGCGTGTCGGCGAGATGCGGAATATGCACCGTATCCCCGGTATCGAGGAGCGTGCCGTCGGCATGGTGCAGTGCGTTGTAGCCGTCTTCGCTGCGATCGAATACGAGCTTGCCCGAATAGC
This sequence comes from Woeseiaceae bacterium, assembly GCA_030065985.1. Classification (GTDB taxonomy): domain Bacteria; phylum Pseudomonadota; class Gammaproteobacteria; order Steroidobacterales; family Woeseiaceae; genus UBA1847. The sequence goes on along the minus strand of JASJCM010000023.1, from coordinate 24,146 downwards.
CGAGGTAGTAGCGGCAGGCACCTGACAGCGGGAAGCCTTCGCGGCAGGCCCGGATGGTCGGGGCGAAGATGTCGCGCCAGGCCGCTTTGCCGTAGTGATTCCAGGCCTCTTCTATAGCGGCGAGGGTACCTGGGACCGCGACGGAGCCCGGTCCGACGAGCGTCCGGATGCCGCCACCGTAGTCCATCGTCACTTCGACCGCACCGCGTCCTCGTTCTTCATCGGCAAGTCCTTTGCCCGGAACGGCGACATTGCCATCGATCGTGACGGGGTCGTCCCCGTCTCGCCAGATCGTGATGAACGCACTGCCACCCAGCGCGCACACGCCGGGTTCGGCATTGATTGTCAGCAGGGCGGCGGCCAGCGCGCAGTCGACGGCATTTCCGCCAACTTCAGCGACTTCACGGGCCGCATCAGCCGCAAGCTGCGACGTGGTTGCGACGGCGACTCTGGACACGGTTCTAGAAGTGGATCACTGAGCGAATGCTCTTGCCCTCGTGCATGAGATCGAATGCCCTGTTGATGTCTTCCAAAGGCATCGTATAGGTGATGAACTCGTCAATCTTGATCTCGCCGTCCATGTACTGGTCGACCATGGATGGCAGCTGTGAACGACCCTTGCAGCCGCCGAAGGCTGTGCCTCGCCAGACCCGGCCCGTAACGAGCTGGAACGGGCGTGTAGCGATTTCCTGGCCGGCGCCCGCAACGCCAACGATGACCGACTCGCCCCAGCCCTTGTGGCAGCACTCCAGGGCGGACCGCATCAGGTCAACGTTACCGACACATTCGAAGGAGTAGTCGACGCCGCCACCGGTCAGTTCGACAATGACATCCTGTATCGGCGCGTCGTGGTCTTTCGGATTGACCGTGTCGGTCGCGCCGAGCTGCTTCGCGAGCTCAAACTTGTCCTCGTTGATATCGACCGCAACAATTCGTCCCGCTTTCGCCATGACCGCGCCTTGAATCGCGCTCAACCCGACTCCGCCGAGGCCGAAGACGGCGACGGACGCGCCGGGCTCGACTTTCGCCGTGTTGAGTACGGCGCCGATGCCGGTCGTGATGCCGCATCCGAGCAGGCAGACCTTTTCGAGCGGCGCTTCCTTGCTGATCTTGGCCACGGCAATTTCCGGAAGCACCGTGTACTCACTGAACGTCGACGTGCCCATGTAGTGGTAAACGGCCTTGCCGTTGAGTGAGAAGCGCGACGAGCCGTCGGGCATCAGGCCCTGGCCCTGGGTTACACGGATCGCCTGGCACAGGTTGGTCTTGCCCGACGTGCAGAAATTGCACTCACCGCATTCCGGGGTATACAGAGGAATCACGTGATCGCCGACCGCGACCGAGGTGACGCCTTCGCCGACCTCCTCGACAATTGCGCCGCCCTCGTGTCCGAGTACAGATGGGAAGATTCCCTCGGGATCTTCGCCCGATAGCGTAAACGCGTCGGTGTGGCAGACGCCCGTTGCGACATTGCGCAGGAGTACCTCGCCCGCCTTGGGTCCTTCGAGGTCGAGCATTTCAATTTCGAGTGGTTTGCCTGCTTCCCAGGCGACGGCCGCACGTGTCTTCATACCAAGCGTTCCCCTCAGCGTGGTTCTCGTGGTTCTGTCGGGCATATTCTCACGATTAGCGAATCAGGGCGAGGTGGGCAAAGTCGCTGTTCATGTTTCATTCATAAAACCATTGAAAACAGCGACTTATATTCACCTCGGGTTCATCTCTCCGCGCCTATTCTGAGGCTGCACTGGGACAAACCGGAGGATCAAATGAACAAGGTAATGATCGCAGCAACTCTCGCCGGTAGCCTCCTGCTGTTGAACTCGCCCGAGGCCGCAGCGCACAAGGAGGTACGCAACGTCTACGACTCGCCGGCGTACTACCACTACCATGATCGCATCGAGGTGCGACGTGCCAAACATATGCCGCGCTGGCTTAAGCGCAAGCACGGCTTCCGACACTGGTATCGACACACGCCGCTCAAGCGCGACAAACGACTCGCCTGGTCAGAGCTCTTCGAGATCTATCGTTGGGAGCGTCGCTGGGGCCGCAACTACTATCGCAGCCACAACTACTGGAACGACTACTTCAATCATCGCTACAGGCATCATGACCGGCGTTTCGACGATCGCTACGACGGCAACGACCGCCGTCGCCGGCATCGTCAGCGTCACTGAGGCCCGCGTCTGGTAGCAGCTCCAGGAGGCCGGCCCGGAATCCCCGGGCCGGCTTTTTTTGCGCGCGTGACTCCTGTAAAAGATCAGTCATGAGCCTCGAAGACCTGCGTAGCAACTTATCCACCATCGATCGGCAACTGGTCGAGTTAATCGCCGAGCGCCAGAAAATCGTCGGCGAGATAGGCAAGAGCAAGCGTTCGACCGGTACCGGTACTCGCGATTATGCGCGCGAGAAGGACGTGCTCGACATGGGGCGCGCCCAGGCCGAGGCGGCAGGCGTCGATCCCGATCTCGTCGAGGGAATGCTGCAGCTGCTGATCCGCACCTCGCTGGAAAGCCAGGAGCGCGATCGCGTGGTCGCCGAAGGGAAGGGTGACGGTCGCCGCGCTCTCGTCATTGGCGGCGCCGGCAAGATGGGTCGCTGGTTCGTCGATTTCTTCGTTTCGCAGGGTTTCGCGACGACGGTCGCCGATCGCGGTGTCGAGGATGGCCCCAACCAGTTCCACAACTGGACCGATGCCGGTGTGGACTACGATGTCATCGTCGTTGCGGCGCCGCTGGCAGTTTCAGGACGCATTCTCGCGCAGCTCGCGGTGCTCAAGCCTTCAGGCCTCGTATTTGACATCGGTTCTCTGAAATCGCCGCTCATTGATGGCCTGCAGGAGTTGCGTGACGCCGGCTGTCGCGTCACGTCACTGCACCCGATGTTCGGGCCCGACACGCGCCTGCTTTCCGGTCGCCACCTGATCTTTTGCGACGTAGGCGATGCACACGCGACGGCTGATGCCAAGGAGCTCTTCGCGCCGACGATGGTCGAGCAACTCGACATGGGTCTTGACGATCACGACCGGCTCATCGCCTACGTTCTCGGCCTGTCGCATGCATTGAACATCGCGTTTTTCACGGCCCTGGCCGAAAGCGGCGAGGCAGCGCCCAAACTCGCCAAGATGTCGTCGACGACTTTCGATTCGCAGCTACTGGTGTCCGAGGCCGTGGCGCAGGATAATCCTCATCTGTACTTCGAAATTCAGAATCTCAACAAATTCGGGCTGGGCCCGCTCGACGCGCTGTGCGACGCGGCCCGGCGCATTCGCGAGACGGTCGCCGACGGCGACGAACAGTCGTTCGTCGACCTCATGGAAAAAGGACGTGACTATCTCGCGATGAGGAGCTGACGATGGCGTCCAGGGAAGAACTCGAGGCACGGCTCGCTGCGACGCAGCGGCGCCTTGATGAACTGAACGCGGAGGGCGCGAGCAACGAAGACAAGATGCGCCGCTCGCAGGCCCGCGAGGTGCGTCTCCTGCAGGCAGAGAGTATCGATACATTGATCATCGCGTTGATCGATGGTCTGCGCGTCAGCTACGGCGTCGAGTATGTCAGTGTCGTCATCTGCGATTCCGACCACGATATCCGCCACCTGTTGCTGGCTAACGGCACCCCAGTTGAAGACTTCAAGGACCTGGTCATGGTCGAGTCGATCTCCGGGATGGCGCCACAGTACATTGCCCTGCAGAAGCCGTGGCTCGGTGCGTACGCTGCTTGCGATCACCAGCTGATCTGCCCGAACGTCAAGGACGCTCGCAGCATAGCCATGATCCCGCTGCGCCACCGCGGCAAGCTGCTAGGCAGTATCAATCTCTGCAGTTCTGATCCCCACCGCTTCACGCGTGACCACGCTCACGATTTCCTGTCGCACCTCGGTGTTATCGCATCCTTCTGCATTGAGAACACGGTCAATCGCGCGCGCCTGCTGCGCAGCGGTTTCACCGACGTGCTCACGGGATGGAACAACCGTCGTTACCTCGGTGTACGTCTCGTTGAGGAACTTGCGAGGGCGAGGCGTGACGGCTCGAGCCTCGTTTGTCTGATGCTCGACATCGATCATTTCAAGCGCGTCAATGACACCTGGGGCCATGCCGCAGGTGACGCTGTGCTGCGCGAGCTGGCACAGCGGATCGAATCGCAGGTGCGCGCAAGTGATGTCGCGGCGCGCTACGGGGGGGAAGAGTTCATCGTGCTGTTGCCAAACACCGAATCACGTTCTGCATCGCTGCTCGCCGAGCGTATCCGAACGTCGGTTTCGGCAGCGCCCGTGGATATCCCGCATGACGAACAGGTCACCGTCACAGTGTCGATCGGAATAGCTGAAGTCAGTCCGTCCCCGGGCGACGACGACCTGAAAACGCTGGGTGATTCGCTGATTGCACGTGCAGACGTTGCGCTGTACGAGGCGAAATCAGCGGGCCGCGATCGCGTGGTGGTGGAGGCCGCGTGAGGGCAGCACTTTTGTTCTTGTGCGTTGCCGCGCTGTTCGGCTGCGATAAGGGGCCGCCCGAAATCGCCGTGCCGCCGGTCGTCGTGTACGCCTATGGCGACGACACGACGGGCATTGCAACACGGCTGGCCGGTTTTACCGAGGCGAACGGCACGCCGATCCAGATCATCCATGGTGATAGCGGCGCTCTGACCGATGACGTGATTGGCAACCGTGGTTCTCCGAAGGCCGATGTATTGCTGACATCGAACGTTGCTGATATCTGGCGCGCCGCCGATGAGGGCGCATTGCGCCCGATTCAATCGTCGGCATTGGCTGACGTCAAAAGCGAAGGACGCGACGCCGACGACCTTTGGGTTGCGTTCGAGAGTTACAGCGCGGTTATCGGCTCAGCCCAGCGTGTCGAAACCCGCGTAACCAGCTATATGGGTCTGGCCAGACCCGATATCGGGGGCGAGGTCTGCTTGTCCTCGTCGCAGTTGCCGATCAATCGCGCCGTTGTCGCACGACTGATCGAAGAGCATGGGCTCAAGCGCGCGGAGCGCGTCGTGCGTGCCTGGGTTCGCAACCAGAAGTTGGCCCCATTTGCGACCGAGGCCGAGCTTGTTGCAGCGCTAGCCGACGGCACGTGCGGCTACGGCCTGTTCTCGAGCGATATCGAGGCGCCTGGCGTGTGGGTCGCGGATCCGTTTCCAGAGTACTTCAATATTCGTGCGCTGGGCGTGGCGCGGCACGCACAGAATCCCGATGCCGCTCAGGCGCTCGTCGACTGGGTCATCGTCAACATCCCGCTGGACATCCCTGATGAGAATGGCAAGAGTGCGGGACGCATCGGTTGGCTGGACGAGGACGTAAGGTTGCTCGCCGAACGCGCGGGCTACCGGTAGCGTTCGGCGCGAATCCGGCTCATCAGAACAAGGAACAATGGCACCCCGATGGCGGCGGTCAGTGCGCCGACGGGGAGCTGTCGCGGTGACATCACCGTTCTCGCCAGCGTATCGGCAACGACGAGCAGCGCACCGCCCGCGAGGGCCGATGCCGGCAACACCACGCGATGATCGCTGCCGGCGATGAGACGCACAAGGTGCGGAACGACCAGGCCGATGAAGCCGATCACGCCGACCGTCGTGACCGACAAGGCCGTCGCTGCCGATGCGGCGGCGAAGATGAGGTAGCGAAAGCCCCTGACCGGCAGACCTACGATGGCCGCCTGGAGTTCACCGCGTGCGAGCACATTAAGGTGTCGGGCTACCAGCGTCCCCGCAACGATCAGGATACCGAGCAGCAGCAGGCATCGTTCAGGATCGAGCGCAAAACTCAGGTCACCCATGAGCCAGAACAGCATGCCGCGCAGGTTCTTGTCCGGTGACATGGCGAGCAGCAGCGTGGTCGCGGCGCCGAAGCCGGCGGCCAGGACAACGCCGGTCAACAGCAAGCGTGTTGGCGTCCAGCTGCCCGTGCCCTGCGCGATTGCAAACACAAGCAGGGTTGCCGCAAGTGCGCCGCCAAAAGCCGCCGCGTCGACGATCAAAGTGCCAGCCCCAACCGAGATTGCGATCAGCGCCGCCACGGCTGCCCCGCCCGAGGTCCCCAGGATGTAAGGCTCGGCAAGCGGGTTGCGTAGCAGCACCTGCATCAGCACGCCGGCAATCGCGAGCAGCCCACCGACAGCGAACGCGGTCAGGGCGCGAGGCAACCGCAAATCGTTGACGAGCCCCTGAACCGAGTCCGGCGCCGAACCTGCCAGTGCCCGCAGCGCATCGCTGACGCTGATGTCCGCGCTCCCGACGCTGATAGCGAACAGGAATGCAGCGAGGACGATCAGTAGCAATGCGAAAAACAGGGCACCGTTGCGGCCTGCATTCAAGGATATTCTCCTGGGGCGTGCGGCGACGGATAGTGTAAAGTAATCGGCAGTTAGAGTTTTAGTACGGTTGCTATGGGCAACGATTGGATTGACGCCGAGGGCTTTCGGGCCAATGTCGGCATCATCCTCGCGAACACCGACAACAAGCTGTTGCTGGGTGGCCGCGTGGGTGCGAAAGGCTGGCAGTTTCCTCAGGGTGGCATGCTCGAGGGCGAGACCCCTGAAGACGCGATGTATCGGGAACTGCACGAGGAGATCGGGCTCGAACCCGACGATGTCGATGTTCTGGGCGTCACGCGCGACTGGCTGCGCTACCGTCTTCCTGACCGCTTCATACGCAAGCACAGCAAGCCACTGTGCATTGGCCAGAAACAACGCTGGTTCATCCTGAGACTGGTCAGCGACGAAGACCGCGTGCGCTTCGATCGTGCTGACAAGCCCGAATTCGACCGCTTCCGCTGGGTGCCTTTCTGGCGTCCTGTAAACGAAGTGATCTATTTCAAGCGCCGGGTCTATGCGCATGCCCTCTATGAGCTCGGCCCGCTCGTTCACCCGGACGGACTGCCCAAACGGCCGCGCTGGTGGCCCAAGCGCTGGCGCGCCGTGTTCGACAAGGACATCCGGAAAGCCGAAAAAGAGGCCACCGAGGGTCAAATTCCGTGACCTGGCGCACTTCTGTCTCCCCGCCGCTCCGCGTAACATAATGTCTTTTCACCGAGCGAGACCCGAGTGACACGACGATCTCACCTGCAGACCCACGGAGCGGGGCGCACCTGGCTGGTGCGCGGCCTGCTGATGGCGGTTGTCATTGTCATGGGCTACCTGGTTTTCGAGTTTGGCCGTATTAGCGCCGGCTACGACATTGTGGATGCGGCCAGTGAGACAGCGGCCTTCGAGAACCATATCGACTCGCTCAACGAGCGCATCACCGAGCTCGAGCAGGAGGTCGCCATCCTGGAGACGCATCGCGAGATCGATCGCGAGGCCTATAAGGAAGTCGAGAGCAGCCTCCTTGACCTGCAGGGCAAGATCCAGGAACAGCAGGACGCAATCGCGTTCTATCGCGGCATCGTGTCACCTGCGGACGGCAAACCGGGACTGCGCGTGCAGGACCTCAGGCTGACGCGCGGGCTGGAGGAGCGTGAGTTCATGCTGCGACTCGTGCTTGTGCAGGCCATGAAACATGATCGCAAGGTGTCGGGCACCGTCGCGATGACGGTCGAGGGCAATGAGGACGGCGAAGCGAAGAGCTACGCACTGGCAGATCTTCTGCCGGCTGAGGCGAACAAGGACTGGCCGTTCTCGTTCCGCTACTTCCAGGACTTCGACCGTCAGATCGTGTTGCCCGACGGCTTTACACCGGAACGCATTCTCGTCGAGGTGCGTTCCAGGACCCGCTCGATTTCGAGTATTGAAGAGAGTTTTGCCTGGGTTACTAGCCAGGGATGATTGGAGAACCAGATGTTCGGTAGGAAGCAACGCAGGCATACGGTCGTCGAGACGCTCGTCGGGCCCAACAGCAAAATCAAAGGCGACTTGCATTTCGAAGGCGGCTGCCATATCGACGGCACCGTCAATGGCAGCGTAACCGCAGACCCGGATACCGAGTCTGCGCTCTCCATCAGCGATATCGGCAGTGTGGATGGTGGCGTAACCGTGCCTTATGTCGTGCTGAACGGCATCGTCCGCGGCGATGTGTTTGCCAGTCAGCGCGTGGAACTTGGACCGACCGCGCGTGTCATTGGCAATGTGTATTACAATCTCATCCAGATGTCAGAGGGCGCCGAAATAAACGGCAAGCTCGTACACCAGCCCGAAGGGCAGGTACCATTGCTGGAACAGACGCACCGAATTGATGAGGCGGCCAAAGCTGCGAACGAATAACATGGATACTGAAGTTACAGGCGCACCACAGATACCGACCGGCATCGTGTTCACCGATGCGGCGGCGAGCAAGGTCAGCGAGCTGATCGCGGAAGAGGACAACCCCAACCTGATGTTGCGGGTGTTCATTTCGGGCGGCGGTTGCTCTGGCTTTCAGTACGGTTTCACGTTCGATGAGGATGTCGAGGCCGGTGACAGCCAGGTCGAGAACCAGGGCGTTACGCTGCTGGTCGATCCGATGAGCGTGCAGTACCTCATGGGTGCGGAGATCGATTACAAGGAAGACCTGCAGGGAGCGCAGTTCATCATCCGGAACCCGAATGCACAAACCACCTGCGGCTGCGGACAGTCTTTCACCGTCTGAGAACGCCCAGCCGGAAATTATCGCGGCCGTCGATCTCGGCTCCAACAGTTTTCACATGATCGTCGGCGAGCTGCGTCACGGGCAGCTCGCGGTCCTCGATCGAATTCGCGAGACCGTGCGTCTCGCCGAAGGCCTTTCCGACAAAGGCGATATATCCCCCGATGCGCGCCAGCGCGCGCTTGACTGTCTCTCGCGATTCGGCGAGCGCCTTAGCGACATGCATGCCAACAGCGTGCGTGCCGGTGGCACCAGTACGATCCGCAGAGCTCGAGAGGATACGGGCTTCATGGTTGAGGCGGAGCGGGCGCTCGGCCATCCAATCGAGATCGTCTCCGGGATCGAGGAGGCACGACTGATCTACAACGGCGTGACGCACAGCCTGCCGCCGACCGACGGCCTGCGACTCGTCATGGATATCGGTGGCGGCAGTACCGAGCTGATACTGGGCCAGGGACCACAACCCCGTGCGCTGGAGAGCCTGCACATGGGCTGCGTGTCGATGACCGAGAGGTTCTTCCCGGACGGCAATATCACGCGCGCGGGTTTTGAGAAGGCACGCGTCGCGGCGCAGCTTGAGTTGCGACCCGTCAAAGCGTTCTTCCGCAATGCTGCCGACGTCGACGCAATCGGTACGTCTGGGACGATTCGCGCGACCGAGGCAGTGGCCGTGGCCCTGGGGGTCTCCGAAGGTGGATTGACGCTGGAGCACGTCGAGAAGCTCATTGAGCGTGTTCTCGAGTGCAAGTCGACCGCTGACCTGGTGCTTGACGGTCTGTCGGAACGCAGGGCACAGGTCTGGCCCGGCGGATTGTCGATTCTTGCCGAGCTGCTGCATGTTCTCGATATCGAACGACTGCATATCTCCGACGGCGCGTTGCGCGAGGGATTGCTCTACGACCTGCTCGGTCGCTTGCAGCACGAAGATGCGCGCGAACGCACGGTCAAGGCCATGATGTCCCGCTACCAGGTCGACGAGAAGCAGGCCGAGCGGGTCGCGACGACCGCAGCAGACTTGTACGCGCAGTGTAAGGACCAGTGGGGCTTCTCCAAGAAGATCGCGGGCAATGTTCTCGATTGGGCCGCACGGCTGCACGAGATCGGTCTCGATATTTCCCACGACGGGTACCAGCGGCACGGCGCCTATATTGCCGAGCACGCGGATATGCCTGGTTTTCCGCGTGCCGAACAACGTTTTCTCGCTGGATTGATAGGTGGTCAGCGCCACCGCATCAGCAGCTCGGGCTTCAAGTTATTGCCCGCCGCATGGCGTAAACCGGCGCTGCGCTTGCTGATGCTATTGCGACTCGCCGTTTTGCTGAATCGAAGTCGCAAGTCCCTAAAGCATGCGGACATGAATATCCACGTAACGAACGATAGCCTGACGATCGGTTTCGACAAGCAGTGGCTTGCCGATAACCCGCTGACGATTGCCGATCTGGAGCGCGAACGGGACTTCCTCGAGCAAGTGGGTTACGACTTGCTTATCGAGTAGCGCGACCGTTTTGGCCCCGCTACTGGCAGGGCGAACGCGAGACGTCCCGATAGCGATCGATGTTCCACCAAAGCTGGTGCCATAAACACCGGTACCAAAACGAGACGTTTTGTGAATTCGGGGAAGTACTCAGGAGTGACCGATTCCGGACGCTCGATCGGATTGCGATAAACTGGTGGGACGAAGCGCACATAGTCTCCCAGGACTGAGAGCGGAGAGGAGAGGGCATCATGAATACTATGCAGGGCGCGATCATTCATGGCGGACAGCGACAGGTCGAGCTGAAGGAATTTCCGGTACCGGAACCCGGACCTGGCCAGGTTCTCTTACGGATGAAAGCTGCCGGCATGTGCGGCAGTGACCTGCACAACATCTATCGCACGATGAACCTCGACGATCCTGGCCATTACCAGGGCTGTATTGCCGGCCACGAGCCCTGTGGCACGGTCGAAGCCGTCGGCCCTAACTGCAAGCGAGACTTCAACAAAGGCGATCGGGTGATCGTCTACCACATCTGCGGCTGTGGCCACTGTTACGCCTGCCGCAAGGGCTGGATAGTCAACTGCACGAGCGACGAACGAAGTGTCTACGGCTGGCACCGCGATGGCGCGTACGCAGATTTCATGCTCGCCGAGGAGTACACACTCCTCGGTCTTCCCGAGGAGCTGAGTTTCGTTGACGGCGCGATCATTTCCTGCGGATTTGGCACCTCATTCCAGGGCGTACGCCGAGCGGATGTGTCCGGATACGATACAGTTCTTGTCGTCGGCCTTGGTCCGGTGGGTCTTGCCGCCGCCATCATCTCCAAAGCGCGCGGCGCCAAAGTGATTGGCGTTGATATCAGCCCGGAGAGAGTCGCTACAGCCGAACAACACGGTTGTGACCTCGGACTTCTTGCTGGCGATGACACGCTGGACAAGATCAAGGACTTCACCAATGGTCATGGCGTTGAAGTCTCGCTGGAATGTTCCGCTTCTCAGCCCGGGCGAATGCTCTCGCTGGACGCAGCTCGACTCTGGGGCAGGGTCGTCTTCCTGGGTGAACACGGCAACCTCAGCTTCAATCCCAGTTTCACCGTGATCCAGAAGCAGCTCACCCTGCATGGCTCATGGATGTCTGGCATCTCCGAGATGGAGGACACGATTGAGCACATCGTGCGCTGGAAGATACGCCCCGAGGAGATTGTCACGCACACCTTCCCCATCACGCAGGTAAGAGAGGCATTCGAGATGTCGGATGCCGGCGAAGCGGGCAAGGTCGTCTTCAAGTGGGATTGAGAGACAAAGGAAACAAATGACCGCATATCCCCGGAGGGCGCCCGTTGTGGTGGCTGCCCTGATTGCAGTCCCATTCCTGATGTTCGGGTGCACGGATTCAGGCGAGCCGACGCCATCGAGCGATTACAGAGGAATGCCGGATGGCAACCGCGACTACGCGGGCTTCGTCGAGCTATGGGATGAGTTTCTGTACTGGCGGGACCCGATAAGTGCGAAGAAAGAACAATCTCTCGTCGATGTCGCTGGCCTTGAGACCGATGTGTATCCCGACTACAGCGCGAAGGCGATTGCGACGAAGGTTCGGGAGCTTCGCGGCCTCCAGGACCAGCTAAACAGGTTTGCCGTCGCCGACTGGCCACTCGGCCAGCAGGTCGAGTTCCTGGCCGTGCGTGCAAAGATGGACCAGGAGGAGTTCGCGCTACGGGTCTCCAAGCCTTGGTCTCGCGATCCGGGCTTCTACGTCGATCGCATGTTGCGTCTTACGTTTACCGAACTTCCTGTTGAGGGCGAAGCGCTCGCCGAGTTTGTGCGGCAGCTCGAGGCGATTCCCGGGCTTGCTGCGCAAGGTGAAAAGAACCTTGTCGAGGTTGCGGCCGATTATGCCGATCTCGCGATCTTTAATCTCTCGAACTCCGATGGCGTCGGCCACGGCTTCCCATACCGGGCGGAACCACCGCCGGGGGTGGTCGGCTGGTATGACGACTTGCTGGAACGTGCCCGTGTGCAGCAACCTGAGCTGCTCGAGCCTATCGAAGTGTCCAGGGCCGCGGTCGTGACGTTCCGTGACTGGCTGGTCGCAAATCGCGCGACGATGACCGCCGACGCGGGCGTCGGCAAGGACGCGTTCGACTGGTATCTCAAGCACGTCAAGCTGATGCACTACACGAGCGATGAGATAGTCACACTCGGCGAGCGGGAGCTCGATCGACTCTGGGCACTTTATGCGCTGGAGCGTCATCGCAACCGGAATCTGCCGGAAATCGAAATCTCCGCATCGGCCGAGGAATACCAGTCCCGCATTGACGAGACTGATAGGAAGATTCGCCGCTTTCTTGAAGACGAAGGGATCATCACGATCCCTGGCTACATTGGTGAGCTCTCCACGAACGTTCCCTGGATAGTCCGCGACGGCGGCCCTAACTTCTGGGAGCAGGTGCAGTTCCGCAATCCCACCCCTGATCATCTGCACGCGGTGATACCGGGTCATCGCTTCGATGCCGTCGTCGAGCGCAATAGTTCCGACCCGGTGCGCGGGCGGCTCACCGACGATGCTCGCGTTGAGGGCTGGGCGGTCTATCTCGAGGAAGCCGTCATGAATGCGGGACTGCTCGACGACCAGCCTCGCGTTCGCGAACTCATCTACCTGTTCGGCATTTTCCGCGCAGCGCGCATGCCGGCTGATGTCTGGCTGCAGCTCAACGAGATGACCGCCGAGGAAGTCGCAGACTACTGGATCGAGCGGGTTCCCTATCTTGATCGCGATGTTGCGCGGGTCGACGCTGAAATCTACCTGCGCCGGCCTCCCGGTTACGGGCTTGGCTATACGACCGGCATGCTGCAGATGCAGACCCTGCTCGCCGAGCGAAAACGTCAGCTCGGCGACGCCTTCAGCCTGAGAGATTTTCACGATGAGTTGATGAGTGCCGGGCGTCTGCCGCTGTCACTCGTTCATTGGGAAATGACAGGAGATGACACCGGCATCGCCGCACTCTGGTTGCGTGAACCGATACCCGTGGACTGAGTTGAAGCCTCGTAACAAGAACAAACGCTGGCTACCGATATCAGGCGCGCTGTTTCTGCTGTTTGCAGTCGCCTGCACCTTCCGCATTTTGAGCAGCCGCAGAAGTTCGCCGAGACGCTTATCGAGCTAAAGAGGAAGTGGCGACACTGCGCTCACTAGCGCAACAGGCGCCCAAAAAAAGGGCCCCTTGCGGGGCCCAAGCAGGAGGTACCTGGTATTAGCTTGCTCGTCTGCGGCGCATCAGCAGCAGGCCAAACAGGGCGGCGAGCATTGGCCAGCCAAAGGCTCCACCACCGCCACCACCAAGCGATGGGCGCTTCTTGTTGTTGTACATCGGCTGTTGCTGGTCGACGCGATTGTTGCGCGGCGGCTGCGCGGCCCTGACTTCGCGAGCCTTTCGTTCGTTCGCTACGCGGTCGCGATTCTTGCGGTCGATACCCTGCGCGGCGAATACCTCGTCGCGAACGACAATCATCGATGTGTAATCGGTAACAAGGCCGTACTCGATAGCGAGGTCAGTAATCGCGTCCTCGGTGTCGCGGTCCGCACCGAAATAGTCCATCTTCGACTGCAGGTTCTCGATCGTGGCGTAGGCCCAGATGCGCTCGAGCTCCGGATTCAGGTCCGACTGTGCCGGCATCGGGAAGCGCGTCTTGTACTCGACGTCCTGGCCGGCAACCTTGCCGGTCAGCTTAACGACCGCATCGTCGGCGCCCCAGTAATGGCCGAGGACCTTCAGCTGCTCGCCGTGGTACAGGCTGCCGATGCGTTCGGGCGTGAGGTCGGCAACTTTGACGCCGTCGATTTTCAGTACGACGTCGTGCAGGGCAGCGTGGCGGATCTTGCCGGTCGCCTGCAGCAACTGCCCGGAGATGTCGTCACTGTTGGACGTCTCCATGGAGAAGCCGTTGGACACCTCGGTCATAGCTTCGAGCAGCGGCCGGTTGGCACTGTTGCCCATGATGAACGTGAACAGACGTACATCGTGCTTCTTCATCATCTCCAGGAATGACTTTTTCTCGGTGATGCCGACATTGGCAACGCCATCGGTCACGAGCGCAATGCCAGACGTGCGATCGCTATCGAGACTCTGCAGACCGGCCTGTAATCCGGCGTACAGGTTCGTGCCGCCGCTGGATTGCAACCGACCTACCTCGGCTGCCCACTGACTTACGTTGTTCGCGTCAGCAATGACGAAACCGTTGGTGAGTTCGCGCGACGAGTTGTTGAACAGGAAGATACGGAAACGATCTGCCGGGTTCAGTGTACCGAGGGCCTGCTGCACGCCATCGGCCAGCGTCGCGAACTTGCCCTGCATCGATCCCGAGATGTCGAGCACGAATACCCAGTCACGACCGCTTTCGATCAGTGGCAGGTCGCCGCCAGGGGTAAAGGTCATCATGAACGTGCCACGACCCTTTTTGTCGGGCTTGTGCGTGACCAGGTCAACCGAGCCCGGCAGATCCGGTGCGTGACGCCAGTACACCACAATGTCGGTGTCGAGTTTGGCGACGCCTGACTTGCTGGATGCTGGCGGCGGTGTCTCGCCTGCCTCAATCGCAGCAACCTGGTTGGCAAAGTCCTCGTCGGCCGGGTTTGAGCCTGCCGAGTGCAGGTCGACCGTCCAGTGTTCGGCCCCCATCTGCGTGAGTACGGCATTCGGCTGGCCCGGCAGGCGAACCGCATCAACCGGGTAAGACGACTTCAGCTCGAGGTTGAAACTGAACGTCCCCGTGACCGTATCGCGAACTTCCCAGAACGCCTTGCGCTCCTCGTCGACACCACCTTCCTCAAGCGGGTAGACATAGCGACCGATACCCGTGTCCGTGCTCGCGCTTTGTACGTAGACGAGTCGAATACGAACATCACTGTTGGCGCGTACCGGGTACACGGAGATATCGAAGGTCCGATATTCGTCCTTCTCCGCCAGGGCGGTCTCACGACCCTGTGACTTCTCCTGTTCGTATAGTTGGCGAGCTTCTTCCTTTTTGAGGACTTCACCCGTTACAGGATTGCCGTCGATCCAGTATGTGAATTCAGCGACGGCCGCGTGAGAGGGGACCGGGAAGCTGTAAACGGCTTCGAGGTCATTGCCGCCTGAGTTGGCAAATACCTGATCGACTTCGGTCACGACGTAACCGTCCTCGACGACGACACGCACTTTGTGATCGCGGATATCGAGCGAGCTGGACTGCCCCTGCGGAATCAGCAGACCTGCCGCGCTGGCAGACGCCACACAGAAAAAGGTCAGTACGACCGCGAGCAAACTCGCATGGATCCTGGGTTTCATGACATTCTCCTAATTAAACAGCGTTCAATTACTAGCCAAAGAAAAACCGTTTTTTGAACGGTGTTTAATTTATACACAGATATTGAACGTTGTTCAAATAGTGGTAGTGTTTGGCTTAGGTTAGCCGTTTTCTATTGGACATAATGTATGGGCAGGCGCAGCGACCACAGTCGTGAGGAAATCAAGGAGATGGCGATCGATGCGGCCGCAAAGATCGTCGAAACTGAGGGTTTCCAGTCACTTACGGCGCGCAAGGTTGCGTCGAAGATCGGTTATACGGTCGGCACGCTCTATCACGTCTTCCGCAATTTCGATGATCTTGTCATTCATCTGAATGCGCGCACGATCGACGAGATGGCGGCCCTGATCCAGAGGGGCGTCAAGCGTAAGCGCAGCCCGGAGTCCCGAATCAGGACGATGACCGAGGTCTATGTGAACTACGCGACCGAGCACCCGGATCGCTGGCGCCTCGTGTTCGAGCACCAGGCGCCGCGCGGACTGCCGACCCCGGAACTTATGAAGGTGCGCCGCGACGTGCTGTTCGAGATGGTCGCCGCCAATCTGCGCGAGCTGTCACCCAAACACCTGGAGCAGGAAATCAATCACACCGCGACCGCGCTCTGGAGCGGGGTCCACGGCATCTGCATCCTGGCGCTGACCGGCAAACTCTACCTGGGTGGCGCGTTCTCGATGGGCAAACTCATCGACACGCTCATCGAGTCAGTTCTCAACGAGTTCCGAAATAACAGGCTGCCGGACTAGTTCGAAGTAGTGAGGTTAGCGAGGAAGGTCTCCTGCGCGGAGACACGCTCTTCGCCTTTGCCCGGTGACAGCCGATTGTAGGTGCCGTCATTGTTGAGCACCCACGCCTGGCAGTTGTCGCCAAGAAACAGTTCCAGGTGCAGGCGAATCTTGTCCTTCATCGCCTTTTGTCGGATCTCGAAGCAGGATTCGTTGCGGCGCAGCAGGTTGCGCTCCATCCAATCCGCACTCGAGCAGTAGAACTCTTCGTCGCCGTCGTTATAAAAGTAGTAAACACGCGAGTGTTCAAGGAAGCGACCAACGATCGAGCGCACATGGATATTCTCCGACACTCCCTTGACGCCCGGCCGCAGTGAGCATATGCCGCGCACGATCAGGTCGATCTTGACGCCTGCCTGAGACGCGACATATAGCGCGTCAATAAGCTGCAGTTCGTTCAGCGAATTGATCTTTGCAATGATGCGAGCCTCTTTGCCGGCAAGCGCATTGGTCGTCTCTCGCTGTATCTTCTCAATCAGTGCCGGAAACAGGCTGAACGGCGATGCCAGCATCCTCGTCATACCTGTCGCCTCTGTCAGGCTCGTCAGCTGAAGAAACAGCTTGTGTACATCTTCACCGAGAGGTTTGCCGCTCGAGAGATAACCGTAATCGGTGTACACAGACGTCGTCGCGTGATGATAATTGCCGGTGCCGAGGTGCACGTAGCGAACGAGCTCACCGTGCTCACGGCGCACAACCAGCAGCATCTTCGCATGTGTCTTGAACCCGACAAGGCCATAGACGACGTGCGCGCCAGCCTCGTGTAACCGGTTCGAGAGGGCGATATTGGCGGCTTCGTCGAAGCGCGCCATTAGCTCGACGACGACGGTTACTTCCTTGCCCGCCCGGGCTGCGGTTACAAGATGATCGACAATCGGGGAATCCGCGCCAGTGCGGTACAGCGTCTGTTTGATCGCGAGCACGTTGGGGTCGACCGCCGCAGCGGCAATAAAATCAATGACGGGCGCAAAGGACTGGTACGGGTGGTGTAAAAGAACGTTCTTCTTTGACAAGACCTCGAAGATATTCTCGTCGGTCAGAAGCTCGTCAGGCATGCCCTGAGTGAACGGCGGGTACAGGAGATCGGGTCGGTCGCCTATATTGCAGACCGTGCTCATCCGATTGAGATTAACCGGCCCTTCCACAAGGTACATGTCCTCCTCTTGAAGGTTGAAATGGTCGAGGAGGAATTCCTGCAAGTCTTCAGGACACTCATGGCCGATCTCGATACGGACGGCGGCGCCGTAGCGACTTGCCGCAAGCTGACCCTCGAGCGCGCGCACAAGGTCACTGACTTCCTCTTCGTCAATGTACAGATCACTATTGCGAGTCACTCGGAACTGGTAACAACCGTCCACGTCGAGGCCGGGGAACATTCGATCGACATGGACACGAATGACGGACGACAGAAATACAAAGTTGTGTTCGCCCGGCCGGCTGAGTTCCTCCGGCAGTTCGATGATGCGCGGCAGCGAGCGCGGTGCCTGCACCATGCCGCGGTGCCGCCTGCGCCCGAATGCGTCGCGGCCATGCAAGCGCACGATAAAGTTGAGACTCTTGTTGAGAATGCGCGGAAACGGCCGGGACGGGTCAAAGGTCAACGGCGTCAATACCGGCGCGACCTGCTTGTCAAAGTAATCGCTTAACCATTCCTGTTGTTCGTCATTCCATTCGTGGCTTTGCACGAAGCGCACACCTGCCTCTGCGAGTTCCGGGAACATGACGTCATTGAGCAGGGCATACTGGGACGCGATCAGGCTGGCAACCTCGGGCTGAACCCTGCCAAAGACCTCCTGAGCCGGAATCTTCTCGGGCCCCTGCGCCGGCGCACCGATTTCCATACGCTGCTTAAGGCCGGCGATGCGAATCTCGAAGAACTCGTCGAGGTTCGTGCAGCTGATGCACAAGAACCGCAACCGTTCCAGCAACGGCACGTTCGGGTCTTCTGCTTGCGCGAGGACCCGCTTGTGAAACTCAAGCAGGCTGAGTTCACGATTAATATAGAGGCTGTCCATCTCGATCGCCCTGCAGCTGTCGATATGACGTTATTGGTTCTCTCAGGGAGAGTGTATCGTCCCGAGCACGACTCTGTGGCTTGCCCCGGTCACACTCGGGAGATTGCCAGTTTCGTCGTTCATCGTGCGCATCGCAAGCCATGCAAATGCGACAGCTTCGACCAAATCGGGATCGAGACCCGCCGCCGCAGTCGAATCAACGCGGGTTTCGGCGAGGTTTCGGCGGAGCCGCCGCAATAATTCGCCGTTGTGAGCACCTCCGCCACAGACAAAGACCTCGTCCGTTGCCGGAGCATGGTCATGAATAGCGTTTGCAATCGATCTCGCCGTCAGCTCACACAAGGTGGCCTGCACATCGACTGGTTCACGCGCGCCGGACAGGTACTCCTGCAACCAGTGCAGGTTGAAGTCTTCGAGGCCGGTGCTCTTGGGCGGCTTCAGATCGAAGTACTCGAAGCCCAGCATGCGCTGCAGGAGCAGGTCATCGCAGGTTCCCTCCGCAGCCCACGCGCCATCGGCATCAAACGCCTCGCCTTGGTGCACGTGAATCCAGCGATCGAGCAGGGTATTGCCGGGGCCGGTATCGAACCCGATGACAGGCTGCCCCTCCGGACCAAGGACGGTGACATTCGCAATGCCGCCGATATTTACGACGACGCGATTGCGGCCGGGCGTACGGAAGAGCCACTCGTGAAAAGGCGGTACGAGCGGCGCGCCCTGGCCGCCCGCCTCGATATCGGCGCTGCGAAAGTCGGCCACGGTCGTGATTCCGGTGCCCTCGAGAATCAGGACCGGGTTGCCTATCTGCAGGGAATAGGGGCGAATTGCATCTGGCTGGTGACGCACGGTCTGACCGTGACTGCCAATCGCGCGCACCTCGGAAGCGTCGACGCCGCTCTTGGCAAGAACCGCGTTGGCCGCATCGCGAAAGCACTCTCCAACGGCGCGGTCTATCTCGCCAATGTCCTCGATGGGCTCATTGATCGGCGTGTCGGCAGCCAGATAAAGCTTGTTGCGTAACTCCTCGGGGTAGGGCGCCTCATGAGTCGCGCGGATGTCGACGGCGCGGTCGCCAAACTGAACAAGCACAGCGTCAATACCGTCCATGCTCGTGCCGGACATCAGGCCGATGTAGTGGGATGCCATGGTTTCAGGGCGCGTCAAACGCAGCCGATGCGAGCTTGGTTCGCTTGAAGTCTTCCAGTTCCTGAAGGAGCGGTGCCGACTGCGCAAGGAACTTCGCGCGGTACTTGTCAGCGATCGGCGCAGCCTGCGGCAACTCGACGGTGCGCGGGTTCCGATGCACTCCGTTCAGACGATACTCGTAGTGCAGGTGCACGCCGCTGACGAGCCCCGTGTCCCCGACGTATCCGACTGTCTGTCCCTGCCGAACGCGTGTACCGGTTCGAACGTTGGAGGCGAAACGCTGCATATGCGCGTATAGCGTCGTGATATTGCCGCCATGCTGCAGGATCACAGTATTGCCGTAGCCGCCCTTGACGCCGCGGAAGATGACCTTGCCGTCGCCTGACGCCTTGATCGGTGTGCCGCGTGGCGCCGCATAATCGACGCCGCGATGCGGACGCCGGGTCTTCAGGACGGGATGAAGCCGATTCGGGTTGAAGGATGAGCTGACGCGAAAATCGACCGGCGACCTCAGGAATGCCTTGCGAACACTGCGGCCGTCCGGTGTGAAGTAGTCGGATCGACCATTCTCGTCGACAAATCTCACCGCCTGGCTGGTGCGACCGTCGTTGTGAAATTCCGCGACAACGATCTCGCCGTCGGTTACGTAGCTGCCGTCCTGCCAGATCTCCTCGAACTGCACGTAGTAGCTATCGCCCTCGCGAATGTCGAGAACGAAGTCCACATCCCAGGCGAAGATCCCGGCGATGTTCATGATGACCTTGTCGGACAACCCGGCTGTGGCCGCACTCTCATACAAAGAAGACTCGATGACGCCATACGCGTGGCGCTTTCTGATCTCGATGGGGTGGTCGATGATCTTGGCGCTGAAGCCTTTTTCGCCCCTGTCGATTTGCAGGCCGCTCGTGAGGTCAAGACGCGAATACAGGCTGACCACCAGGCCCTCGTCGTGCGTGACTTCGTACACATCGCCCGGCTTTATGCGGCGGAACCGTTTCCTGGCCTCATCGAGCTGCGCGATCTGCATGAGATGGCCAATATCGAGACCGTTGCGACGGAAGAGTCGCTCCATCGTGTCGCCTCGCCCGACCTTGAGAGTGAGTTTGTCGAATATCGGTTCGGGTTCGGGGACGATCTCAGGCTCGAAGACATCGGCTGTGATCTCGGCTGGATCCATTTCATCGACCGTCAACGGCGATTCATTTACGGCGCGCATGACCGGCGTATCGGTGGCCGGCGGTTGTGGATCGTCAGTGCTGAGCGCTGTGATCAGGGCGACGCCGATGAGAGGGATGCCGAGGCCCACCGCAAACCACGACAGGGCTTTGGATTTTGCGGGCTTCTGTGCTGCAGATGGCTTGTAATCGTGTAGTAGTGGACTGGCCGGACGATTCAAGTCTGCGTCCCCGTGAATTCAGGATGCCGCTACTCTACCGGCTGGAAAAATGGAGGTCAAAAGCCTACAGTTCGCGCCTATGAGCAGTATCGAGGAACAGATTGCTGAATTGACCCGCGGGTGCGACGAAGTCCTGCCCGAAGACGGTCTCGAGGCCAAGCTGAAGCAAGGCCGGCCGCTGGTCGTAAAGGCCGGTTTCGACCCTACAGCGCCGGACTTGCACATCGGCCACACGGTGCTCATCAACAAGATGCGCCAGTTCCAGCAGCTCGGTCATGAGGTCGTCTTTCTGATCGGCGACTTCACAGGCATGATCGGCGACCCGTCGGGCAAGAACGCCACGCGTCCGCCGCTGTCGCCGGAGGAAATCAAGGCGAATGCGGAGACTTACGAGGCACAGATCTACAAGATCCTCGACCAGGACAAGACGCGCATCGAATTCAACTCGACGTGGATGGGCAAGATGGACGCGGCCGGGCTCATCAGGCTTGCCGCTCGCCATACTGTTGCGCGCATGCTCGAGCGCGACGACTTCAACAAGCGTTACAAGGGCGGCCAGTCGATTTCGATCCACGAGTTCCTCTACCCGCTTGTGCAGGGTTATGACTCGGTCGAGTTGAAGGCGGACGTTGAGCTGGGTGGCACGGACCAGAAATTCAATCTTCTGGTCGGGCGACAGCTGCAGCAAGACTTCGGCCAGGAACCGCAGATCGTTATGACGACGCCACTCCTCGAAGGTCTCGATGGCGTCCAGAAAATGTCCAAGTCGCTTTACAACTACATCGGCATCACGGAACCGCCCGGCGAGATGTTCGGCAAGATCATGTCGATCTCGGATGATCTGATGTGGCGGTACTTCGAGGTCCTCAGTTTCCGTTCGCTCGACGATATCGAGGGGCTGAAGAAGGCTGTCGAAGACGGCATGAACCCTCGAGACGCAAAATTTGAACTCGGACACGAAATCGTTGCCAGATTTCATAGTGAGGCGGACGCCGAGAGCGCCAGGCAGGAATTCATCGCGCGCTTCCAGAAAGGCGCGATGCCCGATGAGATTCCCGACAAAGCCCTCGATAGCCAGGACGGACAGCTTGGTTTGGCGCACTTGCTCAAGGGTGCCGGGCTGGTTAGCAGCACGTCCGAGGCGTTTCGCATGATCAAGCAGGGTGCTGTCCGGATCGACGGCGAACGGGTCGAAGATCGCGGGCTGCAAATCGAAGCCGGCAGCACACATATATACCAGGTGGGTAAGCGCAAGTTCGCACGCGTCACGCTCGCCTGACGACGTCGCACCGGGCTGCACGCCCGTGTTCGACCGGAGGTGAATGCAGTGAACAGACTACTGGTCCTGACAGCCGCGGTGCTTGTTATGCTCGTGGCGCCACAGCCTGCTTCTGCACAGTCGCAGAATGAGGCGCTCCGCGCCGAGTTCGAGGCTGTAATCGACGGCCTCAACGACAACTCGTTCAAGCTGTTCCACGAGATGGTCGACCAACGGGCAATGTTGAACCGCGTCATTGGCACGTACGTCATTTCGCCGGACATTCGCGACCCACTCGGCAATGACCCGCGTGAGTGGATAGAGTCCGCCTTCAAGTCATCCTTCCCGCCGTCAAAGAAGGAGATTCTCGGTACGGTCGTCGCATTCGAGGTCTATGAAGGTTCGGCTCGTGCGCTGGTGCGCTGGGAGTCGTCGGGTTTTCGCTTTTCGTACCACATCTACGAGCTTGAGGTTCGAGGCAGCAAGAGCCTGAAAATCGTTGACTGGATCGACTATTACCAGGCCGGACGCTTTTCGGAGCTTGTCGCGCAGTCATTCGTCTATGTAATGCCGACGGCCGAGGCGACGTTGCAGTTGCTCGAGGACAAGAACCGCTCCGAAGGTGAGGTATTCCAGATGGGCGAGCTGTTCAAAACCGTGCGTGATACTCGCCATGACCGTTTCTTCGAAATCTACGACGCGATGGAAGAGTCGCTGCGCAGCGAGAAGATCGTCACCAAGCTGAATCTCGACATGGCCATGTCCTGGAACGATGCAGGTCGTACCGGTCGTGCCTACCAGTCGATCGTCGCGACGTTCCCGCAGGACCCTTTATATAGCCTGCGGCTGATCGGCTTCTATATCGCGACACGCCAGTTCGAGAAAGTGATCCCCGAGATTGAGACGCTACAGGCAGGACTTGGGGTCACCGACGGCGTGACCGAGTCGCTCAAGGTGTCCGCCGCGATGGCGCTGGGCGAGTTCGCGCTTGCCGAGGAGCTCGCGATCAATGCAACGCGAGTCGAGCCGAACCTCGAGTTGAGCTGGTGGTCGCTGCTGCGGGCGCGCACAGCAGCGCAGGACTGGGCGGGGGCGACTGAGGCCATGACCGAGCTCGAGGATCGCTTCGGACATCTACTCATCCCGCAGAAGCTGCGCCGCGACCGTTTCCTTAAGGCCCTGATCAACCAGCAGGAATACAAGGACTGGCGCGCCGCTCGCGATGCCGGCTGAAACTCGCGTCGTCGACTGGGACGAGCGTTACGGGAATGCGTTCGGGCGGCTCAACCGGGAATGGCTGGACAAGTACTTTCGGGTCGAGGCGGTCGACGAGCCAGTCCTCGATGATCCCCGGACCCATGTTCTCGCCAGCGGCGGCGTCATTCTGTACGCCGTCATCGACAATGAGGCCATCGGGACCGTGGCCCTGAAGCACCAGGGCAAGGGGGTCTTTGAATTGACCAAGATGGCCGTCACGGAGGCCTTTCAGGGACGGGGAATCGGGCGTGTTTTGCTGTGCGCAGCCATCGACCGATTTCATGAAATCGGCGGCCGGATGCTGTACCTCGAATCCAATTCGCGGCTCGGCCGGGCGCTGGCCCTCTACGAGTCTGCGGGATTCCGACACGAATCCCCGCCGGAGGCCTCAGACTACGCCCGCGCCGACGTTTACATGGTGTTCCGCGGCGAGGCCACGGAATAGCAGAAAACCCTGTTTTTCGCTTGAAAAAGCGACCCTGAGGGCAAGGCTGGAGCCCCCGCCAGCCGGGCCTCCCGGCAATTTGCAAAAAAAGTGAAAAAAAGTGTTGACGGGCGGGGCGGGCGGCTTATAATGCGCCGCTCTCTGAGGGAACGGTGGCCCTCAGCAGACCTCTCAAGACAATACAGCAGTGGCCGTAGGGCTGGTCAGCAGCTCCGCTCGGCCTGTATACTTGATGGTCTGCCCCGGATTTACGGGGAACGTTCTTTAACAATTCAATCAGATAATTTGTGTGGGTGCTTGCGCTCGAGTTTGCGAAGGCAAAATCAAGCGTAAGAACCAACCTAAATTCTTAACTCAAGTAATTTAGAGTGGGGATTACGTTCTTTAGATAAAGCTCAAAGCTTTAAACTGAAGAGTTTGATCCTGGCTCAGATTGAACGCTGGCGGCATGCCTAACACAT
>JASJCM010000075.1 GCA_030065985.1 Woeseiaceae bacterium | reverse complement strand
GGCCGGCCGGTCTGCGCGCCCTCGCCTTGCAACGTGTAATAGATTTCCTTGACCGAGTACGTCATTGCGCGGCAAGCAACGGGTCCTCAATGCCCGCTTCCGCGAACCCTTTGGCTCGCAATTCACAGGCCGGGCATACCCCGCACGGCGGCCGTTTGCCGTTGTAGCAGGTGTGTGTATAGGCCATCGCCGGCAGCGCGTCGAGGTCGCGCGCGAGCTCGACCGTCTCGCGTTTGGAGAGATGCATCAGGGGCGTGTGAATCGTGATCTCACTTTCCATCCCGAGTCGCAGCGAATGCTGCAGCGCAGTGATCGTGCCCTCGCGACAGTCGGGATAGCCGCTGTAGTCTGTTTGCGCCACACCGGTCACGAGATGTCCGATATCGCGTTGCCATGCGTAGGCTGCCGCGAAGGTCAGGAAGACGAGATTACGTCCGGGCACGAACGTGTTAGGCAGCCCCGTGTCCGCGTCGACGTCCTGCTCAACATCGATCCCCGGGTCCGTCAGGGCGTCGCCACCCAGTGCAGCGAACGTGTCGATGGGCAGAATGACGTTCTCGACGCCCGCGAATTCGGCGACACGCTGCGCGCACTCGAGCTCAATGCGATGTCGCTGACCGTAATCGAACGTGATCGTCGACACCGCGTCCAGGCCAAATCGGTCGATGGCCCAGTAGAGACAGGTCGTGGAGTCCTGGCCGCCCGACAATACGACCAGCGCCTTTTCTATTTCACCGGCCATCAATTCGTCCTGTCACCGCGAATGCCGTTCTCGAATTCATCCCAGTTCGGTTTCTTGAACTCGACGAGCCAATCCGCCGTCAGTTCGATCGACGTATTCAGCAGGCGTTCGGCCATGGCCTGATTCTGCATGTGCCCGCCGCCCGTTATCGTGACCGCGTCGCAGTCCTCGAAGTAACGCCCGCTGGTCGTACCCAGCTTGTCGCTCGTCGCCACATAGCAGCTGGTCGCTGCACCCTGCTCAACGGACTTTCCGGCCAGCTTGACGTAAGCGCCCCACGCAAAGCGGCTAAACGCGCTCAGATTGCGGTCGAGTTCGGTTTTGATAACTCCGGGATGCAGCGAATTGCAGGTAATGCGCGTACCGCGCAGGATCTCGCCAAGTTGTAGCGAGCACAGCACGTTCGCGAGTTTCGAGTGTCCATACGCAAGCGAGTCGCTATAGTCGCGCGACATCGCAAGATCGTCGAACAGGATGCCGTCCTCGGGCGCGTCACGATACGCAGTGCGACTCGCCACTATCACGATGCGCGCCTGCCATGCGAGGTAGAGCCGTTCCATGAGGCGATTGATCAGAATGAAGTGGCCGAGATGATTAATGACGAAGTGCTTCTCTACCCCGTTTATCAGCTGACGATCGTTGCCGCCGCCGCGGTAACCGGCGTTGCAGACCAGCATGTCAACGGGCGTGTTCAAAGACCGGATCGCATCGGCACACTCTGCGACAGAATCGAAGTCGCTTAGGTCGAGCTGTACCGGTGTCGTCACGCCCGCGACGCTTCGACACGCGTCCTCGGCTCGTTTAAGCGATCGGCTCGTGCCGACGACGTAAGCACCGCGCTTCGCAAGAACCCGCATGGTTTCGTAACCGATGCCGGACGTGCAGCCCGTGACAACCGCGAGCTTGCCCGATAGATCCACACCCTCGGTTACTTCCTCAGCTGTCGAGTCCTCGTCGAAGCCGCTTTGCGGGACCGTCGTAACTGGCAGGCGATCCACGCCACCGCATGCGGCCATTTGCGTACCCAGAAGCGCGAGACCCGCGTTACCGATGAACTGCCTGCGATCGATCGTCATCAGTCGTCTCCGAACAGCGCCGCAAGCGCGTCTTTGGCGGCGTCAGCTTCCGACTTGCGCGCGGGGTCGAACGCGGTATCGGAAGGCTTGAACCAGTCGCAGAAGTTCGGACGTTCCTTCTCGGTCACATCCTCGGCGCCATCCTCACGGCATTTGCGCGGCACGCGCTCATCAAAGTGAATGCACATCTTGCACACGTGCAGGTCTGCGCTGCAGTTGGGGCACTGATCGTGACGCGACAACGGCAACGACAGCACCGCAAGCGATGCGCCACATCGATAACAGGCGAGGCTGTGAGACATGTAAACTCTCGTCGTACTGGAAGTCAGCAGTATAGCGTCTCAGTTGATCTGCAAGACCTTGGCGCCGCGAACATGCCCGGCACGCAGGTCTGCCAGCGCCTCGTTGGCATCCTCAAGGGCATACACCTGTACTTCGACGTGCAGGGGAATCTCCGCCGCAATCGGCAGAAAAGCCTCGAGGTCATGGTGTGTGACATTTGCCACCGACTTGATTTCCTTCTCCATCCAGAGATGGTCTTCGTACCGGAGCGACGCCATCAGGTCCAGGTCGCGGGCCTCCTTGCGTATCGCATTGATGACGAGCCGCCCTCCCGGGCGCAGGCACTCGAGCGCTGCGAGCACCGGCTTCCAGGCTGGTGTCGTGTCGATAATTGCCTGCGGCGCCGAGGGCGGCGCGTCGGCCGTGTCGCCGGCCCAGTCGGCCCCGAGTTCGAGCGCAAAGGCGCGCTCCGTCGCACTGCGAGCGAACACATACACGGGGCTCGACGGATACAGGTGCTTCGCCAGCTGCAACACGAGATGCCCGCTGCCACCAAACCCCGTCAGTCCCAACGCATCACCGTCGTCGATCGCGGCCAGCATCAGCGACCGGTAGCCGACGCCGCCAGCGCAAAGCAGCGGTGCCGCTTCCGCGTCGCCAAATACCTCGGGTATCGGATAGGCGTAACGCTCAGGCACAACCACGTATTCCGCGTAGCCGCCATCCACATCCCGGCCTGTGGCACGAAACGCCGCACTGAGGTTCTCTTCAGCCCCACCGTCAGAGGAATGAATCCAGCCTATGCCAACGCGCTCGCCACCGTCGTAACGGCGGCAGCCCGGCCCTTTCGCCGCCACGATGCCAATGATCTCGTGTCCCGGAATCACGGGCAGGCGCGGTGGCGGGGTCCTGCCTTCGATTTCATCCAGTTCCGTATGGCAGACGCCGCATACGGAAACGGCGACGAGAATTTCGCCAGCGGCCGGCTTTGGAGTATCGCGCTGCACGAGGTGCAGGGCTTGAGGATTCGTCTCGATACTGCCTGTCGCTCTGAGCTCCATCGCCCGCATCGTTTCACTCCTTTACGACCCGAGGCCCACAGTATATGGTGCTCCGGAATTTTTAGCTCAGCCCACCGCATGCGCCAGACCCATTTCCCGCCCAGCGTTCTCGCCGCCGCGCTCAGCGCGTGCGCGACCGAGTCCGTCATCCTCAACAGTGAACGCATCGAGCAGCGTTTCGGCAGCTACGGCATCGACGTTCTCGCGAGTGAGGCCGGATTGCGGCGTTCGAGCCTGTTCAGCTACGACGGCGACAGCACGACCTGCCGCACCTATGCGGTGGTGCAGTTCGCCGAGGAAGCCGATGCGCGTTGCGACAACGCGCATTCCCGCGTCCTGGCCGGGGACTCCATCGGCGAGACGTTCAAGGAAGACGGCTGGGATATTCGCAAGAACACGCTGTACATCGGCACGATTCGGTTGCCAGAGGCACGCACGGAAGTGGGGAAACTCATGCGCCTGAGCGGCGCACACGATCTCGCGCTGCATATCTATCAGCTCGTCCTCGTACGCGACGTCAACGAACTGGAATACGCCACGATTCTCGAGGCACACCACCCGGAATACCTGACCGAAAAAGACCTGCGCGACATCTTCGCGCCCGAGCCTCTCGAACCGGTCTCGCGCAGCGATTTAGACCGACTCTCAACGCTGGTCTTCGGCACCTGAGACGCGCACCACGTTTGTAACGCTCTGCCCGCTGTATACTCCACAGCAACTTTGGGGAGACACGAGGTGCGATCATGAATCTGCACACGAAACTGGGGCTCATACTTCTTTCTTTCTGCCTGGCACCTGCTGCACTGGCACAGGACACCAGTGACGATGAAGCGAACGTGCTGCTCGTCATCGAGCGCGTATGGGATGCCGATCAGAAAGGCGACCAGGACCGCGTCGACGAGTTGCTGGCGGACAAATTCATGGGCTGGGCGAAGGCCTCACCGGCACCACGCAGCAAGAATTCGACGTCTGCATGGGCACGATTCGGCAGACAGATGGGGCGCATTGAGCGTTACGAACTGTATCCGCTATCCATTACCGTTGAGGGCGATGTCGCCGTGGCCCAATACCTTTACTCCGTCGCCTACAAGCCCAAGGGCGGCGAGATTGAAATGAACAACGGCCGATACACCGACGTACTCGTACGCACGGAGGCAGGTTGGAAGTTCATCGCCTGGCACGGCGGCGACGACTAGACGGGAAAACATCTAGCGGCGGCTTTTGCGGCGCATGATCGCGCGCCGCCGCAATGTGATGTCCGCACCGTCGGGCAATTCTTTGCGACGACCGGGGTGATCGTAGGGATTGTAGCCGTTCTCGGCATCCGCCTCTTCAATAGAAAGGGCATTAACTTCATAATCTAAACGGTTGTCTTCTAACCGCTTTTCTTCAATTTCTGCAAGTAATTCTGCGCGCGACTTCATTGACGTTGGTGCTTCGTCCGGGGTGATGGTGTAAGGGAACGGACGCCTTTCACAGGCAAAAGGTTCCCTCGATCCGCGCCGCAATTCAAGTGCCGGAATTCTTGCCAGTTAAGGCCCGGTTCAGCTTGCCTCGGGTAGCCTCTTAATCAGGATGAAGAGGTCCGCACCCAATCCGGACCGGGAGGCAGGAATGAAGATCCAGATCAAGGCCGCTCTGATGTTACTCATTGCCGTACCCGCCATCGTCGTGGCGCAAACGCCCGTGGACGAGGACGGCGTGGTTGTCGGCGCTTACGAGCCGGCCTATGGCGTGAAGCCCCAGGTCGAGCCGCTCGGCAACGAGGACATTCCGTTGCTGTCGGAGTCGGATCTCGAGGATCTCGTTGGGCCGATCGCACTGTATCCGGATGACCTGCTGGCCATCGTTTTGCCGGCATCGGCGTACCCGCTGCAGATCGTCGAGGCAAGCCGCTTCCTTGAAGATCTCGAAAAAGACCCGACACTGAAGCCGGACCCGGAATGGGACGACTCTGTCGTCGCGCTGCTCAATTACCCGGAAGTTGTTGAGCTGCTCAATGACGATATCGACTGGACGTGGCGACTTGGCGAGGCCGTCGTCGGGCAACAGGGCGACGTCGTATCGGCGATCGAATCATTCCGCGATCGGGCGTATGCCGCTGGCAACCTCAAGAGCGACGATTATCAGCAGGTGACGCGTAATGAAGGCGCTATCGAGATTACGCCGGTCAGCGACGACGTCATCTATGTGCCCTACTACGAACCAGAGCGCGTCGTCGTTTATCAGCCAAGGCCAGTCTACTACTACTATCCGCGCGCCTACCCCGTGTACTACTACCCCTACTCGTCGGCTTACCACTTCGACCGCGGGTACTTCTGGGGCGTCACGACCGCGTTCACGATCGGCTGGCTGTCAGACAGCCTGCATGTCTATCACCACAGTTATCACGGTCATCCGTATTATGGACACCACTACTGGGACCGCTGGTGGTACCGTCGCCCGAGCATCCAGATCTATAACACCACTTACGTTCGTCGCCCGAACGTGACGATCAATCGTTATTACGACGGCGATCGGTGGGAGGCTCGCCATGAACGGCGGGACTACCACCGCGACCGCGTGACACGCAACCGGCACACACCGCCGACGCCCGACAAACGCGAACCTCGGGGCCGCCCATCGTACCGCGATGAGCCAATTCAATTCCGCGATCGTCCGCAGCGCAATCAGCCTGCCGTCGTGCGGCGTGAGAATCGGGAAACCGGCGTTTCACAGCGCAACAATCGTCGCGATCAGGCCACTCGCGATCAGCGCCAGCAGCAAGATCGCGAGGCCAGACAGGAACGTCGCGAGCCGCTAGCCAGGGATCAGCGCCAACAGCCGGATCGGCAGGCCCGGCGAGAGCAGGAGCATCGTGAGACCGTGGTCAGAGACCAGCGGCGACAGCCAGAGCGCCAGGCGCGGCAGGAACGACGTGAACCGGTAGTCAGGGATCAGCGGCGACAGCCTGAACGCCAGGCTCGCGAGGAACGGCGGCAGCCCGAGAGACAGGCTCGTCAGGAACGACGCCAACCGGAGAGACAGGTTCGCACACAACGGCGTGAGACGGAGGCCCGGCAGCCGACACGACGCAGCGAACCACAGCGACAGGCGCGCAGCGAACGTCGGGAGTCACGGTCTGAAAGTAGTTCTTCGGAAAGTCGTCGGCAGTCGAGCGAACGATCGGAGCGACGCAGCAGGCGCTAGTCGCTGTCCTCCTCCCCGGGCGGGTGCTTGAGCCGCCCGGACTTGCGCAACGACTCGCGCAAAACGAATTCGATCTGCGCATTGAGACTGCGCAGATCGTCTTTCGCCCAGCGCTGCATCGCCTCAAGCGT
>JASJCM010000022.1 GCA_030065985.1 Woeseiaceae bacterium | reverse complement strand
GGCTTCGGCGAGGTCGAAGATTACTCGATCGAGATCGTTCCGAGCACACCGCAACTACCGGATGCAGAGTTCACTGCCAGTCCGACCACGGTGGCGGTAGGCGGCAGTGTCCAGTTTACCGACCAGTCGAGCGGCACGCCGACCAGTTGGTCATGGAGCTTCGCGGGGGGGACGCCGGCGACCAGTTCTGAGCAGAATCCGAGCGTAACCTACACGGCGCTGGGGACTTATCAGGTGAGTCTGACGGCGACCAACGGTGTCGGCAGTAATTTGGAGACGAAGAGCGGGTATATCACGGTGACCGACACCCCGATTAGCTACTGCGATTCGAGTGGTGGCGACCAGACTTACGAGTACATCAGCCGGGTACAAGTTGGGGATCTGGACAATTCGTCCACGGCCTCGTCCTATTCTGACTTCACAAACCTTACCGCATCGCTGACGGCCGGGGCGAACGCCAGCGTGACGCTGACACCGGGCTTTAACGGTGACAGTTATGCGGAGTTCTGGCGGATCTGGATCGACTACGATGGTAATGGGGACTTTGGTGATCCCGGTGAACTGGTCTTCAGTGGTTCGGGTAGCGCCGCGGTGACGGGCAGCTTTGTGGTCCCGGCGAGCGCTTCGGGTGCGACGCGGATGCGGGTGTCAATGCAGTACCAGTCCTTTGCGAATCCCTGCCAGGCGTTCGGCTTCGGCGAGGTCGAAGATTACAGTGTCCAGTTGTCTCAGTAAGTGTTCGGGTAACGTGATTTGAGCGCACCATTCCTATTGGGGACACCGTCGCAAAGCAAAATTGTCCCAAGCTGTTTCGGTGCCGAAGAAACCGACAGTAGGCGCGGAGAGAGGTGGCCCCGGAAAATCGGATCGACCGTAGTGAATCATACAGGGAGTATATGAGAGTAACGCGATCCGCTGTGCCTCGTCCGGAGATTAACTATTTCAGACAAATTCGATGTGAAGCTGTAGGAACAGAGCAAATCACGCCCCCGCCACCAAAATGAAAAGAGGGCCTCCAATCGGGGGCCCTCTCTTATTTCGATAAATGCGGGTCCAACGTTTGCCTGGCTAGCCGAGAGTGGCCCCGCAGCGACTGGCTATGCAATGATCGGCAAACGACTATCGGGAGCACATCGATGACGATTTCAAGAAGAGTGTCAGGTCTGCTGGCCTGCGTGGCCATTTGTGGATGCACGACAACCGGCGGCGTGGCCACGGCGCCGGCGCACGACAACATGGACTCGGTAACCTGGCTGCAATCCTCGACCGAGTATGCGGCTGTTACGACAGGAATCTACGCGACGGCGACCGCGCAGCTTCGGGAGATAGCGAACAGCGACGAGAACCGAACGCGCAGCATGGCCGTTGTCCTGGATATCGATGAGACCGTACTCGACAATTCCCGGTACCAGGGTCAACTGTTGCTTGACGATGCGACCTATAACAGCGAAAGCTGGGATGCGTGGGTTGCGCTGCGGGCGGCGGGTGCGGTTCCCGGGGTTGTTGAGTTCATCCGGACCAGCCAATCGCTCGGTGTCCACGTCGCTTTCATCACGAACAGGCCCTGCCTGGTCAGGGAGAATACTCCTGGCGCCTGCCCGCAGGCAGAGGACACGCTCGTGAACCTCGAGGGTGTCGGCGTCGATACCCGTTCGACCACGCTGTATTTAATGAGCGACGAACCATCCGACCGATGTCGCGCGTTACTGACCGAAGCAGAGCTTAATGATGGCAAGTGGTCTTCCGACAAGACCTCGCGTCGCGAATGCGTAAGGCTCGATCACGACATCGTCATGCTGTTCGGCGACCAGCTCGGCGATTTCACAGAACTTGGATCCGGCTCGTCGAAAGAACCCGGCCGGGATATCGCGGCCAAGTACGCCGAGTACTGGGGAACCAGCTGGTTTATGCTGCCAAATCCGACCTACGGTGGTTGGAAACCGCGCGATTCCGGCGAGAAGCGATCACGGATTCGTGCGATCGACTGAGCGCAAGACAGGCCTTTCAACGCCAGATAAGTCCAGAGCGCAGCGCGTTCTGGGCCCGATATTGCGTCCCACACAACAGTCGGTTATAAGCATGAGGATTCGAATTAAAAGAGTGCCCTCAATAAGGTGCCAATCAGCGTGCAAATCCGTCGTTTGAGGGAAACAGCGCTCGCGTGTCACCAGGTTTTCTCGACCGGAGTTCCCTGACGGCTATCGCCGTCGGCGTCTACACGTAACGTCATGAAATGAGTGTTTTGAGTTCGATAATCGATCTGCTGTGGCGGATCGCCCTGGAGACCGCCTCAATCGTCGGAGCAACGGTAACGTGAATCTGATACTGAGTCTTGTCGCCCTTGCTCTAGGGCCCGTGCTATACGGCCTAATCCAGCGAAATGACTTTGCCCGGAGTGTGCTGGATGGTCTGCTATTCGTGACCATTGCGGGAATCGTTGTGGTCCACATTGTCCCCGACGTTTTCAGTGTCGCTGGTTTCACGGCACTGGCATTTCTCGCAGCCGGTGTGGCATTCGCCTTTTTCGTCGAACGTCAGCCCGCCACGAGTGGCAGTGACCGGTATACCTGGGTAGTCTTGCTGGGCGCGTTGGCTCTGGTTATCCATGCGGCGATGGACGGCATCGCGCTGATACCTGGCGACCATTTGCACGAGCTGGAATTGGGTGGTCTTGACGATCATGGGCACGAAGAGGGACTCTCTGAGCTTTGGAGCAATCACCTGGCGCTGGGCGTCATCCTGCACCGCATCCCGGTCGGTATGGCGATCTGGTGGGCACTTCGCCCCCGTCTCGGAAGCTCAATCGCAATCGGGGCTTTGGTGATCATCGCCGTTGCGACGTCGGCTGCCTATTTGCTGGGCGACACGGTCATCGCGTTAATGGAAGTCAGAAGCGTCGCCTGGTTCCAGGCATTCGTCGCCGGTACGCTGTTGCACGTCATCGTGTTCTCGTCAATTGGACGAAATCTCCACGTCTCGGACGAGTCTCATCCTCATACGGCTATTGGTGAACGCCTGGGCGTCGTTGCCGGATTATTCCTTTTGTTTCTTATTCCACATGCACACTAAAGCGGATGAGTTGCCACAGAGTCCGTCAAAACCCGGCCGAGTGCCGGGTTTTCTCGTTCTATGGGACCTAATCCGTACAGTCCGCAATAACCGGCTGGGCCGTATCGGCGTACATTACAAGTGGTTACTTGAGGGCATTGGCCATGACCCACGCAATACACGAAAACCACGCCCATAAGCACGGTCCGGACTGTGGTCACATCGCCGTGATACACGGGGATCATGTCGGATACCTGCACGACGGACATCTTCACTGCGCCCATGAAGGCCACTATGACGAACACGTGATACCTGTCACGGACACCAACCCTGCCAGGTGCATTCATCACGTCTGCAAGGGCCATGATAAAGACCACGTTCACGGCCCGGGGTGTGGGCATCCTGCCGTACCCCACGGCGATCACATCGATTACCTGGTCGATGGGCACTTGCATCATCCCCATGGGGATCACTGCGACAACCACGGACCGCTGAGCCTCGCCTGACGGACTGAAAAGCGACCGTATTTTCACAGCGCTCCGGAGTTATCATTTGAGGGTGTGACGCACGCACTTCTCATCGGCCGCAGCCTTGTTAATCTGAATGGCATGAAACACAGAGTCGTCATACCGGATTGGGAAATCCAGCCGCTGCCAGGTGAGACCCCGGCGGACGCCATCCATCGGGCGGTTATAGGCCGCACGCTTCGCGAGGAGCCCGTCGGAACGGAAAGCACGAACGAAGAAGAAACTTCGTAGGCGTCGCTAGCCGTACATCACAAAGGTCTGGTAGCTCTTTGCCAGTAACCGGCCATCCGGGGCCCAGATATGGGCCGTCGTTGAACCGTAACCGTCGCTGAAAAAATTGACGCGCGCCAGGTAACCCAGGAAAGCATCGCCCTGAACGCCGTCCAGAGGCTCGGCAAAGTGGATGCCCCAGTTGATCGTTGATAGTGGGACCATTCGGTCGTAGTAGGTCACCGGCACGGGCGGCCATACGTCGATAAGACAGACAAGGTGCGACTTCGTGATGCTGTCAGGTGCGGTTTCGAAGCGCATCCAGCCACCGAGCTCAGGGACTTCACGCCCTTGAAACGGCAGACCGTCGGTTGTTACGTGGAAATCGAAGAACTGCGTGAACGCCGGCAATTGGGGGCCACGCATCGGCATCGTGCCTTCCGCACTCCGCGGCCTCAGGTCTGGCGGGCTGAACGTTTCGATTTCGACCTCGCTATCCAACTTGGTGACGAAGTTGGCTTGCGCGGTCACGCGAGTAGTACCGTCCTGGATGATCTGGGCGGACCGTACGATCACTGTTCGTCCGGCTGACACTTCCGCCATCTCGACTCTGAACGGCTTTTCCGCCTCCAGCGGCCTCAGGAAGCCGACCTTCAGGTACCGCAGTCGACGGTCCGAATCAACGCCCTGTGACAAAGCGTCGCACAGCAAACCCGCGGACAGGCCGCCATAGACCGTTCGGCCCTGGGCCCATTCGGCAGGAACGATCACATCCTCGCGCTCCAGGGCTATCTTCCTGATCTCATCAAACAGCATTGTCTGTACTCGTCGTGTTCTCGATCCGCTGACCGCGGGAGTTTGGTTGTCTTGGTGTAGGATGACTCCTACTTCTCGTCAGACGTACGGGGTGATTATCAATGGTCACGACGACTTTGGGAACTCTTGTCATCGTCTTGGGACTGATCTGCTGGCTGGGGCAGACGCTGGTGGTCTTTGTCCCTGACGTCGCGGTCAAGCTTGGTCTCCACGAACCCGAGGAAGAGATGGATCGGTCAATGCACCTTTTCGAACGATTCTCGCAGGGCATCATGGATATTCTGCTGACCTGGATACTCCCCGCATCAGCCTTGATGATGCTTTTTGGCCATGAGCTCTGGCCGATTCTCGCGTTGGTCGGTGGAGGCGTGTATCTCTACTTTCCGGGCGTGTTCAGCATCACCCGAATAGTCTTGAAGAAAGACGGAAAGAAGATTGGCTCGCCCGCATCAGAGATGACTGCGTACGTCTTTGGCGCGCTGTGGACGCTGTCTGCTATCTACATGATCGTGCTCGCGATAGCTGAGATTGGCCTGAAAGTGTAGTGCACTGTTAGCGTTGATCGAGCAATGCGTACAGCATCTTCTCGATAAGGGCGCGCTTTTCCTCGTCCGTTTGCGGCGCCTCGGCATCCGCTTCGGCCTCGCCTTGAGGCACATAGCCCTCGCGTAACAGCCTTTGGTCGAGATTGGCCAAGGCATCGCCGGCCGCTGCCCGGGCGGTTTCGAGACTGGCCTTGATGTTCTTTGGCCCGCTGCCGCAACCCGCTACGAGAATACCGGGGCGTGTCGTCGTGACACCGGAGCCGTCCGCGTCCGCCACGGATACATAGCCGCTCCCGGCCAGTTCCACCTCCGCCAACTCGGCCAATTCCGGGAGTCCGTCCGAGGGCCCCACATCGGAGCAGAGAACAACCATGTCGTAGCGGTCCCGAACATAGCGCTGCGTCGTCAGATTCTGATAAGCGACGCCGAGGGGTTCTTCTGCTTCAGCGTCGACTTCGAACATTGTGGCCGGGCAAACCTCTACGCCAAATTTCTCAGCGATCTGCTGTGCCTCGGCGTAGTCATTCTCTTTCAGCTGCGAAAGCACGATGACGGCGATCTTCTCAACATCCTGCTCCAGGAGCTGATGCACCTGGCTGGCGGCAATGTAGAGCGCAAACTGCGAGGGATTGTCCATGACGAACAGAATGCTCTCCGGATACTCCTCTTCCGACAGTTTCGATGCGTAACCGCCGGTAGGGCCGGGCGATTCCATTAGCCGCTGCAGTTCGGCAGATGTGACGATATCGGCATGGCTACCGTATCCGAGGTCCGCGAGGGCGGCGCCGTCCTCGATCTGGAAGCCTGGTGCGAGTATCACCGCGCCAACGTGGCGCTCGTGCACAGTTTCGACGGGCAGGTCGAAGTGAATGGCATCGTCTTCACAGATCTCGACGCACTTCTGACAGGGCAGGTAGTTCGGCGGCGAGTTTAGGCAGTTATCGATGTCGATGACGTACTCTTGCGGTAGCGTTTCAGGCAGCGGCGTATAGATCGCTTTCCGGAACGTCAGGCCGGCGTCGTAGTCGTTCGCCTCCACGACGGGGCAGACCTTGTGGCACAGCTTGCAGCGCGTGCAGGCGTCGGTAACGAAGCGTCCGCGCTGGCGTATGACGACGTCGAAGTTCCCGGGTCCGCCCTCAATGCTCTCGAGGCTCGACAGCGTCAGGATCTCGATCTTCTCGTTCTTCTCGAGTGCCTCGAGCAAGGGAATCGCTTCGCCCTCGGAGCGATCGCCGATAGCGGGAGCCTTGGTCATCGTTGCCGCCAGCTTGCCACCGACGATGGGGCCTCGTTCGACCAGGT
This sequence comes from Woeseiaceae bacterium, assembly GCA_030065985.1. Taxonomy (GTDB): domain Bacteria; phylum Pseudomonadota; class Gammaproteobacteria; order Steroidobacterales; family Woeseiaceae; genus UBA1847. Next base: position 42,752 of record JASJCM010000022.1, on the reverse strand, counting down.
GAACGCGAGCCCCGGCGTCCGCGCATTCCATGGCGGCGTTGAGACCGGCTACACCGCCCCCGACGATGAGAATCGAGTCAGTCATGCTGCTGCTTCACCTTGTGCGAATTTGATGCCCGCATCGAGTGCTTTCAGGTCGAGGTCCAGTACATGCTCCTTGACGGTGGAACGGATTGCTTCTTCTACCGACTCTCGGCTGACGATACCGGTGCTGCCGACCAGGCATCCAAGCATTACGATGTTGGCGACGATCTTGCTGCCCAGCCCCTCGGCAATCTTGATCGCGGGAATGACTATCGCGTTGGTTTCTTCGTCTGAGAGCCGCACCAGGTCCGCGTCCACAATCAACGTTCCGCCGGGTCGCATCTGCGGCCGAAACTTCGTGTAGGCGTCCTGGAACAGAACCGCCAGCGCGTCAGCCTCGGTCACGAACGGATAGTCGACTGCGTCGTCCGAGATGACGACGTCCGCCTTGGCCGCGCCACCACGCGCTTCCGGGCCATAGGATTGCGTGCAAACAGCTTCCTTGCCGTCGAACAATGAGGCGGCAATGCCGAGCAAACGGGCGACAAGAACGATGCCCTGGCCGCCGACGCCCCCGAAGCGAACCTGGTAATTGGTAGCTGCGCTATTCATCCGTCGACTACTCCATGAATGCGTCGCGTTCGACGTCGACGAAGTTGCCCACGACGATCGGCTTGCTCTCGTCGAGCAAGTCAATGTCGAAGTCATTGAGATGGGGCGCACCGTTCTGGACCTGGCAGCGCTCGCGGTAGATCTCGACTTCATGCAGACCGTCGCCGATCTTGTTGGACTTGCCGAAACTGGTCGGGCAGGGCGCCAGTATTTCGATGAAGCAGAAACCAGGCTTTTGCATCGACCGCACCAGCGCTTCGTGGAATTCACGCACGTGCAGGATCGTCCAGCGCGCGACGAAAATTGCGCCGGTGGCTTTCGCGAGGTACGGGAGGTTGAACGGTCGTTCTACGGCACCAAACGGAGCCGTCGTTCCCTTCGCGCCGATCGGCGTCGTCGGTCCGACCTGGCCGCCGGTCATGCCGTAGTTGAAGTTGTTGATGCAGATGACGTTGAGATTCACGTTGCGGCGAGCGGCATGAATGAAATGATTGCCGCCGATGGCAGTAAGATCGCCGTCGCCGCTGATGACCGTTACGTTCAATTCCGGCTTGTGAACGGCAATACCCAGTGCGAACGGCAACGCGCGACCGTGGGTCGTGTGATAAGAATCCACGTTGACGTAGCCTGCTGCTCGTCCGCTGCATCCGATGCCGGAAACGCACACGTGGTTGTTCTCATCGATGCCTGACGCGGCGATCGAATTTGCATACCCGTGAATGACCGTGCCGATGCCGCATCCTGCGCACAGGATGTGAGGCAGGCGGTCGGCGCGCAGCAGTCTGTCAATCGGGTGGATGTTCGCCGCAGGCTGGATGGTCTGTTCTGTTGCGCTCATGTTCTGATCAGCTCCAGAATTTCGTCCGGCGAAGGCATAGCACCTCCGGCATGGTTCAGTCGCTTGACAGGAAGATGCGTTAATCTTTCGATCTCACGTCGTAGCTGACCCAGGTTGACTTCGGGAACGATGAATCGCTTCACATTGCCTACCTCAATAATCTCCCGGATGCGTGTCTCCGGGAATGGCCATACGGTTATCGGCCTGAGGAGGCCGCACTTCAGACCTTCGTCTCGAGCTTGCGCGACCGCGTGTCGAGCGGATCGTGCCGTGCAGCCGAATGCGACGACGATCGTGTCGGCATCCTCCGTGTCGACCTCTTCGTACATGGCGATGTCATCCGCATTGAGGCGGATCTTGTCGACAAGTCGATTGACGAGGCTGTTATGCACTTCGGCTGTCATGGCCGGATAACCGCGCTCGTCGTGCGTGAGCCCTGTCATATGGACACGGTAGCCCTCACCCGCGTGCGCAATCGGCGGAATCATGTCCTCATCGGGCGCAAAGCTCAGGAACGGTTCGGCATCCGGTGCATGCCGCGGTCCCTTACGCCCAATGAGATGGAGGTCTTCAGGTTCCGGGATTCGGACGCGCTCGGTCATGTGGCCGACGATTTCGTCCATCAGTATGAACACCGGAACACGGTAGCGGTCCGCGTCATTAAACGCGCGAACCGTCAGATCGAAACATTCCTGCGGTGACGCCGGGCAGTAGGCGATGATGCCGTAGTCGCCGTGCGAACCCCAGCGGGCCTGCAAGATGTCCGATTGACCGACCATCGTTGGTAATCCTGTCGACGGTGAAGCGCGCTGCACATCGGCGATGACACACGGGAGCTCCATCATGGCCGCGAGCCCGATGTTTTCCATCATCAGGCTGAAACCAGGGCCGGAGGTTGCCGTAAAACTGCGTGCCCCAGCGGCCGATGCGCCGATAATGGCGGCGATGCTGCCAAGCTCGTCTTCCATCTGTACGAATTTGCCGCCCAGTGCCGGTAGCCGCCGAGCGACGCGCTCCGCGATCTCCGTCGACGGCGTGATCGGATAACCTCCAAAAAAGTCGAGCCCGGCCGCGATTGCGCCTTCGGCGCAGGCATGATCACCGAGCATGAAATGGTCGCCCGTCAGTACGCGCGTTCCGGCCTCCGGGGCCGACGTGTTTTTTGCCGGGCTAGCCGCCATCTGATGCCTCCGCGGTGTCATCAGCGTCCGAGATATCCGTTGTATAGATCGCGAGTTCCGGACAGATCAGGTCGCAGAAGCGACAGTTGACGCAGGCGAACTCCTTGCCGTCCGCCACGATCGGGTAGTGGTAGCCCTTGGCGTTGATGTCTTCGGAATACTCCAGGACCTCGGTGGGGCAGTACTTGATGCAGAAATTGCACTGCTTGCAGCGTTCCACGATCACGTGGACACGACCCAGGGGGACCTGCGCCTGGGGCAGATCTATAGGTTCTCGCACGACATGCGGGACTGATTTTGTCATCCAAAGCTCCAGGGCGATCAACGGCATACAGTCCGTACTGCCCCAAGTGCGAGAGTATGCGGCTTCGGGTTTTACTACTGTACGGGCTTTCCGTAATCGGATTTCGCACCGATCACGCCCTCGTCGATGAGCTGCTGGAAGTGGTCGTGCAGCGTCGTCTCCAGCGGGCGGTAGGTCATGCCCAGCTTCTCGCGACTCTTGGTATTGTCGCCTCGCCACGGGAGGTTGACGTTTCGGCTCACCATCTTGCGCGTGTAGGCCTTGTCGATAAATGGGGCGAGCAGCCAGATCATGAACTTCGGAATGGCCCGTTTCGGCAGCGGGTAGTCCGGGTACTTCTTCGCGATGATCTGGCCCATCTCCAGGAGGTCGCTGTCGTGACCCGAGATGACGTGGCGTCCTTCCGCATCCGGCAGAAAAGCGCCCTTCAAGTGGGCCTCGGCGACATCGCGAACGTCGACGATCCCGAGGCCGGCTCGGGGCGCACCCATCGCCACTGTGCCATCGCCGACCTGCGTCATGATGTTGAAACTCTCTGCACCCTCGTGCATTCGGACGCCGGGGCCGAAGATGGCGGGCGGATTCATGACGACCAGCTGCCAGCGATCCTGGGCATCGTGGATCTCCCAGGCCTTCTTCTCGGCCAGGGTCTTCGAGTAGGAGTAGGGCTGATGCGTCAGTGAGGAACTCGTGTTCCAGACCTCTTCGGTGAAGGCACCGTCGGGCGTCGATTCCAGATCAATGTTGTCGCCGTAAATGGCGGCGCAGCTGCTGGTCAGGACAACGCGATGCACAGATGGGGTGCGGTTGACCTCTTCGAGGACGTTGCGGGTACCTTCCACGGCGGGTTCAATGAGGTCGCGCTGCGGATCTTCGACACCAAGCTGGAAAGGCGAGGCAACGTGAAGCACGGTGCCGCAGCCGGCCATTGCTTGCGCAAATGAGCCCGCTTCTGTCAGGTTTGCCGAGAACAGTTTCAGGCTTCCTTCGGTGCCTTCTGCCAGATTGTGCAGATACTGGAAACGCTCGGTCTGATCCGCGTTGCGCACGGTGCCATGCACCGTCAGGCCTTCCTCTAGCAAGCGCTTGACGACCCAGCCGGCGACATAGCCGGTGGCTCCGGTGACGAGGACGGGTTTGGAACGGTCGATCTGGCGCTCGGACATGATCTTGTCTCCTTGTGTCGCCGCTATTTTAGGTGTTCGAGGGCGCCAGCGCAGCCGGACAAGGAAAGGGCCCCGAGTTGAGGCCCTTTGCTGACAAACTGTCCCGGTATGTCGGCGGAGAGGAAGCGGAGCATCCGGGCCGGCGTAGACACAACGGACTTGCTTTCCAGCCCGTGTTCATTGAGTGTTCTCGCTACACTCCATCGCGTTTTCGCAATCGTCGCAGAATCATCGGCAGGTGAACTGACATGAAAATTGCCTTCTACATTTTGCTCGCAGTTCTGACAGCCTTGGCCGTGGCGGCTGGCGCTGCGAAAATTACATTGGCACCAAATGATGTCGAATTCTTCGGCAGGTACGGCTTTTCCGATCCAATGCTCAGGGCTTTCGGCATAGTCCAATTAGGCGGCGGTATCCTGCTGCCCTGGAAGAAGACCCGGTTCGCAGGATCGGCGGTGGTAGCGCTGACGTTTCTAATCTCGCTGGTGATATTGATCGTGGATGGCAATATTCCGGTCAGTATTGTCACGGCGATCGCGACGATACTGCTGTTCGTGGTTATGAAATTGAGCTGGCCGACTGCTCCATCTTCCGAAGAAGGGAACGGCTGATGGAGAAAAAGGGCGCTTTCCGTTTTGCCTACTTCACCGAGAAATTCGCCGAGACGCGCAAGTTCTACGAAAAGACTTTGCAGTTTGAACTAGCTCATGCTTGGGACAGGGATGAACATGACAAGGGCGCCCTATTTGAAGCCGGCGCGGGGTTCATAGAGATACTCCTGGTGCCAGGTGATGATGAGCACAAGAGCGCGGGGCTCGACTACAGGAGCCCACAGGGTGCTTTCATGGGCATACAGGTGTGGGATATTGATGCGTTATTCGCCAGACTGAAGTCTGTTGGCGTGACCTTCAAGCAAGATATAACCGACCAGACATGGGGGCATCGGAGCTTTTCTGTCATCGAGCCGAATGGACTGGTGCTGTTCTTTTTTGAGGAGCAGTTTTAGCGTCGCCCGCGCATCTAGCGAGTGCCTATCAGGTACTCCGCAACGGCCTGATAGGCCGGTAGCGAGGTAGGATCGATATAGGCATTCTTGGCTTCGGGGAACGAGGCAAAGCGAACAAGCACCATGTCGGCCTTGGGGTCGATGTAGATGGTCTGTCCGTAGACGCCTCGCGCAGCAAATGCGCCGTGGTCATTATGGAATACCCACCACATACCCGTGTAGCTGCCACCTTCCAGCGTCTTATATCCAGCTTTTTCGAATTTCTCCTTGTCGCCGCCAGCGCGAATGCGTTCTACTACACTCGCCGGAAACAGCCGCTCCTCGTTGATTACGCCGCCGTTGAGCATGAGAAGACCGATGCGCCCAAGGTCGCGCAGCCCGGCACTCAGTCCACCGCCGGCAAATGGGATGCCCTTGGCATCGACAGTCATGTACCCGTCCTGCTCGGCGCCGATGCGGCTCCAGATTCGTTCTGACAGGAGCTCGGTTACTTCCGTGCCTGACACGCGAGAGATAATCCACCCAAGTGCGTCGGTATTGATGGTCATATAAGCGAATGCTTCGTCGTGCGGGCCGGCTTGTTGTACGGTCTGCAGATATTCAAAGTAGCCATTTGGCCCTGCATAGTCTTTGGGCTTCGGCAACGGGCTCGCTGCGGCCGAATAGATCCAGATGCCGGCATTTGGGTCGGAATAGTCCTCGCTGTAGTCGAGTGCGGTGGTCATATCCATGACCTGACGCACGGTCGCGCTGCCGAAGGCGCTCTCTTTAAGTTCTGGAATGATGGTGGTGACGAGCGCTGAGTCATCCAGCGTACCTTCGGCGACGAGGATTTCAGCCAGCAATCCGGTCATAGACTTGGTCATCGACATGGCCCCGTGCTTGCCGGCTTCGTTGAGACAGCCCGAGTAACGTTCGTAAACGATCTTGCCCTCGTGAATGATTAGCATCCCGTCGGTGTAGTTAACGGAGAGTGACTCCTCCCAGGTCATCGGTGTGTCGCTGCCCATCGGCGTAAAGGTCACTGTGTCAATGCCGTCGTCGATCGCATATTCGAGTGGGGCCGGTGCGCCGAGACCGCGACTGACTTGCTCCGTTGGCAGAAGCTCACGGAGATGGCAGACCGTCCAGCGAAGTTTCGGAAAGCTGAAGTAGTTGGAATCAGGCTGCATGACCAGTTTTTCGGGTGGCGGTGGAAAACCCTCCATCCAGCCGAGCGTATTCGGGTCGGAAGCTGCGGCGCTAAGGGGCGCAGGCTTCTGGTCTTCCGGCTGCGCATTGGCAGATTGCTCCGCCGAACACGAGCTCGCTGCAAGTGTTGTTATGACCAGCGCCAATGCGGGCAGGGCGTTACGAGTAGGGGACATGATGACTCTCTTGAACACAGTTAGTAGCTCCAGCTGAGCCCGAGCGTTATGCCCGAGTCGTTCTTCTCGTTGTCGGCGGGTGGCTGGCTGTCGAAGCGGTCGTAGACCGTGATCTTGAAGTCCAGATCGTCGTAGAGGTCAAAACTCATCGATGCGTCGAACTCAACGCGGACACGTTCTTCATCCTCGAGATTGGGGAAGACCGTTAGCGAGGCATCAATATCGGCGAATGAGCGCATTCTGTAAATGCTGCCGACGAGGCCCTCAAGCGATTTGTTCTGCGGGAGGCCCGAGAAGCGCTCCTGGTTTACCGCCAGACCGCTAAACAATATGAGCCGATGCCTTCGCTGATTGATTACGGGTTTGCCGAAACCTCCGGCCAGCAAGGTTCGACCGTCGAGATCCTGCTGTTCGTCGGCTTCGAACTGCAGGCTGCCGATCGCCCGCCAGCCGCCCTTGATCTTGTGTGTGTATGACCCCGTCGCCGTTGACCGGCGAGTATCCGTTGATTCCACCTGTTCGTTAACAATTGTACTGGCGCGGAACGAGGTCTCGAAGCGCTGCCCGTCATAGCCCAAGCCAGCGCCGATACTGAGCTGCGTCACCTGGTTGTTGCCGCGCACGATATTCATGCCGAGGTCGGTATCGGCGCTAAAGCCATCCCAGAATGTCTCGGCATACTCGTCGATCTCGAAGATGTCGCCGGCCGCCAGACGAACTGTGGACTCACCCTCGAGCACGACGTCGGCACCGTTTCGTTGCAGCTTGCCCTCCAGGCGACTACCGTCGAACAACTCTACGTCGACAATCTCGGTGTTTCGTATCCGCGTAATCGAATCCCATTCGATGACCACGTTGTCCATATGCGCTGTATCGACAACCAGGTCCTCGCCGTTTTCGAGACGGAGAATGGACCCGAAAATGATGCTGCCATCGGCAAGCTCAAACTCCGCTGCGTTTGCTGTGCCAATGCCGCCAAGGAACAAGGCAATCAGAATTATGTGTTTCATTGGTTCACGGCCTCGATGCGAGTCAAGGCGTCGCTGAGTTCCTTGCCTTTCTCTTCTGACAGTTCGAGCAACGGTGGCCGGACATTCGCCCAGCGCGAGTCGCCGCTTGAAAGCGCCAACAAGCGCTTCTGCGCGGGTATCGGCCCGTATCCGTCCACGATTTGCCGAAAACGCTTGATCCCTTCATGCAATTCGCGAGCGGCTTCGTCCTCGCCGTCGCCAACGAGTTTCACGACTTTCGCGATAGCTTTTGAATTGAGATTGGCTGTGGCGCTGATGCAGCCCGGGCCGCCGAGTTCCAGCGCGTCGAGCAACGGAATCTCCGAGCCGGGGTAGACGATAAGCCCGTCGATGTCGAACAGTGCCTTTGTATTCTCCCAGTCGCCAGAGCTGTCTTTGATGCCGACAAAGTTTTCCGGGAACGCCGCGTGCAATCTTGCAGCGAGGGTTGGCGGAACGCCGACGATGGCTATCTGAGGTATGTGATAGAGGTAGATCCGCGCGTCAGTGCCGAGAGTTTCGAGAAACTCCACGAAATAGCGGTACAGGCCGTCTTCGGTGACAGCCTTGTAATAGAAGGGCGGGAGTACCATTACCCCGGCGCAACCGATATCGAGACAGGCGCGAGACAGACGCGCAGTATCGGTGACATTGGACAAGCCGGTGCCGGGAATCATCAGCGAGGGATCGATGCCGGCGTCCACCAGGCTCCGAATGGCTGCAATGCGCTCATCGATGCCGACCGAGAGTGCCTCGCCGGTCGTCCCGAAAGGGGCAATCCCTGCACAGCCTTGCTCAAGTAACCATTTCGCATGCGCCACATAGAGGTCGTATGCGATCGACAGATCATCATTGAACGGGGTCAGCAGCGGCGCTATGACGCCACGAATCGCTTCAACGGGCATGAGTCTCTTACTCCGGCTGGTTGGCAGAACCACACCAACCGAAGTAGATCATGCAGCCTTTTGCAGTGCCACCGTCTTGCTGGCGAGGTAGTGCCCTCGAAGCCACGCTACCGCCTCAGCCCCATGGTGCTGGGCAGACTCGCGCGTGGGCAGGTGCCACGAATATCTTGCCGACCGTGCCCGCGGGGTCAGGAACGGGTTATCGTCGACACCGGACAGCGCCGACCTCTTGCCCAGTTCAAAAGCCGCATCGAGGACGGAGGAAGGAGTGTGTTGCCCATAGGGGAAGGAGAGAAACCGCTCATTGAGAATGAGCCGCGTGTTTTTAGGGACCATGACATATCCCGCACCGATTCCGGGTGGTGCACCGTTGAGGAAAGACATGTCACGACCAGCTACGCTGGCCGTAACGTCGGTATGTTACGCCCTTTTTCTGCCGAAGTTGACGGTTTCCTGCGAAACCTTAGGAGAGTTCCGAAGCCAGGAAATCAAACACCGTCCTTACGCGTCGACTGGTCTTCAGTTCTCGATGTGCGACGAGCCAGATTTCGATCGGAAACGGGTCAAGGTCTGGCAAGACCCGCTGAACCAGAGGTTCGGCATCACCGACATCTTCCAACATAAAACCAATACCCAGCCCATGTTTGACGAGCTCCCAAAGGACAAGGAATTGCGCTGTGATGATCGGGAAGTTGCGTAGAGTCAGCGGGAATCCACGTTCGCCGAGCGCATCGACGAGGAGGGTAGTCCTATCGATGCCGATAAAGTGAGCGTCGCCAAACTCCTCGGGCAATGTCGGGTTACCGATACTTCGGAGATAGTCCGAAGCGGCGTATAGATGAAAGTTGGCGCCACGTACCTTTCTTGCAACCAGATCCGGTTGCGTAGGTCGAAACGCGCGCACTGCGATATCCGCCTCTCGGCGTTTCAGGTCGCTCGTGCTGTTCGATGCAATCAACTCGACTTCGATTCCCGGTTCGAGTTGACGGAGTTTGTGCAGAATCGGCGGCAGCACAAATGCCGCTCCAACCTCGGTAGCGGTGATGCAGATGCTGCCCTCGATGGACGTCGATTTACCGGAAGCGGTCAGCGAAAAGCGGCTCGCCGCGTCCCCCATCGCGCGCACATGCTCGAGAAGCTCCAGTCCGCTTGGCGTGAGTTCCAGTCCACGCCCGCCGCGCTCGAACAGTGCCACGCCCAATTCTGTTTCGAGCGCGCTTACCTGGCGCCCAAGTGTTGGCTGTGTCATGCCAAGGGCGCGCGCCGCGGCTGACAGGGAGCCTTCTTCGGCAGTGACGAGAAACGCCCTGGCTCGATTCCAGTCAAAATCTACAGATCGCCAATCCATGCAAATACGTTTATCAGTGATGCGAAATTGAGCATTCTATCTTAGTTTTCGCATGGATATGATGCCGTTCCTCGTCGGACGTGGTCCGGCAAAACCTGGGAATTACGATGACTGAACACCCTGTTGTTGGGCGCCACCTCTGGCGAGGGTGGCGCGCGTTCATGGAGCTTTTGCGAGTACCCTGGACAGCGACGGATATGATGGCCGGCAGCGTCGGCGCTGTACTCATGCTCATACCTGTCGATGCCGCATGGTCGCAAATGAACATGACCGACACATTCGCCTCAGCGGCCATCCTTGACTGGGTGAAAGGCTCGCTGGGAATACTGATTTTGCTGCGGCGCCGATTCGGCAGCTCGCAAGGAGACTGACAATGACTGAGACATCTGCATTCTGGGACAAGGTCGCGGAACGCTACTCGAAGAAGCCGGTCGCTGATGAGGCGGCCTATCAAAGGAAGCTGGCAGTAACCCGTGATTACTTTGAGCCAGAGATGGAAGTACTCGAAATCGGTTGTGGCACCGGATCGACGGCGCTGGTGCATGCACCCTACGTCAAGCATATTCTCGGGACGGACGTCTCACCGAAGATGATCGAGATCGCCAAGGGTAAGGCGGCGGCGGAGAACATAGACAACATCACGTTTGATGTCGCGTCGATGGATGATCTCGATATTGCCGATCAGTCGCTTGATGCAGTGCTCGCGCTAAGTGTTCTTCACTTGCTGGACGACCGGGATGATGCCATAGCGAAGATCTACAAGATGCTGAAACCGGGCGGTGTTTTCGTCAGCAGTACCGTGTGCCTCGGTGACACAATGAAGTTCTTCAAGTTACTCGCTCCCATCGGCAAGTTCCTCGGCCTGATGCCGCTGCTCAGGGTGTTCAAGGTGCAGGAGCTGGAGACAAGCCTGACCGACGCAGGATTTGAGATTGATCACCAATGGCAGCATGGCAAAGGCCGGGTCGCATTTATTGTGGCTAAGAAAGGAGGCTCGCTGTGACTGGCCGCTTGACGAGGTTCATGGCGACCACCGTGATCTTGGGCGTGCTGACCGGCTGCGCCGCCGTCCAACCCGATAGTCTGCATGAGGATGAGTTTTTACTAGTCGACGGTTCTGCCGACGAAGACCATCCGCAGATTGAAGAGAAAGAAAAGCGAGGCAAGAGAAACATGGTCCTTACAATTGGTGCGATTCTCGTTCTGGGTGCGATTATCGCCAATGAGGTCGAGGACAATGTCGAGGATGCCGTACGGGGCGCGGCTAGTCCCTGATTGCTTCAAAAGCGCAACGAGAATCGGTAGTTATCCCGATTCTCGGGGTGCCGGGAGACGGGTACCGTTGGCCCAGATTCACGGAATGGCGCCTCCATGAAACCCGGTATCCTCGTCTCCAGGCACGTTTTCCCCGAGGCAATCGACATACTCCAGCCGGTTGCCGAGATCCATTACCACGACTCATCGACTGGGCTCTCTGCGGAGGACCTGCAGGCTGCCGTCGTCGGCAAAGAGGCGGTCGTCTGCCAGCTAACCGACAAGATTGACGCCGCTTTCATGGACAGCGGCAGCGATCTCAAGGTGATTTCCAACGTCGCGGTGGGTTTCGACAACATCGACATTCCTGCTGCGAACGAGCGCGGCATCGTCGTCACCAACACGCCGGGCGTACTGACCGATACGACGGCAGATCTCGCATTCACATTGATGGTCTCTGCAGCCCGCCGAATCTCCGAGGCAGATCGGTTCCTGCGCGCGGGACGTTGGGAGCAGTGGGAGATTGACATGATGACGGGTCACGATATTCACGGTCACACGCTGGGCATCTTCGGGCTGGGCCGCATCGGCCAGGGCATGGCCCGACGCGCCGGCGGCTTCGATATGCGCGTTATCTACCACGACGCGATGCGCGCGACGCCCGAGCAGGAGGCGGAGTGGGGTGTCGAGAACGTCGATCGTGACACGCTCTTCCGTGAATCCGACTTCCTGTCGATCCATGTGCCATTGAACGATGCGACGCGGCACGCGGTGGGCAAGGACGAGTTCGCGTTGATGAAGCCAAACGCCGTGCTCGTCAACACATCCCGCGGTCCGGTCGTGGACGAAAAAGCGCTGGCCGACGCCCTTGAGCAGGGGCAGATCGCAAGCGCGGGTCTGGATGTCTTCGAAGAAGAGCCAATCGTCGAGCCACGGTTGCTCGCCCTGGAGAACATCGTTCTCGTACCCCACATTGGCAGCGCCTCGATCAAGACGCGCACACGCATGTGCACGATGGCCGCCGAGAATGCCGCCGCTGTCCTCACGGGACAGCGGCCACCCAATCCCGTTAACCCGGAAGTACTTTAGAAAGGTGTCACGTCATGAGAGCCGTTGAAGCCGTAGTCCCTGAACCCAAACCTGTATTTGCCAGGCGCGTCGAACTCATGGGCACCGAGGCGGCGTTCGGATTCGGTTCGAGGATTCTCGAGGTCGAGGCGGAAGGTGAACGCGTCATCCGTGCAAACCTCGGCCAGCCGGACTTCCCACTACCGAAACACATTGCTGGTTCAGTCATCCAGGCAATCAAGGAGGGCCAGACAACCTACTGCGATCCGCAGGGTCTGCCCGAGCTGCGTGCTGCGCTGGCGAAAAAGATTGCGGCCGACCGTGGTCTCGAAGAAATCGACCCCGAGCGCGTCGTTGTTTATCCGGGTGCGCGGCCTTCGATCGGTTTTGCCCAGCAGTCTTACTGCGAACAAGGCGACGAAATTATCTACCCAACGCCGGGCTATCCGCTATACGAGTCCTACATACCTTATGTGGGCGCGAAGCCGGTGCCGATCCACTTACGCGAAGACCACGGATTCTCGCTGACGAGCGAGGAGCTGGAACCGCTGCTGACGGACCGCACGAAGCTCATCTACCTGAACTTTCCATCGAACCCGACCGGCGGTGTCGCCAGCCGAGAGCAGATCAGGGCGCTGGCGGAGTCGATTCTTGAACACACGCCACCCAACGTGCGTGTGTATTCGGACGAGGCGTATGAAGCGATTGCATTTGATGGCGAGAAGAACCACTCGATCGCATCAGTACCTGGCATGGAGAGCCGCACGATCATCGCATCTGCAGTATCCAAGACCTATTCATGGACCGGTGGTCGCGTAGGTTGGGCTGTTTATCCGACGGTCGAGGAGGCGAAAGTTCACCGCAATCTGAACATCAACTATGTCGCCAGTATTCCGCCCTACAACCAGATCGGCACAGTCACCGCATTGGAGTCGCCTCTCAGCGAGCCGGCGATCAAGGAAATGTGCGATGCGTTCCAGCGGCGACGCGATCTGGTCGTTGACGGGCTCAACAAGATTGACGGTATTTATTGCCAGAAACCGATCGGCGCGTTTTACGTTTTCCCGAACATCGAGGGTGCGATCAGGAACCTCGGCGCCATGGACGCGTTCGACAAGCTACCCGAAGACATTCGACGTAACTCCAGTCCGGCGACATTGTTCCAGCTGTTCCTTCTGCACAACTACAAAGTCGCAACGATGGATCGCCGCTCGTTCGGCACTATCGATAGCGAAGGGCAGCACTTCATACGGATTTCGGTGGCCACAGGGGCTGCCGATCTTGAGGAGGCTGTGCGGCGTATCACGCAGGCTGTCACCGATGAGAGGGGATTCCGCTCGTTCGTCGAATCAGGGGCTAAGCTGACGCTCGAGTAGTTCGCTGCAACGCGACGACTTCCCGACAGCCGTCGAAAATCCGTCGTTCAGCGCAACGTATCGTTGGCGCTGTTGTAAGGGTCGTTCGCGACTTTGTCGCCTTCCAGTTCCAGCTCCAACGCCTCGACATCGCCCATCCACACGGTCTGGCCGCGTGCCTCGGTGAAAACCCGGGGTGGCGGCCGCAGCAGTCGAATCGTGTCGTCGAGATTCTCCGGCAATTCAAAATTCATGTTTTCATACCTCCTAATAGCGTTGAGCAACAAGCGTGCCAACAAGAGAGTTTAGATATAGTCCATAAGCTTGCGGGCTTCCCGCTGAGGCGAGTAGGCTGTCTACGTCATGAGCCTTGCTGCGGCTACAGCCTTTGCAATTCGGATAAATAGATGACCGCAAGTCTGCTGCTCGAAGTCGCACGTTTCCTGACGATGCTCATCTCGACCAAAGAGATCGGTTCGGGGCAGGGTCTCTCTATGGTCCAGGGGTTCCTCAAGCAGAGCGGCGGCATGGTGCGGGTCTACTCGGAGGTGGCTGAGGGGACAACCTTCAAGCTCTACTTCCCCGCCAAATCCAAGTCGGCCCGGTCGGCTCAGTACAGCGAGAACGCGCTCGACAATATCGATGTCACCGGCGTGAGCGTCCTCGTCGCAGAGGACGAGGATGAGGTGAGGCGCGTAATTTGCGAGATTCTGCGCGATGTCGGTTACACCGTGTACGAGGCCAGATCGGGTGACGAGGCGCTGAATATGTCTGGCGAAACGGACCGTATCGATATTTTGCTGACGGATATCATCATGCCTGGCGAGGTTCAGGGTCCGGAGCTTGCCAGGCGTTTGCGAGAGTCGCGGTCAGAGATTCGTGCAGTCTTCATGTCGGGATACGCAAACGAAGCCACAGTGCATGGCAATGGGCTCCGCCCCGACGACATACGCTTGATGAAGCCAGTATCCAGGAACAATCGGCTGAAAGCGCTGCACAAGGCACGGGCAGGGTGAGGCTAGCTCTTTGAACGACCAAGACTACTGGGAGCGACACGCGCGGAACTACGACGCTTCGATGCGCTGGGTGCTTGGGCGGCCAATACCTCGTCTGCTGGAGTTGGCTGCGGAGGCTGTTCGCGGCAAAGACAATGTCCTTGAGGTCGCGGCTGGTACGGGAATCGTAACCACGGCTATCGCGCAGACATGTGAATCTGTCGAAGCTACGGATTACGCGTCTGCCATGATCGAAGAACTTCGAGAGCGGGTTCGAGGAGAGGGACTCGACAACGTCAACTGTGCGCATGCCGATATCTATTCGCTGCCATACCAGGCCGATACATTCGACGCTGTGGTTGCCGCAAATGTCCTGCACCTGGTACCGGACCTTTCCGCAGCACTTGCGGCGTTACGCCAGGTGACCAAACCCGGGGGAATGCTGGTGGCCCCGACCTTCTGCCATGACGAGACCAGGACGTCGTGGTTGCTGTCCCGACTTCTTGCAGTCACCAGCTTCCCGGTAAAACGTCGCTTCACATTGCAGTCGTTGGGACAGGCTCTTCAGGACAATGGTCTGAGAGTAGGTCATCTCGAATCGCTGCCGGGGCTGATTCCAATCGGCTATGTTGAGGCCCAGTTCCAGTAACATTCGTCACCCAACTAGTTTCAGGCGTGATCATCACTAGCAATGCACGGTGAACTCGCTATATTCGCGAGTCAGTCCCGTATCCCTCTCGCGAAGGAAATATTGTGAAAGACGAAACGCTTGCCATACACGCCGGCTTCAAGTCGGATCCAACCTCGAAAGCTGTGGTGCCGCCGATCTACCAGACGGTCGCTTACGAGTTTGATGACGCCGCGCACGGTGCTGCGCTCTTCAACCTCGAAGTAGAGGGCAACATCTACTCGCGCATCATGAACCCAACCGTCGACGTGCTGGAAAAACGCTCGGCGGAACTGGAAGGCGGCATTGCCGGACTCTGCCTGAGTGCTGGTAGCGCGGCCATCAACTACTCGATCCTGAATATCGCGGAGCAGGGCAACAACATCGTGACGGTGCCGCTGCTTTATGGCGGTACGTACACGCTGTTCAAGCACATGCTGCCGAGGCAGGGCATCGACGTGCGCTTTGCCGCGGACGATTCGGTTGAGGCAATGCAAGGTCTTATCGATGACAAGACCACTGCGGTGTTCTGCGAGACGATCGGAAACCCGGCGGGCAATGTTGTGGATCTCGAAGCGTTGGCGAATATGGCGCACGAGCACGGCGTGCCGCTGATTGTCGACAACACGGTCGCGACCCCGGCGCTTACCAAGCCTATTGAGTGGGGTGCTGACGTTGTTGTTAATTCGCTGACCAAGTACATGGCGGGCCACGGCAATGCGCTGGGCGGCGTTATCGTAGACAGCGGTGAGTTTCCCTGGGGCAAGTACGCGGAAAAGTTCCACATGCTGACTGAGCCGGAAGCGTCGTATCACGGCGTCGTCTATACCGAGGCGCTGGGCGCTGCCGCGTACATTGGCCGTGCGCGTACCGTGCCTTTGCGCAACACCGGTTCCGCGCTGAGCCCGATGAATGCGTTCACGATACTGCAGGGCCTGTCCACGTTGCCGCTGCGGATGGAGCGCCACTGCGACAACGCACTCGCCGTCGCGAAACATCTCAAAGATCATCCGCAGGTTGAGTGGGTCAACTTTGCGGGTCTGCCGGATTCGCCGTACTACGAGCTTGCTCAGAAATACACGAACGGCAAGCCGTCAGCGCTGCTGACCTTCGGCATCAAGGGTGGTTTCGATGCGGGCGTCAAGTTCTACGACGCGTTGCAGATGTTCCTGCGCCTCGTGAACATTGGCGACGTGAAGTCCCTGGCGGCACATCCGGCATCGACGACGCACCGCCAGCTGTCCGAGCAGGAGCTGGAATCGGCAGGCGTTACGCCCGACATGATTCGCCTGTGCATCGGCATCGAGCATATCGACGATATCCTCGCTGATCTCGATCAGGCGTTGGCAGCCGCCAAATAGGTACATCTCAGAATTGAAGGCCCGGCCCCATGATCCAGAATAGACTCTGTCCAGGGGCGGGCCGTCTGCCGTTCCTGTCTTCCTATCTGAGCACCAGCGGAGGTGTTTGGCATGAAGAAGGTCCTGGTTGCGGGTAGTACCGGATATCTCGGTCGATTTGTCGTCATCGCGTTGAAGGCCAGCGGCTACTGGGTGCGCGCACTCGGTCGCAGCGAGGCCAGGCTGGAGCCCATCAAGCGATACGCCGACGAGGTGTTTGTTGGTGAAGTGACTGACCCGGATTCTCTGACAGGCGTTTGCGATGGCATTGATTTCGTCTTCTCGTCCGTGGGTATCACGCGCCAGAAAGACGGGTTGACCTACAAGGATGTCGACTACCAGGCAAACAGGAATCTACTGACGGCCGCCGAAGTCTCCGGCGTTTCCAGGTTCGTGTACGTGCATGTCCTGAACGCGAACAAGATGAAACATGTGGCCGCGGTCCGGGCCAAGCAGGCGTTCGTCGATGAGCTCGAACGCTCGGCCGTCGATCGTACGGTGATCTGCCCGACCGGGTTCTTCTCGGACATGGAGGAGTTCGTGGCGATGGCTCGCAAAGGGCAGGTCTACCTGTTTGGCGAGGGCACCAATCGAATCAACCCGATTCACGGCGCTGACCTCGCCGAGGCCTGCGTGGCTGCATTGGACGGCCAGAAACAGCGCCTCGACGTCGGTGGGCCGCAGACATTTACGTATCGAGAAATTGCTGAAATGGCGTTCGACGTGCTCGATCAGCCCAGCAAGATCAGTTGCGTTCCCAGGGGGGTGGTTTTCGCCATGGTCGGCCTGATGCGATGGGTGACGCCCGTTAAGGTGTATGGGCCAATTGAGTTCATGGCGAACGTCATGACGATGGACGTGGTCGGCGAGCCTTGCGGAACTCGGCGCCTGGCGGATCATTTTCGCGATCTGATTAAGGCCGATTCGTTACAAGGTCATAGCTTTCAGTTCTAAAGCGTTCGCCAGAGGGCGTATACTGCCCGGAAGCATTGGGGAGTGCTGTGAGCGAAAATCGTCGTTGGGGAAAAGCGGCGGGTTTTTTGACCGTCCTGACAGGCGTCTTTCTTGGCGTCGGTGGCTATACGTTCCTGTATGCCGAGGGATTCTCGTACATGAGCGACGATCCCGAAGTCTGCGTTAACTGCCACATTATGCAGCCGCAGTACGATTCCTGGCAGAAAGCCAGCCACCACGCTGTTGCCAACTGCGTGGATTGCCACCTCCCGCACGACTTCTTCCGTAAGTACCTCGCCAAAGCCGAGAACGGCTGGCATCACTCCAAGGGCTTCACGCTGCAAGACTTCCACGAGCCCATCATGATCAAGGGCCCGAACGCCCGCATCCTGCAGGAAAACTGCCTCGCCTGTCATTCAGACCTCGTCCACGAACTCGTCATCGGTGTAAACGGCGCCGAGGAAGACGTTCGCTGCGTCCATTGCCACGCCGATGCGGGCCACGGCGAGACGGCAGGCATGGGCGGGCCTGAACTCACAGTCTCAACAAAGGATCGATGAAGATGATCAGACATCAGCGCGGATGGACCACAACGAGCGTTACCGCTGCCATTGTGGTGGTTGCCATAGCCACAGCAGCGATCACGGCGCTGCTCGTCAATATCTTCGAAAGAAAGAGCGAAGCTCGAAATCCTTACGTAAGGCTGGTCGAAGTCACTGAGGACACGACGGACCCGGCCGAGTGGGGCGTCAACTGGCCGAAGCAGTACGACTCATACCTGCGGACGGCCGAAGCGACACGCACCCGGTTTGGTGGTCACGGCGGCAGCGAGGCATTGCCGGAGCAGAAAATCGAGCGTGATCCCTGGTTGAAACGCATGTTCCTGGGTTACGCGTTCTCGATCGACTACCGCGATCGCCGCGGTCATGCCTATATGCTTGTCGACCAGGAAGAGACCGAGCGGCAGACCAAGCCGCAAACAGGTTCCTGCCTGCATTGCCACGCTTCGATCATGCCGCTTTATCGCAAACTGGGCGACGGCGATGCCTTTGCCGGATTCGAGAAGAGCTACCAGTTCTCCTACAAATACCTGAACGCGGAGCTGCATGATATGGGTCACGGTCATCCGGTCTCCTGCGTGGATTGTCATGACCCCGACACGATGTCGCTCAGAGTCACCCGTCCAGGTTTCGTCTACGGTATCCAGGCGCTGGCTGAGGGCGACGCGGAAGTACCGCATCTCCCAACAGTGCAGAAGTGGCGCGAAGGAGGGCGGGAGACACCGTACGATCCTAATGTCGACGCGAATCGCACCGAGATGCGCAGCTTCGTCTGTGCCCAGTGCCACGTTGAATACTATTGCGCGTCAAACATGAAGCTCACATTCCCGTGGGGCGACGGCCTGACCGCCGACAACGTCGAGACGTTCTGGAACAACATCACGTTCGATAACGGCGAGCGTTTCTTCGATTACAAGCACGCCGAGAGCGGTGCGGAGATCCTGAAGGCGCAGCATCCCGAGTATGAGCTCTGGAGTCAGGGCATCCACGCACGCAGCGGTGTCGCTTGTGCCGACTGCCATATGCCGTACCAGCGTGAAGGGGCAACCAAAGTGTCGGATCACTGGGTACGCAGTCCGTTGCTCAATGTGAATCGTGCATGCCAGACCTGTCATCACTTCTCCGAGGACGAGATTCTTGCTCGGGTCGATGCGATTCAGCAGCGCAACTTCGACCTGCTACAGCGCGGCGGCGCGGCTCTGATGGATCTGCTCGATGCGGTGGAACAGGCGAAGGCGGACGGAGCCACGATGGAGCAGCTGCAGCCCGCGCTAGAGCTACAGCGCAAAGCACAGTGGCGCCTCGATTTCATCGCGGCCGAAAACTCGATGGGCTTCCATGCACCACAGGAAGCGGCGCGAGTTCTTGGTGAAGCCGCGGACTACGCCCGGCAAGGGCAGGTTGCTGCAATGCAGTGGCGCGAAAGCACTACTGCCGTTGCGTCTTCGGAGATCGGTCAATAGTTGACCGGATGCGCTCCCGGTAGTCGATCGGGGAGCATCCAACAGTTTTTCGGAAGGCCCGCCGGAAGTTTGCTGTATCGGTGTAACCGAGTTCTTCGGATATCGCTTCGACGCTGTGTTCTGTCTCGCGCAGATATTGCTTCGCCCAGCGTGCCAGCGTTTGCGACTTGAGTTGGCGGAAACTCGTGCCCTCGGTCTGCAGCCGGCGGTTAAGTGTGCGCTGAGACACATTGAGATCGAAGGCGACGTCAGCCAGGTCCGGCAGCGGCGGCTCACTCGTTCGCAGGAGTCCTGCAATGTGCTGTGTGAACGACGCGCTCGCGGTTTCCAGTTGGTTCTTCAGGTCTCGTGACAGTGCCATCTGCGCCTGGCGCCAGAGTTCCGGGTGATAGAAAGGCGAGGGCGCGTCCAGCCAATGGTGGGGAATGTCGATTTCATTCGTGTCAGCGCCGAAAGTGACCCGCCCATGCAGCGCTTCCTTGTAAGCCGCCTTGTTCGTGGCCTCTGGAATAGCGAGGCGAAAATGAACGTCTTCGCACTGGGTACCGGTCATGATCTCGATGTACTGCTGCAACAGAACCATGGCGGTTTGCGTATGAAAGCGTTCTACATCCCCGGTGTCGTGCTGGTAGAGGATCGTCACGGTCATGCCCCGGAGCGTCGATTGGGCGCCAATGTCCACATAGCTGGCGTGCAGCCGTGCGAAGCTCTCGAGCGTCTGCAGCCCGGCACGCAGGTTCGGCGCGGACGCGATTGCGGCGCCGACGGGACCCATTGCGAGCACGTGAAGTTGTTGACCCAGGATGAAGCCAAGTGGCTCGTTGCCGAGTAACTCGTCGCCGGTGCGAAGAATACGCAGGAAGTCCTGCATGGCGATGTCGCCGCCTTGCCGAAGCTCGTCAGGAGTCAATGCGATGCCGGCGAACAGGGGTGCCGGGTCGATTTCTCGCCGCAGGACCTCGCGAAGCACCAGGCGTGCGTAGATGGGGCTGATCGTCTCCATGAGCGCAAAATAGCCTAATATGGCGAAAAATGACACCATATTGGCGAGATTTGCACTCTTTCCGTCAACACTGCCTGATCTATTGTCGATGCTCGACCAACGACATTACGGGTGAGCCGCAGTGACTGAGTCAGACGTACTGGACCAAAAGGCAGTAGCCGCCGCCAAAGGACATATGAATGCTGTTGCCTGGCCGACGGTGATGCTCGGTATTGTTGTCGTCTTCGTCTACGTCGTCACGGTCGCCCTGACGCTTCTCGGCGTGCTGTCGCTGTGGGTGGCTGTGCCCATCACCGCTGTGCTGACCTACGCCAGTTATACGGTGGCCCACGACTCGATCCACGGATCGATCAGCGGAAATGACCCTTCTTTTAAGTGGCTCAACCGGGCGATGGGTTACCTCGCAGCCTGGATACTGATGATTCCGCTCACGGCCCACCGTCATGAGCACATGGACCATCACCGGCACACGAACAATCCCGAAAAAGACCCGGATCATCCCGTAGCCGGGATGCGAGGTTCCGTTGTCGGCGCAGTGAAGGCGGCCATACAGATCGTCTACGGCCAGTTCAGCCACTACTCCAGGTATCGCTGGAGACAAGCACCGGCGAGGCAGAAGGTCGTACTGTTCATGGAAATCCTGGCTGCCGCCGTCCCAAGGGTCGCGGTGTTCGCATCCGGCTTCTGGCTGGAAGGTCTGCTCTTGTTCGGCCTCGCCTGGCTCACCGGTGTAATGGGCTTGCTCTATCTGTTCGCCTACATCGTTCACCGACCGCACGACCAGGTGGGTCGCTACGTTGATACATCGACCATCGTGTTAAAGGGGCCCTTCGGGCCGTTGCTCACGTGGCTGTGGTGCTTCCAGAACTACCATACGATTCATCACCTGTTCCCGCGCGTGCCGTTCTACCGCTACGCCAGGCTTTACGACGAGATCGAAGAGATACTGGTGGCCAAGGGCACTCCGATCTATCAAGTCACAGCACGTGGCCTGCAGTCGTCGCCTGAGGGGCTGGCCACGTAGATTGTCTCGTGTAACACGTAAGAAAAACTCCCGTGCTAGAGTCTTTGATCGATTCTGAACCATGGCCGGGAGAGTCCAATGAAAACACGAACGCTGGGAAACACGGGGAAGGCACTTCCTTCGATTGGCCTTGGCTGCATGGGACTGTCCGAGTTTTATGGGCCACCGACAGAACAGGTTGCGGCCATCAAGCTGCTGCACGAGGCGATCGGCCTCGGCGTCGAGCATTTTGATACCGCCGAGATGTATGGCATCGGTTCTACGAACGAGTCGCTACTCGGTGAAGCGTTTCAGGATCGCCGCGACAAGGTGTTTATCGCGACCAAGTTCGGACCGCTGCGTGACCCAAACACCGGCGAGTTCAGCGGCATCGACGGTTCGCGTGACAATTGCCGGCGCGCGGTCGAAGGATCGCTGCAAAGACTCAAGACCGACGTTATCGATCTTTATTACCTGCATCGCGTGGATCCGGCTACGCCGATTGAGGAGACCGTTGCGGCAATGGCGGAGCTTGTCGAAGAGGGCAAGGTCAGGGCCATCGGATTGTCGGAAGCGGGCGGCGACACGATCAGGCGTGCGGCCAAGATACACCCGATTGCCGCGGTGCAATCCGAATACTCCATCTTCAGCCGGGATATCGAAGCCGACGTGATCCCGGCGTGCCTCGAGACAGGCACGACGCTCGTGGCCTATTCGCCGCTGGGGCGTGGCATGCTGTCAGGGCGCTTCAAGGACGAATCGGTCGGCGACGGGGACTACCGTTCGTTTACGCCGCGTTTCCAGGGCGAGGCTTACGCAGCAAACGTGGCGCTCGTCGATGAGATCGAAGCCGTTGCAAATGCGAATTCGTGCACAGCGGCGCAAGTCGCATTGGCGTGGGTGCTGGGGCGTGGCGAGCACATCATGACCATTCCGGGCACGACCAAGCTCGAGAACCTCAAAGCGAATCTCGGTTCTTACGAGGTGCAGCTATCGGACGATCAGCAAGCAACACTCGATCAGCTTGCCGATCGCGTTATGGGTGACCGCTACGACGAACAGGGCATGGCGATCATCAACGCCTGAGTGTTACACCTAGTCGCAGGAATCCTCGCCTTCGCTCAGCTCACACAGGCTCAGATCGTCGAAATAGACGCCCTGGGTCCTGTTGCTGCCCGAATAGTCTACGAATAGTGTGAACGCCTGGATCGTGGCCGTACCTTCGGGTGCGGTTGCGACGCCCGTGTCCAGCATGATCCATTCGCCCGCAGCGGATTTCCTGTTCAACTCATCCGAGGTCTTGGCCTTGGTCTTGCCGTCGGCTGTCTCGACCGTGCCGAGGTCCTTGCCGTCGGCATCGAAGAACGACACCTGCAGAATGCCAAAAGCGCTCGTGCCTTCGAGCGTTGCCGGCGTCAGGCCATAGCCCGTCAGCCGCCAGCGTGAGCCGGCTGCAGCCTCGAACTCCTGGAAGGCGCCGGACGCATTGCCAGTAAAGGTAGCCTGGAATGGCACAGTCCGGCTGAAGCCGCCATTGAACATCGACTGGCTGCCGGTCTTGGCGTAGTTCTTGGAATACAGGCTGATCTCGAACACAGTCCAGCCACCTTCATCGGCCGGCAACTGGAGTTCGAATCCGGCATCTTTTAGCGGGCTGTGCTCGTCGGCGAGCGAGACCGCTGATGCGCCGAAGTGCAAGGCGACGAGAGACGCGGCGAAGGGAAGAATTTGTTGTTTTTTCATGACCCGGCCCCCTGGGTTGCTGCTTTGCCACAGGAACAAACTTACTCAATCATACTACCTCAATCCGGACGGCATTTGACGGCGCAGGACTAGGTAGTGTCCGCGATCCCGGTCCTGGCGCTTGCTTGGCTACACTCGATGCGATGCCTCATATGCAAGGAGGTAGTCACTCATGAAACCAACTGCTGTCACCTGGGCGCTCGTGATCTTCGGGGCGATTACGCTCATACCCCTCATCGGCGCGCAGTTCTCCATGCTGGTTAATCCGGAAAGCCGTCGAACCCGCGATCTGATCATCGGTGAAGGTGAGGAATGGCGGGACGCGACCCACCGCAAAATGGCATTGGGCGCCGCGTGGGCTGATTGGTTGTTCTTCGGTCCGCTGTTTGTCGCCGGCAGCGTTGGCGTACTGCTTGGCACTACCTGGGGCTACGTATTGTTTGGTGCGGCGGGCGCCTGCAGCCTCTATATCAACATCATTCTCTGGTTTACCGAGAAGGAATACGTATACCCGTCGCGCGGGCCGCTCCGGTACTTCACGTACTACTGGGGCTTCTTCGTATACTGGGGTGCGCTTGCCCTGGCTTACTCGGCGCTGCGTGTCGCAGGCATCGAATTCTGAGCGAGACTTTGAGACCAGTCTGATTTCGGCACAGCAACCGCCGTGTACGTCAACTTGCGGCCACCATTGGCAGGCGCTTCCAGCCCGAGCCAGGTCGTCTCATCCGTGGAGTACCAGAGCACGATATCGCCCGCGCTGGCAGAAAGACGGTAGCGGAACGCCTCAACTGTGCTGCCCGCAACCTTGATCTGGTCAGGACCTTCGTAAACGGCTTTAACGTTCTCGTATTCGCCGGTCTGGCTGTTCAGAAGCTGCTGCGCTTCGAGAATACGAGGGTTCCAATATGCAAATGTTTGAACACAGGCCGGCAATGACGACATGCCCTGGGTGGACGTGACATCGAACTGGCCGTCGCCGAGCGTACCGTTAACCGCAAGTAAGTCGCCGTTGCTGTTCGTTGAAGCATCGATGCTCGAGAGACAGCCATCGTTCCAGACCTCGGTGTTCTCATGGCGATAACGAAACGCCGTCACGAACAGGAATTTGACGTCGAAACGCGCTTCGGTAGTCAGAACCTGCTGCGCTCCGTCATGCTGCAGCTCAAAGGTGTGCGAGCCGATGGGCTTGCCGTCGAGGGCAACGTCGAACTCCCAGGCTCTCGCCGGAGATTCCGTCGTGGCACCAGCAAACGACGCGACGAGGCATGCCGAAATTGCAGCGATGAACTTGGTGCTCGGTGAGGTCATGGCAATTCTCCGAGCATTTACGCCTTGGCGGGAATAGCGGCTTGCTCATCGACGCGCGAAGCGTAGCGAACAAGCAGTGGCAGGAAGACAGCCCAGCCGAGCCCGATTACAGCGAGCGAGACCGTCGTGTTGGGGAAAGAGACCGCACCGGCTTTCGCGCCCGCGAGAAACGACAAAGGCCCGCCGATAGCACCAAAGATGGCAGCAACGACCAGGCTCTTGCGGAGCCAGCGCATGCCGACATTGAGAGTCGTTGCGAACAGGAGCCACATCGCGACAATCCAGTAGGGCGCGGTGCCCGGGATGATCGACACGGCGCCGTACTGCACCAGTCCTGTGGCGACGAGGAGAGACTCCCAGCCGAAACCGATAGCGGCTGCGAGGCCAAGCAGGCGAATCTCGCCCGAGCGGCTCTCTGAACGCGCCAGGTGCGTGATCACAGCCACGGCGATTGCGAGCGTACCGAGTACCGGCACGCTGGCTGCGGCAGAGAATACGGCTGCGAGCCAGCCTGCCTTGAATAAAGAAATGTTGAGTAATACTGCGTTCATTGGTGGTTGCCCTGCGACGAATCCAGCGCCGACATGTTTTCGATGGCTGTAGTCTGCCGCTGCCGGTCCGGGAAGGGGTCTCAGCAAGTTTTCTATTCGTAAATGAATGTAACTTCGGTCGCGGGGCTGACGAGCCTGTAGGATTGGGGGCTCACACCACGAGAATTGGAGCGGGTAGCATGAGAGTGACCAATTTGGTGCTTTTGCTCGCGATGCCGGCCATTCTGGCCGCATGTGCCGACGAAACTGGACAGCAGTCGGGCTCGGATTCGGCTCAGTCAGCGGTTGAAGAGGTTATTGCCACCGCCTCAGACGCGACGAGGCAGAACAACAATGCGCTGCAGGAACTTCTGCCGTTCGAAGACACCCGGGACTTTGAGAATGCGAGGCGCGGCTTCATTGCGACGCTAGAGACAGGGAAGGTAATGACAGCAAGTGGCGCTGTCTCGTACGACGCGAACCTGTTTGAGTTCCTTGAGGGTGACGCGCCGGACACCGTGAACCCAAGCCTGTGGCGGCAGAGCCAGCTCAACGCGATGGATGGCCTTTATGAAGTGGGCGAGGGCATCTACCAGGTCCGCGGCACCGATCTTGCCAACATGTCGTTTATTCGTGGCGATACCGGGTGGATCGTGGTCGATCCATTGACGATGACAGAAGCGGCCGCAGCGAGTCTTGCGCTTCTTCGAAAGCATGTCGAGGACCTGCCGGTCAGTGCGGTGATCATGACGCATTCGCACGCCGACCATTTCGGTGGCGTGAAAGGTGTGATCACGGAAGATGAAATGGCATCGGGCGGCGTTGAGATTGTTGCGCCGGAGCATTTCTTTGAGTCCGCTATCAGCGAGAATCTCATTGCCGGCAACCACATGATCCGGCGCGCGCTCTTCATGTTCGGCAACCTGCTGCCGAAATCTCCGGAGGGCACTGTCGGGTCGGGTCTGGGCACTACCACGTCTATCGGTACGTTTACGATCATGAAGCCGACGATCGAGATCAGAGAAACACCGACCCGGTTGAGGGTCGACGGTGTTGAGATGGTCTTCATGAACACACCCGATGCCGAAGCGCCGGCGGAGTTGATGTTCTACATGCCGGAGAAGAAGGCCTTCTGCCAGGCGGAGATTATCAACCACACATTGCATAACCTGCTGACGCTGCGCGGCGCCAAGGTGCGCAACGGTCTGCTGTGGTCAAAGTATATCCACCGGACGATTGAGCTCTTCGGCGATGACGTTGAGATTTCATTCGGCAGCCATCATTGGCCAACCTGGGGCAATGACGAAATCATCGAGTTCTGGAAAGTGCAGCGAGACACGTATCGCTACATTCACGACGAGGTGCTGCGTCTCGCCAATCACGGTTACACGCTTCACGAGGTCGCTGAGGAACTTGCCTTGCCGGACAGTCTGTCCAGGGCGTTCGCAAGTCGCGGCTATTACGGCACTGTGAATCACAACGCGAAAGCGCAATACCAGCTCTATTTTGGCTACTTCACCGGTAATCCGGCCGACCTGTACGAACTACCACCTGAAAAGGCAGCCGTTAAGTTCGTTGAGTACATGGGCGGAGCGGCAAACGTCATCGCCAAAGCCCAACAGGATTACGACAACGGTGAGTACCGATGGGCCGCGACGGCTCTGAATCATGTTGTGTTTGCCGAACCGGATAATGAGAGCGCCAAAAATCTCCTCGCGAATGTCTACACGCAGCTCGGCTACCAGTCCGAAAGCGGCCCCTGGCGCAATATCTTCCTGACCGGCGCAAAGGAACTGCGCGAGGGGATGAACGTTGTGCCGATACCCAGCACCCTGTCTCCGGATGTCGTGCGTAACCTCGGCCTGGAGACCTATCTCGATTTCCTGGGCGTTAGCCTGAATCATCCGAAGGCCGCAGGTCGTATCATCACCTTGAACTTCGTGATACCGGACCGTAATCAGCAGTATGTCGTTTATGTTGAGAACGGTGTTTTGAACTACACGATCGGGCGGCAGGATGACGACGCCGATGCCACCGTGACGATGGATCGCGCTGTGCTCGATAACATCAATCTTCGCCAGACGACGATTGCGGAGGCGATGCAAGCGGGCCAAGTCACTGTTGAAGGAAACCCGGTTAAGTTGATCGAGTTCCTCGGGCTAATTGATCGGTTCGATCCCTGGTTTAACGTCGTCACTCCATAGGCGACCGCAACGCGACTAAAGTGACAAAAAGGGCCCAAAACGGGCCCTTTTTCTTACTATTCGTATCTTTCTGTAACGTGTGCCCGCCATGCGTCGACGGCCCGTCAGCGGTCGGGCAGAATTGCGCTCCGTTCTCGAAATTTCGGCCACCGCCAGAGACTGACGATGAGCAACAACCTGACACTCGACGAGACCATAGAGGTGCAGCGACCGCTGCACGAGGTGTTCTCCTACGTGTCCGAATTCTCCCGCATCGAGGAATGGGATCCGGCTGTTGCCAGCGCAGAAAAACTGACCCCGGGTGCGCCGCGTGTCGGCACTCAATTTCGCGTTGACCTTCGAGCAGGTTTCTCGCTGGACTACGAAATCATCGCGATTGAAGAAGACGCGGGCATGCTGATGACCGTGGATTCGCGGTTCTTTACGGCGCGAGAGGAGATCCTGTTCGAAGAGACGGATGAGGGGACACGCGTTCGCTACATCGCCGAATTCGATTTTCCTGGGCCGCTCGCGGCATTCAATCGCCTGTTTCCGAGTGTAATAGACCGCGTTGGCAAGAGTGCAATGGCAGGACTTAAAGAAGCCCTCGAGGACAACTTCGAGACGCCGCAGGCATCGAGCTTCCTTGCCGCCGCAGATCGGCTCGTTCTGCCGGGCATCTGGCGATTCACGAGGCTCGGTTATCGCAACTCCCGTAAGCGTTGGAAGGCGGTGTCGGCATTCCAGGGAAATCGTCACGCAGTCATCACAGGCGCAACATCCGGAATCGGTGAAGCCGCTGCCTGGCAACTGGCCGAACTCGGCGCGCGACTGACGCTCGTGGTTCGTAATGAGGACAAGGCGAAGACGCTCGTCGACGAACTGCGGTCGAGGACCGGCAACGAGCAAATCGGCTATGAGATCGCTGATCTGTCGTTAATGTCCGATGTCCACGCGCTCTGCGATCGGCTGATCGAGGCTGGCGACCCGATTGACATGCTCATTAATAACGCTGGTGCATTGTTTAATCCAAGGCAACAAACCAGCGAAGGCTTCGAAATGAGCTTCGCGTTGCTGCTGCTGAGCCCTTGCATCCTGACCGAGCGACTTTATCCGCTGATAAAGCAGGCCGAGTCGCCGCGCGTGGTCAACGTGCTTTCGGGCGGCATGTACACGCAGAAGATTGACGTTGACGATCTGCAGAGTCGCAATGGCGAATACTCCGGTTCCGTCGCCTACGCGAAAGCGAAGCGCGGCCTAATGATCCTGACCGAGGAATGGGCCGGGCGTTGGGAATATGACGATATTGTCGTCAATGCGATGCACCCGGGCTGGGTAGACACGCCTGGCGTCGAGGAAGCGCTGCCCGGCTTCTACAAAGTCACCAAGCGCTTCCTGCGCACGCCGGAGGAGGGCGCTGACACGGCTGTCTGGCTGGCGACGTCATCGGAGGCCGCCAAAGTTTCCGGCAAATTCTGGCTGGATCGCGAGCAGCACCCGAGTCATCTCTCGGATCGCACCCTTGAGACCGACGAAGAACGGCAGCGACTCCTGGAGACGCTATCAGAGCTCGTGGACTCGACTGTTCCCGAGCAAGACGTCGCTGCCTAAGGCGCCCGGCGTTTCCCGCCAGCATAACTAATGTAAATGATTCTCATTTACAGATAGGGCTGATTCGATTATCTTGCGGTTCCCGCAACTCGAAAGAGCACCTCGTAATGAGAAGAATAAGCGTCCTGACTGTCTTCCTCGTCTTCGCCCATGCGGCGTTGGCGGAAACAGCATTGCTGAATCCCAACCTGGCGACGACCTCCGAACTGGCGGGTCTCGGGCATGTGGACAGTGCGTTGGCGGAGTCGATCGAGGCAAATCGTCCTTACCTGGCGGCGACGGATCTAGACGGGGTGTTGGCAGAAAGCCTGTCGACGGACCAGCGTGGGGACGTCTACGGCGCCTTATTCCGCCCGATCAACCTGAATACGGCTTCCGAGGCCGAGATCATGTTGATCCCGGGCATGTCCAAGCGGATGGCGCATGAATTCGAGGAATATCGCCCCTACGAGTCGATAGAGCAGTTCCGTCGGGAGATCGGCAAGTATGTCGACGACGAAGAGGTCGCCCGGCTTGAGCAGTACGTGTTCATTCCGGTCAGTCTCAATTCCGCGAGCCGAGAGCAGATCATGACGATCCCCGGCATGAGCAAGCGCATGGCGCACGAGTTTGAGGAGTACCGTCCGTACGGGGACATCGAGCAATTCCGCCGTGAAATCGGCAAATACGTTGATGCTGAAGAAGTCGCGAGGCTCGAGTCTTACGTGACGCTCGACTAGCCAATGCCGCGACGCGTTCTGTTATGGGCGTTGCTCGTCGCGCCGCTGGCAATTCAGCTGTATCGCTACGTCACCGAATCGATCTATTACGGTGAGATCCTGCATTGGACGGGTGTGCACGCAACAAACCTGTTGCTGCTAACCCTCGCGATCACGCCGCTGTTTCGCATCTTTCCGCGGCAAAAGGTGTTCGTCTGGCTGCGCCGATACCGGCGTGACCTGGGCCTCGTCACCTTTTCTTATTCAGCGGTGCACGCCGTTGTTTACCTGGTGCGGCTTGCCGATGGGCCGCGCATCCTCGAGGAGGCGATTGAGCCGGGCATGTTGACGGGCTGGCTGGCGATGGCGGTCTTCCTCGTGCTCGCCCTGACCAGCAATGACCTGTCCGTCAGAGCGCTCGGCCGGACATGGGGCCGACTGCACAAGTCGGTCTATGTTGCGGCGATACTCACCATGGCTCATTGGGTGCTAACCGCGTTTGATCCCACGGTTGGCTACGTGTATCTCGGAATCCTGGTCGTGCTGCTGCTGCCGCGACTCGTGCCACGTCGGAAGGCGGCATAAATCGAGCCGACTGGCAGAGTCGGCGCGTTATCCGCGCGCCTTATCGAGCTGAGCATGGAGCGCTTCGAGTCCAACGGAGGTTGCTCGTCGGATCATTGCTTCGCGCGCTTTCTCGGTATCACCGGTCGCATACAGGTTGCCTTCAGCGAACATCGCGTGGTGCTCATTCAGCAGGAATGAGAAGACATGCTGTCCGGCCTTGTCGACGATGTAGACCTCGATACCGAAAACGGCACTCTCATCCGGTACCAGGATTTCCATCACCATCGTGTAGTCGGTCCTGCCGGGACGGTCGGCCAGTCTCTCGGTGATCGACCTTGATGCGTACTGGAACATCTCCCACTGCGACGGGCGTCGCGCCGGTCCCAGGTCAACGCGCAGCGAACGTCTCGATGCGTTACCGATACCGTGTTCATTCAAGTACTCAATGACCTGAGCCTGCGAGTCGAACGAGACAGCTGATCGTTCTACGCGCCGGACAATGGTCGGCAGGACAGCGATCGTAGAGCTCTCACAAGCTGCGACGAATGCCGCTGCGTGCTCGCTGTCAGGGCGAAAACCGGGCTCACCGATCGTGGTCTCGGCTTCATGGGCGTTAGCGGGCAGGAACAGAAGTGTCAGGGCCAGAAGGATGATTGCCCTTGGTAGTGAAGGGCGGCACATGCGAGTAAAGCGATTCATGGCTCACCTCCTTTATTAGATATGGGGTTGCTGGCCGATTTTCGCCATGAGGATAAATACTTAAGTGCCCGTCTATCGGCGTTGCCGGGGGACCTTTGATGCCTTATAATCCCGCGCCAGCGCAGCGGTGGGGCCGTGTTTGGACCCATCACCACCGGATTCCCGGTGGACCTGAAGGGCCCCGCTCAGGGGTTTTTTGTTGCCTGCGGGCAACGACATTGCGCAGGGTAAGAATGGGCCATTGGCCCATTTTTTGTTTTTGGAACAATTGGTTAGGTGATGACCGGGAAAGAGCTGGCGAAGCTGCTCGAGCCGACTGTCGAAGGACTCGGCTACGAACTGGCCGACCTCGAAGTCCGACTGGGCGGCAAGGGTGGCCTGGTCAGGGTCTTCATCGACAAGCCAGAGGGAATCGGGCTCGACGATTGCGAAACGGTTAGCCGGGCAATCAGCGCGCTGCTCGATGTGGAGGACCCGGTGCCGGGCAACTACGACCTTGAAGTGTCGTCGCCCGGGCTGGATAGGACGTTAACGAAACCTGAGCATTTTCAAAGGTTTGAAGGCGAAACCGTGAAAGTGCAGACGCGCTTCCCGATAGAGGGGCGCAGACGTTTCCGCGGCACGCTGGTGTCGTCGGATGACGAAAACATCGTGGTCGAGGTGGATGGAGAGTCGCACAGCTTGCCGCTGAAGACGATCGATACCGCCCGGCTGGTGCCCGCAGTGGACTGACACACGGGTAGTTTGGAGTTTTGAGGAAATGAGCAAAGAGATCCTGATGGTCGTCGACGCCGTCTCGAACGAGAAAGGTGTTGAGAAAGAGATCATTTTCGAGGCAATCGAGGCTGCACTCGCATCGGCTACGCGCCGCAAGCACGGCGAGGATATCGACGTGCGCGTGCAAATCGACCGTGAGTCGGGCGACTACGACACCTGGCGTCGCTGGCTGGTGTTCGAGGACGAGTCGACTGAACTCGAGGTGCCGGACCGCGAACTGCGCATGATCGATGCTGTGGATGTCGATGAAAACGCTCAGCCGGGCGAGTTCGTCGAGGTTCCGATGGAGTCGGTCGAGTTCGGCCGCATCGCCGCGCAGACGGCCAAGCAGGTCATCGTGCAGAAGGTGCGCGAGGCCGAGCGTGAGCAGGTGGTCGAGGAATACAAGGACCGCGAAGGCGAAATGCTCTCGGGCCTGGTCAAGCGCGTCGATCGCAATGGCGTCTATATCGACCTTGGCGGCAACGCCGAGGGCTTCGTGCCGCGTGACCAGATGGTCCCGCGCGAGCCCGTGCGGCCGCAGGATCGTATCAAGGCTTTGCTGACCGAGGTTCGCTCCGAGCCGCGTGGCCCGCAGCTGTTCATGACGCGCACGTCGCCACAATTCCTGGTTGAGCTGTTCAAGATCGAGGTGCCGGAAGTGGGCCAGGGGCTGATCGACATTCTCGGCGCCGCGCGCGACCCGGGTCTGCGCGCCAAGATTGCCGTAAAGAGCAATGACAACCGCATCGACGCGGTCGGCGCGTGCGTGGGTATGCGTGGCTCGCGTGTCCAGGCGGTCTCCAACGAACTCGCCGGCGAGCGTGTCGACATCATCCTCTGGGATGAGAACTCGGCCCAGTTCGTGGTTAACGCCATGTCGCCGGCCGAGGTTGTCTCGATTGTTGTCGACGAAGACAAGCACTCGATGGATATCGCGGTCGAGGAAGACAAGCTGTCGCAGGCCATCGGTCGTGGCGGACAGAACATTCGTCTCGCCAGTGAGCTGACCGGTTGGGAGCTCAACGTCATGACCGCGGCGGACGCCGAGGAGAAAAGCGAGGCCGAGATGCGTGAGCTCATCGAGCTGTTCTCGAAGCAGCTCGATGTCGATGAGGAAATCGGCCTCATCCTCGTGCAGGAAGGCTTCTCGACGATCGAGGAAGTGGCTTACGTGCCGGCCGCCGAGCTGGTCGCCATTGAAGAATTCGACGAGGACATCGTCGAAGAGCTGCGAAGCCGTGCGCGCGACGTGCTGCTGACGCAGGCAATCGTACAGGAAGAGAAGATCGACGAAGTCGAGCCGGCGGAGGACCTGCTGGAGCTCGAGGGCATGGACAAGGGACTCGCGTTTACGCTCGCCAGCAATGGCGTGGTCACGCGTGAGGATCTTGCCGAACTGGCCACCGACGATCTCCTCGAAATCAGTGAGATGGACGAGGAAGACGCCGCCGCGCTGATTATGAAAGCGCGGGCCCACTGGTTCGAGGAAGAGCAGCAGGCGTAAGCGCCAGGAATGCGGAGTTAATGTATGGCTGATGTGACAGTTGCACAATTTGCCGAAGTCTTGAAAGTGCCGGTCGAGAAGCTGCTGACGCAGCTCGACGAAGCGGGCATCAAGGTCGATGGGTCTGAAGATACGATCAGCGAGGACGCCAAGCTGGAGTTGCTGTCGCATCTGCGTGGCAAGCACGGCCAGGACGACACGCCTGCGACGGCCGCTGCGCCGCGTCGTATTACGCTCAAGCGCAAGTCGCAGTCGGAACTGAAACTGTCCGGCAACCAGGGCCGCTCGCGTACGGTTAACGTAGAAGTACGTCGCAAGCGCACCTACATCAAGCGCGACGTTCTCGAGAAGCAGGCCCAGGAAGAGCAGGAAGCGCTCGACGCGAAGCGCCGTGCTGAAGAAGAGGCCAAGGAAGCCGAAGTTCGCGAGCAGGAGCGTGCCCGCGCCGAGAAAGAAGCGGCCGAGAAGGCCGAGCAGGAGGCGCGTGAGAAGGAAGAGCAGGCTCGCAAGGAAGCCGAGGAAGAGGCTCGCAAGGCGGCCGAGAAGGCCGCTGCCGACGCTGCCGAGGAAAAGACGCGGCTCGAGAAAGCCGAGGCCGACGCTCGTGCGCGCCGCACCAAGGAAAAGGAGAAGGCCAAGCCCAAGGCCAAGCGCCCGGAAACACGCTACGGCCGCAAGGAGCTGCACGTCGCTGGCGACAAGAGCGGCCGACGCAAGCGCAAGGCGCCGATTCGTCGCCGCGCGGTATCGGTCGGTGGCGATCAGCACGGCTTCGAGCGTCCGACAGCGCCAGTGGTGCGCGAGATCGAGATTCCCGAGAGCATTGCTGTCGCCGATCTCGCCAAGCTCATGGCCATCAAGGGCAACGAGGTCGTCAAGGTGCTGTTCAACATGGGCGCCATGGTTACGATCAACCAGGTCATCGACCAGGATACGGCCACGCTGGTCGTTGAAGAGCTCGGCCACATCGCCAAGCCGGTTGACTCGGCTGAAATGGATGAGAAGTTGCTCGCCGAAGAGCAACAGGATGAAGGCGAGAAGGTCAGTCGCGCACCGGTCGTGACGATCATGGGTCACGTCGATCACGGCAAGACCTCGCTGCTCGACTACATCCGTCATACGAAGGTTGCAGCCGGCGAGGCCGGCGGTATTACGCAGCATATCGGCGCGTACTCGGTATCGACGGATAAAGGCAAAGTCTCCTTCCTGGATACCCCGGGTCACGCCGCGTTTACGGCGATGCGCGCCCGCGGTGCGCAGGCAACGGACATCGTTGTGCTCGTCGTCGCAGCCGATGACGGCGTGATGCCGCAGACAATCGAGGCTATCCAGCACTCGAAAGCCGCCGGCGTGCCGCTCGTCGTCGCGATCAACAAGATTGACCGCGAGAACGCGGATCCCGAACGCGTCAAGAACGAGCTGTCGCAGCACGAAGTCATTCCCGAGGAGTGGGGTGGCGAACAGCAGTTCGTCAACGTCTCCGCGCACACGGGTGAGGGTATCGATGCGCTGCTCGACGCGATCCTGCTGCAGGCCGAGGTCATGGACCTCGAGGCCGTTGCCGAGGGACCTGCCAAAGGTCTGGTTATCGAATCCAGCCTCGAAAAAGGCCGCGGTGCGGTTGCCACGCTGCTCGTGCAGTCCGGCACGCTCAACCAGGGCGACATGATCATCGCCGGTGAGGAGTACGGCCGTATTCGCAACATGTTTAACGAGTCGGGTGCGTCCATCAAGGAAGCCGGTCCGTCACAGCCGGCCGTTGTGCTTGGCCTGTCCAAGACGCCGAACGCCGGCGACGACTTCCTCGTCGTCAAGAACGAGCGCAAGGCGCGTGAAGTTGCGGAGTTCCGTCAGACCAAGACGCGCGAAGCCAAGCTTGCTCAGCAGCAGGCGTCGAAGCTCGACGACATGTTCAACCAGATGAAGGAAGGCGAGCTTTCGACGGTGCCGGTCATCATCAAGTCGGACGTGCATGGCAGCGCCGAAGCCCTGCGTGACTCGCTGACGAAGTTGTCGAACGACGAAGTCAAAGTGAAGGTGCTGGCATCGACGGTCGGTGGTATCACCGAAACCGACGTCAACCTGGCGGCCGCTTCGGACGCATTCATCATCGGCTTCAATGTTCGTGCCGATGCGACCGCGCGTACCGCCATCAAGGAATCCGGCGTCGACGTTCGCTACTACAGCATCATTTACGAGGCGATCGATGACGTGAAAGCGGCCATCAGCGGCTTGCTGGCTCCGGAAATCCGCGAGCAGCACGTTGGCCTCGCCGAGGTGAAAGAAGTCTTCCGCTCGCCGAAGTTTGGCGATGTCGCCGGCTGTATCGTGACCGAGGGCTACGTGAAGCGTTCGAACCCGATTCGTGTCCTGCGCGACAACGTCGTTATCTTTGAGGGCGAACTCGAGTCGCTGCGTCGCTTCAAGGACGACGTCAACGAGGTGCGTTCCGGTACCGAGTGCGGTATCGGCGTTCGCAACTACAACGACGTCAAGGTGGGTGATCAGATCGAGTGCTTCGAGCGCGTGGAGGTTGCCCGCACGCTCGACTAGCTCGCGGGAATAAGTCATGCCACGTGAGTTTTCGAGAAACCAGCGACTGGGTAACCAGGTCCTGCGCACGCTGAACGAGCTGTTGCGCTTCGAGACCAAGGATCCGCGACTTGAGGGCGTGTCGGTTACGGCCGTCGACTTATCACGTGACCTGAGCGTTGCTGAGGTTTACTACAGCCTGCTCGACCCGAACGGCGAGGTTGAGCCGGTCCAGGACGGGCTTGAGAAGGCGGCCGGTTTCCTGCGCGGCAAGCTCGGGCGGGCGATCAAGGTACGCCACGTGCCCGAGCTCCGGTTCGAGCATGACGACAGTGCGGCCGAAGGGCAGCGCATCAGTGACCTCATTGAAGGTGCGCTGAACTCCGACTCAGCGGGGTAACCCGAATGGCACGTGGGGCGAAGAGCCGGTACGACGCGGTCGACGGCCTGTTGTTGCTGAACAAACCGCCGGGTATGACGTCAAATCGCGCGTTGCAGACGGTTCGCCGACTGCTGCGGGCAAAGAAGGCGGGGCACACCGGCAGCCTGGACCCGTCGGCAACCGGCATGTTGCCTTTGTGTTTCGGCGAGGCCACCAAGGTGTGCGCTTATCTGCTGGATGCGGACAAGACCTACCGGGTCTCGGCCCGCCTTGGCTCGGCGACGAGCACGGGCGATGCCGATGGCAGCGAGGTGATTGAAACGGCCGAGGTGCCTGATCTGTCGGCGGAAGAATGGGACGTGATCCTGCAGGGATTCCTCGGGGAGTCGATGCAGGTGCCGCCGATGTATTCGGCGCTGAAACAGGACGGCAAGCGGCTCTATGAGCTGGCTCGCCAGGGCAAGACAGTAGAGCGCGAGGCTCGACCGATACGGATTGAGGCGATCGAGCTGCTCGAGGCCGCCGGAGCACGCCTCGTGTTCCGGGTGACCTGCTCGAAAGGGACCTACGTCAGGACCCTGGTCGAGGATATCGCCCGCAGGGCGGGTACGGTCGGCCACACGGTGCGCTTACATCGCGAGTCCGTTGGGCCCTTCCGGTCCGAGGACATGCAGGACCTGACGGCCGTCGAGGCAGGGGCGGAAGCCGATCTCGAGGGCTTGAGGGCAGGGCTATTGGGCTCTGACGTGGCACTTGGCGGGTTGCCGGCGGTCGAAATCGGTCCGGATGAGGCTGAGCGCTTCAGCGGCGGCCAGGCCGTGCAGGTGGGCGCAGGCGCGGCGGAAGGCCTTGTCAGGGTGTACCGGGCCGACCAGATATTTGTGGGCGTGGGCGAGCTTTCCCGTGATGGGACGCTGGCACCGCGCCGGGTGTTCAAAAGTAGTGAAAAAACCCCGTAGATTGCTGATTTTGGGGTGTTAATGGGCCCATCTAGGCGCTAGAATACCGCGCTCGAAAAAGGGGCTAAAGATAGAGATTTTTGGAGTTATTGAGAAATGTCACTTTCCAGTGCAGCAAAAGCAGAGATTATCGCCGAACATGCACGCGGCGAGGCGGACACGGGTTCCCCGGAAGTCCAGGTCGCTCTGCTGTCCAAGCGAATTGCAGAACTCACCGAGCACTTCGGTGAGCACAAGAAAGATCACCATAGCCGTCAGGGCCTTCTGAAGATGGTCAACAAGCGCCGCAAGCTGCTTGACTACCTGAAGTCGAAGGACCAGGACCGCTACCGCGAGCTCATCAAGAAGCTCGGCCTGCGCCGCTAGCAGGCAGATCCTATAGGCCAGCCTCAACCGACGTGTCGTTCCCTCAAGGGGTACGCCGTCGGTTGCTGTTGCCTACCAGTTTCCAAACAGAGTAAATAAAGTGAAATCGACCAGAAAGAGTTTCCAGTATGGGGAACATCAGGTAACTATTGATACAGGCGCGGTAGCGCGCCAGGCTGACGGTGCCGTCATCGTCGACATGGCCGAAACGACAGTACTCGTTACGGCTGTTGGCAGAAAAGCTGCTGACCCCGGTCGCGACTTCTTCCCGCTGACCGTTAACTACCAGGAAAAGACCTACGCCGCGGGCAAGATCCCGGGCGGCTTCTTCAAGCGTGAAGGTCGGCCGAGCGAGAAGGAGGTACTGACGTGCCGCCTGATCGACCGCCCGGTTCGTCCGCTGTTCCCGAAAGGTTTTACCAACGAAGTCCAGGTCATCGCGACGGTCATGTCGCTGAACCCGGACGTCGATCCCGACATCCCGGCCATGATTGGCGCCTCCGCGGCACTTGCCATTTCAGGCATGCCGTTTGCGGGCCCGATCGGCGCAGCCAAGGTTGGCTACATCGACGGCGAGTACGTTTTGAACCCGGGCCACGCGGCGCTGGCAGATTCAAAGCTCGACCTCGTTGTCGCCGGCACGAAAGACGCCGTTTTGATGGTTGAGTCGGAGGCCGACGGCCTGTCCGAGGAAGTCATGCTGGGTGCCGTCATGTTCGGTCACGAGCAGATGCAAGCCGCGATCGACACGATCAACGAGCTGGCTGCCGAAGTTGGCAAGCCTGCCTGGGATTGGGAGGCGCCTGCGACCGACGAAGAGCTGGCCGCCGCTGTTGCCGGTGCCGCCGAGGCCGGACTGGCCGATGCTTACCGCATCACGGACAAGCAGGACCGCCAGGCCGCCGTTGGCGCCGCCAAGGACGCCGCAGTTGAAGCCCTCGCCAGCGGCGATGATGCGCGCTGGAGCCCGGAAGAGGTTAAGGGCGCGGCTTCGAAGCTCGAGAAGAACCTCGTGCGCGGTCGCGTTATTGCAGGTGAGCCGCGAATTGACGGTCGCGACACGAAGACTGTCCGTCCGATCGACGTTCAGGTCGGCGTTCTGCCGCGCGCTCACGGCTCGGCCGTGTTCACACGTGGTGAGACCCAGGCCATCGTCGTTACGACGCTCGGCACAGGGCGCGACGCGCAGATCATCGATGCGATCGAAGGTGAGCGCAAAGAGCAGTTCATGCTGCACTACAACTTCCCGCCGTTCTGCGTCGGTGAGACGGGCTTTGTTGGCTCGCCGAAGCGCCGCGAAATCGGCCACGGCAAGCTCGCCAAGCGCGGCGTGCAGGCCATGATGCCGAACCTCGACGACTTCGGTTACGTCATCCGCGTTGTATCCGAGATCACTGAATCCAACGGTTCGAGCTCGATGGCCTCGGTGTGTGGCACGAGCCTCGCGCTGATGGATGCCGGTGTGCCTGTCAAGGCGCCGGTCGCTGGTGTTGCGATGGGCCTCGTGAAGGAAGGCGATGACTTCGCAGTCCTGACCGACATCCTCGGTGACGAGGATCACCTCGGCGACATGGACTTCAAGGTCGCTGGTACCGAGGGCGGCATTACGGCGCTGCAGATGGACATCAAGATCCAGGGCATCACGCGCGAGATCATGGACCAGGCGCTTGACCAGGCCCGTGACGCACGTCTGCACATCCTGGGCGAGATGAACAAGGTCATCAGTGCGCCTCGCGAAGAGATGAGCGAGTGGGCACCGACGATCATGACGATCAAGATCGACCGCGAGAAGATTCGCGACGTCATCGGTAAGGGTGGTGCAGTTATTCGCTCCATCACCGAAGAGACCGGTGCGTCGGTTGATATCGAGGACGACGGCACGATCCGCATCGCATCGGTAGACGGCGCCTCCGGCAAGGAAGCACGTCGCCGTATCGAGCTGATCACGGCTGACGTCGAAGTTGGTCGCATCTACGAAGGTAAGGTAGCTCGACTGATGGACTTCGGTGCATTCGTCACGATCCTGCCCGGCAAGGATGGCCTCGTGCACATCTCGCAGATCTCGAACGAGCGCGTCGAGAAGGTTAGCGACAAGCTGGCTGAAGGCGACGTGGTCAAGGTCAAGGTCCTCGAGGTAGATCGGCAGGGTCGCGTGCGTCTGTCCATGAAGGAAGTTGACGCCGCCTGATCCAGCTTCGCCAAGCTAAAAAGAGCCCCTGAGAGTCGTCTCCGGGGCTTTTTTTTTCCGTCGAGCTTTCCAATGGCGAGGTCCGCTTGACCCCAAACACCAGCCGGCCCAACGAGCGCTTTCGGGGTATTATGAATGTCCGTTAATGACCCTTAGCGACGATCGCAGCCCCAGGCCTCAACGCCCTCTAGTAGCAGTGCCACGGTCCGCAAAAGCAGCCCGAAACAAACGTTCAGTCTGGCTTACACGCCGAGACGTTGTAGATTGCGTCATTGTCAATGCCAGGCGCGTCTATGAAGACCTTATAGTTGGGGTAGCCCGGATAGTCAGCACACACGGTTCGTCGCTCAATATGGATCATGACGGGCCACAATGCTCTTTGTCGCTCAGGCAGCTGATCATGGTTCTTTAATTCCAATCGGGCGAGCCACGCTTGCCCGACGCCTGCGCCAGGTTTCGGCAGCAAAACGTATCCTTGCGAGGGTATCTGTTGTCCGTCAACCGCGTCGTAGCTCCACAATCCGACCAGCTGCCATTCATCGACTGCAATAGGCATCTTCTCGTCGGCTTCTGTCGTCGAAGTCTCTGTGAGCGTCTCGTGCACTGGCGCCGACTCAACTGCCACTGCTTTCTCGGTCTCATCCATTGGCGGGTGTGAGAAAACGACGCGATCTCGATATCCGAGCGCCTGGCCCTGCATTGAGCGAACCAGCAGCCGCGGGAACACCACTGCGCGAACACTACTGGCCTTGGAGCTAACGTTAGCCGCGGATACATAAACGACGTAATCACTATCCGCTACAGCGACCTGGTTCCACTTGGGCGCTGTCGAGGGATCGCCGAAGCCGCCGCTCGTAACGGGGTACTCGTTGCCGAGATCGTCCTGGATCGAGATGCCCGCTCTGGTTACTTCTATTCGTTTGTCCGTGTACTGATTCCGTACCTTCATCTTGCACGTGGCGGTTCGGTCGGCGCCAAGCATGCAGGACAGCAATTCAAAAGTCGTATCGTTGAAAGACTGCTCAAGCTTCGAAGTTCCAGCGAACGCTGGCGGCGATGTTGCACTGCAAGCAAGTAGAAAACAGGCGGCAACGAGTAACGATACGGTCAGTGTCTTCTGCATCTCGGCTCTCCTCAATGGTAAGGCGCGCTACGCAGCCGAGTATTACACACTTCATGTTACGAGCATGTTTTGCTGTCACGACTTCTTGGACGATCGCTAAAGAAAAAGTGCGATTACCAGCGTGACGCCAGGGTGAAAGTTTGCTTTCGGACGTAAGCCGACACTCAGGCATTTTGTGGTAGAGTGACAGCTTGTAACCCAAACCGGACCGTCGCCAATAACCTGAAAAGCAATGTCTAGTCTCGCGATTGCAAGTCCGATTCTCGCATCTCAGTTGAAGGAAAACCTCGCTTCGGAAGGCAAGACGGACTTGGCGCGGCAGATACTCTCGCTTGAGATTCAGAACTGCACATTCAGTGATGAGCCGGACGTTGGTTACGTCTATTTTGTACGCCCTCCGAATCCCGTCCCAGACATTCACAAGGAAGCGGCGGCAGTCAAAGAGACCCTCTCGCTAGGTGATATCAACGTTGATCTCGACCACGAAAACAACGTGATCGGAATCGAATACATCTGCCGTAAAGACATCGGTGATGAGCTGCGCAAGTACGCTCAACCTAAAGGCGAATCGCGCCTCCGCAAGTTGATTGTTAATCGGTTTGTCGACCTTCGATTTACTGCCGGGATGCTTGCGTTCGCGGCCATGATCGCCTACATCGTGACGAAGATTGCGCCGTCATTTTCTTTCGGTATCACTTTCGGGCTGACGGTTGCTGCAATATTGCTTGTCGGGCTCTCAACGCTCGTTGATGAATGACTGGTTGTGGCCGAGTCCGGCCGCTTTGCAGTTTTGAGGTAGGATGACTGCTACTGACCCAAAGGCGCCGTTCGCGCTCGAACGAGAAATCGCCCCTCAACAAGTGAACTTGTGCGACAAACTCTCTTTCTCATCCTTTCGTCAACGGTCGCAGCTTGCTCGACTGATCCGGTCGACGACGGATCTGAGGTTCCGGAAATAGTTGAGGTGTTCGCGTGTAGCGACTACTGCCCCGGGCCAGAGGAGAAATACGTCAAGCTGGTTTACGATCGAGTTACCGACGAGAAAGAGTGCCAAGAACTTGGCGGTAAACTGCATACATATATTGGGTGGGGGCAGCGCACAGTCTGCGAGGTGCAGTAGCCCGCCGGTATCTAGGGGGCTGCTTATGGCCGACTCCAGCCCTCCAGGTGCAATCCGCTACAATGACGGCTGTTGACCCTTTCCGGACATCACGTTTATGGATCAGATTGTCTACCGAGAGATGAGGGATGATGAGGAAGGAACGGTCTGCGATCTCGTTCGGCAAGTGTTCGACGAATTTGTTGCGCCGGATTACGGCCCGGAAGGGATCAAGGAGTTTTTTCGGTACGCGAATCCGGGCGCGTTGCGGGAGCGAGTGGAAGCTGGTGGATTTGTTCTGGTTGCGGACAAGTCGAATCAGCTTGTAGGGATGCTGGAGTTTGCGCCGCCCGATCGCGTCGCATTGCTTTTTGTCATTCTGAGGCACCAAGGGATTGCGAACGAGTTGCTTGAACGTGCGATTTGTCGATTGCAGACAGCGCAGCTCCCGATATCGAAACTAACTGTTCACTCATCGCCTTACGCTGAACTTATCTACGAGAAGATGGGGTTTCATCGAAGTGGCGGTGCGACGACAGACCATGGGATCACTTACGTGCCTATGGAGCGTGACCTAGCGTCTACGGCATTGTCGATGTAACAGTTGCTGAGCGTCTCCTTTTGGCCGGAAGCCGCCGGCCAGGCGTTTTGAGGTAGGATGACTGCTTCTGACCCATAGCGGGCCTTGAGCTCTTACTGATTTTTTTGGTCCTTTCGATGATTGAGCCCCGCAAGGACAAGTACGAAACGGACTATGAAGATGTGGCCAATAGGATATCCCTTAAGTCCGAACTGCGTGATCCCGGGTTCTGGAAGGAGTATTTCTATTGGTCGTGGCGTTGCCTTCTCTTCGTCCTATTCATCATTGTTGCGACTAACTTCGACCCCGGTGAAGGGATTGTCGGTTCATTCGAGCACATAAGCGCGACCAAGTGGACTGTACTGGTAATCGCAACGCTGTTGTTTGGGCCGCTCTTTTTCATTGGCTGGTCATATCTGTGGAAATGGGGACAAGACC
>JASJCM010000074.1 GCA_030065985.1 Woeseiaceae bacterium | reverse complement strand
CAAGGCGAGGGTCGGCGGTTCGATCCCGTCAGCACCCACCAGATTCGGAGCGGTAGTTCAGTTGGTTAGAATACCGGCCTGTCACGCCGGGGGTCGCGGGTTCGAGTCCCGTCCGCTCCGCCACGAATAAAAAGGCCGCCCCTTAACGGGGGCGGCTTTTTTTCGGCCGTCTCTCCGGAGCTCGAACCCGCTTGCCGAACTTCCAACGACTTGCGGCGTCGGATAGAATCCCCCGCCTTGATCGATCGCCCGCATAGCGGGCCTTTTATTGAAAGAAATCTATGCTGCAGAACATCCGCGAAAAATTCACGGGCTGGATCGCCATCGCGATTCTCGCGCTCATCGCTGTGACCTTCGTCTTCGTCGGCGGGGCCAGCTTCACACTCATTGGCGACAATTACGCGGCCAAGGTCGACGGCGTCGAGATTGGTCTCGGTCAGTTCGAAGCTGCGTACCAGGACCAGGTCCAGCAGAACCCGACGCTGGTCACAATGGGTGCCGATGTCCGCGCTCAGGTGCGTCGCCAGATTCTCGAGCAGCTTATCCAGCAGCGCGTGATCGAC
This sequence comes from Woeseiaceae bacterium, assembly GCA_030065985.1. Lineage (GTDB taxonomy): Bacteria > Pseudomonadota > Gammaproteobacteria > Steroidobacterales > Woeseiaceae > UBA1847. Next base: position 8,136 of record JASJCM010000074.1, on the reverse strand, counting down.
AACTATCTTGTTGAAGCCGGCTACCAGATGTCTGACGAGTACGTAACGGCGATGATCCAGCGCGTGCCGGACTTCCAGGTCGATGGCGAGTTCGATATGGATACCTACCTCCAGCTGCTTGCAATGAACGGTTACGAGCCGGCAGCCTATGAGCGCGCGCAGCGCGTGACGCTGCGGCGCCAGCAGCTGCAACGTGCCATCGGCGGCTCCGCGCTCGTTACGCCGGCGGCGTATCGGCGTTACCTGAACCTCGCGGCCGAGCAGCGCATCGTGTCACTCGCGGAGATCGACCCGGCCACGGTTGCCGATCAGATCAACATCACCGAGGACATGGTGACGGGCTACTACGACACTAACCCGACGCTCTTCCAGGTGCCGGAGTCCGCCGATGTCGAATATGTAGAAGTTCGCCTGGCTGACGTCGCAAGCTCGATCGAGGTTACCGAGGAAGAGCTGCTCGAGTACTACGAGCTCAACCAGGACATGTACGAGCAGGACGAGCAGCGCCAGGCGCGTCACATCCTCATCCTGTTCAACGACGATGAAGATGCGGCCGAAGCCAAGGCCAACGACCTGCTGGCGCGCGTTAACGCCGGTGAGTCTTTCGAAGACCTCGCTCGCGAAAACTCCGATGACGGTGGCACCTCGGAGCAGGGCGGCGATCTCGGCATCCTGACGCAGACGCAGCTCCCCGGCGCGCTGGGCGATGCCATTTTCGACATGAACGAGGGTGATGTAAGCGGCCCGGTCAAAACGGATTTCGGCTTCCACGTTGTGCGCCTCGATTCGATCCTCGAACGCGGCCCGTTGCCGCTCGACCAGGTCCGTGCTGCGCTCATCAACGACATTCAGTCCGAGAAGGGCGAGCAGCTGTTCCGCGATCTGGAAGGCGACCTGTCGGACGCGCTGTTCGACGCGCCCGACATTCGTGCACTGGCCGAAGCGGTTGGTGTGGAGATCAAGACAGCCGCAGGCTTCACGCGCAACGGCGGCGAGCCGTTCGGTGCAAGCGCACGTGTCATCGAGGCTATCTTTGATGACACGGTCCTGTCAGGCTCGCAGCTCTCCGAGATCGTCGAAATCGAAGACGGTCATTCCGCGGTATTTGCTGTCACGCAGCACAACCTCGCTGCGCGCCAGCCGCTCGACGATGTGCGTCAGGAAGTCGAGAGCGCCATCCGCAATCAGCAGGCCGAGGCGCTCATGGCGGCAAAGGCTGATGAGATGCTGGCTGCTCTCGAAGGCGGCACTGAATTTGCCGCTGCGGCCGAACAGATCGGTGCGACAGCCGGCGGCGAGCCGGTACTCATGAACCGCGGTGCGCAGGAGAATGACCAATTCGTCTCCGTTGCCGTATTCACGGCGCTCAAGCCGACGCAGGATGCGCCGACGCGTGGCAGCACGCGCAACGGTGTCGGTGGCTACACGGTGTACAGCGTCCAGGCCGTCTTGCCGGGCCGTCCCGAAGCAATTCCGCTCGAGCAGCGCGACGCGGGCAAGGCGCAGCTGACCGATCAGACCGGCTTCGGTGATTTCGTTGCGTTTGTGCAGCAGCTGCGCGAGGACGCCGAGATCATCATCAACGACGACGTCATCGCGGCCAACGAGACGTTCTAGGACACGATCAGAAATGGGCAGAAATGGGGACATTCTGCTTTTTCCCGGGCATCGGGAAAAAGCAGAATGTCCCCATTCTTTATGCTGTATCTGCTGCCTTGTGCGGCAGATGGATGTCCTCGACGTCGCCGGCCTTGGGATCGTAGAAGATCGCCTCGTCCAGGCTGCCTTCGCTCTGGGCAACGATGCTCGTGATCGTCAGATCGCCGGTTACGTTGACGGCGGTGCGCATCATGTCCAGCAGTCGATCGACGCCCATGATCAACGCGATGCCCTCCACGGGCAGGCCAACCTGTGTGAACACCATCGCCAGCATGATCAGGCCGACGCCGGGGACGCCTGCCGTGCCGATCGAGGCCAGCACGGCCATGCCGATCACGGTCAGGTAGCCGCCAATTCCAAGATCGATGCCGAAGACATTGGCGACGAAGATCGTTGCGACGCCCTGCATGATCGCGGTGCCGTCCATGTTGATCGTCGCGCCAAAGGGCACAACGAACGACGCCGTGGGATTATCCACGCCCAGACGCTTTTCGGCCGCGCGTAACGTCACCGGGATTGTGGCGTTCGAGCTCGCCGTACTGAAGGCAAAGATCTGCGGCGTGCGCACCTTGCGCAGGAACATGAGTGGGCTGACGCCCGACAACAACTTCAGTAGCAGCATCAACGTGATGGTGGCATGCAACAGCAACGCTACGACCACAACACCGAAATAGCTGAACATCGGCCAGATCAGCCCGAGGCCTTGCAGCGCGAAGGTCTTCGCCATCAGCGCGAACACGCCGTAGGGTGCGACGTGCATGACGACGGTCACGACCTGCATCATGATCTCGTTTAGCCGTTCTGCGCCTTCGGCGACCTTACGGCCGGCCTCGCCAACCATGAGCATGCACACGGCAAACAGGATCGTGAAGAAGATGATCTGCAGCATGTTGCCTTCGGCGTAAGCCGCAACCGGGTTGCTTGGGATCAGGTCGATGATGACCTGGGTCAGCGGCGGCGCAACGGGGGCCGTGAAGTCTCCCTGGTCTCCGGTCAGTTCGAAGCCTTCGCCCGGCCCGACAATGACGGCAATGGTGATTGCCAGCGTGATGGCCAGCGCCGTCGTCATCACGAACATGCCGAACGCTTTGACGCCAACGCGGCCCAGCTTGGTGATGTCGCCGATACCGTAGACACCGCAGATCAGCGAGAACGTCACGAGCGGCACGACGAGCATCTTGAGGCCGGTGATGAACATCGCACCGACCACGTGGAACAGGCCGTTGACGAAGTACTTGTCGATAAACGCGACGTCGGATGCAAACGCGTTGATCAGGCTGCCGAGCACCAACCCCGCGATCATGAAGATCAGTATTCTGGTGGTCACCGTCATAACAGGCTCCCGCTTGTTCTTATTAGTCGTCTTCGTCGAAGACCATGCCCATGATGTTGACGCCGGCGTCGACGAAGGTCGTTTCGCCCGTGATGCCGGACGCCAGGTCTGAGCAGAGGAATGCAGCGGTATTGCCGATTTCCTCGATCGTCACCGTGCGGCGTAGTGGTGCCGCCTTGACCGCGTAGTTCTGCATCTTGCGGAAGCCGCCGATGCCAGCGGCCGCGAGTGTCTTCACAGCGCCCGCCGAGATCGCATTGACACGAATCCCTTCCGGACCCAGATCGGCCGCCAGGAAGCGCACACAGGCCTCGAGGCTGGCTTTGGCGAGGCCCATGACGTTGTAATTGGGCACAACCTTGACCGCGGCGTCGTAGGTTAGCGCAAGAATGGCTGCATCGCGGCCCGTCATCATCGGCTGCGCGGACTTGGCCAGCGCGGCGAGGCTGTACGCCGAGATGTCATGCGAGATGGCATAGCCCTCGCGCGTGATGGACTCGGTAAAGCCACCGGCGAGCTGATCGCGGGGCGCGAAGCCTACGGAGTGCACGAGCACGTCCAGGCCGTCCCAGTGCTTGCCGAGCTCGGCGAACACGGCGTCGATTTCCTCGTCGCTCGTGACATCACACTGGAACAAGAGGTCGGTATTTTGTCCGAGCCGGTCCGAGAGCTTCTCGACGCGACCACGGAGCTTGTCGGTCTGGTAGGTGAACGCGATCTCGGCGCCTTCGCGCGCGAATGCCTCAGCAATGCCTGTCGCAATGGAACGGTCGCTCGCGACACCGACGATCAGCGCCTTCTTGCCGGCCATGAAGCCCATGTGGAATCCCCCAGATTTTTCTTATGCCGAAAGGCGGCTAGTTTAGCTGGACTGTGCCGTCACATCGACATGCAACGTGAGTTTCTGTCCAGGCCGCAGGATCTTGTTCTTGTCCAGGCCGTTCCAGCGCGCAATCTGATCGATGCCCACGCGGAACTTGCGGGCAATGATGTAGAGCGAGTCGCCGTTGCGCACCGTGTAGCGCAGCTTGCGCTTGGTGCTGCCGGTCTGCAGCGGTGACGTAGCTGGCGCTGAGCTGGCGGCGTGTGTCCACACGACGAGCTTCTTGCCAACTGACAGCGTGTCGCCGGGCGCCATGCCGTTCCACGCGGCGAGCTGGCGGTGCGTAACCTTGTAGCGCTGCGCGATGGTCCAGAAGCTCTCGCCGCTGGATACGATGTGTTCGACTTTGCTGCCCGGGCGCTTGCGGTTCTGCTTCTTCGCAAGGCGCGCATCGGCGCTCTGGCTGTAAGCGGCGAGCGGCTTCGTCGCGACCGGGATCATCAGGTGGCTGCCGGCACGAATCGTGTTGCCGCGCAGGTTGTTCGCCGCGCGCAGTGCCGACACGGTCGTGCTGTATTTCTCGGCGATCTGCGAGATCGCTTCACCGTTCTTCACCTTGTGGCGTTTCCAGCGAACACGCTCGCGCTCGGGGACTTCGTTGAGCGCCGTCGTAAAGGTCTCGGCGACATCGATCGGCATGACGAGGCGGTGCGGGCCGGCCGGGTCGGTCGACCAGCGGTTGTAGCCCGGGTTGTAACGATAGATCGTGTCGACATCGACGCCCGCGAGCTCAGCCGCGAGTGCGAGATCGAGCTGGGTACCGATGTCGGTGACGACGAATTGCTCTTCGTCGAGCACGACGGGCAGCGTCAGGTTGTGCCTGGCCGGATCCGCGACGATCTCGACGAGGGCAAGCAGCTTCGGCACGTACATGCTCGTCTCTTTCGGCAGCTTCAGGTACCAGAAGTCGATCGGCTTGCCGGCTTTGCGGTTGTTGCGCGCGGCCCGCAGCACGTTGCCTTCGCCCGAGTTGTAAGAGGCGATCGCGTTGAGCCAGTTGCCGTCGTTGAGTTCGTGCAGGTACTCAAGGTAGTCGAGCGCGGCACGCGTCGAGTCGACAATGTCGCGACGGCCGTCGTACCACCAGTTCTGCTTGATGCCAAAGCGCTTGGCCGTGCCCGGGATCATTTGCCACAGGCCGGCGGCGCGGCCGTGTGAGTAGGCGAACGGGTCGTAGGCGCTCTCGACGATCGGCAGCAGGGCCAGTTCGAGCGGCATGTCGCGGCGCTCGAGCTCAGCAACGATGTAGGGCAGGTAGCGCTGAGCGCGCGTGAAGACGCGGTTCAGGTACTCCGGGTGTCTCGCGTACCAGCGCAGCTCGGCCGCGGTGCGGTGGTTGTCGTCGTAGGTCAGCTCGAAGCCGTTGCGAATGCGCTCGATGACGTTATCGGGGCCGGCTGGCGTGGAGGGCAGGTCGAAGCCCGCGACCGGCGAATACAGGGTCAGGGCCGGCTCGGTGGCCACCGTCGGGGTCGAGAGCGCGAAAAAGGTGACGCAAACGACGCCAAAGGCGCGAAATCTCTGCAATAATTGCTTGGTTGGACGCGAGAATATGTAAGACATCGGGACATCCTACTGAGGCGGAGCGCTTGTGCAAGGGGTGAGTTCACACAATCCGGAGGAATGGCTGCAAAGTCCGCTGGGCGCGGCCTTGCTGCAGCTCGAAGTGCGGGTTGTCGAGGAAGCGCTCGATGGCATCTTCGGTGAGCACTGCCTGCAGCTTGGTGTCTGGGGCGAAACCCGCACGTTTACACGGTTTACACGGACGCAGCGCTGCGCCGTGATCGGCGAGACACCGCTTGGCGAGCCCTCTGCCATCGGCGAATTCCACAAGCTGCCCGTCGAGTCGCAGTCGATCGACGCGGTCCTGTTGCCCCACACGCTGGATTTCAGCGACCGCCCGCACGAAGTGCTGCGCGAGGTCGATCGCGTTCTCAGGCCGAACGGCCACATTATTCTGCTCGGCTTCAAACCCGGCGGCCTGTGGGGCTTGCGCCGGCTCGTACCGGGCGCGGCGATGCCACCCGGAGCCGATCACCTGATTTCCGAACGTCGCCTGCGCGACTGGCTGAAGCTGCTCGACATGCGCATCCAGGGCAGCCGGCGCTACTTCTTTCGCTGGCCGATTCCGAGGAAGTCGGTCAGCACGTCGCAGAAGTGGGAGCTGCGGGGCCAGATGCTGTGGCCCGAATTGGCGGCTTGCTATATGCTCACGGCGCAAAAGCGGGTCAGCACGCTGACGCCGGTGAGGCCGCTCTGGCGGCGGAAACCGAAGGTCGTTGCGGGGCTGGCCGAGCCATCCACACGCGTATCCAGAATCCGGTTTGACACGAACGATTGAGATTTACACCGACGGGGCCTGCAGGGGAAATCCAGGTCCGGGTGGTTGGGGAGCTTTGTTGATTGCGGGTCACCACCGCAAGACGATGCACGGTGGCGATCCCGAGACGACTAACAACCGCATGGAGCTGACCGCGGCGATCGAGGCGCTGAACGTCCTCAAGCGCCCGAGCAAGGTGAAGCTGCACACGGACTCCAAGTACGTCATGGACGGCATTACCGACTGGATGGCGAACTGGAAGAAACGCGACTGGAAGACGGCGAACAAGAAGCCGGTCAAGAACAAGGATCTCTGGATGGCGCTCGACAAAGCGACCGAGCGGCATGACATCAAGTGGATCTGGGTGAAAGGCCACGACGGCAATCCCGGCAATGAAGAAGCCGACGCGCTCGCGAATTTGGGGATAGACGAGCTATGAGACAAATCGTCCTGGATACGGAAACGACGGGCCTGTCGACCGCGCAGGGTCACCGCATCATCGAGATCGGCTGCATTGAGATGGTCAACCGGCGCCTGACCGGGCGCGAGTTTCATCGCTTCCTGAACCCGGATCGTGACATCGACGAAGGCGCCGAGGCCGTGCATGGCATCAGCCGCGCACAGCTCGAAACCGAGCCGCGCTTTCATGAAATCGTCGATGACTTTCTCGAGTTCGTCAGCGACGCGGAGCTGGTCATTCACAACGCCGACTTCGACGTGGGCTTCCTCGAGCACGAGCTGCGCCTGATGGAGCACGCGCTGCCCAAGATTACCGATCACTGCAGCGTGCTCGACACGCTGACGCTGGCTCGCGAGATTCATCCGGGACAGCGCAACAGCCTGGATGCGCTCTGCAAGCGCTACGAGGTAGATGCCTCGAAGCGTGACGTCCACGGCGCGCTGATTGACTCGGAGTTGCTGGCGCGCGTGTATCTCGCGATGACGGGCGGCCAGTCGAGCCTGTTGCTCGATGACGAACACACGGATTCAGGAAATCGCCTGGCGGCCGATAGTACAGGTGGGCTTGAGCAATCGGGTGTGAAAAGGGCGCGCGCCGGCAACGGTGGTTACACGCTGGCGGTTATCGAACCGAGCCCTGACGAGATCGCGGCGCACGACGCGATGCTTGAGAAAATCCGCAAATCCGGTGCGTGCGTCTGGGATTTTGACTAGAATCGATCGCTCGCACCTCGTGCGCGACTAATAAAATACAAAGGAAAACAACCACATGGTCCACACGCTGGCTGAGGCTTTCCGCGAGAATTTCCTGGGCAATTCGCCGGACTGGTACAAGCTGACCATCATCGGCTTCCTGATCCTGAACCCGATTCTGGTTGTTTATGACCCATTTGTGGCGGGCTGGGTGCTCGTCATCGAGTTCATCTTCACGCTGGCTATGGCGCTGAAGTGCTACCCGCTGCAGCCTGGCGGTCTGCTCGCGGTCGAGGCGATCCTGCTTGGTATGGCGTCGCCGGAGATGGTGTTCCACGAGGCCGAGAAGAACTTCCCCGTGATCATGCTGCTCATGTTCATGGTGGCGGGTATCTACTTCCTGCGCGAGATGCTGCTGTTCATCTTCACGAAGATCCTGCTCGGCATCCGTTCGAAAGTGCTGCTGTCGCTGCTGTTCTCGTTTGCGGCGGCATTCCTGTCGGCGTTCCTCGACGCGCTGACCGTGACGGCTGTGATCATTACGGTGGCTGCCGGTTTCTACGGCGTGTATCACAAGGTCGCGTCGGGCAAGAAATTTGACCATGACCATGACCCGACCACGGACGAACAGGTCGTCGAACTGCACCGCGAGGATCTCGAAAATTTCCGCTCGTTCCTGCGCAACCTGATGATGCACGGCGCGGTTGGTACGGCGCTGGGCGGCGTCACGACGCTGGTCGGCGAGCCGCAGAACCTGCTGATCGCCGAGATCATGGACTGGGAGTTCGT
>JASJCM010000073.1 GCA_030065985.1 Woeseiaceae bacterium | reverse complement strand
CTGCTTTTCTGCTGCAGCAGAAAAGCAGAATGTCCCCTTTTTAGTTAGGTCGGGAACTTGTAGCCCGACGTGATCGGGTAGCGCCAGTCCCGGCCAAACGCTCTTCGGCTGATCCTCACGCCCGGTGGCGCCTGTCGGCGCTTGTATTCATTCCGCTTGACCATCTCGAGCACACGAATCACGACCGCACGATCGAAGCCACGGTCAGTGATCTCTGCAACCGAAAGGTCCTCTTCGATGAACGCCTCGAGAATCGGATCGAGGATATCGTAGTCGGGCAGCGAATCAGTGTCCTTCTGGTCCGGCCGCAGTTCCGCAGATGGCGGTCGCGTAATGACGCGCTCCGGAATCGCGTCGCCGAGCGTGTTGCGGTAGCGCGCGAGCGCATACACCAGTGTCTTGCTGCAATCCTTGATCGGCGCGAAGCCCCCGGCCATATCGCCATAGAGGGTCGCATAGCCAACCGCCATCTCGCTCTTGTTACCTGTCGTCAGCAGCATGCGTCCGGTCTTGTTCGAGATCGCCATGAGCAGCAGACCGCGACAGCGCGCCTGGATGTTCTCCTCAGTCGCGTCGGGTTCGGTGTCGCCAAGCACGGGATGCAGCTGTTTGATCGTCGCCTCGTACATCGGCTCGATCGGAATGACGTCATAGCTGACGCCAAACGTATCGGCTTGCCTGGCAGAGTCTTCCTGGCTCATCGTCGACGTGTAGCGGAACGGCATCTGCACGGCGCGAACCTTATCCGCCCCGATTGCGTCGCAGGCAACGGCAAGTACGAGCGCGGAATCGATGCCACCCGACAGGCCGATGACGACGCCCGGGAAGCCGTGATTCATAACGTAGTCACGCGTTCCCAGGACAAGTGCCTTGTAGATCCGGGCAATGTCGTCCTTAGGTTGTGCGATCCGACCGCCCTTGGGAACGACACCTCTTGCGTCCCCCTCCAGCATGATCGTTTGCAGCCCTTCCTCGAACGATCGCGCCCGCGACGTGATCTGACCATCGGCATCCATTACAAATGAGCCGCCGTCGAACACCAGCTCGTCCTGGCCGCCCACATGATTGACGTAGACGACCGGAATACCGACCTCGGCGACGCGCTGACGGACGGCGTTCTCTCGTTTTTGCTGGCTTTCTATTTCGAACGGTGAGCCGTTAATCACGAGCACGCATTCGGCGCCGGCCGTATGGGCTCGGGCAATGGGCCCGGGCGCCCAGATGTCCTCGCAGATGGTGATTCCCAGGCGAATGCCGCCGAGCTTGAAGACCGCGGCTTCCTTGCCTGCCGTGAAATAACGTTCTTCGTCGAAAACGGAGTAGTTCGGCAGAAGATGCTTGCGGTAGTGCGCAATGACATGGCCGTCGTGGAGCACGGCGCAGGCATTGTAAATTTGCTCGTCGTCGTACTCCGGAAAGCCGAGCACGATGGCGATGCCGAAGACCTCATCGCGAATCTTCGCGACCGCCGCCTCGACGTCGTGTCGGAGGCCGGCGTGGAACAGCAGGTCTTCGGGAGGATATCCGCAGACAGCCAGTTCCGGGAAAACGACGATATCGGCTTTGTCGGCGTCACGCGCGCGCTGCGCGTGCTCGATAATCTTCGCCGTATTGCCTGCCACATCGCCGACCACAAGGTCGACCTGGGCAAGAGCCACTTTGACGGCGTCGGTCATCGCTAGCCGCCAAGGACCTCCAGCATCTTCGAACCGAGTTCGGCCGGCGAACGCACGGTCGCGACACCGGCAGCGTCGAGTGCTGCGAACTTGTCCTCGGCTGTGCCCTTGCCACCGGCGATAATGGCGCCGGCATGCCCCATGCGCTTGCCCGGCGGTGCGGTGACGCCCGCGATGTAGGCGACGACGGGTTTCGAAACGTTGTCCTTGATGTACTCGGCCGCGGCTTCCTCGTCCGTGCCGCCGATTTCGCCAACCATGATGATGCCGTCGGTGTCGGGGTCTGCCTCGAACAGCTCGAGGCAGTCGATAAAGTTCATGCCGCGAACCGGGTCGCCACCGATTCCGATGCAGGTCGTCTGGCCGAGGCCGTTCGTCGTGGTCTGGTAGACCGCCTCGTAAGTCAACGTACCGGAACGCGAGACAACGCCGATGCGTCCCGGCTTGTGAATGAAACCCGGCATGATGCCGATCTTGCACTCGCCCGGGGTGATGATGCCCGGGCAGTTCGGCCCGATCAGGCGGCAGTCGTAGTCACTCAATGCCGACTTGACCTTCACCATGTCATTGACCGGGATGCCTTCGGTGATGCAAACGACGAGGTCCACGCCAGCGTCGGCCGCCTCGAGAATTGCATCTGCCGCAAACGGCGGCGGCACGTAGATCATGCTGACGTCGGCGCCCGTCTCGGCAACGGCGTCGCGTACCGTGTTGAACACGGGCACGCCAAGATGCTCCTGCCCACCGCGGCCCGGGGTTACGCCGGCAACAACCTGGGTGCCGTACTCAATGCATTGTTCGGTGTGAAAAGACCCCTGGTTGCCGGTAATGCCCTGGCAGAGAATCTTGCTGTTCTTGTTTACCAATACGCTCATTGATCAATCCCGTCAGGCTGCCGCAGCAACCGCTTTCTTCGCCGCGTCGGTCAGGTCCTCGGCCGCAATAATGTCCAGTCCGCTGTTCGCGAGCAGCTCGCGTCCCTTGTCGACGTTGGTGCCTTCGAGTCGCACGACGACCGGCACGCTGACACCGACTTCCTTGACCGCACTGATGATGCCTTCGGCGATCAGGTCGCAACGCACGATGCCGCCGAAAATATTGACGAGGATCGCCTCGACGCTGTCGTTCGACAGGATGAGCTTGAACGCGGCTGCAACACGCTCAGCCGTTGCGCCGCCGCCGACGTCGAGGAAGTTCGCCGGCTCGCCGCCATGGAGCTTGATCAGGTCCATCGTGGCCATCGCGAGACCGGCACCGTTCACCATGCAGGCGATGTTGCCGTCCAGCGAAACATAATTGAGATCATGCTCTGCGGCCTTGCGCTCCGCCTCGTCTTCCTGTGTCGGGTCACGCAATTCGGTGATTGCCGGCTGGCGGAACAGCGCGCTACCGTCAACGTTGATCTTGCCGTCAAGCGCGATGATGTCACCGGCCTTGTTGGTGATCAGCGGATTAACCTCGATCAGGCTCGCATCCTTATCGAGATAGAGTTGGTAGAGCTTCTTGACGAGGGCGCCAAACTGCCGCATCTGCTTCTTGTCGAGCCCCAGCCCGAATGCAAGCTGGCGTGCCTGGTAGTCCTGGAGGCCCGCATCGGGAGCGACAGCGACCGAAAAGATCTTTTCGGGCGTCTCGGCCGCGACCTGCTCGATGTCCATGCCGCCCGCTGCCGAGGCGATGAAGGAAATACGACTGACTTCACGATCGACGAGCATCGACAGATACAGCTCCCGCTCGATCTCTGACCCTTCTTCTATATAGACAACGTTAACCGGCAAGCCTTCCGGGCCTGTCTGGTAGGTCACCAGCGTCATGCCGAGCATTTCATCGGCGAATTCCCGGACCTCATCGAGCGTGCGGGCGAGCTTGACGCCGCCTGCCTTGCCGCGCCCACCTGTGTGGGCCTGAGCCTTGACGACCCAGAGGTCACCACCGAGCTCCTGCGCAGCTTTTACGGCAGCGTTGGGTGAGTCGGCCGGGATGCCCCGAGGCACCGGAATGCCGTAGTCGGCGAACAATCGCTTCGATTGGTATTCGTGGAGATTCATTGAATAGTCGTTCTCGTCAGTGACGGAGGGGGAGTTTTCGCTGTTGAGGCGAAAAAGACGGCGTATTTTGTAGCTTTGCGGGACCCATGTCCATATTCGGTCTACAATTCGCGCATGAATCAGGCACAGACTGACGGCTTCCTGAGACGGACTTTTCGCGGCAGCCGCGAGGCGCTGATCCCGAAGGCCATTGAAGAGCCGGAACTGGGCTGGCGGGTTCTCGTTACGCTCAATGCGTTCCGCCTGCTGATCGCGACGACAATGTTGTTGTTATTCGCGGTGGGGACAGACCCGCGTTTCTTCGGCGATGCCAAACCGACGCTGTTTGCGGCGACCGCGGCAGGCTACCTAGTCTTCGCGATCCTCTCGGCGATCTCACTCCGACAGAAGTGGGTCAGCCGCAACGTCCTTGCGGTAACGCAGCTCAGCGTGGATATCCTCGCTATCGCGATGCTGATGCATGCGAGCGGCGGTATCGAGAGTGGCCTTGGCGGATTGCTGATCATCTTCATCGGCGCCGGCGCATTGATCATGTCGATCACCATGTCCGCCTCACTTGCGGCCATTGCCACCTTTGTCATCATCGGCGAGCAAGCGTATACGCAACTCAGCAGCGTCACGATCGCACCCAACTACCCGGCGGCGGGCATACTCAGCGGCATCATCTTCGCGATCGCGCTGGCCGCGCAGCCACTGGCGCGCCGTATCCAGGCAACCGAGGCAATGGCGCGCCAGTTCGGCGTGGATCTCCAGAATCTCTCCGAACTAAACCAGTACATCGTCCAGCACCTTCGCGAGAGCATTGTCGTGCTCGATGTCGGCGGAGATATTCGCCTGATCAACAGTTCAGCGACACGCCTGCTTGGCCGGGAAAACGTTGCCTCCGGCACGCCGCTTGAAGAGGTGTGGCCGGCGTTGTTCGAGTACATTGCCGAATGGCGGGCCGACATGTCGCGCACTTCGCATGCGGAACTCACGCTCATCACCGAGGGCGATACAGTGCGCATCACGGCGCACCTCGCGCCACTCGGCAGAGCCGGCCACCGCAACGGTCCGATACTCGTTTTCCTCGAGGATGTCAGCCACATTAATGCCCGCGTGCAGCAGTCAAAGCTCGCTTCGCTCGGGCGGCTTTCCGCCAGCATCGCGCACGAAATCCGTAACCCGGTTGGCGCGATGAGCCACGCCGCGCAGCTGCTCGGCGAGTCGCCGGGCCTTGGCGAAGACGACGTTCGACTGACTGAGATCATTCGCACGCACTCGAGCCGCGTCAGCCACATCATTGAGAACGTGCTGCAATTGTCGCGGCGCGAGTCGAGCCGCCCCGAGCGCCTGGTCGTGCGCAGCTGGCTCGAAGATTTCGCCGGCGAGTTCGTTCGTACCGTCGAATTGCAGGAAGGCGAGTTAACGGTCAAGGATGTCCCTGAGGATCTCGAAGTCCGCATGGATCCCAGCCACCTTCGGCAGGTTTTGTGGAACCTCTGCGACAACGCGGTCAAGTACGCGAGCGAAACTGGCGGCATCATGGTCGAGGTCCAGGGCGGACGCATGTCCGGCCAGGGCCGGCCTTACATTGAGGTGCTCGACTGTGGTCTTGGTGTCGATACCGCAACCGCCGAAAAGATGTTTGAGCCCTTCTTTACGGCGCGCTCCGGCGGCACCGGGCTGGGCCTGTATATCTCGCGTGAGCTGTGCGAGCTCAATCGGGCGACACTCGTCTACCTTGACCGTCCCGGTGGAGGCAGTATCTTCCGTATCGTGTTTGCCGATCCCGATCGCTGGGACAGACAGGACGACGAATGAGCCAACCGCTAGCCCTGGTCATCGATGACGAACCCGATATCTGCGAACTGCTGTCGCTGACTCTCGGCCGCATGGATATCCGCACGGAGACCGCCGAGAATGTCGCCGGCGCGAAGACCCTGCTCGGAAAGCACGATTTCGATATCTGCCTGACCGACATGCGCCTGCCGGACGGCGACGGCCTCGAACTTGTCGAATGGATGCAGACCAATGCCGCCGGCGTGCCGGTCGCCGTGATCACTGCACATGGCAATGTCGAGACAGCGGTACAGGCGCTCAAACTCGGCGCATTCGACTTCATCTCCAAGCCCCTCGATCTCGGCAACCTGCGCACGATCGTCGAGAACGCTCTGCGCGTGCGCGCGCCTGGCGATGAGAGTGGTTCCAAACTGCTCGGTGAGTCGCCACAGATTCATGAGCTGCGAGACATGATCAATAAGGTCGCGCAGTCGCAGGCGCCGGTTCACATCTCGGGCGAGTCCGGTACCGGCAAGGAACTGGTTGCCCGGATGATCCATGACAGCGGGCCGCGCGCCGAAGGGCCGTTTGTGCCCGTCAACTGCGGCGCGATTCCGGCCGACCTGATGGAGAGCGAGTTCTTTGGTCATCGCAAAGGCGCGTTCACAGGCGCCGTGAATGACAAGGCGGGACTCGTGCAATGCGCGAGAGACGGTACGCTGTTCCTCGACGAAATCGCCGACCTGCCGCTCGCCATGCAGGTAAAACTCCTGCGCGTCATCCAGGAGAAGAAGGTCCGCCCTGTCGGTGCTTCGGCCGAAGAAAGTGTCGACGTGCGAATCGTGTCGGCTACGCACAAGAACCTGTCGCAGATGGTCGCGGACGGCGAATTCCGCGAGGACCTCTATTACCGCATCAACGTTATCGAACTCCCCGTTCCGGCACTGCGCGAGCGCGGCGACGACATCCTCTTGCTGACCGATCACATATTGCAGCGGCACAGCGCGTCCTCATCGCTTGACGACAGTGCGCGAGAGGCGCTGCTGGGCTACGCATTCCCCGGCAATGTACGGGAACTCGAGAATATGCTCGAACGTGCCGTTACGCTATGCACCAATGGCTCGATCTCGGCCGGTGACCTGCACATGCGGAAAACGAGCGATGCGTCAGGGACACAGGCCGCACTCGCAGGCAAACTCGGCGATCAGGTCGAGGATGTGCAGCGCCAGGCGATCGTGGAAGCACTGGAGAAAACGCGCTACAACAAGACGGCGGCGGCCAAGCTCCTGGGCCTGTCATTCCGGCAATTGCGCTACCGGATCAAGAAACTCGGCATCGAGTAGCCAGGTGACAAAAATTGTCACTTACTGACACCAAAGTGACAATTCAGCACCCTTTTGTCACCTCAAAGCGACGCTGATTACGTTGAATTCCTGAGCAAAACCACCTTTTGATCAATAACTTGACCTGCGTCACGAAAAACTGGCACAGCGTTTGCTTTAGTACGGGTACAGGCGGATTCGCCGTTTATTTATGTACGCTCAATTCATGGAGATGAAAGAGATGAAGAAGCAACAAGGTTTTACGCTTATCGAACTCATGATCGTTGTCGCGATCATCGGCATTCTGGCGGCTATCGCTATCCCGGCTTACCAGGACTACACGATCCGCGCTCAGGTTTCTGAAGGTCTGAACCTGGCTGGCGGCGCCAAGGCTGCTGTATCCGAGTACACGATGGACCGCGGTTCTTTCCCGAACGGCAACACCCAGGCTGGTATTTCTGACGCTACCGACATCAACGGCAAGTACGTAACGTCGGTTACGGTTGAGACGACGGGCATCATCACCGTCCTCTACGGCCAGGACGCTCACACGACGCTGGCTGGCGGCGAGCTCGAGCTGTCGCCGTTCACGAACGCCGGTTCGGTTGAGTGGGACTGCCGTTCTAATACGAGTAACGTGATTGCTGACAAGCACCTTCCGGCTGCTTGCCGCTAAGAGCTTCCTCTGAAGCTCTTGGCTTTAGATGCAAGATCAAGAAAGCCCCGGTTCGCCGGGGCTTTTTTGTTTGTGAAATCAACAACACACACTGCACATAACCCAGCATTTGCAGGCTCCTGTACGTGATCCAGGTCCTGTTTGAATTCACCTGTGCTGGGTTAGAATTACACAAGCTAAACGCATGAGCGAGACCATGAAGAAACACCAAACCGGCTTCACGCTGATCGAACTGATGATCGTCGTTGCGATCATCGGCATCCTGGCCTCGCTGGCCGTGTCGGCCTACCAGACTTATACCGTTCGTGCCCAGGTGGCTGAGGGCATCAACATGGCAGCGGGCGCCAAGACGCCGGTCATCGACGCCTACAACAACACGGGCGAACCGCCGGGTGGTCGCACCGATGCCGGTATGTCCCCCAATGCGGCCGATACGAAAGGCAAGTACGTCACGGGGGTCGATGTCGTGGACGGTCGGGTCGTCGTTACCTACGGCAACGACGCGCACACTGCCATATCAGGTGAGTCAATCTCGTTCACGCCGTACCTGACAGCGGGCAACGCCGTCATCTGGCGCTGCGGCTCGGCTCCGGCGCCGGCAAACGGGGCGCCACTCACCGGCAATGGCGTGACGAGTGCTTACGTCGCGCCGACCGTCGACGCGCGCTACCTGCCCTCTACCTGCCGCAATTAAAGCGCGGCGCGGGCGGCCCGAAGGGCTTTAAAACCGGGAAAAAGTCGCGAAAACGGGGTTTTACTTAATCAAATCCCGTAACTGTGATCGACCGCACAAAATCCAGTTGAATCGGGCACTTGGATCAGTGAGACTGTAACGCT
>JASJCM010000021.1 GCA_030065985.1 Woeseiaceae bacterium | reverse complement strand
CGAGTCGCGTGCTCGATCGGGCAGGGCAGCCGATCGATGGTCTCTACGCGGTCGGCGAGGCGGCCGGATTCGGTGGTGGTGGGGCCAGCGGTCGGCGCTCGCTGGAGGGGACCTTCCTGTCGGGCTGCGTGTTGACCGCGCGCGCCGCCGCCGAGGCAATTGGCTAGCTCGTTGGCCGGCGCATTCGCTGCGGCCGCCAGTAGGTCACCGAGCGCCACAGCCATTCGACGGGCCCGAAGCGATAGCGCTCGAGCCACCAGGTGCTAAACCAAAGCTGAAATCCGATAACTGCGGCAACGAATGCCATCTGCCAGAGCCGGGGTACAGACCCGAACAGGCCAAGTCCGTAGCCGTAGAACACTGTTGTCAGAACGACCGAGTGCGTGAGGTAGTTCGTCAGCGCCATGCGGCCAACGGCAGCGAAACGGCTCATCAATCCGGCGAGCACACCGCTCTTGGCGATCAGCATGACCAGACCAATGTGACCCAGCGCAACGATGATGCTGCCGAAGTAGTTGGCGAAGCCGCCTGTGGTCAGCGCATACAATGTGTCGAAGTCATGATTGTAGAGATCGATTGCGCTGAATACGGTCATCGGCAGGCCAAGCCCGTAGCCGACCAGCATAAGTCGTGTATAGAAAGCAGTCGACCGCTGCGCGGTAAACACGCCGAGCTTCATCATGGCCATGCCGATGAGCATGAGGCCGCCGACACGGAACAGCCCGTATCCGAAGACAAAGAACAGCTGCATCATGGCAATAATCGGCGCGCGATGCTGGACGATGCCAATGTAATCGCCGCGATAGATGTCGACTTCGTTGGCGATGTCCTCGTCGGTGGGCATCATGAATGTGCGCATGCCCTCCCAGTCCTTCAATAGCTGTTGCTGTTCGTCGTCGAGTTCCTCACCCTGTTCGATGAGCACTTCGACTTCGGCGACCATGCCCATCATCTTCGTTGTCTGGTAGGCATTGCCGTAATTGAACAGCAGCGTGAATGGCAACAGGAAACACGCGATGATAATCAGGGTTCTCGGCGTGCGTTTGCGGAACAGGTAAGCGAGCATGCCGATCAGTGCGTACATGAACAGGATGTCACCAATCCAGATCAGGTAGCCGTGAATAGCGCCTATGACAACGAGCCAGAACTGGCGCCGATAGTAAAAGCCGGCCGGCTTGTTGCCGCCCGATTCAGCACGACCGCTCATCAGAACGATGCCGGCACCGAACATCATCGCGAAGATCGAAATGAACTTCTGATCGAAAAGAATGTGCGTAAAGATCCAGGTGCCGATATTCCACGGCTCGGTGCCGCCCATGCGCAGCGGATTCGTGTACGCAATAAACGGCATCGCGAACGCGTAAATGTTCATAACCAGGATGCCAAGGATGGCGATGCCGCGCAGCAAATCGAGACTGACGAAACGCTCGCGCGCCTCGACAGGTCCGGCAGCTCGCACGAATGCAGAGTCGCGGATTTCGCTCATGTGATTTCCCCCGGTCAGTCGTCGAGATGGATGTTAACACGCCGATTCTGACGGCCTTTCTTCTCCACTTTGCCGATGCGCACGGCCCCGACTTCGGCTGTCGAGCGCAGGTGCGTGCCGCCGCAAGGCTGCAAATCCACGCCTGCGATTTCCAGCAGCCGGATCGAGCCCTTGCCACGCGGCGGCTGCACGGACATCGTGCGCACGAGTTCGGGATTGGCGTCGAGTTCTTCTTCGCTGATCCAGCGGCAGCTGACAGGATGATCTTCGTCGACAAGCCGGCTTAGCGATTCGCCAACGGCATCCTTGTCCACTGTGTCTTCCATATCGAAGTCGAGGCGACTCTTCTCGGCACTGATGTTGCCCCCTGTCACCGGGTACAAGAGGATCGAACCCAGCAAATGCATCGCGGTGTGCATGCGCATGTGGCGATACCGTCGGTCCCAGTCAATGGCCAGTTCAACGTCGGTGCCGGCGGCAGGAATGGCCGCTCCATCTTCAACGATGTGGCCGATATCGCCATCGACATAGCGCGTATCAACGATGCGCACATCGCCACCAACCCATCGCAGAGTGCCGGTATCGCCCGGCTGGCCGCCACCCAGCGGATAGAATACGGTCTGGTCGACGAACACACACTGCTCTCCGGTGTCAGTAACCGTGGCGCTGCAGGATTTCAGGTAGGAATCGTCGCGGAACAGCTCAGTCGTCAAAGGCGTGCCTCCAGCCAGTTTCCAAGATCGGCAAGCACAGCGTCGCGCTCGGGCTCATTAAATACTTCATGAAACAGACCGGGGTACATCTTGAGCGTTTTGTCCGCGGAACCCGCGTTTGCATGGAATTCTTCGGACCCTGCCGGTGACGTGAGCTTGTCGGCATCGCCGTGCATGGTGAGCAGCGGCACGGTCACGTCCCCTGCGCGCGCAAGTGTGTCGTCCATCGTTGTCGACATCTCGGCGATGAGCCGCGATGTGAGCTTGCCATGATGGACCAACGGATCTCCAAGGTAGGCCTTGACGACGTCGGGGTCGCGACTGACGAGCGTTGCGTCTAACGCGATCATCGGTAGTGTCGGCAGCAGGGCCGATATCAACCGGTTCAGCCACAGCACGAACGCGGGCGGCGCCTCGTCGGACTTGAAAGCCGGTCCGGACAATGCCGCGGCACGAAATTCATTCTGCCTGGACATCAGGAAGCGGGCAGCAATCAAGCCGCCCATGCTGTGGCCGACCAGGAACAGCGGGGCACCGTCCGAGGTCTTCTTGACGTCGTCGAGCAATGCTGCAACGCCGTCGAGGAAGACGCTGAAACGCGGTACGTGCCCGCCATGACCGTCCGATTTGCCGTGACCGTAGTGATCCAGCGCCTGCAAGGCGAAGCCGCGCTCCGTCAGTGATGAGGCGACGTGCCCGTAGCGGCTGCTGTGTTCACCGAGGCCGTGAATGAGGAGCACAATGCCGCGCGTGCCGCCGTCAGGCGCCCATGCCTGTCGGTACAAACGGCTAGAGCCGCGGGCTTCGCTATGGCGAAACTCGAGCGTCCCCTCGGAATGGATCAACCCGCTTTTCTCCGCGCCGGTGCCGTCTTCTTGGCCGGTGGCGGTTTACCGAAGTGCTCGATGTGCTGGTCTTCGTAGCTGTGCAGGATCGGATCCAGCGTGCGTGAGATCTGCGTCTGGATACGAATGCGTTCGATGCGTGGCCACGTCGACCGTTCACCTTCGGCGATGAGTTCGCGGATTTCATCGTGCGTGCGCCATGACAGTGCGCGCAACGGGTTGTGAAGTTTCTTCGACGGAGCGATCGTGATGTCGCCCTGGTAACTCTGGTTGATGATCGACAGCGCGGAGTTCGCTGCTCGCTCGACTTCCGGAATCCAGCGCAATGGCTTCTCGAAGATCGCCGCCCCCGCGTTGATCCAGGCGCGCGTCGTGTCGATTAGCGCGTATTTCAGTTCCGAGACGGCATCTGTCTTGCGCTTCGTCGTATCGATGAAGGGCAAGACGTACGGGTTTGTCTGGCTGACGATGTAGTGGTTAACACCGTACAGACGCGCGAGACGCTTGGCCGGCAAGTCTTCGCTGAGCGATCCGTCGACCCAGCGACGGCCTGTATATGCCTGGCGCTCACCCTTGTCGTTCTTGGCCATCAGGACGACGGGCGGGAAGAACCCGGGGATGGCGGTCGATGCCAGTACGGCCTCACGCAGGAACGCGTTCGGCGATGTATCGGCGTTCAGCAGGCGCGACTTCTGGTGGTTTTCCGACGGTGCCACCGGTACGTTGATGTGGCGACCTGTCAGCTTCAGCGCTTCCTCGAACGTCATGTCCGGAATCACCTGTTCGAGAACGTCCCAGATGTCCTCAGCCGTGATCCTGTCGGTACCAAAGGTAGAGGAGATTCGTGCGAACAGGCCGGAAGGGGGCTCCCTGCCCGGCAACCAGTCCGGTTCGAAATACTCATCGAGCTGGCTGTCCGTGTTCGAACTCAGCACGGTGCCAACCACCGCGCCACCGCTCGAGCCCGAGATGATGTCGGGCAACAGCCGCTCGCGCCACAGCGCTTTGGCAACACCGAGATGGAAGTAGAGCAGGGTACCGGACCCGCTCATCATAAGCGCGGAGCGCCCGAAGCAATGACTGGCACGCTGGAAGAAGTCGAGCTTTTCCTCAAACGTGATCGAATCAACCTGCGGACTGGCGAGATGCTCCAGCGCCATCGTGATCTCATTGACGTAAGCCTCAATGAGACCCTTGGTGCCGAATTTGGCCTTGCCGTAGAGCTCGGACCTGCCCATACCGCCCATGTTGCCGTGGATGCCCTCATTCAGCGTGAACAACAGGCCCCGGTCATCATGCCGGGCGCGCAGTGCGCGCAAGTGGTCTAAACGGTTGCGAATTGCGACGAAGTCGTAGCGGATCGACTGATCCATCTGCTTCCAGCGCTTCGCGCCGGAGGCTTCGTCATGCTCAATGGCGGCCTCTTTCCATTCCTCATAGCTCTCGGCGTTGTCCATCGCCGCTTCGAGCTTTTTAAGCCGGTTCTTGAATACGATCGCTATTCTCCCGTCAGGCGGCTCCCCTGAGCTCTTCCGCCATCATAGCCCTCATGTCGATTTTACGTATTTTACCTGTAACCGTCATCGGATACTCGTCGACGAAGCGGACGTAGCGCGGAATCTTGAAATGCGTGATCTGGCCGCGGCAGAAATCGCGAATCTCTTCCTCCGTCGACGTTTCGCCGTCCACGAGCTGGATCCAGGCGCACACTTCCTCGCCCATCTTGGGGTCTTCGACGCCGAATACCTGCACCTCGGCAATCTTGGGGTGCGTGTACAGGAACTCCTCGATTTCGCGCGGATAGATGTTCTCGCCGCCACGAATAATCATGTCCTTGATGCGTCCGGTGATGCGCACGTAGCCGTCTTCGTTCATCGTGCCGAGATCGCCGGAGTGCAGCCAGCCGTTGACTATCGTCTCAGCGGTCTGCTCAGGATCGCCCCAATAGCCTTTCATCACGGAATAACCGCGCGTACAGATTTCGCCCTGTTCGCCGATCGGCACAACCCGGTTGTTCGCATCGACGATTTTGATCTCGACGTACGGAATCGGGCGGCCTACCGTCTGTGTGCGATTTTCAAGTGAATCCTCGGGCAGCGTCATGTGGTTGATCGGGCTGACTTCCGTCTGGCCGTAACCGATAAGAACGTTCTGCATGTGCAGGTCATCGATGATCTGCTGCATCAGCTTCTCGGGGCAGGGTGCGCCCGCAATGATGCCGGTGCGCAGCGTCGAGACGTCGAAACTCGCGAACTCGGGATGATCGAGCTCGGTAACGAACATCGTCGGGACACCGTGCAGGGCCGTGCATTTCTCAGCCTGGACGGCCTGTAGTGTCGTGAGCGGGTCAAACACCGGGCTCGGGAACACCATGGTTGCGCCGCGGGTAACAGCGGCCAGGACGCCCAGGACCATGCCGAAGCAGTGGTAAAGCGGTACCGGGATGCAGAGCCTGTCGTCGGGCGTCAGCGCCATGCCTTTGCCCGATTCGTAGCCGTTGTTGAGGATGTTGCAGTGCGTCAGCGTGGCGCCCTTCGGGTTGCCCGTTGTGCCGCTCGTGAACTGGATATTGATCGCGTCATCCGGCAGCAGCACGTCACGCAGCGCGGCAAGTCGGGCATACTCTTCGTCGCCGCCCAGATTGCAGACGTCTTCGAAATTGAACATGCCGGGCGAACGCTCCTCGCCCATGCGGATCACGGTCGTCAGGTTCGGCAGTTTGCCGGCACGCAGGTAACCCGGTTCACACGTTGCGAGCTCAGGTGCCAGCGCGTTGAGCATGTTCAGGTATTCGCTGCTCTTGAACTTCTCTGCCGCGATGATCGCTTTGCACTCGACCTTGTTGAGGACGAATTCAAGTTCGAACAGGCGATACGCGGGATTGACGTTGACTAGAATGGCGCCAATCTTGGCCGTTGCAAACTGCGTTATAACCCATTCGTAGCTGTTGGGACCCCAGACACCAACGCGGTCTCCGGGCTCGATGCCGAGCGCAATCAGGCCGCAAGCCAGTCGATCGACTTCCTGCTGAAGCTTCTTGTACGTCCAGCGGATGTCCTGGTGGCGAACCACGAGTGCGAGGTTGTCGGGATGGCGATTAACGACACGGTCGAAGCAGGTACCGATGGTCTCGTAGAGTAACTGACCCGTACCTTCCCCTACCATGTAACTTTTGGTTAGCTTGGTCATGCGAGTATTGTCCACTTATTGGCCAATCTGCGCGATGTGGGTAACCCCAATTGACCCCGTATATGCCGCAGCGGATAGTACGTACCATGAACGAGATAGCACGATTGATTGAGAACTCGTCGCTGGGAGCAGAGCTCTCGGACGAAGAGGCGAAAACGCTGGGAGCCCTTATGAGCGAGCGAGAGCTCGCTGACGGCGAGTTCCTGTTCAACGAAGGCACGAGCGACGACTCACTGCATGTCGTGCTGATGGGCAAGCTCGAAGTCGTGAAGCGTACCGCCGGGGGCGACCTTGCAAGCCTTGCCGTCCTGCGCGATGGCGAGCTGGTCGGCGAACTGAGTTTCGTCGACGGCGCACCGCACACGGTCAGCCTGCGAGCGCTGTGTGAGACGCACGTCGTGAGCCTGTCGCGCGAGGCGTTCGAAGGCATCGTCGACAGCAATCCGCAGCTTGTCTACAAGGTCATGCGCGCGGTCGCCCGTTCCGCACACCGGATCATGCATCGCATGAATACGGAGTTCGTCGAGCTGTCGAACTACATATTCAAACAGCACGGACGTTACTGACGACCACAGAGAAAGGGCGCCGTGAGGCGCCCTTCTCTTCTTCCCCCTGCTGTCAAAGTCAGGCCTGTTCAGCGGCTTCCTTGAGCTGTTTCAACTCGTTTGGCGGTACTTCGGCGTAGTGGCTGAAGTCCATCGTGAAATTGCCGTCACCGCCTGTCAGCGATTTCAACCGCGAGTGGTAACCCTGCAATTCCTGCAACGGCACCTGACCGGATACGACAGCGCGACTGTCAGGTAGCGCATCAGTACCGGTGATCATGCCGCGCATGCCGGACAGGTCACCGGTCACGCCGCCAACGGCGTCGGTCGGAATCGTGAACTCTGCGTCGACGATCGGCTCCATGACGATCGGGCGCGCTTTAGCGACCGCCTCGAGGAAGGCCTTCTTGCCCGCCTGAATGAAAGCGATTTCCTTCGAATCGACGTTGTGATGCTTGCCGTCGTAGACGACCACGCGAACGTCCTGCATCGGGTAGCCGTTTACGGCGCCTTCCGCCATTGCCTGCTTCACGCCGGTTTCTACCGCCGGGATGAACTGACTCGGAATCGCGCCGCCCACGACTTCACTGCCAAACTCGAAGCCTTCGCCTTGTTTCAACGGTTCGACGCGCAGATAGACCTCGCCAAACTGGCCGGCGCCGCCGGTCTGTTTCTTGTGACGATGGTGGCCTTCGGCTTTGGCCGTAATCGTTTCGCGATACGCGATCGATGGCAGCTGCGTGATGACCTCGATGTCGTGGCGGTCCTTGATCTGCTGCAGCACGGTCGCGAGATGCAGCTCGCCGAGCCCGCGCAGAACGACCTCGTTGAGGGACACGATGTGTTCAACGTCGATCGAGGGATCTTCGGCTTCCGCGACATGCAGCGCGTCGGAGACTTTCTGTGCTTCCTTGTCTTCCTTCGGCCGGATCGCGAGGCCAAACATCGGTCTGGGCAGCTGGATAGGCTTCAGGTGGAAATGGTCTTCGTCGTGCGAGTCGTGCAGAACGGCGTCGTAGTGCGCTTCCTCGACGCGTGGCACGGCGCAGATGTCGCCCGGAACGGCGTGTTCGATCTTGCCATGCCTGTCGCCGTTGACCTTGAGCAACTGCGTCGCCTTGAACGGCTTGCGCGCATCACCGACAAACAGCTGGTTCCCGGCATCGATCGATCCCTGGTGGATACGGAACAGAGCCAGTCTGCCTTTGAACGGGTCGACATTGACCATGAATACGTGGGCGATGGCATGCGCGTCCGGATCCGGCGTGACGCTGACTTCTTCGGCATCGGGGCCTTCGCCTTTCAGGAAGATGGGCGGGTTGGCTTCGGTCGGGTTCGGCATCAGTCGTTCGAAGATCTGCAGGAGCTGGCGGATGCCGGCGCCGGTCTCTGCCGAGACAAAGCAGACGGGTACCAGATGCTCTTCGCGCAGCGCTTTCTCGAACGGGTCGTGCAGCTGCTCGGGTTCGAGCTCCTGACCCTGCTCGAGATACAGCTCCATGAGCTCTTCGTCGACCTCGACAACCTGGTCGACGATCTGCACGTGCGCTTCCTTGACCGAGCTGAACGCCGTCTCGTCGCCTTCAAGCTGGAAGAAGCAGTCGACGACCTTGGTGCCGTCGGCTGACGGCAGGTTCATCGGCAGGCACTCGGGGCCAAAAGCCTCCTGGATGTCGTTGAAGACCTTCTCGAGGTCCACGTCCTGCGCGTCGATCTTGTTGACGATGATCATGCGGCTCATGCGCTGGTCGTGCGCGGCGTCCATCATGCGACGCGCCATCATCTCAACGCCTTCCGCGGCATTGATGACGATCGCCGCCGTCTCCGCAGCCGGCATGACCGAGAGGGCGCGACCGAAGAAATCGCGGTATCCCGGCGTGTCGATGAGATTGACGTGAATGCCCTCGTGATCGAGGTGACAGACTGAGTTGTACTGTGAATGCCCGACTTCTTTCTCGCGCGCGGTGAAGTCGGAAACCGTAGTGCCTTTTTCAATCGAGCCTTTCTCGGAAATTTTCCCTCCGGCCTGGAGCAGCGCCTCGGTCAGCAGGGTCTTTCCCGCGTGGCTCGGTCCCACAAGGCAGACGTTACGGATGTCAGCAGTAGAATAGGGCATGAGCTTGTCCTCTCAGTCTTGTTATGCGGCAAGCTTAGCGCGCTGAAATCTGGGCGGATATTTCGGTTTATCACCGTATTGTTGCGGCCGCGGGGCCTGCTGTCCCGCCGCGCTAGAGCTTTGCTTTTATGATCTCGCCGCCTTTCATTATAAGCGCGAGATTCGCCTCCGGGTCGGCCAGCACCGACAAATCGTCGAGCACCTCGCCATTGTGCAGCAGCAGGTCCGCGACCCAGCCCACGCGAATCTCGCCAAAATCCCCGTGGCGATTGAGTTTGCCGGACATGCGAATGATCTCGGCGCTCTCTGCCGTGGCCTGGTGCAGGACTTCGGCGTTCGACCAGAAATTGGCACGTTCGGTGAATTCGCGCGGCAGTCCCTGGTACTGACCGAAGATGAAGTCGGTCGAGAAGCCGGTCGTTATGTCATATTTCTTGATGAGCCTGATCAGGTTCTCCTGGCCGGCGCGCACCTGGCGAGCCTTCCGCTTCTGCAGGTCGGGCAGGTCCGGGATGCCGATGAGCGAGCGGAAGATGACGAGCTGGGTGCTGATTGCAACGTCGTTGGCCTTGACCAGCTTTGCGGTCTTCTCATCGATCAGCAGGCCATGCTCGATGCATTTGACGCCGTTCTCGACGAGGCGCGTGACTGCCTCGCTCGTGTACGCGTGAGCCAGCACGTAGGTTCCCCAGTCGCCGGCTGCCTGCACGGCGGCACGAATCTCAGCGGGTGACGGTTGCAGCGAATGGATCGGGTCGAAATCCGACATCACGCCGCCGCCGCCCATGATCTTGATCTGCGTCGCACCGTTCTTGAGGTTCTCGCGCACCGCGACGAGCGTTGCGTCGACGCCGTCTGCAAGTATCGAATTGTCCGAGGCGAGGTACGGGCTCGTGCCGGTATGGGTCGGATGCGGATCGTAGCGATTGCGCCAGTCCCCGTGGCCCGCTGTCTGCGAAACGATCGCTCCGGATGGGAACACGCGCGGGCCGTATAGCTGACCACTGTTATAGGCGCGCGCCAGGTCCGGGTGCGTGCCACCCGCGTCGCGGATGGTCGTGAAGCCGTGATCCAGGAAGAACTTCGCGGCCGCGACTGTGCGTGCGCCTACCGCAGTCGCGTGCTCGCCACCTGAGCCTCGCGGCGTGTGCATGCTCAGGTGCACGTGCAGGTCGATGAAGCCGGGAGTCAGAATACGGTTGTTGCCGGCAATGACCGTGGCACCCTCGGGCGCGGTGATAGCGTCATTGGAAATGGCCTCGATGACGCCATCGACGACAAGGACGTTCCCGCGCGACAGCTTCGCGTCGACACCGTTGAATATGCGCACGTCATTGATGAGCACCGCCTCGGCCCAGGCATTGGCGGCAAGGACAGTCAGACAGAGCGTAAGCAGGCTGCGGCGCATTGGCTTCTCCCGTTTGTTGTTGTTATCCGGCAGTGCTGACTATCGTGCTACGCTCGCGGAACGACTACAAGGGGGTGTTCATGATTCGACTGCTCGTCGCATTGGGTTTCCTGACCGCCGCTGCCGCAGTTAACGCCCAGGCCCACAGTTCCCAGTACACCGAGGACTACCAGCGCGAGGCGTTGGAGCTCTTCCGCGACATCATCGGGATGCGCACAGCTGCCGGGCACGGTCAGGTCCCGGCCATGGCTGATTACCTCGCCATGTACTTTCTCGACGCCGGCTTCGACGGCGAGGATGTGAAAGTCATTCGGCAGACCATATCGACGGGCGAGGAGGTCGCTTCGCTGGTTGTGCGTTTCCGAGGCAACGGACTTGCCAACCGCAAACCCGTCTTGCTTCTGGCCCATATGGACGTCGTCGATGCAATTCGCTCCGATTGGGTGCGCGAGCCTTTCGTGCTGATCGAGGAGGACGGCTTCTTCTTCGGCCGCGGCACGTCCGACAACAAGACTGGCGTGACGGCGCTGACGTCGGCGTTCCTGCGACTGCAGCGCGAGGGATTCACGCCGACGCGCGATCTCATTGTCGCGTTTACAGGTGACGAGGAAACGACGATGGAGACGATCCAGCACCTGTTGACGGACCACCGCCAGCTCATCGATGCCGAGTATGTCCTGAACAGTGATGCCGGCGGCGGTTACCGCGACCTCGACCACAACGATGTTTCCTACAATCTGCAGGCGGCCGAAAAAACCTACGTGACATACGAGCTGACGATGCGTAACCCGGGCGGTCACAGTTCAGTGCCTCGATCAGATAACGCGATTTACGAGTTGGCCGCCGTGCTGAAAAACATCGAGCAGCACCAGTTTCCGGCACGGATGAATGAAGTAACGCAGAGGTACTTCGAAGAAATGTCGTCGCTTGTAGAAGGTGATGTCGGTGACGCGATGGCGTCTTATGCCCGCGATCCCAATGATCCTGCGGCGCGCGCAGTCCTCAGCAAGTACCCTGCCTTCAACGCGACGACCGGAACAACCTGCGTCGCGACCATGCTGAAGGCAGGCCATGCCGAGAATGCCTTGCCGCAGACGGCGACCGCGACGGTTAATTGCCGGCTGTTCCCTGGCGTCCCCGAGACCGAGGTTCGCGAGCAGCTCATGCAGGCGGCCGGCAATCCCGATCTCGAGATCACGATCGCATTTCCCGCCTGGGAGGGCCCCATGTCCGAGTTGCGCGAGGACGTTACGGCTGCTGTCGCCGATGCTGCGCGCAGTCAATACGGCGACGTGCCGCTGGTTCCGTACATGGCGTCGGGCGCGACAGACAGCCTGCATACGCGCATGGCCGGCATGCCGTCGTACGGGACTGGCGGTTTGTCGATGCGGCCAGAGGACATGTTTGCCCACGGCCTCAACGAGCGTGTCCCGGTCGACTCCTTCTTCAAGGCCCTCGACCACTGGTACAACCTGTTGACAGACATCGGCAGCGATAGGGCGCGCCAATAAAATGAGGCGCCCATTGCAGGCGCCTCAAATGCCATAGTTCTTATTGTTTATGGCAAGGGGGGTTCGTCAGAGTCGGGTACCTCCATTGGCCGGGTCGTCGGTCCAGCCGAGGGCCGCCCAGTCGAGTCCCGCACCGGTATGGCAATCGCCGCAGGCGCCGTTAAATCCGAGAGCCTGCTCTTTCGGGGCGATCTCGTGGTTGACCGAGAGGTACATTACGGTGTCGGCAAAGTCGAAGCTGCCGCTGTAGCCCTGACCCGTAATTGCATCCGCATCGCGCAGTGCGAGATCCCAGTCGTAGGAAACCCAGAACGGGTTCGGGCCGCCCGCCATGCCAAACAGGTGTGGCACGAGAATCTGGTTGTCGTCCGTATCGTACGGCTGGTTGCCAATCATCTTCTTGAACGGATAGATCATTGCGTTCGGGTCGCTAAAGTCGCCCTGCGGATCCGCAAGTACGGCTGGCTGCGTCGTAAATGTGTCGTTGACGTTGATCAGCGCCTTCTCATACTTGCCGTTGAACCACAACAGCGTCGGACGTACGTTGTTTGCCCATACGAACGAGCCTTTCTTCTTGTCATAGGTTGCGCGTCCCGTGGCCGGATCGATCGGAATCGGATCGATATCCTGGCCAGCGTCTTCCCAGTACCACTCGACTTTCGTCGACTGATTGCGGGCGAATGCCGGGATGTGGCAGGCCTGGCATGCCAGTCTCTGGTGCGCGGTTACAGTCGTAAGGACGCCCTCGACCGAGCTGCCGGCGTGGATATTCAGTGCGTTGCCGTGGCAATCGTCGCACTGTTTCATCTCGCCTTCGTCAACTGAGTGGTACGGC
This sequence comes from Woeseiaceae bacterium, assembly GCA_030065985.1. GTDB lineage: Bacteria > Pseudomonadota > Gammaproteobacteria > Steroidobacterales > Woeseiaceae > UBA1847. Next base: position 33,436 of record JASJCM010000021.1, on the reverse strand, counting down.
ATACCGCCGATACCGTGTGACAGCATATTGCCGTCGACATCGCGTTCGACCTGGTGGCAGGCAACGCATTCGAAGTCGGCGCCGTCCGTACCCATGTGCACGTCGTATTCACGGGTCGTGTTAACGAGTGACATGGACAGATCACCATGTTTGACGTTGTCGCCACCGCCTGCCTTGGCATGGCAGTCAATGCAGTTGTCGATCGTCGGCCTGCCGCCGTTCATCGCAACGCTTTGGGCGACGAGCTGCAGGTCAACCGCAGGTTCAGGCAGTCCTGCCGTCGTCTTGGCTTTTGCGTACGTCGTCGTCTGATCATGGCAAACGAGGCAATCGGCATTGTCGGGATCGCCAAAATCAAAGGCCTGGTTGGCGTAGCCGTAACCTGCATGGCAATTCGTGCAGCGGCCTTCATTCGATGGAACGGCAATGCAGAAGTTGTTCAGGATGTCGTTCTTGCCGTGGATGCCGCCTTCGAATCCTTCGATATTCGTGGCGACGCCTTCCCACGTAAAGTGACCCGTGGTGATGAACTCGTCGGCGATCTTGCCGTGGCAGTTCAGGCACGACTTGGTGCCTTCATAGGTGTTTTCGGTAAACCAGCCTTTGTGCAACTGGTCGACGGAGTAGGCACCGCTGGCATAGGCGTTGCAGTCGCGTACGTCGACAACACCGTCGCCATTGATGTCTTCCTCTGGATCTGCGACGCCGTTAGCGTTCAGGTCCCAGCAGTTGATGCCATCGGCACCGTCTGCGCCGGCAGCGCCGGCAGCGCCGGCAGCGCCCGGGGCGCCATCGTCGCCTTCACAGCCTGCCAGTCCTAGTCCAAGTGATACGAATAGCAGGAGAAAGGCGTGTCTAAATAGTCCATGCCTTCTAATCATGATGGGTTCTCCCTACGGAGTGAGTGGTCCGGAGTTCGCGCGAGTTTTTTACAGTTTTGCGCGGCATTGTTATTCCATTAGAGTATTAGATTATTCTAATAATCTGCGTCGTATCTTCCGCTTTCGCGGCCATTTCTCAATAAGGTGGATCATGAACCCGGGTAGGGACATTCACGTACGTGCCAAGCGGTAGAGGCTGCATTGAATCGCGCCTGCATTTGCCGCATCGTAGGCGCATGAAAGGCGATACCCGCAATCGCATACTCGTGACCAGCCTGCTGCTCTTCAATGAGCACGGCGAGCCAGGGACACCGACCAATCTCATCGCCGATGAGGTCGACATCAGCCCGGGTAACCTGCACTACCACTTCAAGCGCAAGGAGCAGATCGTGGCGGCGCTGCTCGACGAGTTCCAGGCCGACGCCCGGCGCGTGCTGGAGCCGCCGCAGGAGTCGATCTCGATCGATGATTTCTGGGTGTTCCTGCACGACCTGCTGGAACTGGCGGCCGGCTATCGCTTCCTGTTTCGTGACCTCGAGGCGCTGACAGCGAGTTATCCACGTGTCGGCAAGGTACTCGGCCAGTTCGCGAAGACCCTTGCGCGTCTGTTCGAGATCTACCTGAGATTCTTGACCGCATCCGGTTGGCTTGGGATCGATGACAACGACGCGCCCGTGGTTGCGCGCAACCTGGCGGTTATCGCGCTCTTCTCCGAGCGTTTCGATCAGCTGTCAGGGGTGTCGGCCACCGCGGACGACAATGCGTTGCGCATCGCCGGGTCGATTCTCAATGTGCTAAAGCCGTTCTCGGCCGCGGACACGGGCCATTACGTCGAGGGGCTGGCGGCTCACTACGAGCCGTGATTTCTGGCTGGCCAACGCCGCTCTCGGACATCCTGTCCTCTGCGGCATAAATGCGTCCCTGCATAAAAAGCGGGGCCGCGAACGGCCCCGCAAGCAGAGAAGCTGCTGTCAGGGGGGGTTGATCAGGCAGCTTTCTTGAAAGTTTCGCGAACGCGATCGCGAGTCTCGTCAACTCTCTTCTCGACGTCTTTGCGGAAGTCCTCAACCTTGTCTTCCCACCGGTCGAATACTTTCTCGCCGTCTTTGGCAAACTTGTCGAAGTCCTTGGCGAACTGGCCGACTCTCTTGTCGAACTCGTTGTAGCGTTTGTCGAACTCTTTCTGTACGAGTGCGTAAACGCCGAGGCTTGCCATGAACGTCTTGTTGGCGAACTTGAACGGAACGGCAATGCGGCTGTCTTCGAGCTGCTCGAAGAAGGTCTTCTTCGGTGCAGGTTTCTTCACAACTTTCTTTGCCGGTGCTTTCTTTGCCGGTGCTTTCTTGGCTGCAGGCTTCTTGGTCGTCGCTTTCTTGACCGCGACCTTCGTCTCTTCAACCTTTTTGGCTACCGTTTTGGGGGTTTCAACTTTGTCGATCATCTCTTACGTCCTATTTGCTGGTTTTCTTTGAGGTCTTGGCGGCCTTCTTACGGGCAGCCGTTTTCTTGGTAGTACGCTTGCTGGCGGTCTTCTTCTTTGCGACCTTCTTCTTCGCAGCAGGCTTACCCTGTTCATTGAGAAGCTTGATAATCTTGTTCAGCTTCCTGTTGATTGCGTCGATGTCGTTCTTACTCGGCACGTTCAGGCGGTCCATGGTGTCGGCAACGCGCGAATCAAATGCGCTCTGCAACTTGTCGAGCCGCGACTTGTCGCGTACCTGGTCGAGAAGACCGGATGCCTTCGACTGAGCATCGTCTGCCATCTCGCGGATCGTGCCCTGAACGTCGTCGATCAGCGTTTCGGTGCGGTCGGTCGTCTTCTTGCGAAACTTCTCGCCCTCTTTGACGAGGGACTCGAAACGCTTGACGCCTTCCTTGCGCGCGTCGGAGAGGGCCCCGAGGCCAGCTACGAACGCGTTCTCGAGCTGCCCGGCCAGATCCTTGACGCGGACTTCTGTATCTGTCTGTTTTTTGGTAGATTTCTTGCCTGCCATGGTGTGTCTCCAGCGGGTAAGTTCCTTACGATGATTGAATCCTAGCTGCTAGGATTAGGGTGTTCACACTAATAACGGACGATTTTTTGGACTTAGGGAATGAGAATTCGGCGCAGGCATAACCTGGGTATGGAGGAGGCGAGAAACCGGGCCGACCGCATTGCGGCCGACCTGGGTCCACAGCTTTCGCTGCGCTCGAATTGGCAGGGCGATAATCTGATGGTCACCGGCAAGGGTGTGAGCGGCCATCTGCGGGTCGCCGAAGATGAAATCGAGATCTACGTCAAACTGGGTTTCGCGCTGAAGCTGATGGAAGGACCGATCCGTTCGGTGATTGAACGGGCGATCGATGAGGAACTTGCCTGATCTGCTGTCCTTTGCCGCGCCTCAGGTGGTGGATTGCAGGACGCAGCTATCCGGGAAAGAGGCCGGCACGTTCCATTTTGGCTGATCGTGCGTGTGCATTGCCGCCGGATCGAGTTGGCCGGGGCGCTGCCTGAGCCAGTCCAGCAATGCGTCACGCGTCCGCGGCAGATCCTGTGCAATGTCCAGGCCGCCGTCGTCGATTGCCGGAGTCAGGATGTCATCGCCGCCAAGCGCGAGGAAGTCGTTGGCGATGACGCGAATGCGGTCTTCGTCGCGGATCTCCCGGCCATCGTCGAGTCGCATCACGACCTGCATGCCATCCGCTTCGCAGCTGACGAACACGCGCATGCCGGCAATGCCCGGCTTGCGGTTTGTGGCCGCCTTGCGCGAGATGATCTCACGCAGCGTCGCGCCGCTGATCTCATGAATCGTCACGAGATTGTCGAATGGGAACATCTCGTAGACTGCGCCAAAGGTCAGTTCGCCGGCGGGCAGAGAATTTCGAATGCCGCCGATGACGTTATGGATCGCGATATCGCCCTCAAAGGAATCGAGTATGGCCTCGGTCATCAGGTTACTGAGCGCTGACTCGACATCAGCTGTGTAACGAAACGGCTCGGTCAGTGTGACGCCGAGCTTCTCGAGCTTGACCTTCTCGGCGGAAACCCGGGCTCCTTCCACGATTGCCGCAACCTCGGGGTGGCCCTGCAACGCCTGGCCTTCGTAGCGCAGCGTCGGTGTCAGTACAGCGGCCGGTACCTGCGGGGGGTATATGCGGCGGTCCAGGATCGAACCGCTCGACCGGTCCATGACAAAATCTGTGCGGCTGAATGCGCGCGTGCTCGAATAGCTCGATGTGATCGATATGCCGTTCACCACGTGCGCAATGCCCTCGTGCACGTGTCCGGCAACGATATGGTCAACCAATCCGGCAGGGAGTTCCCGAGCCACGCGCATGATCTCTCCGTCCATCCAGCATGAAGACGTGTCGCGCGGATTGTCGAACGCTGTGCAGCGGCTGCCGGCGTGCGCGGAGACGATCACGAGCTCGGCGCCGTCGGCGCGCAGCCGGGTCGCCTCGCGCACGATGGCCTCGGCAATTGGCTGGAGGCGCAGGCCCAGAACGTTGGCGGCGATTGTCGTTTGCAGTGAGTTCATTGATGTGACGCCAACAACGCCCACGCGAAAGCCGGCCACATCGAGCATCACAGACGGATATACGTTGTCCCAGTCGACCAGCTCGCCGGTCGATACATCGACGAGATTTGCGGCCAGGAACGGGAAGTTCGCGTCGCGGGCTCTCGCCTTGAGGGCACCGCGTGGATCCTGCCCCGGCCGCGTGGGGATGGCGTCCGGCCCGATGGGCCCGAAGTCGAATTCGTGGTTGCCGATCGCAGTGGCCGCGACGCCGAGGGAATTGTAAGCCTCGATGATCGGCACGCCTTCCTCGAGATTGGATTCGAGTGTGCCCTGGAACATGTCGCCGGCATCGATCAAAAGGACGGCACCGCCATCGAGCTTTCGCAGGTTTCGCAGTGCCTCGATGTAAGCCGACACGGACACGAGGCCCCTGCGTTCGGCATCCGGTTGCAGTTGACCGTGAACGTCATTGAGGCCAACCAGGGACAGCGTGACGACGTCCTTGCGCGGCGCCGGCGTGGTACAGGCGGTCAGCAGGACTGCGGCGATGAGAAGCAGGGTAATCCGGCGCATCGGGGCATTCTAGCCGAAAGCCAATTTGGCGCGAAATCGATATAGTCGCCCCAATGAATGGACTACGATGACCTGATGAGCAGATCGCACCCGATGGAATACAGCGTCCTCGAGGAGATCATCCACGCGATTACGCACGGCGTAGGGGTCATCCTGAGTATCGCGGGCCTTTCCTGGATGCTGTACGTGTCGATTAGTGCCGCCGATCCGTGGCGTATCGCGGCAAGTTCCATTTACGGCGCAACGCTGATTACGCTGTTCCTTGCGTCAACCGTTTACCACTCGATGTACGCATCGCGTCACCGCGAGATTTTCAAGCTGCTCGATCATTGTGCGATCTACCTGCTGATCGCGGGCACCTACACGCCGTTTCTGCTCGTCGCCATGCGTACCGACACGGGATGGTGGCTGTTTGGCACGATCTGGGCACTCGCGACGGCGGGGATTATCAAGAAGCTCTGGTTCCGGCATCGCTTCCCGAAGGTCGCGCTTGCCAGTTACCTCGTCATGGGTTGGCTGGTTGTCGTTGCGGCGCCCCAGGTCGCGAATGCGATCGGACCTAATGGTATGGCGTGGCTGGTCGCAGGCGGCATCAGTTACTCGGTCGGCGCCGTGTTTTACGCGTTGGATCGACTGCCGTTCAATCATGCTGTCTGGCATGTGTTCGTTCTGGCCGGCGGTGTCTGCCATTTCCTGAGCATCGTCTGGCACGTGCTCCCTGCCGCGGTCAGTTAAAGACGTCGAATATGTGGCTGTACTTGATGATGAACTCGCGTCCGGCGGGCGGCGCCCCAATGCCGCGGTCATCCACCTCGTTGTAGACCAGGTACAGCCCCGAGTTGGCTGTGCGCAGCCATGAGAAGCGCAGGTTTGTGCCGAGGACATCGCGAGCCTCGTTGTACTGTACGAGTGCCTGTAACAGGATCTTCGGCGTGAACGAATAGGAAAGCCGCAGCCTAACGAGATTGGCCGTGAAGTCGCCATTCGCGTACGGCAAGTCGAAATCATTGTAGTTGTAAGTGAGTTCCGTGCGGAATGTTTCGCCGATACGGTAGGCGAGGGTTGCCCTTGCCGCAATGCGGTCACCACCGAACTGCCCGCCGATGTTGGCTCGCGTGTTAATGCTGAAAGGCTGCGACTGGTCCGTATAGAAGACGAGCTGGGCCTCGCCGTGATCATAAGTACCGGCAGGGATGACAACGCCAGGCACAATCTCGAACGGCTCGATCACGCCAGCTTTGGTGATGTTGTAGCCGGTGTGGAGCTCGGTGCCGGATTTCCATTCCCAATGGTTGTCTATGTGCAGGAATCCCGATTCCTGGAAGCCATCCGGTTTCCAGTACCCGTTGTAAGAGATATGCGGCCGCAGCTCCAGCAGGCCCCAGAGGTCGTCGGGACGTATGCGCCGCATCAGGAACCCCTGGGCCTTGCGGTAGTTTGTGCGAGCGAGGAATCCCACCTCGGGATTGAAGTTGGCGCCGACATCGGTGTACTGGAGGTTCGCCGTCCAGAATGCCGAGCTATAGCCGTACTTGAGTGAAAATGCCTCGTCGTCACCGTCCAGCCCGGGCGTCTCGGTGCGCGCGGCCCAGCCTTGCAGCAGGGTGTACTCACCAATGCCCCAGCGACCGTCGATCGCATAGGTACGGTTGTAGTCCTGATCGGATGCAACGAGGTGCGAGCCGTCGCCATCGCGGTTCACGAAGATTGCGCCGATAGCAGAACGGTTCGGCAGCTCCTGGTTGACGCGTACGACGCCGAAGTTGTTGGCCGGCGCCACGCCGTCCACGGCCTCGGTGCTCATGTAGAGCAGGCCGACATTGGTGCGTTCCCCAACTTTGCCGGACAGGCGGGCACCACCGTCGACAGGGATCGCCGTGCCGCCCGCGGCGATACCGATGCGGCGGCTGAAAAACATTTCAACTTCCTGGCCGTTACCGACCGCGAACTGGCCAGCGTTCTCGAGGAAGAACGGGCGTTTTTCCGGGAAGAACAGGTTGAAGCGATCCAGGTTGACCTGCTGTTCGTCGGCCTCGACCTGCGCAAAGTCGGTGTTGACGGTCAGGTCAAGCGTCAGGCTCGAGGTAATCGAATACTTGACGTCAATGCCGAATTCGCTGTTCGACTCAGTGCCTGATACCGTGCCGCCGCGCCGCCACTGGCCCAGAGCATACGGCGTTACCTGCAGGTTTCGCTGGGCAGGAGGCTCGATGCCGCTTAGCGTTCCGGCCCGCGACACCCGGTACAGATTGCGATTGCGATCGAGCGGTGCCCAGTAAGCGATCTCGTTGTTGCGGCGAATATTGCGCTGGAAGTTGATGCCCCATTGCTGCACATCATCACGCCCGTAGCGCAGCGTGCGGAACGGGATTTCAAACTCGGCGCTCCAGCCGTCGTCCGTGATCGTCGCGCGGACCGACCACGCGCCGTCCCAGTTGAGATTAAATGCGCCGCCGCCCGACCCGAAATTGTCGCCCGAGCCCTCCTTGGTGACCTGGCCGTCGTACTCGATCCCGGCAGGGTTCGTACCAAACACGAAACCGTTCTGACGATCGAACAGGCCGTCAATAACAAACAGGAACGCATCGGTGTCTGTCAGGCTCGAGTCCCTGCGACTGTCAGCCACGATAATCGCCTCGGGATTCTCGTCGAAGGCCATGACGCCAACGTACAACGCTTCATCGGTATAGCCGACATAGACATTGGTCTTTTGCGTTGCCGGCAGACCGTCATTGGGCTGAACCTGCCAGAAGCCACTTGCCGGCGTTGCTCCCTGCCATGCTTCGTCGCCAATGACTACGCCGTCGATGCTGGGTGCTGTCGCAAGTGCAATGGCGTTGAGTACCGGGGGACTGTTTCGCTGCGCGTTGTCCTGCGCGAGTGCGCCGGTCGAGCAAATGAGGGTTATGATCAGGGCTCGAGCTAAGGCTGGGATTCCGGCGCATCTGCCGGAGAGACCGGGTGAGGACATGGACTGGATCGGGGCGGTCGGGACTTCGGAGCACGCAGTATACGTGATAGTTGTCGGCAGTTTCATTGCGGCCGTCTGCAATGCTGCTTTTGCGAACGGCGGCGCGATGATTGTACTGGCCATTACGAGTGCAGTGCTGCCGGTCAGTGCGATTGTGCCGATCCACTCGACGCTGCTGATGGGCTCGACAGCGTCGCGGGTAGTCGTATTTCGCGAGCATATTCGCTGGCACATTGCCGGTCCGTTTCTGATCGGCAGCGTCATCGCCGTGGCGATCGCTTCACGGCTCTACGTCGAGTTGCCTGAGCGCGTCATCGCCATTGCAATTGGCGCGCTGATGTTGATTGCGATCTGGCTTCCCGCGGTCAGTTGGCGCCCTCGCATTGCGCATCCCTGGGGCGTTGTTGGCTTCGTCCATTCGTTTTTGTCGACGTTGTTTGCCTATGGCGCGCTGCTGCATGCCGTAATTCTGCATGCCGGTCTGCGGCGCCGTGAGGTCGTTGCCACAATGGGCGCGGCGTTGACAGGCATGGGGATATTCAAAATCACGGGTTACGCCGTGAACGGATTCGACTATCGACCCTATCTCGTGGTCATCCTGCTGTCCGTGCTGAGCGCGTTCGTGGGCACGTGGGTGGGCAAGTTCCTGATTGACCGGATCTCGGAACGGACATTCCGGATCGCGTTTCGTCTTCTTGTAACAGTAACAGCGCTACGCCTGGTGTATATAGGGATATTCTGAGACCTGGCATGAAACGCGTGAATGCGTAAATGTACGAAGTGCGTCACTTGCAGCGCGTAGCTAACCTGAGTATGGGTCAGTGTAAGGAGGTATTCCATGACTAGCATCCTGTGCGTTGTCGAGTACGGTAACTATCCGCAAGAGGTCGTCGCACGGGCCACCTGGTTGGCGAAGGCGAGGAACAGCAACCTGCACCTGCTGGTTTGTGACCCGATCACAGACTATCTCGGCGAGAGCTACGTGTACCTGCTCGAGTCACAACACATTGCTGACACGATTCGTGTCCAGCAGGAAGAGGCGCTCGAGCAAATGGTGGCGGTTATCCAGTCCGAGGGCGTCGAGGTCCATGTCAATCGCTCCACCGAACGTAACGTCGCGAATCTCGTTCGCAACGAGGCTGCCGCGCGCGACCCTGATTTCGTCGTCAAGGGCACGCATTACCACGACCCGTCCGAGCGCGCCTCACTGCGCGACACCGATTGGGATCTGATTCGCGATCTCGAATATCCACTGTGGTTCGTGAAGCCCGGCGAGTGGCAGGAGAAACCACTTATTGTTGCGGCTGTCGATCCGGTCCATTCGCACGATAAGCCTGCTCATCTGGACCAGCGCATCGTCGAACAAGCGCGTGATCTGGCAACTCAGTTCGGCGGCATGCTGGATATTATTCACACGTACCAAAGCATCGAGGAAATCGGCACGCGGGCTACCTGGTCGTTCAAACCTGTGAAGCTGTCGGTTGAGGAGCTCGACATGAAGATCCGGACCGAGCACCGTCAGGCGCTGGATGCCCTGATCGAACGGTGCGACCTCGACCCGGATCGCACGCATATGCTGCCGGGCAGGGCCGATGAAATTCTGCCCTCATACGCAATGGCCAATAATGCAAGTCTTGTTGTGATGGGCGCCTTGGCACGTGGACGGATCAAGCAGCGTATGGTCGGCAGCACCGCCGCGCGCTCCCTGGATCGCATCCCGTGTGACGTGCTCGTCGCGCACGTGCGCGAGCTGGATTAAGACTCAGGCGTATATCTTTTTCATCAGCGGCGCCATGCGTCGCGCGCCGATCATGCTCATCGTTGTGATGAGCCCGGCCATCATTGCCCCCGTGACGCCGCAGGTCAGGATGTCCTGGCCTGTGAGCCACAGCCCGGGAATGGTCGTCTTCGGGCGCAGCCATTTCTGGCGCAGGCGTTCGGGTGAATGCTCGAGGCCATAGAGTTCGCCATGCTGGTAGCCACCGAACCAGTTCGTCGACAGGGGTGTCGATACCTCGTAGTAATCAACCTTGCCGCGCAAATGCGGCAGCTTTTCGTAGACGTACTCCATAAGGCGCTCACCGAGCTGTTCCTTGAAGGTCTCGTAGTCTTCGCCTCGTTTGCCCCAGTTGCCATCGCGCCATTGGTCAAACCATGCGTAAGGTGCGGGCGCGACGATTTCGATAGTCGCTGTGCCGGGGTGTCGATTTTCGTAGTCTGGATCCTTCGCCGACGGGAATGATATGTACACGACCGGGAAGGGTGCGCTTGCATCGTCCATGAACGTCTCGACGGCCGCGTCATAGTCATTCGACGGGTAGATCCAGAAGTTGGTCCGTGGCAGGCCGAGTTCTTCAGCCGTGCCCTTCAGGCCGGCGTAGACGCCGAGGTGCGCAAAACTTGGCTTCACCTTGTCGATTTTCCGGCTGTAGCCGGTGCTCTCGACGACGTCCCTGTCAAGCAGGTGGTGGAACGTGTTGTTGACGCCTGCGGAAGAGATGACGCAGTCGCACTCGATGCGGTGGCCGTCTTTCATATCGACACCGGTCACACGTCCGTCCTCGACCACGATCCGTTCGACCTTGGCGTACGTGAAGACCTCGCCGCCGGCCGCCTGGATCTTCGGGATAATTGACTCGGCAATGCGCCAGGAGCCGCCGACAGGGTAGAAGCCACCGTAGAGGTAATGCCGTGCGATCATCGCGTGTGCCATAAATGGCGAGCGTTTCGGCGGCATGCCCATGTCGCCCCATTGACCACATAGTGTGGCGATGAGGTCCGGATCGTCGGTCAACGACGAGAGAACCTCCCAGGTCGTCTTGCCGAATGCGCCCCTGAGTTTCCAGTCCAGCCACGGCTGCATCGCCCAGCGCAATGCGGTTGGCATTCCACGCCCCATGCCGAACGCCTGCAATGCTTCGCCGGAGCGATCCAGCAACTTTATGTAGGCGTCAATAGCCTCGACTTCGTTCGGGAACTGCCGTACCAGGTTGTCGCGAAACTGCTGTTTGCCCGCAATGGCGTTGAAAACCTTGTCGCCAATGTAAAAGCGATCGTACTCGTCGGCCATCGGGGCCCATTTGAGATTGCCGCCAGATAAGAAGTCGAACATCTTACGCGAACGCGTGGGTGCGCCGACTTCGCCGATGTAGTGCACGCCGACATCCCATTCGTAACCGTTACGTTCGTAGGAGTGCGTGTAACCGCCTGCCGTGTAGTGCTGCTCGAGGACGCACACCTTCCAGCCGAGTTCACTGAGCAGCGCCGCGGTCGTAAGACCGCCCATCCCCGAGCCAATGACAATCGCGTCGTAGCTGTCGGCGAGCCGGCCTGGCCGATAGCGGTAACCGATTCGCAGCGTGCTTGGTTTCATGGCCATTGCTACTGCCTGTAGACCTTGCCACCCTTCATGACGAAGTCGACGTCGAGAAGCTCGCTGATGTCGTCAAGCGGCGAGCCGTCGACAGCAATGATGTCGGCCATCTTGCCGGTCTCGATGGTGCCGATCGCATCGGACATATCGATCAGGTCAGCCGCGTTGATCGTCGCAGACACGATGACATCCATCTCCGACATGCCGGCCTCGACCATGAGTACGGCTTCTTCCGCATTGGTGCCGTGCGGCGAGATCCCGCTGTCGGTGCCGTAGGCTACGCGGACGCCAGCTTTGTGCGCTTTCTCGAAGTTGCCTGCCATGTCGTTGCCGACGCGGATTGCTTTCTCGACGACGGCTTGTGGCATGAAATCGGACTCGACTGCGTGTGTCGCGACAGTCTTGCCGGCGAGCAGCGTCGGCACGAGATAGGCGTCAGTTTCCTTGAACAGCTTGATGGCTCGCGGGCCCGTGTAGGTGCCGTGCTCAATGCTGTGTACGCCGGCCTCGAGCGCCGCGATAATCCCGTCTTCCTCGTGCGCGTGGGATGCAACCTTGCGCCCCATCCGCTCGGCCGCTCGTACGATTTCCCGAATTTCGTCCGCCTCCATCTGCTGGCCCGTGCCGGTCCGGCGCTGCGTCATGACACCGCCCGTCGAGGTAATCTTGATCAGGTCGGCGCCGTACTTGATAACGTTGCGCGCAGCGCGACGACAGTCGTACGGTCCGTCGCAAACATTGGGGGACGTGTATATCTCCATCAGGGCAGGGCTGACACCGCTGATGTCCGCATGACCACCCGTGATGCCGACCCCGCCGGCAGCGATGATGCGTGGACCGTCGATCCAGCCATTGTTGATGGCATCACGAAGCGCGTACATCTCTTGCGGCGACGAGCCGACATCGCGCACGGTCGTAAAGCCGGCCATCAGCGTGTTCATTGCATAGTAGGCGCTGCGCATCTGCATAAGCTGGTCCGACATCTTGAGCGCATCGCGGTCGTTATCCGGACCGAGCTGTCCCTGCAGGTGAACGTGCATGTCCATGAGGCCTGGCATGACAAAGCTGTCTCGAAGGTCGACGATCGTCGCCCCCTCGACTTCGGCAAAGCCCGTTTGCACGCCAGTAATGCGATCTCCTTCGACGATGATGGTCTGGTTTTTCAGCGGGGCCTTGCCCGGAACCGCCAGCAACTCGCCCGCGTGGACAAGCGTGACGTCGGCATAGGTGTTGCCGGCAAGCGGCAGCAGAATCGTGAGCAGGATCAGGGCGAGGCGGTTGGACATGCTGGCTCCTTTCATCGGATGAGCGGCGCGAAAACGCGCAGCGACGTTACCACAGTCCACTGTGTCAGTAACTGGCGTAATAGTTGACCAGCGCCTCGACGTCACCATCCTCGAGCAAGTCCATCTTTTCTTTCATTTGCTCGAGGAGGTGTTCCCGGGTGCCGTCCAGGTAGGCCTTCAGGGCATACCGCAGATAAACGGGATGCTGTCCGTGCAGCGGATAGCCGAGCGCATCCGCGACATCCGGATGGTCTGGCGGCACATGGCAGCGTGCGCAGTGCATGCCATGCACCTGTTCGCCTCGCCGAACGAGCATCTCGTCATAGGGCTCGTTGAGCGACGGGCGCCTCAGCCGGCTGTAGTGCTCTGCCAGGTCGGCGATATTCTCGTCCGTAAGCAGCGCGACGGTCTGGCACATGGCCGGTTCCGTGCCGCATTGGCGAGCACCGTCTTTGTAGGCGTACAACGCTTCTTCGATGTGAGCGGCCGGGATGCCCGTGATGACCGGCACGAAGTGTATGCCAACGCCGCTACCGTCCTCGGCATGGCAGGACTTGCAGGCTGCTACAATGGCAGGCGCATCGGCAAATGCCGGCGCGACGATCAGCGTAGTGCTGGCCATTAGCAGGGTCAGGAGACGCGTCTTGCGCATAGCAGCACTCCCGGCATATACGATAGAGGAATTTACCTAGCGCGTGGTTGTTTGCCACGCTGCACGCAGCTATCCTGAGACAGTATATTAGCGTTGCATGATATGCCAGTCGGAGTTACCGCATGTGCCTCGCAGTTCCCATGAAAATAACGGCCATTGACGGCTACCAGTGCACTTGCGAAGCGCGCGGGATTGAGCGCGAGGTCAGCCTGTTCATGCTCCAGCACGAGGACGTGAAGGCCGGCGACCATGTGCTCGTGCACGTGGGCTACGCTATACAGAAGGTGTCGGACGAAGAAGCAACCGAAACCTGGGCGCTGTTCGACGAGATGCTCGGAGAAGAACATGTGTGATACCTGCGGCTGCAATGTCACCCCCGGCAACGAACACCTCGTAGGTCACGAGTCCGTCGAGGTGCTCAAGAGCCTGCTTGACGCGAACGATCACCAGGCGCTGCACAACCGCGAGCATTTTGCGCGCCACAATGCGCTGGCCGTGAACCTGATGTCGTCGCCGGGCGCCGGCAAGACCGCGCTGCTCGAAGCGACCATTGATGCCCTTGGTGATGGTGTACGTGTCGCGGTCATCGAGGGAGACCTCGAAACCGAAAACGATGCCGAACGTATTCGTGCGAAAGGCGTTCCGGCCGTGCAGATCAGCACCGGAAGCGCGTGTCACCTGGACGCCCATATGGTTCACGATGCCTTGCACGAATTGACCATCGATGGCGTCGACATCATCTTCATCGAAAACGTCGGAAACCTCGTCTGCCCGGCCAGTTTCGATCTTGGTCAGCATCGCAATGTAACGCTGTTGTCGACGCCGGAAGGCCATGACAAGCCAGCCAAGTATCCTGTGATGTTCCGCGCCGCGGATCTTGTGCTGGTCACGAAAGCGGATCTGCTGCCTGTGCTTGACGATTTCGATCCTGCGTACGCCGAGTCCTGCCTGCGGCAACTTGCGAGCGAAGCACCGGTCGTCGAAGTATCGGCGCGCAAGGGCTCAGGCCTCGACATCTGGCTCGACTGGCTGCAAGCCGAGCTCGCTGCGCTGCGCGAGCAACGCGCGGCGGTTGGCGCCGACTAGTGGCCCGTACAGCCACAGAGTGGCTGGAGGCGCTCCGGGAGCTCGGTGTCGAGCGGCCCGTGCGCATCATGAATGTCTGCGGTGGTCACGAGCGTTCGATTTCGATAGCCGGGCTGCGCAGTGTCGTGCCCGCCAACATCGAACTCGTGCCCGGTCCTGGCTGCCCTGTTTGCATCTGTCCCGAAGAGGATGTCTATGAGGCGATGCAGCTTGCGCTGCACGAGGACATTACGCTGGTTGCCTTCGGTGACATGTTGAGGGTGCCCGTCAATGTGCCGAAAAAGGACCCGCGCTCTCTCGAGCAGGCAAAAGCGGCGGGCGGCGATATCCGGCCGATCGCTTCGCCGACCGAGGCTGTCCGAATTGCGCGCGAGAATCCTGAGCGCAAAGTCGTGTTCTTCGCCGCAGGTTTCGAAACCACGACCGCGCCGGTAGCGGCCATGCTTGCCGAGGGTGCGCCCGAGAATCTGCTCGTGTTGCTGTCCGGCAGACTGACCTGGCCCGCTGTCGCAATGTTGCTCGACTCGGATAAACCCGGTTTTGATGCACTGATCGCGCCGGGACACGTGGCGACGGTAATGGGTCCGGAAGAATGGGGATTCGTCGTCGACAAGCACGATATCCCGGCCGCGGTGTCGGGTTTCACGCCAGAGTCGCTGGTCGCCGGCATGTACAGCGTGATGCAACAACTGCGCGATGGCCGGCGCGACCTTGACAATTGCTATCCGCAAGTGGTGCGGCCGGGCGGTAACGCCGAGGCCAGGCGGCAACTCTCTGACGTCATGGAAGTCGTCGACGCAAACTGGCGCGGTATCGGCGTCATCCCCGCATCGGGATTCGCCCTGCGTGATGCGTATGCGGCGCACGATGCGCGACAGCATTTCCAGTCTTACGCCGATGAATCCCGCAAACGCGTCGGTGAGATGCCTCCTGGTTGCGACTGCGCGAAGGTCGTGCTCGGCAAGATCTATCCGAACGAATGTCGGCTTTATGGTGCGGCGTGCACGCCGCGCAAACCGATTGGCCCCTGCATGGTCTCGGACGAGGGTGCCTGCCGCATCTGGTGGTCGTCCGGCACCCGTGAAAACGTCTGGGAAGGCCGCAAGCGTGACGCCCTCGGCTAGCGTCGGGCCGGCCGCCGACACCGCACGACTGATCCGCCTGCGTGGACACGTGCAGGGCGTGGGTTTCCGCCCGTTTGTCTACCGCCTGGCCGTCGAACACGGCATAACCGGACACGTACAGAACCAGCTCGGGGAAGTCGAGGTGCTTGCGTGCGGCCCCGAGGAGGTTGTCAATCGATTCCAGCGTGAACTCGTCGAGCGTGCGCCGCCGCTATCGTCGCCAGGACTGGCGGCTGTCAGCGATACGACGGTGTCGCCGGGATCAAGCTTCGAGATCATCGCGAGCGATGCTGACGCAGACGCGCAGGTCTTTGTCCCTCCCGACTATTTCATGTGCGATGACTGCAGGCGCGAACTCGATGATCCCGAGGACCGACGCTTTCGTTATCCGTTCATCAACTGCACGCAGTGCGGCCCGCGTTACACCTTAATCGAGTCGCTGCCGTACGACCGACCTAACACGAGCATGGTCGGGTTCCCGCTTTGCCCCGATTGCGAAGCCGAATATCTTGATCCGGCGGATCGGCGTTTCCACGCTGAACCTGTCGCCTGTTCCGCATGCGGACCGCAGGTTTACGTTGACGGTGCCGATGCGCCGATGGATGCGGCCGTGATGGCATTGCGGGAAGGTCGCATACTCGCCGTCAAAGGGATTGGCGGATTCCATCTGGTTTGCGACGCACGCAATGCGGACGCCGTTGCGCGACTGCGCGACCGCAAGCGTCGTCCCGACAAACCGCTTGCTGTGATGTTCCCGCTGAGCGGCGACGATGGCCTTGCAATCGTGCGCGACCATGTTTCGCTAATGGACAGTGAAGCTTCATTGCTCGCCGGTCCGGTGCGTCCGATTGTGCTGGCAATGAGCAAACCGGACTGCGGGCTCGCCGACAACGTGGCGCCGGGTCTCGCGGAGATTGGCGTTTTTCTGCCCTACAGCCCACTGCACCAGTTGCTGCTTGATGCGTTCGACGGCCCGCTCGTCGCGACGTCCGGAAATATCAGCGGCGAGCCGGTCCTGACGGATAATGACGAAGCGTCCGAGCGCCTGGCCGATATCGCTGACGACTTTCTGCTACACGACCGGCCGATCGTGCGGCCTGCCGACGACCCCGTGTTCCGCCGCATTGGCGATCAGGTACGACCGCTGCGCATCGGCAGGGGCTGTGCGCCGCGAGAGATTGACCTGCCATACAGCCAGACAGAGCCATTGCTCGCTGTTGGCGGACACATGAAAGGTACCGTTGCGCTCAGTTGGGACGATCGGGTCGTCGTATCGCCCCACATTGGCGAGATGGACAGTCCTCGCAGCCTGCGCGTGTTCGAACAGGTTGCGAGTGATCTGCAGGCCCTTTACGGCGTCGAGGCAAAGCGCGTCGTCTGCGATGCGCATCCCGGCTACACGACGCATCGCTGGGCGGTGCGTGAGAGCGGACTGCCCGCATGCATGGTCTGGCATCACGAGGCGCATGCGAGTGCAGTAGCTGCAGAGCACGGTACGAAGGGCGACTGGCTCGTGTTCACCTGGGACGGTGTCGGCCTTGGACGTGATGACACGCTGTGGGGCGGCGAAGCCCTCGTAGGCCGCCCCGGAGCCTGGCAACGCTTCGCAAGCCTGCGCACGTTCCGCCTTCCGGGGGGCGAGAGAGCGGGACGCGAGCCCTGGCGCAGCGCGGCGGCGCTGCACTGGGAATGCGGCACAGACTGGGCCGCGCATCCCGACCCCGACGGGCTGGCAAGAGTCGCCTGGCAGAAAAACATCAACTGTCCCGCCACGAGCGCGGCCGGTCGGTTGTTCGATGCGGCAGCGGCAATCGTTTGCGAACGTCCAACGACGAGCTTCGAGGCCCAGGGACCGATGCAGCTCGAGGCGCTGTGCCGGGAGCACCGGGAGGGCCCTGCGCTGCCGATGCGCGAATCGGTCGACGGTGTGCTGCGCGCAGACTGGGAACCGTTGCTGGGTCTGCTGAGCAATGTCGATCGTTCGCAGCGCGAGCGTGCCGAAGCGTTTCACGGCAGTATGGCGCGCGTGATACTCAATCAGGCGCAGATGGCGCGTGAGGAACGTGGCGTGCAGCGCGTCGGGCTTGGCGGCGGCGTGTTCCAGAATCGCTTTCTCGCCGAGCAGGTGATCACGATGCTTCGCGAAGCTCGGTTCGAGGTATTCCTGCCAGCGGTCCTGCCATGCAATGATGCGGCACTCAGTTATGGTCAGGCGGCCGAGATTGCCGCTGGCGGAGATTGATACAGATGGACGACGACAGGATCTCTTTAGCGCACGGCAACGGCGGGCGCTTCATGCGCGAGCTGATCGAGGAGGTGTTTGCGAAAGCCCTCGAGGCCAGTGAGATCGATGTGCAGGCTGACGCCGTCCCGATCGATCTCGGTGATGGTGAAGTATTGATCACAACAGACGGCTTTACGGTCCAGCCGCTTGAGTTTCCGGGCGGCAATATCGGCTCGCTCGCCGTCCACGGCACGACCAATGATCTCGCTGTCGCGGGCGCCCGCCCCATGTACCTGACACTCAACGCGTTCATCGAAGAAGGCTTCGAGATGGAGCGCCTCGAACGTATCGTCCGGAGTCTCGCCGATGCGGCTGTCGAGGCCGGCGTGCGCATCAGCGCGGGCGACACCAAGGTCGTGCGCCGGGGCGAGGGAGGCGGAATATACCTCGCGACCACCGGTGTTGGGGTGCGCCTTCCCGGCGCCGTGCCGTCCCTTAAACAGATTCGCGACGGTGACGTCATGATTGTCAGTGGGCCTGTCGGCGACCACGGTACCGCCGTAATGCTCGCGCGTGAGGAGTTTGGCCTGCGTGGCGACCTCGTGTCTGATGCGGGTCCGGTCATGGCGCTGACCGAGCCTTTGCTGGCGCTCGACGGCCTGCGATTCATGCGCGATCCAACACGGGGCGGGATCGCCTCAATCGGTCACGAGATATTGAAAGCAACCGGGCTCGGTGTGCGATTTGAAGCGACGATTCCTGTGCGCGAACCCGTACAGTCGGTCTGCGAAATGCTTGGCTACGACCCTTACTACCTGGCTTGCGAAGGTCGTGTCGTTGCCGTGGTCGCACCGGACCAAGCCGAAAAGGCGTTGGCTATCTGGCAGGCACTGCCTGACGGCAAAGAGGCGGTGCGTATCGGACGTATCGTCGCCGGCGAACAGCGCGTTATCCTCGAGACCCCGTTGGGTGGTGAGCGCTTCCTTGAGGAACTGGAAGACGATCCGCTACCCAGGATCTGCTGACGTCTCCAGTTCGAGGCGTTGCAGGATCATCTCTTCCCCGCTAATGACCCGCGTCTGATGCGAGCCACACTGGCCGCACACGAGGCGGTTGTTTTGCGCCGACGACTCTGCACCGCAAGCGCTGCAGTGCACGACGACGGGTGTCGCCGTGACGACAAAGGCAGCCTCGTCCGCCACTGTGCCGGCGGAGGCAATCGGCCACGCTGTCTCGAGCAAGTCGATCTCGATACCGGATAGCGGTCCGACCGTCAGCTCGATGCGTGTGACACGGGAGGCATCGCGTTCCTCGGCAATCGCTGTGACCTGGTCGAGCAAGGCCATGCACACCGAGAGCTCGTGCATGCGTCTGGCTCAGACGATTTCGACGAGCTCGATGTCGAAGGTCAGCGCCTGGCCTGCGAGCGGATGGTTCGCGTCGACCGTAATAGACTCGTCCTCGACTTCGGTCACAACGAGCATCATGACCTGGCCCTCGGGGCTCTGGCTCTGCAACTGCATGCCGACCGCCGGCTCGATCTCTTCGGGCAGGGCGCCGCGCGACACTTGCTGCACGAGCTGCTCGTGACGCTGGCCGTACGCTTCTTCTGGCGGAATCGTCACGGTCTTGCTGTCACCGACCGCCATGCCGTCTACGGCATTGTCGAAACCGGGGATGACCTGGCCGCCGCCAAGCGCGAATTCGAGCGGGTCGCGGCCCGCGGAACTGTCGAACTGCGTGCCATCATCGAGCGTGCCCGTGTAGTGAATGCGGACCGTATCGCCCGATTTTGCCTGTGTCATGAGTAAAGCTCCTGTTGGGAGCGGGCACTATAGCAGACTGGTGCTATTGCGCTTGCCCGTCGATTCCCGTCATCATTGGACTGTTGTACTAATAATGAATAACAAGTCCAACGGGGAAAACAATGGGTTCTTCAGACTGGGTTCGCGCCGTGCGGGCCGGCGCCCGCGTATGCGCCGCACTGGCTGTCAGTGTGCCGCAGTTGGTTGTTGCACAGGACACGGCGCTCGATGAGATCACGGTTACGGCGCAAAAGCGTGAACAAAGTGCACTGGACGTCCCGATCACGGTAGACGTCTTCACGGCGACCGACATCGAGCAGACAGGCGCCCTGACGCTCCGGGATATCAGGGACTTCATCCCGGGTTTCGAGATCGGGTCCAATCCGACCCAGGCGTCGATCAGGGTACGAGGCATCTCGAGCGCCAACATTTCTACAGGCGGGGATCCCTCCGTCGCGACGTTTTACGACGATATCTATGTGCCGCGCGCTGCGACGACCGCTTCGTTCACAGACGTCGCTCGAGTCGAGGTACTCAAAGGTCCGCAGGGGACGCTCTACGGCCGTAATGCGGCCGTGGGTGTCGTCAGCATCGTCCCCAACCGCCCCGGCGCCGAGGACGAGGCATTCGTCAAGTCGCGGCTGGGCAATTACGACCTGATGCGCCTTGAGGCGATGGGCAACGTAGCGCTTAGCGACAGTTTCTTTCTGCGTGCCAACGTTCTGAGCAACCGGCGAGATGGCTACATCAAGAACCTGGTGCCGAGCGAACGTGATGGTGGTGAGCAGGAGAACCTGGCTGCGCGTATCTCGGCGCTCTGGCGGGTCTCGGCGCAGACCGACCTGCAGTTTTCCTACGATTACGATGAGGTCGACAACGCGCCGCGGCCGGCGATTGGACTGAGCGCTTTCTCAGCGTGTCCCAGCGACCCGCGCTGCGGCCTGATGCTCAACGACGTCATTGACGGCAAGGAAACGCGTGACATGTGGACTGCGAACGCGAAGTTGAATCATGAAATCAACGAA
The DNA here is from genome assembly GCA_030065985.1 of Woeseiaceae bacterium. Lineage (GTDB taxonomy): Bacteria > Pseudomonadota > Gammaproteobacteria > Steroidobacterales > Woeseiaceae > UBA1847. The sequence continues at coordinate 12,936 of JASJCM010000021.1, read as the reverse complement.
CAGTGGTCTTTGAAACTCGTTACCGGGTACCGTCAGTTCGAGACATTCAACAAGCAGGATGAAGACGGCACGGCGGAGATCGACCGCTACCTCACGACAAACAACGTCGAGGATTCCGATATCTCTTACTCGGAGCTACAGTTTAATTTCAGCAACGATCGGGTAAACATCGTCTTCGGAGCCAACTATTCGAAAGAAGGCGTGTACCAGGAAATCCCTATTGAGACGAACGTGGACACGGTCATGCGGGCCGTGACCAGCGTGATTCGAGGGGGTGTTGTCGACACGGTCAATGGCCAACTGGCACAGATGGGATTACCGCCGGTCTCCGAGCAGGAGGCGCTTGCGATCCTCGGACAGCAGCTTGGCCTGCCGTTTACGCCTGACCTCGATCACATCTGGGATCCGGTGACGATGTCGATCTTTCTCGGAACGCAGGGCTTGAACGTTACGCCGCAGGACGTTGTCGCGGCGGGCGATTTCTACTACGACACCGTACAGGCTACGGGCTTCCCGGGGCCCTTCGTCGGTCCCAGCTTTGCAGGTCAGGTCTGGCGTGAGTTGTATATCAATGACGGCGATTTCACGAACTGGGGTATTTATGGCGACGTCGATTTCGAGGTCAATGAGCGGTTGAACCTGCTATTCGGCCTACGCTACAGCTACGATGACAAGACCTTCAGCTGGCGCAATCCCGCGAGCGCGTTCTCGGCCGTTCGGCCCGGTACGCCGGACTTCATATTTCAGCCTGTCCCTGGGTACCTCGAAGCCCGCACTGGAACGCTCACGGCCACTAATGACTGGGACAAGCTGACCGGACGGGCCGTCGTGCAGTATCAGGTGACTGACAGAGCGCAGGCGTTTGCGTCGTACTCGACTGGCTACAAATCGGGTGGCTACGACTCCCTCGATGTGTCGACGTCTGACAATCCGCTGCGCCCGGAAGAGTCGGAGAACTTTGAAATTGGCCTGAAGGGCGATTTTGCCAACGACCGCCTGCGGGCGCAGATCAGCCTGTACGACATGACGATTGACAATCGCCAACGCACGGTTGACTCGCGGCCGCCGGGACAGACAAACCCGATCCCGACTATTAACCTCGGTGACCAGGACGTTCAGGGCGTCGAGGTTGTCGTGAACTGGATGGCAACCGATGCGCTGCGATTTGGCCTCGTCACTGAGTGGCGTGAGGCGCAGGCGACCTGGGATGAGTTCTTCAACGCGGCCGGTGATGTCGACGGTGGTTCGGATCCGAAATTCGCGACCAACACCAGTTACACGATCACGATCGGCTGGCAGCCCGAGATAACGTGGGGCGCCATCGACATGCGCGTCGACTACATCTTCTACGAGGACACGTCCATTCTCGACGATCCGAACTTCGTCGATGCCGCGGATTACCCGGGTTTCTTCGAGGACCGTAAGGAACTCAATGCTCGCATTGCGTGGCTGAGCGACGACGACAGGTGGACGGCCGCCTTGTGGGGCAAGAACCTGTTGGACCAGCAGTTGCTCACATCAGTTGGCAGGATCTCGCGACCGCTCGGAACGCCGTTTACGTCGATTCGTGAACCGTTGACCTGGGGCGTTGAAATCGGCTACCGCTTCCAGTAAACGTGCAAGGTCCCGACAGCAGCCGCAGGCCTTGCAGGACCCGCGGCTTTTTTCGTCCGTGCTGGTGGGAGAACTACCTATTTGCAGCTGCGTGCAGCGGGTCTACGGTAAATACTGGGCGCTTGTAAGCAAGAGGTGATGCTATGAACGAGTCCTCGATGCCCGGTAACGTCGTAACCGTCGACACTACGGTACCCGTTTGGGAACAGTTCTTTACGGTTGCGCCACTCGTACTGATCGGTACGCGCGACGCGGACGGCTCGCTTGATCTGGCTCCCAAGCACATGGTTACGCCGATGGGCTGGCAGAATTACTTCGGCTTCGTCTGCACGCCGCGCCACAATACCTGCAGCAATATCGAGCGGACCGGTGAGTTCACGGTTAGCTATCCAAAGCCCTCGCAGGTCCTCATCACCAGCCTGGCCGCATCGCCCCGCGTTGCGGAGGGCGCCAAGCCGGTTATTGACTACCTGAGCACGTTCCCGGCTACACAGGTCGACGGCAGTTTCATCGAGGACGGTTACCTGTTCTTCGAATGCCGGCATTTCAAGACTATTGATGGCTTCGGCGAGAATTGCCTGATCACGGGCGAGATCGTTGCGGCGTTTGCCGATAATGACTACCTGCGGCACGCCGAGGCCGACGATCAGGAAACGATTCACGATGCGCCGCTGTTCGCGTACCTGGCGCCTGGCCGGTTCGCGGCTATCGACCGTTCCAATGCATTTCCGTTCCCGGAGTCAATGAAGAAGTAGCGACATGTGCAGCGCCAACGCGGCAATGGTTCTCGATTACGTCAAGGGGCAGGAGCCCCGGCTGATCGACCTGATGCGGGAGCTCGTCGAGGCCGAGTCCCCGTCGACACATCCCGAAACGCATGACGAAGCGCGCCGCGTGCTGCGGCTTGCCCTCGCCGAGGTCGGTTACGAGTCCCGTGAAACGGGCTGGCCGGACCGTCCGCGCCACGTTTTCGCACGACCCGCCGACCGGGACACCGGCGAAGCTTCGCAGCTCGTCGTTGGCCATTACGACACTGTATGGCCGGTTGGTACGGTCACCGAGCGACCGTTTCGTGTCGACGGCAATGTCGTTCACGGACCTGGTTCGTTTGACATGAAAGGCGGACTCGCGCAGCTCGTTGTCGCGCTGCACGCCATCCGGGATCTCGAACTCCCGACGCCCGTGCGGCCCATTATCTTCGTCAACGCTGACGAGGAAATCGGCAGCCGTACGTCAACGCGCTACATCCGCTGGCTGGCGCAACATGCCGATCGCGCACTCGTGCTCGAGCCGGCACTTGGCGACCGGGGCGACATCAAGACGGCCCGCAAGGGCATCGGTCGTTTCACGATTACGGTTTACGGCAAAGCGGCCCACGCTGGTCTGGACCCCGAGTCCGGGGCGAGTGCTATTCTCGAGCTGTCGCACGTGATCCAGACGCTGTTCTCGCTCAACGATGTCGAGCGCGGTATCACCGTCAACGTCGGGACCGTCGACGGTGGTATCCAGCCCAACGTGATCGCTCCGCATAGCAAGGCCGTGGTCGATGTTCGCGTGCCGACTGTCGCGGCGGGCAACGAGATCGAGTACATCATTCATTCGATGAAACCGAACGATCCCGACGTCCGCCTGCATATCGAAGGTGGTATCGGCAGGCCGTCGATGGAGGTCACACCGCGTAACCAGAAACTCTGGGAGCGCGCGCGAGAGGCCGGCGACGCACTTGGACTGGAGCTCCACCAGGCCCGTGCAGGCGGTGGCTCCGATGGCAACACGACCAGCCAGTTCACAGCAACAATCGACGGCCTCGGCCCGGTCGGGGATGGCGCACACGCATTGCACGAACATCTGCTGATCGACAAGACGCTCGAACGGGCGGCCCTGTTGACCATGTTGCTCACCCAACCAGCCATGGAGGGTTAACCACAGGACGGAGACGATGAGTACCCGCATCTACGGTTCGCTGGCACGCATTGCCGATTTTCACGACAGCAATTTCGAGTTGCAGAAGCTACCGAAGTCCCAATGGGCAACGGGCGACTACGTCGAGGGCGGCGTGGTCGGGACGCCGACATCGTTATATCGAATCGAAGATCGCACCGGGCTGATGATCAAGGTCGAGCCCGGGGACTGGGTTGTGGGTGCACTTGGGGAACGTGCGGCGACGCTTGAGGGCGTTGGCAGCTGGCAGGACATTGGCGACGACAACCTGATGCACTCGCTGACGAGCGCTGGTCTGATGGGCTGGTATACGTCGTTGTCGCAACTGCTGCCCGAGCCGTTGCGACTGCGCTACCGCGGTCACCTTTGCCGCAATGGCCGCAAGGTACGGATGCGCGACTTCGCGATTCGCTCCGACGTCCACGAATTTCGGGTGCCGACCGTTCTCCTCGTCGGGACCTCGATGTCTGCCGGGAAGACAACGGCAGGTCGCCGCGTCTGCAAGGAGCTTGATCGAGCCGGGCACTACGTCATTGGTGCGAAGCTAACCGGTGCAGGGCGCTACCGCGATATCCTGAGCTTCCTCAAGACAGGCGCGACAAAGGTTTTCGACTTCGTTGACGCGGGACTGCCGTCGACGACCGTTCCCGAAAGAGAATTTCGTGCTGCAATTCGACCGCTGTTGAATCACATCAACGCACTGGAACCGGACCTGCTCGTTGCAGAGGCGGGGGCGTCGCCGCTGGAGCCCTACAATGGCGCGGCAATTATTGACGAGCTTGGTAACAACATCGTTTGCACGATTCTATGCGCGTCGGATCCCTATGCTGTGGTCGGTGTCGTAAAGGCTTATGGCCTGCGGCCCGACATAGTCACGGGACCGGCGACGCAAACGTCGGCGGCGGTGGAGTTGGTTCACAGACTGACCGGCGTGCCGGCACTCAACCTGATCGACCCCAGAACCAAGGCCGAGTTTCGAGAGTTCCTGGCTGAGCACATCGGCTTTCCGGGGAACGACGAGCCCATAAAAATTGCCCGGTGACAAGGCACCGGGCAAGTCACAACTGGCCGAACGGGGGGTCGTTTATTCGACCAGCGTAATTTTCTCTGTCCCGAAGCGGTAACGAATGCCGATACCGAATGCGACGACGTCGTAGTCATAGGGCTCTGCACCGAGCGTCAGGATGCCGGGCAGGGTAGTTTGCGAGACGAGCGCGAAGTCCTTGAGGTCAAAGCGCTCGTAGCGAAGCTCAAATGTGGCATCGAGCCGATCCGAGAACGCGTAGCTGGCCTCGGCCCGCGCCGCATCGAGCGTCGACTCGAGCGTCGGCAGGTCGCTGCGACCGCCGCTGAGGCTATCGAGCATGATTTTCGTCTCGCCGGTGCCACGGTCGTAGCTCAGGCTGAAGCCGAGCTTGCCGTCATCGGGTCGCCAGCTCATCCCGGCGCCAACGTGATCGAAGGTGTCTTCGTGGAACGCGCTCCAGTCCCAGAAACCGAAATTCTCGGCCCCTGTCTGGTGTGCATCGATGGCATCGCGCCCCCATACGAAGTAAACGGCCGCGCTTTCCGACACCGCCCAGCTTGCATCGAAGGTCGCACGGAACTCCTCGCTGCCGTTCATGCCGACGAGCGAATCCTTGTAATCGTCGTCAGCAAACAGCGCGCTGGCCGCAAACGACAGGGGCGATTCGGCTGGCGTTATCGTTGCAACAACTTCACCGAACTCACGATACCGGTATGCGAGGTTGTACTTTCGCAGCAGCGGATTCTGGCCGAAGCTCACCGCCACTGTCTCGTCGTACCGCTCCACACCGCGACGGGACGCGCCGCCCTTGGCGCGCAGGTCGAGCCACGCGGCGGGTTTCCATCGCAGTTGTCCCCAGCCGGTATCCGTAATCTGCTCCGCGACTTCCTGGTTGTCGCGATTGACTTCGCGGCGCTCATAACCTGCGGAGACCCGCAGCTCGCGCGAGAACATGTATTCGCCACTCAGCGTCATATGACCGCGGTCATAGCTGTAGGGGGTGTTTTGCTCGACATCGCCTGAGCTCAGCAGGTCAACAATGACGCGGTTCCAGTCATAGACGGGCGTCTTGTTGTCCCGCTCGTCGTAACGGTACGCGAACTTGACCCGTACCTTGTCGAGCGGTCGGGACGTTACCGTAAACGCGTAATCAATCGTGTCGACCTGCGCGTCGAGTGCCGTCGTCGGTAGTGCTGTTGTTACGATGTCAGGATTAATCGTGTATGGCAGCAGCGCCTCGTTCTGTTCGCCGCGGCCGGTCGCCGCCGAGAACGCGAGCACGGTATCCCATTGGTCAACCAGGTATGTGCCTGACAGCGACACCTGCGAGAAATCGTTACCGGGTTCGCGCGCCATCTGCAGCCTACTTGTGGCCGGCGATGCCGCGAACGGCGTCTCCCAGAAAAGGCTCGCATTCTTGTTGGTGAAGAATGAACCGTAGTAGCCAAGCGTCAGGCTCGTGTTCTCAGTCGTATAACGCACACCTGCATCGATGCGGTCCGTCTCGAAGTCGATCCAGCGCGGCAGGAACGCCGATTGCGCAAACGACGTACCGCTAGCGATGTCGATGCCGTCGCGCTTCTGGCGCCGGAACTCCGCGAACAGCGTGAATGCGTCGCTTGCATTCCAGTCGACACCGACGTCCAAGATCTGCCGGTCGGTGCCAATCGGCGTCGTCTGTTGCGACGACGACAGTTGTGTCATCTGATCGGTCGTGCCCGCCGCAACCCAACCCGACGGCAGGCTCAGCACATTGCCGGTTGACGCGTCAAAGACGCTCCTCGTCGTATCGAAGCGGCGATAAGGCAGGTCGCGATAACCCACTCGAAACTCGAACAACCCTTCGCTTCCGATCGACATGTCGAACGCGCGAGAGTCGAGGCCCAGGTCTTCGATGACATAGTCGACGCGATAGCCATCGCCGTTGTAGCGGCCGTGGCCGTTTACATTGGCGTACGTGCCTTTTTCGTCGAAACCCGTGTAGTTGCCGAATCGCGCCTGGTCATCGTCGATCGCAATCGCGCCGACGTCGACGTTGGCGCGATAGCCGTCATCGAACGGGCAGGACTCGCAGGCCCAGTCGCTCGTGTCCACTTCCGCGGCACCAAGTGCCGGCACCAGTGCGAGTGCGATCAGGGTGCGACGGGGTGTGATGGTCTTGTGCATCATCGCTTCGCTCCTATCGCATCAGTTTCGAGCCGGACGGGTGGTTCGACCCGTGCACCTGCTCGTGACAGTTCATGCAGGACTGCCCCAATAGCAATGACGAGGGCAGGTTACTCGGCAAACCCCGCGCGTCCTGCGGGACGCTCGGATGGCCTGCCTGGGAATGACAGCTCTGACATAGCATCGGCGCGCGCATGCTCAGCATGCCCGGCTGATTCGAGCCATGCGGGTTGTGGCAATTGCCGCAATCCTCAGCGACGGGTGCGTGTTCCCACAGATACGGACCACGCACTTCGGCATGGCATTCATAACACGTGCGGTTAGCGTCAGTGCGCGCGAGCAGCGTGTCAGCCGAATTGCCGTGCGGGCTGTGACAGCTCGTGCAGTCCATCTTGCCCTGACGCACCGGGTGCGAGAACGGCTTCATCGACTGCGTGCGCTGCTGCTGGTGGCAGTCAAAGCAGACCTCGGCCTGTGTCGATGTTGCCAACACCGGGTCGCGCTCGGCGTGCGAGGAATGGCAGCCGGCGCAGCTCACCGTGTTGATGTCGTGGGTGCTGCCGTGCCAGGCGGCACCCGTGTCGGCCTGGTGGCATTCGACGCAAAACGCGTTCTGCTCCGCGATCGAAGCGACCGAATCTGCGGCAAACGCCGTGATTGCCGGGCGCTCCTGGCCACGACGCACGCGCCTGGCGTGATCGCCGCCAGGACCGTGACACGACTCGCACTGCAGCTGGCCGTGCCCGAACGGCGAATCGGGGTCGCTCGGATTCGCGTGCTTGCTGCGGAATACCGCGAGCGTGGCCTGGTCGTCATGGCACTGGAAGCAGGTGTCGGCACCCTTGCGGCTGTAGTTTTCCTCAGCCGCGGAGGTGCCGGCCCAGGCGATGGCCAGCGTGGCCATCGCCAGTGCCGCGATGCGTCTTGCCGTCTTTGTGCTCAGCATCTTCCCGCCCTAGTTGAACAGGAAGTCGCCAACGCCATGCACATCGCCCGTGTCGGCCGAGCCGCCCGGACCATGGCAGAGCTGGCAGGTCTCCGACCCCGACGACACGGTCGTGCTGTTCACGTCCTTGCCAGCTGCGAAGTCGCCGCCATTCTGGATCATGTGATTCCTGGCCAGATCGCTGATGTGGCAGGACGAGCAGACTGCCGTGTTCGGCGAGACTGCGACATCATCGGTCACGTCACCGACCGTGTTGGCATCGACCGTCGTGGCGAGTACCGCGGACGGATCGACCGGGTAGAAGCCGTCTTCGACGTGGCAACCTTCGCAGTTGTTGAGCCGGCCCGGATAGACGAAGTCAAACGTGTGCGGACGTCCATCGTTCGGCAGCGGACTGAAACCGCAGGCTTCATACGCCTCCTTGGTGTAGTCGAACGCGTGCAGGGCATGGATCATAACCTTCATGTCCACCGTCACGTCATCGGTACCGAGTTCGGTGGCGCACTGGCCGGCGCGACGGTTGATGTCGGTCGCGTTCGGCGCGTGGCAGGCCACGCAGACCTCGATGCTGTCGGTCCGGTTGTTGCCGTGCATGGCGAGCTGGCTATGGCAGTCGTTGCACTTGTCGATCGCGACGGCGTTGCGGCGCGGTGATGCGGTTGCATCGGTGATTGCCGCATAAGCGATGGCGTTCGTCACCGCCACGCGCGTCGTAGCGCCGTCGATAACCACGGCCGGATGACCGTCAATCGTCACGGCGAGCGAGCCGCCTGCATTTGCGGGTACGGCCACGGGTGAGGTCAGGCTGAATACGCCTGTGCTACCCGGCACCGGTGTTGCACCCGGTGCGCCGAAGCAGGCGAGGGCGCTCATGCCAACCGGCTGTCCCGGGTTCGCCTGTGTGCCGTTGTTGTGATAGTCGGCCGTATCCCAGGCAATGCTGACCTGCAGCCTGCTGGCACCGCCCGCGCACGTCGTCCATTCCGGATCGTTCAGGATGTCATATGGCGTGCCGGTCTGCGGGTTCGTGACCGAGAATTCGACAACCGGGAAACCGCCGATACCGGTATCGGCGATGGACTCAACGTTGTACTGGAACAGTTCGCTGGCCTCGCGGTCCGCCTGCCGGTGAACCTCGGCAACCCGCCACACGCCGCCGTCAATTGTCGACGTCGGGCCATGGCACTGGACGCACGTGGAGTCATCATTGATTCCGCCGACGTGGTCGCCAGCATCGAAGTCAATGTCGTCGTGGCAGGCGCCGCAGGCGCGCTTGTTGGGTACGTCCTGCCAGTTGCTGGCCTGAGGCACCGTCGGATCGGAGTCCTGGTGACAGGTCGTGCAATTGCGGACGTCCTGGCTGAACTTGAAATCCGAATAGTCATGGGGTCGCCCACCGTAGCCGACGACTCGATAACCGTTCGTGAGGTTTTCACCGAAATGGATCTTGTGAATCATTTCGGTCATATCGACTGTGCCGCCCCAGGGTTCACTGGCGGTATCGGGGTCGATCGAATACGGGTTGTGGCAGGTCACGCAGTATTCGACGTCGAAGCGAGCTTCGCCGTGGAACGACAGATTGTCGTGGCAGGCGTTGCAGGCTGCGTTATTCGCGATCAGGCGCGTGAACGTCGGCGCGCCGCCAGCCGGCACGAAGTCATACGGGGCGTTGTTCGCCGGGATGTTCTCGGGTAGCACTCGATTCGTGCGAATCTCGAGACCCAGGCGGTGGGTCTTCGTGGCGTCGTAAACGGGACCGGCGGGATAATCTGTCAAGGCCTGGGCAAACGTGTAGGTATAGGTGCCGTCACCGTTGTCCGTGAACGCACCGGTCGTTGCCGATTCGTAGCCAGCCTGAACATTCGGCGGGGTCGTGCGACTGTTCGTGTTGTAGGCCTGCCACTCGCTCGATGCGCCGGCGGTAGGCGGCGGAGAAAGCTGCGCCAGCACAAAGCCAACCGTATTCGCGGGCAAGTCCCTGAGGCCAAAGCCGAGGTCGTTCGTCAGCTGCAGCGTCACGGTCGGGGCACCGCCGCCGGCAGGAATGTCAACGCTCTGGACAACGACGTTGATCTTGTCAGCAGTGTCGTAAGCAACCGCCGTGCCCGTTCCCGGTGTTCCAGGAGGCCCTGGAGGTCCGGGCGGACCAGCGGTTCCCGACGGACCTGCCGGTCCCGCCGGTCCGGTCGAGCCATCGCATGCGAACAACAATGCGCTCGCGAGCATCAATCCTGCAATTCGGGTGGTCCGGCCAAATGAACGTGTCATGGTCATCCCCTTGGAGGTCGCTGGTGCCTGATTTGTTGGAACCGTTCAGCTGCGCGTCAGGAACGGTAGTTCTTAATGTGTTTTGTAGGCAATTCAGTGTGTTTTGCGTATCGCGACAATTACCTATGGCGCCGCGGGTAATCGCATGCAGACTCCATGGTCGGGATATGTAGAATACGAGTGGGCCCTCTCGGAGGGCAGGAGGAGCTTGCCATGAAACGACACATTCTCTTTGTTTTTTCGATAGTTACGCTCGGTCTGCCGGCGCTCGCTGCCGCGGATCTCGACGCGCTGATGGAGGACTGCAACAGTTGCCATGGCGACAATGGTGTCAGCCAATGGACGGACATGCCGACGATTGCCGGTCTTTCGGAGATGGTGCACGTGGATGCCCTCTACATGTATATGGACGAGGCGCGCCCCTGCGCGGACTCAGAATACCGCCAAGGCGACACAAGTCGCGCAGCGACCAACATGTGCGCCATCGCGGCTGAGCTCAGCGAAGACGATATCGACGCGCTTGCAGCGGCGTACGCCGAACTGCCGTACGTGCCGGCGAAGCAGGAATTCGATGCCGGCCTGGCTGCAGCCGGTGAAGCCGTCCACAACAAGCAATGCGATCGCTGCCATTCAGATGCCGGTATGAACCCGGATGACGAAGCCGGCATGCTCGGTGGCCAGCAAATGGGCTACCTGCGCACCACCTTCGAGCAGTATGCCGATGGTTCGCGCGAACAGCCGAAGAAGATGAAAGAAAAAATGGACGCGCTGTCGGCCGACGACGTTGAAGCGCTGATCCACTACTACGGCAGCCAGCAGTGAGTTCAACGGTAGCGACCGGTCCCGATACGACCGCGCTATTCGCTGCCATCGACAGAAAAGACACCGCATCGTTCGTCGCAGCACTGACGGACGACGCGGTGTTTCGTTTTGGCGCTGCGCCACCGGCAGAGGGGCGTGAGGCGATTGCAGCGGCTGTCGACGGGTTCTTCGGCACAATAGCCGCGCTGTCACATGTCGTCCACAAGACCCTATGGGACAGCGGCACCCAGGTGTGCGAGGGCGAAGTGACTTACGAGCGCCACGATGGCTCGACCGTTACGCTGCCGTTTACCGATGTTTTCGAGTACTCGGGCGAACTCATCGCGCACTACAAAATCTATATGGATATCGGGCCCTTGTACGCGGAATAGCCGTCCGAAACCGGGCTAGCGGAAATCCCTGATAGCGATTGGGCACCCTTTGGCTTACTAGTAACGCAGACCAAAGGAATCCCGCATATGATTAGGCCTGCCCGCTTCTCCCGCCACCTCGTCGTGGCATCGGTTTTCTGGGCCCTGTGCGCGCTAACCGCGTCTGCACAGGACATCGATTGCGCGGAATGTCACGAGGACGTCTCGTACACATCCACAGCGCATCCCGATGTTACCTGCCAGGAATGCCACACCAACGTGACGATCGAGCACGAAGATGCCGATCTTGAGCCGCTCACCGATGACGATAGCTGCGGCGAATGCCACGGGGGCATCCAGCGCACGGTTGGCCGAAGCGCGCACAAGGGAGAGGCGGGATGCAACGACTGCCACGGCGCGCCGCATGACATCCACCTGATCGAAGAACTTGCCTCGGCCGTTTCGCCGGTCAACCAGATTCAGAACTGTGGTGCCTGCCACGATGATCCGCCCGAACTGATCGACGGCTACCTGGCCGGAGAACACGGCAAGGCGCTTTTGTTGTCAGGTCTCGTCGATGCGCCCAGCTGCAGCGACTGCCATGGCGATCACCGCATCATGGAGGTCGACAAGGGTCGGGCCCCCACGGCACACCAGAACTCGCCCGAGATGTGCGGCGAGTGCCACCAGTTGTTATTCGAGGACTGGAAAAACCTGAGTGCGCACGGTCTCGCCTGGCAGGAGGACCAGGAGGGGCCGGTTTGCGTCGACTGTCACGCATCGCACGAGATTATCGATCCGTCGACCTATGACGCGCGGCATGCGAGCGCACAAAATTGCGGCGGTTGTCACGAGGACTACCTGACGAGCTTCCGTGACAGCTTCCACGGCAAAGCCGTGCATCTCGGACTCGAGGGCGGCGCCACGTGCGCGGACTGCCATACGCCACACAAGAATCTGCCGGCGGAAAACCCGCTTTCAAGCGTGCATGCGGACAATCGGCTCGAAACCTGCGCCAATTGCCATGACGACATCACGCCGGCGTTCGCGACGTTCATGCCGCACAGCGATCCGACGGATCCGGATGACAACTTCGCGGTTTATATCGTGTGGGTCTTCATGACCAGCCTGCTTATCGGCGTGTTCGTGTTCTTCGGTGTTCATGACCTGCTTTGGCTGCAGCGCGGACTGGTTGGCCTCAAGCGTGGTGAGTTCGACGAAGAACGTAATGGCGGCAGCGGCCAGTACATCCAGCGCTTCCGTCGGAAGAACATGCGCATGCACGTCGTTATTATCACGACCTTCATGCTTCTGGCGCTGACCGGATTGCCGCTCAAGTTCAGCGGTGCACCATGGGCCCAGACACTGGTTGATGTTCTTGGTGGCATCGACTCGACACGCTTCCTGCACCGCGTTGCGGCGATCGGCACCTTCGGCTACATGATCGTGCACGTGCTGGATGTCTTCATTCGCGCCTTCATCAAGGGCGAGAAAGGCATGTTCTGGGGGCCGAACTCGATGACGCCGCAGCCCAAGGATCTGCAGGACTTTGTGGGCAACCTCAAGTACTTCCTCTACCTCGGCGAGCGGCCGAAAGGTGATCGCTGGACGTACTTCGAGAAATTCGACTACCTCGCAGTTTTCTGGGGCGTCGCAATTATCGGTCTGTCCGGTCTGTTCCTGTGGTTCCCGGGGTTCTTCACCCAGTTCCTGCCGGGCTGGACGCTAAATGCGGCGCACGTTATTCACAGTGACGAGGCGCTGCTGGCGACCGGCTTCATTTTCTTCTTCCATTTCTTCCA
>JASJCM010000020.1 GCA_030065985.1 Woeseiaceae bacterium | reverse complement strand
CGTTCTTTGCGCGATTCTGGCGCTGCTCGTGTCGAGCGGCTGCGTCTATCGTGCGTCCATTGCGCAAGGCAATCTCGTGCAGGAAGAAGACCTGGCACAGCTCGAGGTTGGCATGACCCGTAAACAGGTTCGCTTCCTGCTTGGCACCCCGATGATCGACGATCCGTTTCACCGGGATCGCTGGGACTACGTCTACTACCTGAAAGTCGGCCGTGAAGAGGCGTCGTTCGAGCGCTGGGTGTCGGTGTTTTTCAAGGACGATATCGTCAGCGAGATACGCAAGGACCAGGAGCTAAATCCCGGCCTTTAGGCGACGCGCCTCGCGCGGGTCGATTTCCAGCGGCCGGTACAACTCGACACGATCGCCCTCTTTAACGATGTGATCGCGATCGACGGGGCGCCCCCACACACCTGCCTGCATGCCCTCTTGTACGAGTTCCGGGAAATCCCTCTTCAGGTTTCCTGCCCTGATGACATCGTCAACCGTCGCTTTCTCCGGCAGCGTGATCGACCGCAGCACCTGCTTATCCGGCGTGGCGAAGACAAGTTCAACCGAGATCATCGCCATCGCTAGCCCGCGTACATCTCTGCAGCTCGCCGGGTAAACGAGTCGACAAGCGAGCTGCAGATACTCTCGAAGAATCGCCCGAAGATCACATCGGTGGCCTTGCTCTCGAACTCAAACTCGAGCACCAGTGCGACTTTGCAACCTGCGTCGCCGAGCTGCTGAAAGGTCCAGCCACCCGACATGTGTCGAAACGGACCGCCGACGAGCTCAATGCCAAGCGATTCGTTCGGTTGTAAAGCATTGCGTGTCCTGAAACGCTTGCTGATCTTGCCGCGATGCAGCTCGAGTGAAGCTTCGATGAAGTCATCGCGATCGATGTGCAACTCGGCGTCGTTGCACCACGGCAGAAAATGCGGATATTTCTCGACGTCCTTGATGAGCTCGTACATCTGCGCCGCAGAGTACGGCACTAGTGCGCTGCGACTGACTTTGCGCATCGTGCTGGCGTCGGCGGCGCGCTTACCGAACCGCGTTGATCAGGACTAGCAGAATGCCGATCGGGGCCACGTACCTGGCCAGTATGCGCCAGGCCTTGAAAAGGCCTCCCGAGTTGCCGAGTTCGTCCGCCGTGGAATTACGGCACATCACCCAACCCGCGAAGATCACAATCAGCAATCCGCCGAGCGGCAGCATGATGTTACTGGTCAGGTAGTCGACATTGTCGAAAATGGTACCGGCCAGGAACTTGGTGTCAGCGAGCACGTTGAACGACAGGACCGAACCAAAGCCGAGTAACCAGATCAGAAGGCCAACGCCGACCGTTGCCTGCGCACGGGTCTTGTGGAAATGCTCGACGATCCACGCAACCGCGGGCTCCATAAGGCCAATCGCCGACGTCCAGGCCGCGAACGACAAAAGGACGAAGAACACGGTCGAGAAAAAGACGCCACCGGCCATCTGACCGAAGGCAAGCGGTAGCGTATTGAACACTAGGCCGGGCCCGTCGCCCGGCGTCAGACCGTTCGCAAACACAAGCGGGAAAATGGCCAGTCCGGCGAGGATCGCTATCGACGTATCCGCGGTAACGACGGCCGCGGACGCGCCCGTAATCGAGGTTTCCTCGGGCAGGTAAGCACCGTAGGCCATGACAGCGCCCATGCCGATACTCAGAGTGAAGAACGCCTGACCCAGCGCCGCCAGAACACTACCCCACGTCAGCTTGCTGAAGTCCGGTGTGAACATGAACGCCACGCCCTGACCGAAGTACCCGGAACTGATCGCGTAACCAAGCAGGACCAACATCAGCACGAGCAGTGCGGGCACCATGAATCGCACGGCCTGCTCGAGACCGCGCTCGACGCCGCGTGCCACCACGAATACGGCGAGGCCCATAAAGATCGTGTGTGTCAGGGCGACGAGGCGCCAATCGCTGACAAAACTGTCGAATTCGTCGCCAACAACCCCGGCACTGGCGCCCGCGAACGCGCCGGTCACACTTTTGACGATGTACGCCAGCGTCCAGCCGGCGATGACGCTGTAATAAGAGAGAATCAGGATACCGGCGAGCACACCCATGCCGCCGACCCACTTCCAACGCTCCGAGCTGCCCTCTTCCTGACCGAGCAGTTTCATCGTGGCGACCGGGTTGCGACGCCCACGCCGGCCGATCAGGATCTCCGACATCATGACCGGCATGCCGATCAGTACGACACAGACCAGGTAAACCAGGACGAAAGCACCGCCGCCATTCTGTCCGGCGATGTACGGGAACTTCCAGATATTGCCAAGCCCGACCGCAGAGCCGGTGACGGCGAGGATAAACGCCATCCGCGAGGACCAGTGGCCGTGAAGGGAGCGCCGTTTGTCGCCGTCGGCCTGGTTACTGAGCATTGTCATTCTCTAAACCGCGAAGAATCCGGCGATTCTTATACAAATCCCCGTGCCTGACAACGCTTTGCCCGTATAATCCGCTCGCGACCGGGGCACCTCGACCGACTTCCTATGGGCAAGAAAAAGACCAAAAAACCAGCTGGCAACGTCATCGCCGTCAATCGGCGGGCGCGCCACGATTACTTCATCGAGGACCGGTTCGAGGCCGGTCTGGCGCTCGAGGGTTGGGAAGTGAAGAGCCTGCGTGCGGGCAGCGCGCAGCTGGCAGAAGCCTATGTCAATCTGAGGAAAGGCGAGGCCTGGCTCGTAGGGGCGCACTTCTCACCGCTCAGGACGACCTCGACGCACATCAAGGCCAACCCGACGCGCGATCGCAAGCTGCTGCTGCATCGGCACGAAATCGACCGGCTTACCGGGGCTGTGGAACGCAAGGGCTATGCGCTGGTGCCGCTCGACCTGCACTGGCACAAGGGACGCGCGAAGCTGTCGATCGGGCTTGCCAAAGGCAAGAAGCAGCACGACAAGCGCGCCGACCGCAAGGATCGCGACTGGCAGCGGCAAAAGGAACGAATCCTCAAACATTGATTTTTAAATCAACAAATTACTGTGCTTTATTAATGTCTTTTATTCGATGTATGTTCGCCGATTTGTGGCGTTGTCGCATTGTTTTCCGGCCGAAAGCCCATACACTACACAGCACACGGGGGTGACATGGCTTCGACGTGGGTCGCGAAACTCCGAGTGCATGCCGAGGGACAGGGTACCTCGTAAATCCATCTGTAAAACTTATAGTTGCCAACGACGACAACTACGCACTAGCTGCTTAATACCCAGCAAATGCCTTCTGCCCGGATCGTGCCTGTGCGTCCGGATCGCAGGAGTCACCGACACAGGACCGCGGCAAGGGCATGTTCAGGGCCTGAACCGTTAAATCTCTACTGAACTGGCTGTGAGTCTTCCCTGCCCGTCGGGTAGCCCACAGTAAGATCAAAGACGGAATAAGCATGTAGACCTCGTAGCGGAGGACTTGCGGACGCGAGTTCGATTCTCGCCACCTCCACCAAATGAGAAAGGCTCGCCCAAAGGGCGGGCCTTTTTCATTTGTGCAGACGGTGCGAGTCGAACGAGCGTAGTGACAAAACGGCAGGACAGCCGTTTTGGACCGCGAAGCGCCCCGAGCGCAGCGAGGGCGAGGGCCAGGGATGGCCCGAGTCAGTTCGATTCCGGCAGCTCATCCATTCTCGCCACCCCATAAAAAATGCCGCCCCTGGGGGCGGCATTCCTTTTCAGCCTATCAGGCGACGAAGACTATTTCGACTCCATCTCCTTGATTACGGTACTTTCGAGGCTCTTGAGGCCCGCTTCCCTGCCCGCTTCCAGAGACGCCTCGCGGTCACCCGTCTCGGCATACTCCTGCAAGGCAAGCAGTGCGCCGACGCGATTGGAACTACCGCAGTGCAGCAGGACCGGCTCGTCATACTGATCAAGCACTCGACGGAGCTCGGCCGCTTTCTCGAACGTGATATCGCCGCGGCCAATCGGCAGCGCCACGTATTCCATGCCGAGCTCCTCGACGACCGCGGTCTCGTCGAGACCGCGGTCCTCGCCCTCGGTGCGCAGATCGATGACGGCGACGTAGCCATTCTCGGCAAATACCTTGAAACCTGCTTCGTCCGGCTGACCCGCGGTCGACAGGCCATCTACCGGTTCGACCTCGCCGGATTCAACAGCCGCATCGAGGTCAACCAGCAGGCTGCTCCGTGGCTCCGCATCGCCCGCAGCTGCGTTAGCACCAAAAACCACCAGACTTGCCAGGAATAACCGCCAGGTCATCATCGTTTTTCGCTCCGTTTCTATTAGTCGAGGATTAGTCGACGATTGTCACGCGCGTATCGAATTCGATGCCGCGCTCCGTCAGATGAACGTTCATCAGCATCCTCTCATACAGGCTACCCGAAGACACCATGATGTCGCGCATGGCAGTGCGCATCGCGAGCGGCACTTCCTCGCCCTCTTCGTCCTGCTCTTCGGCCATCATCGCCGCGCCGACAAATTCATAGTACTTCGCGGCGTCCATACTCATGGTGACGAAGGGTTTCGACTCGTCGACGTCCGCCTGCAACATTGCCTCGACGTTCTGCTCCGAGCCCTCGCCTAACGAGACGCTCAATCCCGACTCGGACAGCGCAGCGAATGCTTCCTGGGCCACCATCGCGATCTGCGGCAGATCGAGTTTCTTGGCCTTGCCGTCCGGCAGCAGATTCAACGCTGCGATCTCCGGGCTCATCATTGCGGCCATCGTGACAAGATCCTGTGCATTGTCGATCGCGAACAACATGCTCGCATCGACTGAAGTCGGCGGTGTCTCGGTTGCGAGGTCCATGCCCTCGAGGCCGGTGACATTAGCCAGCATGCCACGGAAACTGTAGACCACTGGCGGTACAGGCTGGGCAAGCGCTTCACGACCCTTGGCTACGCCAGCCTGCATTTCTGCGAGGTGCTCACAACTAAATGGGTCGGCTTCCATCGCATCGAGGCGCGCCTCATAGAAGTTACGCATCGCCAGCGGGTCCATGCTGAAACCAAACGAGAACAGACCACCCAGGTCCGGGCCGAGTCCCGGCACAGCTGCGGGAACCGCCGCCAGTCCTGCAGCAATATCGTCACGTAGCTCAAAGACCATACTCGTGCGCAAAGCGGCGGTGCCAACCTCGGTATAGCCGAGCACGATGCGAGGCGCGATGCCGGCCAGTTCAGAAAACTCGGTGCGGCAGGTGTCCGAAATGGCACTTGTGTCATAGTCGAGCGCAGCAAGCAGCTCCGCATTCTCGCCGCTCGGGTCGCCGAGGAACGCACTGGCGATTCGCTGCACGTCGATATAGCTGACCAGATGATCGGTAAAACCGTACTCCTTGGCGATCTTTTTCAGATCCTTGGAGCGGGCCAGGTTGTTACGCGGTTTCGACAAGCCAAGCGTCTGTTCGAGGCGCTCTTCGGAGACCGAACCCGGTACCAGTGCGAGCACTGCATCATCGCCGATCACGGCGATCACGATGCGCATCTTGTCAGCATCGAAATAGCGATAGGTTTCGCGACCGATCGTTCCTGTCGGCATCGTCTCACCCGCTTTGGATTCGATGCGATCGAGTGCCGCGTCAAACGCGTCCGAGTCCGTCAACGCAATGCGCAGAACCGGGAGCACACCGTCTCCGTAGATGGCCATCAGAGAACCCCGGCCCACACCGGCATCGCGAAGGCCCTGTACGCTGAACAGGCTCAGGAACTCTTCCATCGTGTCCTGGAGCTTCATCGCTTCCTCGGCCGCATTCTCGTCAGCCGACATTTCGACGAGTTCCTTCGACAACTCGTAGTTGATGATCTTGCGGTACGCGCCCAATGTCTGATCGATCATTGGATCGAACTTATCCATGAGCTTGTCGGGAAACGGCTTCGTGAATGCGAAGACGTAGGGCGTATCCGCCGGGATATATTGCAGCACGTCCTTGGCTTTGCGCTTCGCGGCATCGGCCGTGGCTGACAAGCCGAGCGCGAGGATCGCTATGACGGGAATGACTTTACGGGCAATTGGATTCATGACTGGTCGTGTCCTTCAAAATGACGGGCCAAAGTGTATGTGCCCGGGCGAAAAAGTCAGTGCGCCCCGTCACATACGACAAAACGCGCAACGCTGCCGTTGCGCGGTCAATTCCATCTCGAAGACGAGTAAAGTCGTGATTCCTGGCGGTCTGGTAGGTCGCCTGTTGGCGCGCCGCCTTGAGAACACCCTAACAAGGTACACTTCGAAAATGCAAATCGCCGATTTTCACGAAGCGGACCTCGATGACGTGCTGGCGCTCAATGAAGCCGCCGTTCCGCACGTCAACAGTTTGGACCGCGAAGCACTGCGATGGTTCGCGGCAAACGCGCGACATTTTCGTGTTGCGGTGATTGGCGAGGACCTTGCCGGCTTCCTGATCGGCCTGCAGCCGGGACTTGAATACGCCAGCCCGAACTATCAGTGGTTTTGTGCAAAGCACCGGCGTTTCGGCTACGTCGATCGCGTAGTCGTTTCGCCGACAGCGCGCCGCCGCGGTGTCGCCTCGCAGCTCTATGATGACTACGCTGCGACACTGCGAGGCTTTGTTCCGCTGATGACCTGTGAGGTAAATATCCGGCCGGCCAATGCCTCGTCGATGGTCTATCACGAGCGCTACGGTTTTTTGCAGGTTGCGACCCAGGAAACCGAAGGCGGTAAAAAAGAAGTGGCTTTGATGGAGAAACGACTGTGAGTGAACGCGAACTGGATGTCATCGTTTATGGCGCAACCGGATTCACGGGGCGACTCGTTGCAGAATACTTCGCGCGCGAATACGGCAATGACGGGGAACTGCGCTGGGCGATTGCAGGACGCAGCAAGGACAGACTCGAGCAACTTCGCGCCGAACTCGGCGAGACGGCGGCCGCAATACCGATCATCGTCGCGGACAGCGGTGACGCGGACGCGCTCGCCTCGATGGCCGCACGCACGCGCGTTGTCCTGACCACAGTGGGTCCTTACGCGCTGTACGGTTCAAACCTGGTCGCTGCCTGCGTTGATGCCGGCACCGACTATTGCGACCTCGCTGGCGAAGTCCAGTGGATTCGCAAGATGATCGACACCCACCAGGCGGGCGCACAAGAGTCCGGTGCACGCATCGTGCACTGCTGCGGTTTCGATTCAATACCGATGGACATGGGCGTCTGGTTCCTCCAGCACGAGGCGAAACGTCGCCACGGAACCTATTGCGAGCGCATCGCGCTGTTCGTGAAAGCGACCAAGGGTGGACCGAGCGGCGGGACGCTGGCGAGCATCGCCAACCTGATCATGGAGGCGCGTGAGGACCGCGAGATCGCGAAGATACTCACGCACCCATACTCGCTGAATCCCGAAGGTGAGCGGGAGGGGCCCGACGACTACGACCAGAGGAAGGTCCTGTTCGACGAGGATGCAGGGTGCTGGACCGCGCCGTTCGTGATGGCCGGGGTCAACACCAAGGTCGTACGCCGCAGCAACGCGCTCGCGGGCTACCCCTACGGCAAGAATTTCGGGTATCGAGAAGCCGTACTGACCGGCAAAGGCGCCGGTGGTTGGATCAAGGGCAATTCAATGGCACTGGGCATCGGTGGCCTGATGGTCGGCATGTCATTCAGCCCGACGCGCAAGTTCCTGCAACGCTTTGTCTTGCCCGAGCCGGGTGAAGGACCCGACAAGGAGGCGCGCGAGACTGGCTTCTTCAACCTGATGCAGATAGGGCACCTGCCCGACGGCACGCGGCTTCGCACACGCATCACCGGGGACCAGGATCCGGGCTACGGGTCGACCAGCAAGATGCTGGCCGAGTCGGCCGTCTGTCTTGCGCACGACAACCTCGACACGCCGGGCGGCGTCTGGACGCCGGCTTCAGCGATGGGACTCCCCTTGCTCGACCGACTGATAGACAACGCGGGCCTGACGTTCGAACTCGTCGACTAGTGGGCGCTGTCCGCTGAGTAGTGCAGAGACTTGACGTATTTCTCGCCGGCTTCGACTCGCGTCGCGAGCCGGTTTCGAGGAGATGCGACGGGGCAGGTTGAGAAGTCGTTGAACGCGCACGGCGGACTGTAAGACTGGTTGAAATCGAGCGTGAACTTGCCGTCCTCGCCGGGAACGTCGGCGTACAGGTAGCGACCCGCGCCGTAGGTCTCGCTGCGGTTCGTCTCATCGCCGAAAACAAAGAACAGGCTCTCACCCGATGACTGCGCTTCGAGTTCGTACTCGACGCCGTCCACCGTAAACGTCACGGTGCCAGGCGACGTCGGGTTCTGCTGGAAGCCCTCGATCACCGTGTTGACGGTGATTACGCGCGGCTCGTCGTATCGATTCAGCGTTGCGGCCACGCGCCACTTCGGAGCGATGTCGTAATACGGCAGCGGCCCGAAGGTCTTGATCCAGGGGTGCTCGAAATCGCGAACGCGTACCGCGAGCTTGCCGCCACGCTCGATCACACTCCAGGCGATCGAGCCGTGCGCAGCCATGATGTTCTCTCCCGACGTATCCGGCGGCATCACGAGCTCCGTGACCGGACCGTCGGCGCTAACGACCTCGACGTTGCTTTCGACCATGAGACGAATCTCATCCGCGCCAACTCGCAGCTCGCCAACGCGCTGATCCGCCGTCGCAGGAAGGACGATATCGTTGTCCTTGCTGGCGCCGATTGTGTAGGTGCCCTCCTCGATCCAGTACAGGCCGACCTGGGTCAGGTACCCGGTTGGCTGCAGTAACCGCTCAAGCCTGCCCTTGCGCCACTCCATGACCTCGGCCTCGTGGGCGACAGGGTCGTAAGGGGGTTCCGCGCGCCCACAGGCCGCAGCGACGAGAAGGAGCACAATCGCCCCTGTGTATCCGATTGCTCTGGTCATCGTTTGTCCGTATCAATTCCCGGGTCGTGTCTCTATAATCCGCCGCCAATCCCAGCCGCAGCATTCCAATGTCAGATATATCCAGACTTCGCAACATCGCGATCATCGCGCATGTCGACCATGGCAAGACCACGCTGGTCGACCAGATGCTACAGCAGTCTGGCACGCTAGGCCCGCGTGCCGATGTCCCTGATCGCGTCATGGATTCCAACGACCTGGAGCGTGAACGCGGCATCACTATCCTGTCCAAGAACACGGCCGTCAACTGGAACGACTATCGCATCAACATTGTCGATACGCCTGGACACGCGGATTTCGGCGGCGAAGTCGAGCGCGTGCTCTCGATGGTCGATAGCGTGCTCCTGCTCGTCGATGCGGTCGAGGGCCCGATGCCTCAGACGCGCTTCGTCACGCAGAAAGCGTTCGAGCGAGGGCTCGTGCCTGTCGTCGTCGTCAACAAGATTGACCGCGATGGCGCTCGTCCGGACTGGGTGATTGACCAGACGTTCGACCTGTTCGACCGGCTTGGCGCGACGGACGAGCAACTCGACTTCCCGATCATTTACGCATCCGCCCTGCAGGGTTATGCCAGCGAGGATGCGGATGCACGCAGCGGCGACATGACGCCGCTTTTCGAGACCATCGTCCGCCACGTGAAGCCACCTGACGTCGATGTCGACGGCCCGCTCCAGCTCCAGGTATCAAGTCTCGACTACGACACCTATGTTGGCGTTCTCGGCGTAGGCCGCATTCAGCGCGGCACGATGACCGCGAACTCATCGGTGAGTGTCGTCGCACCGGATGGCACGTCGCGACGCGCGCGCGTGCTCGAGCTATTCGGTTTCCACGGCTTGCAGCGACAGAAGGTCGATTCCGCTACGGCGGGCGACATCATCGTCTTCAGCGGCATCGAGCGGCTCGGCATATCAGACACGCTCTGCGCACCGGATCACGAGCAGGCCCTGCCAGCGCTGACCGTCGATGAGCCAACGGTCAGCATGACCTTCCAGGTCAACAAGTCGCCGTTCGCCGGTCAGGACGGCAAGTACCTGACCAGCCGGCAGATCCGCGAGCGTCTCGACCAGGAGCTCAAACACAATGTCGCGCTGCGTGTCGACGATACCGACGATCCGGACAAGTTTCGTGTCTCGGGTCGCGGCGAACTGCACCTGGCGGTTCTGGTCGAGACGATGCGCCGCGAAGGCTTCGAACTTGCGGTGTCACGTCCCGAGGTGATCATGCATGACGTGGACGGGGCCGAACACGAGCCCTGGGAACAGCTCACAGTCGATTTCGACGAGGAATTCCAGGGCGCCGTCATGACGCGTCTCGCCGAGCGCAAGGGTGAGCTCGTCGACATGTTGCCGGACGGCAAAGGTCGTATCCGTCTCGACTACCGCATCCCGACGCGCGGGTTGATCGGCTTCAGGACGGAGTACCTGACCGCAACGTCGGGTACCGGGCTGATTTATCACGTGTTTGAGAAATACGCGCCGCGCATTGCGGGGTCACTTGCGCAACGCAATAACGGCGTGCTCGTCTCGAACGTTCAGGGCAAAGCGCTCGCTTATGCGCTGTTCAACCTCCAGGAACGCGGGCGCCTGTTCATTGGCCATGGTGATGCCGTCTACGAGGGCATGATCGTCGGCATTCACCAGCGCTCGAACGACCTGATCGTAAACCCGACAAAGGCCAAGCAGCTGACCAACATCCGTGCGGCAGGCAGCGATGAGAATCTCGTGCTGACGCCCCAGCTGCGCTATTCGCTGGAACAGTCGCTCGAATTCCTCGATGACGACGAGCTGCTCGAGATCACGCCGGCCAGCCTGCGTCTGCGCAAGAAGCTGCTGAAAGAATCGGACCGCAAACGGGAGTCGAGGAAAGCGTCTTGAACGACGCGGCGACGCTGGCGTTCGCCGACCTCCAACCTGAGGATATTCTCGCCGCGCTTGCCGAGCTCGGTTTTCGTTGCGACGGCCGGTTCCTGGCACTCAATAGCTACGAGAACCGCGTGTACCAGGTCGGCATCGAGGACGGTCCGCCGATCGTAACAAAGTTCTACCGCCCGGGACGCTGGTCCGACGCCGCGATCCTCGAGGAGCATGCGTTTGCGGCCGCGCTTCACGAACAGGAAATCCCGGTAGTGCCCGCACTCGAGCATGACGGCGCGACACTGCATCAGACAGGCCACCATCGCCTCGCCGTCTACAAATGCTACGGCGGTCGCGCGCCGGACCTCGACAACTTCGAGTTGCAGAAGCAGCTCGGTCGACTGGTCGCGCGTATTCACCTCGAGGGCGAGGTCAAGCATTTCGAGCATCGGCCCGGTATCGACATCGACAGCTACGGCACGGAATCCGTCGAGTACCTGCTCGATCACGATTTCATTCCCGACGAGAATCTCGAGGCTTACGAGCGAATCGTCGAACTCGTGCTCGATGGTGTCGAGGCGTGTTACGAACGCGCGGGCGGAGTCCGCGAGATACGTCTGCACGGCGACTTCCACCCCGGCAATGTCCTCGTCCGCGGCGAGCAGTTGCATATCGTCGACCTGGACGATTGCCGGCACGGACCGTCGGTGCAGGATCTCTGGATGTTCCTGTCCGGCGATCGGGAAGAACAGGAACCGCAGCTCAAAGCCCTTCTCCAGGGCTATACGGCATTCCGGACCTTTGACGCCCGTGAGCTGCACCTCATTGAAGCACTACGCAGCCTGCGCATCATCCACTACGCGGCCTGGCTGGCGCGGCGCTGGGAAGACCCGGCCTTCAAGGTTGCGTTCCCGTGGTTCGACAGCCGCCGTTACTGGGACGAGCACATTCTCGCCCTGCGCGAGCAGGTGGCATTGATGCAGGAACCGCCACTCGAGTGGCTGGATTACTAGCCGGCCCCTAGCGGGACGGCAGGTGGTGGCGACGCGGCCCGACGTCGAAGCGATCGATCCAGCGAGAAAACGTCGACTTGCTGAGCGCCTGCAATGGCTCTATCGACGTATCGGTCTGCGCACGAATCGCGTCCGGATCGATTTGTCCGACCTCTTCCTGCAATGTCTCGGCGTGGGCCGGCACGGATAACCATCGTTCAATCAGCGGCCGATTGGCTTCGAGGTGAAACTGGAAGCCGTAGGCATGATCGCCATAGCGGAAAGCCTGCACCCGACTCGCAGGGGAGCTCGCCAGCAGTTCGCAGCTGGCCGGCAGCGAGATGCCGTCCTCGTGCCACTGGAAGACCTCCTGGGTTGGCTCGAACGTCGACAGTACGGGGTCTTGCAGGCCGGCATCGGTCATCTCGACATCACACCAGCCGATTTCGCGAACCTCGTTGCGTGACACGGATCCGCCGAGCGCCTTGGCCAGCAACTGTGCGCCGAGGCATATACCCAATACCGACATGCCCTCTTCGACCGCTTCGCGAATAATCTCGACTTCAGTCAGAAGATTCGGATACGTATTGATCTGGTCGGCATTCATCGGCCCGCCGAGAACGATCAGCGCCTCATAGCGATCGAGATCGGGACGCTGCTTCGGCTCACGACCGAAATTGACATAGCGGATACGAAAGCCCGCATCTTTAAGTAAAGGATCGAGTGTCCCGAGCGGCTCGAACGGAACGTGTTGAAATACCAGCACCTTCGGTCGTGGCATCAGGGGCTTCCGGGGCTATTCATTTGCACTGCGCGTACGGTAACACTAAAGTGATCAAGGCTTGGAAACGGCGTGTTTCCGGGAACTTAAGGACCCGAAATCGCTCTGACTAAGCAGTCAACGAACACCTGCGGATTCTATCTACTTGACCGACAGATTACGCCTTGCATCGCTTGCCGGTTTCGCCCTGCTCATGGTCGCCGGCTGCAGCTCCACCTTGACGATGGAGATGCCGACGATACCTGAGCCGCGCATCGAGAAAATACCCGTGGATGTCGCCGTGCGTATTCCCGAGGATTTTCAGAACTTCGTCCACGTCGAAGAGGTACTCGGCAAAGACACCTGGACGATCGACCTCGGCCGTTCGAACGCGATGCTGTTCACGCAGCTTTTCGACCACATGTTCGACTCAATCGTCGTGCTTGGACCGAACGACGATCCGCGCGACCACCAGTTTGATGCGCTGATTGAGCCGTCGATCGAAGGTTTCGAATTCTCGATACCCAGTCAGAGCAATTCCGAGGAGTTCGCGGTCTGGATTCGTTACCGCATGGCCGTCTTCGACAGCGTCGGCAACCGCGCCTCGAGCTGGACCGTCAGCGCGTATGGCAAGAGCCAGAAAGAAGGCATCGGTGGCTCTGACGCGCTGCGCCGGGCAGCCATCCTGGCAATGCGTGATGCTGCTGCCCTGATCATTATGCAAATGGATAGAGTGACCAAGATTCGCGATCTCGCCGACGGTCCACTCGATCCCGCGACCGCCGAGCCCGGCACTATGCTGGCCGAAACCGCGGAAGACAGCGAGGAGCCGGAAAACGTCGTCGGCATCTTCGCCATCGGAGGAATTGACGATGCAGAATAAGCTCCTCGTAATCCTGTTGTCCGTGGCACTGACCGGTTGCGTCACCTCACGTATCGAAGACGCCCGAGAGACCGTCACGGGCATTAGCGAGGGTGAATCGGTTGTCATTATGGCCAAGAGCTACCACTCCGGTAACGAAACGGAATCCGACTACATCACCTGTGTAGAGAAGACCCTTGGCGGTGGCTCCAAAGGAATTCGCGTCGTACCCAACCAACAGTTTGTTGATGCCCTGTTCCCGTGGTTCGAACCGCGCACCGCTCCCGCCGATACCAAGGGCCTGCCTAAACTCATGGAACGCCCGGGCGTTGCAGCTGCCGTCAAGGACATGGGCGTCCGTTACATCGTCTGGCTTGATGGCGACACGGAGCGCGTCGCTGAAGGCGGCAGCCTGTCATGCGCGGCAGGCCCTGGTGGCGGCGGCTGTTTCGGCTTTGCCTGGTGGCAAAACGATGCCGATTACGAGGCATCAATCTGGGATCTCGATGGTTTCGAGTCTGCCGGCACGGTGTCAGCGGATGTTAGCGGGACCTCGTTCCTGCCGGCGCTCGTGGTACCGATCCCCTTAATCGCACGAACGCAGACCAAGGCCTGCAAAGGCATGGCCCAACAGCTGCGCGCCTTTATCGTTCAGTAGAGTCTGCCGGCGCGGATCAGCGCCGATCGGTAAAAAGGGGCATCGAGAGACGCGACCGACACCGAGCGCCCCGACTGCGGCGCGTGGACGAAACGGCGTTCGCCAAGATACATGCCAACGTGCGACATCTTCCCCTCAATACTGAAGAACAGCAGATCGCCCGCTGTGAGCTCGTGCTGAGCCACTGGTTTGGCGGCGCTCCAGAGCTGCCCGGTGGTACGGGGCACGCTGAGGCCGGCTCGTGAATAGGCGTACTGGACCAAGCCGCTGCAATCGAAGCCAGTCGGCGAAGCGCCACCGTAGCGATACGGAACACCGACCTGCTCCAGCGCTATTGTAGCGGCCTGATGTCCCGGGCCGGGATTGCTGCTCTCTGCCTGGAACGAAGCGTTCGAGCCGCACGCGGTCAGCACTGCCAACATCGTGATCGGCAAGGAAATGGTCCGAATTATGCGTAGCAGCTGAGCTATCATCGGCGTCACCCGTACAAAGCAGGACCACAGCGTATTCGTACGCAACTGAATTGGAAATGAACTGTGTCCCAGGTTTGCAATCTGTCACCCATCGCTGGCTGCTGCTCGGCTGCATGATTGCGATTAGCGGCTGCGGCATGCCGGAGTCTGAGTCAGCCGATCGCCGGGATGAGCCTGAATACGACCTGCGCTATGTGCTCACGCCCAACCCGGCCGACGGGACGGTCGACGTACGCCTCACTTTGCGACAGCCTCGCAATCTGTTGCGTGAAGTCTCGTTCCGGATCGACCAGCGCATTAGCGACGTTCGTGGTGACGGCACCGTTCAGATTGATGACGAAGGTGTCTCCTGGCAGCCGCCGCCCCGCGGCGGCACCCTCGAATGGAATGCGCTGGTGCAACACGAGCGAGATGTCGGCGCGTTTGACGCCCTGCTTGGCCCCGACTGGGGAATTTTCCGGGCGGAAGATGTAATTCCGCGGGCCCGGACGCGCTCGCTCAAGGGTGCCTGGTCGAACACGACCATGGCGTTCAAGCTACCCCCCGGGTGGTCGGTCGTCACCGAGTATTCCTCCCTTCGCGACCCGATTCGCGTGCAACGGGATGATCGCCGCTTTGATCAACCGACAGGCTGGATCGCGATGGGCACGCTCGGTGTGCGACGAGACACGATTACGGACGTTCGTGTGGCCATTGCCGCACCCGAAGGTCATGGCGCCAGACGCCTCGATATGCTGGCGTTGCTCAACTGGACGTTGCCGGAACTGATGGAGGTCCTGCCCGATTCGCTGTCGCGTCTGACGGTCGTCACAGCCGGGGACCCGATGTGGCGCGGTGGATTATCGGCACCGGCATCTCTATACGTGCACAAGGACCGACCGCTGATCAGCGAGAACGGGACGAGCGCACTGTTACACGAGGTCATGCATGTGGCTCTTTCGATTCGAGCCGAGGACGGCTACGACTGGATCATTGAAGGGCTGGCCGAGTTCTACAGCATTGAATTACTGCGACGCGGCAAAGCCATCTCGCAGCGCCGCGCGGAGCGCGCTTTCGTGCAACAGGCGGAATGGGCACGCGACGCAACGACGCTTTGCGGCGGCGTTTCGACAGGGCCAACCACGGCGCTGGCCGTAACGGTATTCCAGGCGCTCGATCAGGAACTCGCAGCAGCAACGGACAATGCCCACTCGCTCGAC
Source organism: Woeseiaceae bacterium (assembly GCA_030065985.1). Taxonomy (GTDB): domain Bacteria; phylum Pseudomonadota; class Gammaproteobacteria; order Steroidobacterales; family Woeseiaceae; genus UBA1847. The sequence continues at coordinate 30,441 of JASJCM010000020.1, read as the reverse complement.
TCGCTGTTGCCGGTTATCTCTGGCCAGCGCATGGATCTGGATAAGCTGGCTGCGTTGAGCAGCGATATTGCAGGCTCAGTTCCAGACGCACTTCACATCGACAATCTGCCGGGCTGTCTTAGTATTGCGGCAGAAAACGCGAGATCCGACTAAACAATGGACGAACGGCACGAACTTGACCTGATTCTGCGATCGCGCACGCCGATTACCGTAATTGAATCGCAGGACGAGCGCCGCATGCTGGAGCTCTTGCAGTCGATCGTCATGAAGCGTGCCAGTGATGCTTACGCCCCGCTCTTTCGCTGGACGATCACCGACGGACTCCAACGTCTCGATATCTCGCTCGAACCGCAGGCGATCAACTCCGAGCCAACGGATGTGCTGCGGCACATCCGTGCCGTCAAAAAACCTGGCATCTATGCGCTGCTCGATTTTCATCCGTTTCTCGAAGACCCGGTGCACGTGCGACTGCTCAAGGACATCTGCATCCAGGGTCGCGATCTGAATCGACAGATTGTGTTGATCAGTCACAAGGTCAAGGTACCCAGCGAGCTGGAGAACTTCTGCGCACGGTTTGAGATGGCACTGCCATCCGAAGGCGAGCGCGCGAAGATCGTCAAGAAGGTCGCCAAGGCTTACGCCGAGGAGAACCAGGGCCGCCGCGTGCAGGTCGACCCGAAAGCGCATGAGCTGCTCATCCAGAATCTCGCTGGCCTGACCTGGTCAGACACCGAGCGACTTGCGCGTAATGCCATCCATGTTGACGGTGCCATCACGCACAGCGATCTGCCCGGCGTCATGCAGGCAAAATACGAACTCCTCAACCGTGGCGGCGCCCTGCAGTTTGAATACGACACGGCACGCTTCAACGATGTAGGTGGCATGTCGCGGCTCAAGACCTGGCTGCAGCAACGTCGTCCGGTGTTTCGCCGCGACGAAGCTGCGGCGCATCTCGACGTACCAAAAGGTATCCTGTTGCTTGGGGTACAGGGCTGCGGCAAGAGCCTCGCGGCAAAGGCGACAGCCGGCGTGTTCGGTGTGCCTTTGTTGCGGCTCGATTTCGGTACCGTATACGACAAGTACCACGGCGAAACAGAACGCAAACTGCGCGAATCGTTGAAAACCTCTGACGTCATGGCGCCGTGCGTGCTATGGATCGATGAGATCGAGAAAGGTATCGCGGGTCGCGGCGGAGAAACCGGCACGACGCAACGCGTACTGGGCACGTTCCTCACCTGGATGGCAGAGCGCAAGAGCCAGGTCTTTGTCGTGGCTACCGCAAACGAGATCAGCGAGTTACCGCCGGAGCTCGTGCGCAAAGGGCGCTTCGATGAAATCTTCTTCGTGGACCTGCCCAAACCGGACGTCCGCACCTCGATACTCGCCATCCACCTGACCAGCCGGGATCAGCCGCTCAAACAGTTCGACCTGAATAAACTGACGGACGCGAGCGAAGGATTCTCCGGCGCAGAGATCGAGCAAGCCATTGTCTCCTCACTGTACGCAGCGCATGCGAAACAGGAGTCGCTCAGTACGAGCCATGTGCTTGCGGAAATCGAGCAGACGCGGCCGCTATCCGTCGTTATGTCCGAACGCATTTTGGCCATGCGGCAATGGGCTCAGGGCCGCACGGTGTCTTGCGATTAGCGGCATTAGCACAGCCACGAACGATTTAACGTAAGTGGTATGTAAGCCGTCGTGCGATTGAGACCTCATGCGTGCGTGTTAGACTTCGTCGATGGCTAATGACAAGAAAAACATCAACGAATTAGTCTCAGACGATGACCAGACTGCCGAACTCGAAGCCATTACGTTTCGGCAGGACGACGAGCTGCGCGACAGCCTGCCAGGCGAGTCCGATGAGCACACGCATGGCTTTGACGATGTCAGGCCAGAGAACGACCGTACGATAAGCAAGCTGCAGTATGACATCGAGCAGCTTCGCGCCAAATGGCTCGGCCTCGAAACGGAAATCCGGGCCCGCGAAGAGCTTACCGATACCCTGAATACCGAGATCAGCGGCCTGCGCGACGCCGTGAATCGCAAGGAAAACCTGCTACGAACCCGCGACCGCAAGATCAAGGCGCTCAAGGCCGAGATACGCGACCGCGAGGAACACTACCGATCGATGGCTGCGGACATGGGCTCAGAGCTCGAAGCTGCACGCGAGGCACTGCGCGAATTGCCCGAGTCAGCCGAGACTGGTGCGACACGTGCCGAAGAACCGCTGGATATCGCTCGCCTCGAACGAGCCGAGGCCTACGCCGACGCGCTGCGGCGTAAACTGCAGGACCTGATTGCACTTCACGACGACGTGCAGAACGAACGCGACAACCTGTTCACTTCCCTGACGAGCGCGCGCGACAAGAACCATGAACTCAATGAGAAGATCGCCGCCGAAAACGAGCAGCGCGCGCATCTCGAGGAAGAACTTGCCGGTATTGCCGACAAGCATGCTGAAGAGATCCGCATTCTGCGATTCGAACTCGGCGAGGCACAGGAAACCGTGGCGCAGACCGAAGAGCTGAATACACAGCTGGCATCGGACCTGGTCGATACACGCTCGTTCAAGGAAGAACTCGAGCGCATGCTCACTCAGCACGACGAACGCTCGCAATCGCGTATCGACGACCTCGAGAAAGAACTTGCGAAAGCGCGGCGAGAGGCCAGGGACTACGAACAGAAACTCGATGCCCGTAGCGACGCGATCAATGTGTTGCTAAAGGAACTTGCTCGTAAATCCGACCAATCCGCCTCGCTCGGCGACATCGGTGACGTGATCTCTGACATCGACGAGCGGATATCCGGGCAGTTCGATGAAGCAGATGATGTCTCAGGTCTTCCTCCGCGCAGCGTTGACAGAACGACGCGCATGCTTGTCGGAAAGATCGGCAAGAAACTGTTGCGCTTCCCGCTGTTCAAGGACCGTCTGTCGATCGGCCGCACGCCCGATAACGACATCCAGCTTAATGCGCCCTTTATTTCCCGGCGGCATGCCGTTGTTCAGACCGATGGCGACGCCACCCGCGTAATCGACTGGGGCAGCAAGAACGGCGTGTACGTCAATTCCACACGCGTCACCGAGCACTTCCTGACGAACGGCGATATCGTGACGATCGGCAACGCGCATTTCCGCTACGAGGAACGCCCGAAGCGCGAAAATTGAATTGTGAGCGTAATCACGCTCTTTTTTATCCGCATGCTCTAGAGTTGTTGTCTCCATGCAAACAAGGACAGCAGCATGCTCGGAACGGCGACAGGGAAAGAAGCCACGCTGACAGAGAGCCGGCAAGAGAAGCGCAGCGCCGGCAGCATCGTCTCCCGCAAGATCTGGCTCCCCAAGCTGCTGTACGACGCGCTTCCCTACTTCTATCTTGTCTCCGGCGTCGTGGCTTTCCTGACCACGCTCTACATCAGCGAGTGGTTCTGGGTTCTGCCGCACTACCTGTTGTTCTCAGTGGCATGTCTGCATCTCGGCATATTCGTTTATCGCCGGCGGCACCGAACGCGCGACGACGCTTGACCTCTCTGTGAAGCTAGGCAACGATAGCGGCCTGATTCCAACACCGGCCCTACCGTGAGCAAGACCCAATCAGCCTTTCGCCGCATCCTCACCAAAGAGCTTGCCCTTCTCGCAATATTGCTGTTTTTCGGCCTGGTCCTGCTGCCAATCGCGATCTGGTTCGTCGGCAAAGCCGTGTTCGGTGCATACGGGGGAGCGGGCTACATGGACTTCTTCGGCACGTTGAGCGGCAAGATCCGGTCGGGGGATTTCGTGGCCTGGTTCCTCGTCCTTTCACCCTATCTTGTATGGCAGATCATCCGCCTCACCGCGCTCGGCTGGCGAGCTGTCGGCAAATTGTGACGCGCGTCACAAAATAACCGTTCAAAGACACCGCACATGCGAGCGATTTGTAGAAAATCGCCCGCCTATAGTGCATATTTTTTGTACACGTCTTGACTTAACACCGCGCACTGCCCCGCCATGCTGGAAAGCTTGAAAAACTGGTTCAGTAAACTCCGTGCAAACGACGATTCGTTGCCTGCGGGAGACTTGCGCAGTACCGGTACCCACACGCCTCCCCGAGTTACGCCCAAACAGGCCGTGCCGCGCAAAGATCCCGAATACGTGCAGGCCGACGACGATCTTTCGGGCGAAATCGAGAATGTCGGGCCCGGCAAAAACGTGCTGATTCGCAACAAGTTCATTCGCGAAGACACCGGCACACACGAGACGCTGACGATCCTGGACGACTCGCTGGTTGACTCCGGTGAGGAACAAGGCATCGATCCGTACAATACGGGCAGCTTCGATCGCTCAAAGAACTGGGATAGACGCCGCGGCAAGTAGTACCATTCGCGGGTGACTTTACGAATCTCCTTCGAACTCGACGAAAGCGACCTCAAGCACTTTCGCCTCATCATGCATGAAGCGCGACAGGCCGCCAGTCGACTTGCCCCCGAGGATATTGTGGAGGCGGCCGAGGACCTGTTAAACCAGGTACCTGAATCCGGCGCGCCCGGTTTCATTCTTGAGCGCCTGGCGCGCCTGCGCCTGATGATCGGCATGTTGTCCGATATCGAATGGCGGTTGCCGCACCAGGAGGCCAAGCGCGTACTGAACGCGCTTGCCTACTTCGCCGAGCCTGAAGACCTGATACCGGACCATATTCCGGGCCTCGGCTTCCTCGACGATGCCATCATGATCGAACTTGTCGTGCGCGAGCTGCGCCATGAAATCGAGGCGTACGAGGACTTTTGCGAGTATCGACAGCGATTGCGCGATCGTGGCGAAAGGACGCCGGCAAGCCGGGCAGGATGGCTCGATACGCGCCGCAAGGAACTGCAGGCGCGAATGCGGCGGCGGCGCAAGCGTAATTCGCGACTTCTGTCCTGAGCCAGCTCAGCGCCAGCCGTCAGGGCCAATAATAGTAGCCCACCCCGAACAGAGCAGCCCACATCGCGGCCTGCGCCCACCAGCGCGCGACGTGGTTCTTGAGCAGCGTGTAGAAACTTAGCGTGCAGATCAGGGTCATACCGAAGAACAACATCAGGCTTTTGAGCAAAGGCTGAAACTCGGCTTGCAGGCGCGGGTGTTCGCCACCCAGGATGAGGGTAACGATGACAACCGCGGTCAGGCTGAAGGTGATCGCAAAACTGGATCCAAGGATGATCAGCGTGACAACAGACAAAGGACGCATTAATTAATTTCCAGTACGGTAGATTATTGCCGCAACACAATGTTGATTATGACGAATGTGCTCTTGATACAAGGGCGCAGGCCAACTAGCCTAGCTCAGATGCAGGTTATGCAGAATTCTCGCACGGGACAATGGAGATCGCTTTGACAAAGACCGGACACCGTCGTTTCACCTGGTTCGCAGGAATCGCCCTCGCCGTCGTGGCGTGGCCGGCCTTCAGCACCAACTCGGGACTCGACCGTACGAGCTATCTGCATCCAGAAAAACGCCACGAGGATGTTGGCGAGGTAATCACGCAGTTTATCCAGAAATCCCACTACAACCGGGTCGCTGTCGATGACGAGCTCTCCTCCGACGTGCTCGACCTGTTCATCGAATCCCTCGACCGCAACCGCATGTATCTCCTGCAGGGCGACGTCGACTACTTTGAAACCTATCGCTACGAACTCGACGATGTCGTCAAGAGCAAGCCTCTCGACCCGGTCTTCGAGATGTTCGAGGTCTACCAGACGCGGGTACGCGAGCGGCTCCAGTTCGCGCTGTCGCAGCTCGAGACCGAACCCGACTACAGCGTCGACGAGAAATACCAGTTCGACCGCTCGGAGGAGCCGTGGGCGAAGTCCTCGTCGGAGCTCGACGAGATCTGGCGTCAGCGGATCAAGAACGATGCGCTAAGCCTCGCATTGGATGAGGAGCCCTGGGAGGACATCCAGGATGTCCTGACCAAGCGCTACGAAGGCTTCCTGCGCCGTCTGGACCAGGTCAACAACGATGACGTGTTCGAGCGCTTCATGAACGCCTTCGCGCACACCCTCGACCCGCACTCCAGCTATATGTCGCCACGCAATAGCGAGGAATATCGCATCCAGATGAGCCTTTCCTATTTCGGGATCGGTGCGTCGCTGCAGACCGACGGCTATTACGTCAAGATCGCCGGCATTATTCCGGGCGGCCCGGCCGCCGCTGATGGCTCGCTGAAGCCCGAAGACCGGATCACGGGCGTCGCCCAGGGCGCCGATGGTGAGATGGTCGATGTCATCGGCTGGCGACTCGACGACGTCGTGCAGCTGATTCGCGGCCCGGCCGACACCGTCGTACGGCTCGAGATCATTCCGGCTAATGCCGCACCGGGAGCGCCGAAGTCACTGATCGATCTGACGCGCGGCCAGGTCAAGCTCGAGGAGCAGGCGGCGAAGAGCGAGGTCATCGAAATCCCACGTGACGGCCGCGAATGGCGTATTGGCGTGATCGACGTGCCGAGCTTCTACCGTGACTATCGCGCGCTCAGCAACGGCGACAAGAACTACACGAGCACGACCAAAGACGTAAAGCGCCTCATCAGCGATCTCGAAAAGGAAGGCATCGACGGGTTGATTATCGACCTGCGTGGCAATGGCGGCGGTCACCTGACAGAGGCGACTGCGCTCTCCGGGTTGTTTATCGACAACGGGCCCGTCGTACAGTTGCGCAATTCGAATGGCCGCATCAGTCGCCTCGACGACCCCGATCCTGTTGCACGAGTCGCTTACAACGGACCGCTGGCAGTGCTCGTCGATCGCTACAGTGCCTCGGCCTCCGAGATCTTTGCCGCCGCCATCCAGGATTACGCCCGCGGCGTAATCATTGGCCAGCAGACGTTTGGCAAGGGAACGGTGCAGAACCTTTATTCACTGGACCAGTACATGCGACCCAGCCGCGACAATGACAAGGGCTTTGGCCAACTGACGTTGACGATCGGCAAGTACTACCGTGTCACTGGTGAAAGCACCCAGCATCGCGGTGTCGATCCGGACATTGAGCTGCCGTCTTACATTAACGCCGAGATTATCGGCGAGAGCGTTCGCGACAGCGCCCTGCCCTGGGACACGGTACAGACAACACGATTCCGGGCCGGCAGGCCACTGTCGGAGACGATCGAGTCCCTGACCGCATCGCATACCAAGCGCTCCCAGGACGACCCCAACTACCTGTACCAGGTTGACATGATCCAGGCCGCCGAAGAGGTCACGGCGCAGAAGTCCCTGTCGCTGAATATCGAAACGCGGCGCACCGAACGCGAGGACGAGCTGCAGCGCAGACTCGACCGTGAGAACGAACGTCGCGGCGCACTGGGTCTGGAACCGCTCGCGAGCCTCGACGACATCGACGAGGAAGAATTCCCGGACATCCTGCTGGATCAGGCGGCCGGCATCGTCACGGATCTCGCCGCGATGCGCGAGATCGGTACCAACCCGGCCACGGCACAGGTCCGCTAGATTCGTTCTTGACCCCAAAAGTCGAGGTGTTATACTCGACTATAACACCGGGGCCATGGGCGCCCCGGTCGTCGCGGAAGGGGATCTGCCATGGTTGGACGGCCTGATACGCCGAAACACGGCAAAACCAGAGCAACGCTGGCGTTGCTGCTGCTGACGGGCGGCTTCGCTACGCCGGTCCACGCCGCCCCCGACCACAACATTCTCTGCGACGATCATCACGAAGCCACGCTCGACATCTCGACTGACGAACTGACCGCCAGGCCTGTCTCCCACGATCTCGATGCCCCGAAGAACGAGGACGAGACCGAAACGGTATCGGCCGACAAGCTGCTGAAACCGCGCTTCGATGCCACGGTTCGCGAAGTGTTCGCGGAAGACGATGATGAGGTTCAGGAAACCGAGACCGAGACCGACACCGAGGAGCCGAAGGCACTCCGTAATCTCGTTCCTGGGATTTCCGATGACGACCCGGCGCGATTCAAGCGCCAGATGTACCGCCGCGATATCTAGCGGCTGAGTATTTTCGACACACCGAAGTAGTTTTCACCGAGCAGATTCGCATCGACCTGGCGCACGACGCCGTTGTGATCGATGTCGTAGACCGTCGCGACCGTACCCGGGGCCGGTACGCAGTCATCGTCGCTGCGAAAGACAGCATGTTCTGCAATCAGCTTCGCCCGGTGCTTCAGCAGATCCGGCGCGTCTTCCCGACTGTCGATCTGTTTGCGCCGCTTGACGAGTTTCTCGAGTATTTCGTCACACTCATACTTCGTGCCGTAGTTGACCGCACCGACGCTCTTGTCGCTCGCCTCCTTTGCGAGGCCGGCCAGGTTGTCCTCGGCGTAGTCGAGATACAACTGCTGGGCAAAGGACACGATCAGGAAGTTGATTGAGCGCTTGGTGCCGGCATCCAGGCCCTGGTGCGGCGGCGGCTCGCGGGTTTCGATCGCGTCGAGCTCGCGCAGTAGTTCCTGCTCGGTCTGCTGCCCAGCCGCGATGGAAGCTTCGATGTCCTCGACGGACTCGGCCTGGGACTTGCCTTTGAAGAGTTTGGAGATACCGCCCATCGTGGACAGCTTGTGGCGCTCTGACTGCAGATGATCCTCGAGAGTCTGCAGCTGCATCCGATGCGCACCGATGCGCTTCTGCACCTCGGCAGACTCAAGCTTGCGCTCTTCATTCCAGTCAAAGAGAACTTTCGAGTGCACGCGCTTTTCACGCTGCTGCTTGAGCTGCTCGGCAAAGCGTTCGAGCTTGGCCTCGCAATGTGCTGCAAGGCGACGTAGCTGGTAAAACACAACGACGTTGTGAACCCATTCCGGATCCAGCAGCAGCGATTCGAGGTGGTTCAGTTTCTGCTGGACCCGCTCGACCGCCCCCTGCCGCTCCTTGATGCGGTCCTGCAGCTGGTACTTCTCATTGCGCAATGCCGCGAACTCTTTTTTGAGCTCGGCACGATTGCGAAACAGGTCCACGAGCTTGTCCTGGTCCTGCTCGACGTCCGCCTCTGGCTTGAAGATTCCTGTAAGGCTCGCCACTACGTTCCTCTTAACATAATCTTGCGGGCACGCCGGTAGCGTCGGCGCGCGATTGAACGTAATGATCGCAACAGGTCAAGCGCGATTCGCTGACGGAATCGACATTTTGTACAACGTCTTGATTTGACTGGTTCTAGCGTTCCAGCACGAGGTGTCCCTGGTCGGACAGGTAGTCGAGCCACTTATTCAGCACGATATTGCGCCGCCATCGCCTGTCTAGCTCCTTGCGATGCTCACGCACGAGCTCCCGCAGCCTCCCATGACGCTCGCAATTGCCGACAGCCATGACTTCGGCGAGCTGCCCATCAAGGTAGGCTCGTACCGTCATGTCGGGGTCGACGAGCAGACCGTCGTCCGTCTCGAGGTGGTATGTCAGCGACAACGTAACCGTGTAGCGGCAGCGTTCGATGATCTCGACATGCAGATCGCAATCCCCGGCGACCCGTGAACGGAAGCAGCCATCGAGACGATCAAGCTCCGGAATGAGCTGCAGCAATCGCAGGTAGTTGCTTTCGTAGAGCGCCATGAGGCCCACGAAGCTGCGAGGCTTCGCGATAGTTTCGGGCACCAGGTATGAATCGAGCAACATGCCGTCACTATAGCAGTGACGACGGTCGAAAATCAGGGTCGAACTCTCCGTTCTACACCGGTACTATCGAGAATCCTGCTCGATATTTCCTCGATCGAGAAGCTCGTCGTGTTGACATTCGGAATTTTGTAGCGACGAAAGATCTTGTCCGCCTCGCGCAGTTCAAAACGCACCTGCTGCGCCGACGAGTAGCGACCCATCGGGCGGCGCTCCTTGCGAATCTCGACCAGCCGGCCTGGATCGATCGTCAAGCCGTAGAGCTTCTTCTTTTGGCGCATCAGGAACTTGGGCAGCTCGCCGGTTTCGAGCTCCTCGTCTGTCAGAGGGTAATTGGCGGCGTAAACGCCGTATTGCAGCGCCAGGTACAGGCAGGTCGGCGTCTTTCCGGATCTCGACACGCCGATCAGTATCACGTCAGCCTGGTCGTAATTGCGGCTCGCCCCGCCGTCGTCATTCGCCAGGGCGAAGTTGGTTGCCTCGATACGTTTCATATAAGCATCGATATTGCTCATACCGTGCGACAGGCCAAGCTCGAGTACCGGTTCCTCCCCAAGCTCTTCGGTCAACGGCGCCAGGAACTCATCGAAGATATCGAGATGAAGACCGTCGGACTCTTTGACGATCGCTCGAACGTCCGGCTGCACGAGCGTTGAAAAAACGATCGGTTTGGGTTTGCCGGCGGCGCATGTCGCGTTGATCGTTTCAACCGCTCCCCTCGCCTTGTCAACCGAATCTATAAATGGCAAAGTCAATTGCCGAAAATTCTGGCCGGCAAACTGCGTAATCAGGCTGTGACCAAGGGTTTCAGCGGTCACCCCGGTAGTATCCGAGACAAAAAAAACTACGCGCTCAGTCATCGGTAGGATTGTCCACTTCCTGCCAGCGAACACAAGGGAGCTCGCTTTGGACTCATACGTCATCAGGCTCGAAGAGCTTGGTATGAACGACGTCGAAACCGTCGGCGGCAAGAACGCGTCACTCGGCGAGATGATCAGCAACCTCGCAAACCTCGGCGTCACGGTACCCGGTGGTTTTGCGACGACGGCGGCAGCTTACCGCGCTTTTCTCGGCACCGACGGCCTCGACAAACGTATCAACGCGCTGCTCGACGACCTCGATGTCGACAACATTGAGGCGCTCACGAGCGCAGGCAGGCAGATTCGCGGCTGGGTCCTCGAAACGCCGCTCCCAAAGGAGCTGATGGAAGCCGTCAAGGCCGCCTGGGAGGAAATGAGCGATGGCCGCGACATCGACGTGGCCGTGCGGTCTTCAGCAACGGCGGAAGACCTGCCCGATGCCTCGTTTGCGGGGCAGCAAGAGACGTTCCTGAACATTCGCGGCTTCGACAACATGATTGAGGCTATGCACCACGTGTTCGCCTCCCTGTTCAATGACCGCGCGATCGCGTATCGCGTGCATCAAGGCTTTGATCACGCCGACGTGGCCCTTTCCGCCGGCGTGCAGACCATGGTCCGCAGCGACATTGGCGCATCCGGCGTCATGTTCACGCTCGACACCGAGACCGGCTTCCGTGATGCCGTGTTCATCACCTCCTCGTACGGACTCGGCGAGACCGTGGTCCAGGGTGCGGTGAACCCGGATGAGTTCTACGTCTACAAACCCGCCCTGGCGAACGGTAAGCGGCCCATCCTGCGCAAGAACCTCGGCGGCAAGGCCATCAAGATGGTCTATAGCGACGACCCGAAGCCCGGCAAGACGGTCGATACCGTCGATGTGCTCGAGAAAGACAGCCTGGCGTTTTCGATCAGCGACGAAGATGTTGAAGAACTCGCCAGGATGGCCGTCACGATCGAAGAACACTACGACCGCCCGATGGATATCGAATGGGGCAAGGACGGCAACGACGGCAAGCTCTACATCCTCCAGGCTCGACCAGAAACGGTCCAGAGCCGCAGCGGCCGGACCGTGCAGCGATTCGTACTCAAGGACAAGGGCGACGTCATCGTCGCCGGTCGCAGCATCGGCCAGAAGATCGGCTCCGGCAAAGCGAAGGTCATCCGTTCCGTTGCCGAGATGGATCGCGTCAAGGCCGGCGACGTCCTGGTTTCCGATATGACCGACCCTGACTGGGAGCCGGTCATGAAGCGCGCATCCGCGATCGTGACGAATCGCGGCGGCCGTACCTGCCACGCTGCAATCATCGCTCGCGAACTCGGCATCCCGGCCGTCGTGGGCTGCGGTAACGCAACGACCCTCATCCAGGACAACGCGGATGTGACGGTCAGCTGTGCCGAGGGTGATGAGGGATTTGTCTACGAAGGCAGCCTCGACTTCGAGGAAAAAAAGATCGAGCTCGACGCCCTGCCCGAAATTCCGGTCAAGATCATGATGAACGTCGGCAACCCCGACCGTGCCTTCGACTTCGCCAGCATTCCTAACCGCGGTGTCGGCCTCGCCCGCCTCGAATTCATCATCAACCGCATGATCGGTGTCCATCCGCAGGCCTTGCTCGAGTACGCCAATCTGGACGAAGCAACGCGCGTCGCGGTTGACGACCAGATGGCGGGCTATCCGGACCCCGTCGAGTTCTTTGTAGACAAACTGACCGAGGGTGTCGCAACGATCGCTGCGGCATTTGCGCCGGAACCTGTAATCGTGCGCATGTCGGACTTCAAGTCGAACGAGTACGCCAACCTGATCGGCGGCGATCGCTACGAACCCGAAGAAGAGAACCCGATGCTCGGTTTCCGTGGCGCCGGGCGTTATGTGGCCGAGGATTTCCAGCCGTGCTTCGAACTCGAATGCCGCGCGCTGTGCCGCGTCCGCGATGAGATGGGGCTAACTAACGTCCAGATCATGATTCCGTTTGTCAGGACGGTGCAGCAGGCGAAAGACGTCGTCGAGCTGCTGGAGCAAAACGGTCTGGAACGCGGCAAGAACGACCTCAAGATCATCATGATGTCCGAATTGCCCACCAACGCCCTGCTCGCCGACCAGTACCTGGAGTATTTCGACGGCATGTCGATCGGCTCGAATGACATGACCCAGCTCGCGCTCGGCCTCGATCGCGACTCGGCCCTCGTCGCCGACTACTTTGACGAGCGTGATGATGCGGTGAAAGCGCTGCTGACAATGACGATCACTGCGTGCAGGAAGCACGGCAAGTACGTCGGTATCTGCGGCCAGGGCCCGTCAGATCACCCCGACCTTGCACGCTGGCTCCTGGACCAGGGAATCGAGAGCATGTCGCTCAATCCCGATACCGTGATCGAGACCTGGATGTTCCTCGCGGGCGAGACGATCGATCAGAATCGATCATAGCGTGACCTGCGCTGCCAGCGGATGCGCGGCAACCAGATGCCGAGGACGATGCCGATCAGCAGTACGAGCGCGCCGGCCATGAACCAGTAGCGGGTCGTCTGGCTCGCCAGCTCGCGATTCTCCTGTTCCAGCGTGTCCGCCCGGATCTGGGCTGCAGCCAGCTGGTCCATGAGCGACTTGTTCTGGTCATTGATAGCCAGGACGTTCGCCGCAGTGCGTTTGATCTCCGCGAGCTCCTCCTCAACGGCCGCCTTTTCGCGTTCAAGCGTTGCTATCTCACTTGTCGCAGCGTTCTGTTCCGCGCGAATCGCCTGCAGCTGGGAGTTCAGCGACGTGCCGCGAGAATTCGCATTGGTCAGCTGGCTTGTCAGGGTCTGCAATTGCTCCCTGGCGCTGGGCTCGTTCATCAAGTAACGCGTCAGCACCCAGCCTTCGGTGCCGCCCTGCGTCTGCACGCGCGAATAACCAGATTCTGCGTCGCGCTCGAGTACCTCGAGACGCGTTCCGCTGTCGACCATCAGCTGAATGGCGTTGCTGGTGCTCGGCCCCGAGCGCAGCGTGATTTCGAACTGGTCGCTCACCCAGGCCGGTTCGGCCGAGGCCGTTGCTGTGAGCAGCACCGTCATGGCTGCTGCAAGTCGGAGGATCGTTTTCATAGTGCGGCAACTATAAGGCAACGCTGCGGTTCCTGCCAGCCGTTTCGCGTGTCAAATCAGTCGCTTATCCGCGACAGTTTAGCGACGTTTTCTTCCCAGTGGCGGCCATCGAAGGTCGTGACGTCGACACGCTCGATAGTCGACGGCTCGAGGCACTTGATGTTCACACTGACGCCGTCAGGATGCGACCGCGGAATGTAGAAGGACTTGATACCGCAATGCCTGCAGAATCGGTGCTTCGCCACGCCCGTATTGAAGGTGTAGGTCTCGAGATCGTCCTCGCCAGCAAGCAGGCGAAAATCTCTGGAAGACACGATCAGGTGCAGAAATCCCGACATCTGGCAAATGCTGCAGTTGCACTCGGTCGCGGCAATCACCGCCGGTGCGTCGACCTCGAATCGTACGCGGCCGCAATGGCAGCCGCCTTTGTGCGTTGTCATGGCTCGAACCCTTTGCGCCACAGCACGGCATAGTTGTTGGATGGCATTGCGTACAAGCGCACGCGCTGCATCCCGTTAACCAGCGCAAACATATCGAGAATTTCGAGATCGCGAATACCCATGGATGCATTTCGCTGCCGCAGGCTCTCATCGAATGCCTCATTGCTTGGCGTGTTGAACTGACCCGCGATGCAAAAGGGACCGTAAAGACAGAACAGCGCGCCGGGTTCGAGCGCCCTTCCCAACACGTCGAACATCTTCTTGACCGCATCCAGATCCATGATGTGCGCTGTGTTCGCGGAGAACGCGGCATCAAATTGCGCGTCGCCGGCATCGTTATCGCGCACGTCGAGCTCGATTGGCGGCAAGACGTTGTCGACTTGCGCGTCGGCAATCCAGGCGCTAATGCCGGGACAGTTCTCCACAACGTCGCTCGGCTGCCACGAAAGATGCGGCAGTTGACCGGCAAACGTCACTGCGTGTTGTCCGGTACCCGAGCCAATCTCGAGCACGCTTCGACGATCCACAAATTCGTGACGCAGAATCTCCAGCAGAGGTGCCGCATTGCGCTGGGCGGCGGCGGCAAAGTGCAGCTCAGGCATCGACGGACAGCAGGTTCTCGCGGTACCAGGAAAGCTCGGCAATCGAGTCGCGGATGTCGGCTAATGCGAGGTGCTCGGCATCCTTGCTGAAACCGCTGGCGACGCCCGGCGCCCACATTTGCGCGAGTAACTTGAGTGTGCTGACGTCGAGGTTGCGATAGTGGAAAAACGCCTCGAGGTCCGGCATTTCGCGCGCCATGAAACGGCGGTCCTGGCAAATGCTGTTGCCACACATCGGCGATGCGCCCTCGTCGACCAGCTCCTTCAGAAAGGACAGCGTCGCAAGTTCCGCTTCTCGCGTATCGATCTCGCTCTCCAGAACACGGTCCGTCAGTCCCGACTTGCCGTGCTGACGCGTATTCCACTCGTCCATGCCGTCCATCGTTTCCTGCGACTGTCGAATGGCCAGAACCGGACCCTCGGCGATTTCGTTGAGATGTTTGTCCGTCACGATCGTCGCGATCTCGATGATCGAGTCATTCTCCGGGCTCAGGCCCGTCATCTCGAGATCAATCCAGATCAGGTTGGTGGCGGGATCATTGCTTGCTGTGGTCATGATGCCCGCAGTCTATACTTCCGCCATGCAACACGCCACGGTCATCACCACGTTCAGCCGACGCATGCGCCTGCGACTCGCCGACGGTCAAGAAGTCGATGCGCGCATCAAGGGCAAACGTGTCAAGCCCGTTTGCGGTGACGAGGTTGAAGCGGAACCGATCCAGGGCGAAACGGACTGGCTCATCACAAGAATCGCCAAGCGACGTACCGAACTCACACGCCCGAACATGCGAGGTCAGGTCGAAGTACTCGCAGCCAACATGAACTACATGCTGGTCGTCGCGGCCGCCGAACCGGCCGCCGACTGGTTTATCGTCGATCGCTATCTTTGCGCTGCGGAAGTCATGGAAATCGGCGCAGCGGTTGCCTACAACAAGATCGACCTCGGTGTGGCACCGCCCGCTGACGAACTCGATACCTATCGAGACATCGGCTACGACGTTATCGCCTGCAGCGCAGAGAGCGGCGACGGGATCCCGGAGTTACTGCGCCTGCTGGAAGACCGCCTCGCCATCATCGTCGGCCAGTCCGGCGTGGGCAAATCCAGCATCATCAATCGGATTCTTGGATTCGATGCGCAGCGAACCGCCGAAATTTCCGATAAGTCTCGTGAGGGCCGCCATACGACGGTGAACAGTTCGTTGATTGCCCTGCCGGGGAGCGGCTCGATCATCGACTCGCCCGGGGTTCGCGATTATGCGCCGGCGCTGGACTCATCGGCCCTGGCAGCGAGAGGTTTTCGCGAAATCCACGAGGCGGCTGCCGGTTGCCGCTTCACAAACTGCCGACACCTTCGCGAACCGGGATGCGCCGTGAAGGAGCGCTGCGAGAACGGCGTGATTAGCGCGCGCCGCTACCAGAGCTACAAACGAATCGTGAATCTGACCGAGCAGCTGAGCGAGGGACGCTACTGACTAGCCTGGCGGCCAGGTCATCGGTCGGCCACCGAGGACGTGCAGGTGAATGTGAAACACGCTCTGGCCTGCGCCCTCGTTGCAGTTCATGACGGTGCGATAACCGTCTTCCGCAATTCCCTCGGCCGCCGCGATCTCCTTCGCCGCTGTGTACATGTGGCCTATTACGGCCTCATCTTCAGGCGCGATGTCATTGATCGTTGCAATGTGCTTGCGCGGAATAACAAGTACGTGCGTTGGTGCCTGCGGGCTGATGTCACGAAACGCCACCACCGTGTCCGACTCGTAGACAAACTCAACCGGAATTTCGCCGGCCACGATCTTGCAGAACAGACAATCACTGGACATTGTGAGCTCCTTCAATCGACTGCGCGTCGACCATAAAAAGCGTGTGACAGGGTGCCACCGTCAACGTACTCGAGCTCGCCACCCAGCGGCACACCGTGTGCAATGCGACTCGCTTTCACACCGCGCTGCGCGGCCAGGTCCGCGAGATAGTGGGCCGTCGCGTCACCTTCCACTGTCGGGTTGGTGGCGATAATGAGCTCTGTCACTTCGCCACCCGCGAGCCATTCCTCGAGCTGCCCCAGGCCGAGCTCATCGGGCCCTATGCCATCCAGTGGCGACAGGTGGCCCATCAGAACGAAGTAGAGGCCGCGGAATCCGGTCGCATCCTCGAGCGCCATGACGTCGGCTGGCGACTCGACGACGCACAGCTGCGTCGTATCGCGCCCCGACGCTGAACAGATCGAGCACAGCTCGTGTTCGGTGAACATGCGGCAGCGATTGCAGTGCCCGATACCTTCAACAGCTTCGACGAGCGCCTGGGAGAGGTTCTTCGCGCCATCGCGGTCCCGTTCAAGCAGGTGGAACGCAATACGCTGCGCGGACTTCTGACCGACACCGGGCATGCACCGCAGCCCCTCGATCAGGCTAACCAATAATGGGGAATAGGACATCCGGCGTCAGAATGGCAGCTTCATGCCCGGCGGCAGGTTGAGGCCGCCGGCCATACCCGCAAACTTCTCCTGCACGGTCTGCTCGACCTTGCGCGTCGCATCGTTCACGGCAGCGGCGACGAGATCTTCGAGCATCTCCTTGTCATCGCCGATCATGGAATCATCGATATCGACCTGGCGCACCTGGTGCTGGCAGGTCATCGTCACCTTTACCATTCCCGCGCCGGACTCTCCGACCACGGTCATAGAGGCCATCTCTTCCTGCGCCTTCTTCATGTTGGCCTGCATTTCCTGCGCCTGCTTCATCAGCTGGCCAATACCACCTTTCATCAAATTGTCTCCGGTGTTCCTAGTCTGCCTGTGTCGGGTTGATCAGCTCGATCGAGTCCGTCTTGAGCTCCGCACCGAACATGTTCTTCATCGCCTGGACATTCGGGTCCGCTTCGAGCTTCTGGCGTTCCGCCTCCATACGCTCGTCTGCGAGCCGGGTTTCCTCCTGCAGCGGCGTCTCGCTGCCGTCCGCCCCGATTTCGATCTCCACGTTCAGCGATTCACCAAACCGGGCAGACAGTGCCTCCGCGAGCGCAGTCTTGCGCTGTCGCGTCAGCAGCGATTCCGAGCGCGGATCGAGGCCGAGATATAGGGTCTTGCCCTCGCGACGTTCATAAGCGCAGTTGCTCGCCAGCAAGCGGACCGCACCGGATAATCCAAGCCCCGCAACAAGCTCAGACCAGTCCGGGTCTTCCCAGTTCGCCATAGCCGCGCATGGCGCCGGCTTCGCCTCGACAGCCTTGCGTTCCGGCGCTTTGGCCGACTTGGCCGCTTTCGGCACCGGCACGGACCCACCACCGGTTCCCGCCGCCTCGCCGGCGTTGGCCGGCCGGAACGACAGCATGCGCAGCAAGGTCATTTCCGCCCCGCTCCGCGGGTCAGGCGCGAGGTGCAGGTCGCGGCGCCCGAGGACGGCGACCTGGTAAAACAACTGAACGTCCGCTGGCGACATGGCGGCTGCGAGTTCCTCGATCTCCTGCTCATCGAGCTCGTCTTCGCTATCGAGCGTACCGACTACCTGAAATACCGCGATGCGCTGCAGGTCGCGTGCCAGGTCCTCGAGGAGGCGTGAGTAATTCGGGAACTGCTCGTCGATCTCACGAATCGCATCGACAATCGCTTTCGCATCGTTGTCGGCAAGAAGGCGCAGGAGGCGCGCAACATGGTCACGGTCGATCGTGCCAAGCATGCGTGCGACTGCCGCTTCTTGAATCGTGCCACCACAGTAGGCAATTGCCTGGTCGAGAAGACTCAGCGCATCGCGCATGCTGCCGTCAGCGGCGCGGGCAAGTGTCGCTAACGCAGCAGGCTCGGCTTCGATGCCTTCGGCCTCGCAGATGTGTGTCAGGCGTTCGGATATCAGCCGCGGTGTCATGCGCTTGAGATTGAACTGCAGGCAACGCGACAAAACGGTGACCGGCAGCTTCTGCGGATCGGTGGTCGCCAGCAGGAACTTGACGTGCGGCGGCGGCTCCTCGAGCGTTTTGAGGAGTGCGTTAAACGAACTCTTGGACAGCATGTGAACCTCGTCCATGAGGTATATCTTGTAGCGGCCGCGAGCCGGCGCGTACTGGACGTTGTCGAGCAGGTCGCGCGTGTCGTCGACCTTCGTCTTTGAGGCCGCGTCAATCTCGATCAGGTCGACGAATCGTCCCTCGTCGATCTCAACGCAGGCACTGCATTCGCCACAAGGCTCGGCGCTGACCCCATTCGTCTCGCAGTTGAGCGCTTTGGCGAGGATGCGCGCAATCGTGGTCTTGCCGACGCCGCGTGTGCCGGTGAACAGGTAGGCATGATGCAGACGGCCCGATTCAAGCGCATTGATCAGGGCCTGGAGGACATGCTCCTGGCCAACAGTGTCCGAAAAGTCTTTGGGCCGCCATTTGCGGGCCAGGACGAGGTAGCTCATAGAAACCGCTGCGGGTCGTGGTACGAACGGCTAAGTGTATCGTAAGTGGCCCGCGCCAGCCGCTTCCCGGCACCCGGTATCACCGCTACCGTTGCTCCCTTCCGGGCCTGGCGGGGTTCACGGCTGACCGTCGCGGGAAAGCCGACGCGGACCGGCGGCGATTATCGCTGCCCTGTCCCGCCGACACAACCTTGCGATCAGCCCCAGAGGTGGCGGTCTTTCTCGATTACCTGCGCCGACGAACCGACGATGAGCGGATCAGGGCCGCGCACGACGTGCTTGTTCTTGTCCGGATAGTCCAGCTCGGTCAGGAAATGCTGCATGCAGTTGAGGCGTGCGCGCTTCTTGTCATCGGACTTGATGATCGTCCAGGGAGCGTCAGCCGTGTCGGTGTAGAAGAACATTGCTTCTTTCGCCTCGGTGTACTCCGCCCACATACCCTGGGACTTCTTGTCGATCGGGCTGAGCTTCCATTGCTTGAGCGGATCTTCGGTACGTGACGCAAAGCGTCGCTGCTGTTCCTCCTGGGTCACCGAGAACCAGAACTTGAACAGGCGGATTCCCGAGCGAACCAGCATGCGCTCGAGATCCGGCACCTGGCGCATGAATTCCAGGTACTCGAGGGAATCGCAGAAACCCATAACGCGCTCGACGCCGGCGCGGTTGTACCAGGAGCGGTCGAAGAAGACCATCTCGCCGGTTGTCGGGAGGTGTTTGATATAGCGCTGGAAATACCATTCACCGCGCTCATGGTCGGTGGGCTTCTCGAGCGCGACCACGCGCGCCGCGCGCGGATTCAGGTGCTCCATGAAGCGCTTGATCGTGCCGCCCTTGCCAGCCGCGTCGCGGCCTTCGAACAGCACGATGATTCGCTGCCCAGTCTGTTTGACCCAGTTCTGTACCTTGAGCAGCTCTACCTGCAGCTCTTCCTTGTGCTGTTCATAGGCGCCTTTGCGAATCCTGGTCTTGTACGGATAGGTACCGTTGCGAAACAGGTCGCGGATCTGGTCCGGGTTGTGGCGCATCTCGCCAAACACGTGCGACGGGTTCTCGCGTTTCGGCGCTTCCTCCTGCGCCTCTGGGTCGATATTCACCACAGTGTCTTTCGGGCTGTTCGTCTGGTCGGTCATGGATGCGCTCGCCTGGTCGAAAACTATTGCCGTATTTTCGGCTCACCTAATATTTCGGCCAATACGGATTTCACACTATTGCCGCCATGTTAAGCGAAACCCACAAAAAAGGGGCCCGGAGGCCCCTTTTCCGTATTTCTTGCCAGTGCCCGGTCAGGTCGCCGATGCCGCCGCGATGCTGCCAATCGACGCGTCGAGCGTCGCATTGAACTCATCGTCGGACTGCTGCGCGGTCAGACCCTCCGACAGAGCGCGCGAGAAGCTCGCGACCATGCCGTTCTGACGCGACAGGCGCTCGTTGGCCTCCTCACGCGCGTAACCGCCCGACAATGCCACAACGCGTGCAACGTTCGGGTGTGCGACGCAATCTGCGTAAAGATTGTCTTTCTCAGGCAGCGTCAGCTTGAGCATGACGATCTCATCGGCGCCGAGGCTGTTGAGCTGATCCATGATGGCCGCGTGCAGGATATCTTCCGCGCCTTCCTTATCCGGGCAGTGAATATCCACTTCCGGCTCGATGATCGGCACGAGACCGGCAGCGACGATCTGGCGACCGATTTCAAACTGCTGATCGACGACAGCTTTGATACCCGCCGCATTTGCTTCCTTGATGACGGAACGCATCTTGGTGCCGAATATACCGGCAGCGTTGGCGCGTTCGAGCAGCGAATCAAGATCGGTGATGGGCTTCATGACCTGGGCGCCATCGACAACGTCGGCGAGGCCCTTGTCAACCTTCAGGAACGGAACGACGTTCTTGACGTTCCACAGATAGCCGGCCGTTGACTGGCCCTCGACCTCACGGTCCATGGTGTTTTCGAACAGGATCGCGCCCAGAATGCGATCGCCGCCGAAGGACGGGCTCGTCATGATGCGCGTGCGCATCTCATGCACGACCCCAAACATCTCCTCGTCATTTGACCAGGCGTCTTCAGTAACCCCGTAAAGTCCCAATGCCTTGGGCGTGCTGCCGCCACTCTGGTCGAGTGCCGCGATAAAACCGGGTGCGTTCTTAATCTTGTCGAGTTGCTCTGCCTTGCTCACGATAGCCTCTAATCTCAGGGAATAGGTTGGATTGGTGGCGGGATTCTACCGCATCCCGCACAATATTCACGATAGTTTCGGCCATTACCTACAGGCCCTTGATGTATCCAACGCGCGCCTTTCGATACGGCATTTTAGTTGCATTCGTAAGTGCCTGTTCCCAGGCACCGCCGCCAGACGACGGGCCGCCTACTTTCGTCGGCAGCGGGGCTTGCGCCGACTGCCACCAGGGCGAGTTCAACGCCTGGAAAGGCTCGCACCATGAACTTGCGATGCAGCCGGCAACAAACGCCACCGTGCTCGGCGATTTCGACAATGCCCGCTTCGAGTATTTCGGCGAGACTTTCGAATTCTCCCGCCAGGATGGAGCGTTCAGCGTTTCCGCTTTGAACGCTGACGGGGAAAGGCAGAGTTGGGCCGTGAGTTACGCCTTCGGCATCGAGCCATTGCAGCAATATCTCGTTGAAGCTGACAACGGCCGAAAACAGTCTCTGCCTGTCGCCTGGGATACCCGAGCGGCCGAGGCCGGCGGCCAGCGTTGGTATCACCTTTACCCGGACGAGTACGTAGGTCCAGGCGATCCATTGCACTGGACCGGCCCATATCAGAACTGGAACTTCATGTGCGCCGAATGCCATTCAACCCAACTGGTCATGGGCTACGACTTCGACGCGGACACGTTCGACACGACGTATTCGGAGGTATCGGTCGGCTGCGAGGCTTGTCACGGCCCGGCGTCAGCGCATGTCGGCCAGGCAGAGCGGGATTCGTTTGACGAATCCCTTGGGCTCCAATTGAGTCTTGATGATCATGTCGACGCCTTCTGGAAGTTCGAGCCGGGCAGCAGCATTGCCGTGCGCGCGCCTCCAACATCGTTGCCGACGAAGCAGGCTGAGGCCTGCGGCAGATGCCACGCACGCCGCGGACCGCTTGCTCCGCAGTACAGGCACGGCGCCCTGCTTGCCGACGCCTACAGCATTTCCTTGCTCGACGAACCGCTGTACTTCGCCGACGGACAGATTCTCGAGGAGGTCTACGTCTACGGTTCGTTTCTGCAGAGCCGCATGTATGCCGCGGGTGTCACGTGCAGCGACTGTCACGAGCCTCATTCGGCTCGTTTACGAACCGGCGACAATCCCTCGGATGTCTGTTCGCAGTGTCATCTGCCGTCCGAGTTCGCGACTCGTGAACACAGTGGCCACGAACCCGCGGATGCAGCGTGTGTCGACTGTCACATGACGTCCCGCACTTACATGGGCATCGATGATCGGCGCGATCACAGTTTTCGCGTGCCACGGCCAGACCTGCATGCCTCGATCGATGTTCCGGTCGCCTGCAACAACTGTCATGAAAAGGACGTCTTCACGGCAGCCGGAGAACAGAAGTCGCGCGTCCACTTCGGTGAAATTATGGCGGAGGCGCGGCAACGACCGGCGAACGAACTGATCGTCCGCGCGATGGAAGATTCCGAAATTCCTGCGATTGCCCGGGCAACCTTGCTGTCGCTGATGGCGCCACCCTTTGGGCGGGATGAGACGCAGGCCATCCGCATGGCACTCAACGATCCGGACCCGCTGATGCGCGTCGGTGCCCTGCGCGCGTTGCGACTTGCTCAGCCTGAATTGAAAACAAGCATCGAAGGCCATGGTCTCGATGACCCTATTCGATTCGTGCGTCATGAGGCGGCCATGACGTATGTGGACGTTCGCGATTTGTTGCCGATCGACTCTTCACGTGCGTTCGGCGCAGCAGCGGAGGAGCTTCGTGAGACTTACAGGGCGATTGGCAGCTTGCCGGACGCTCTCGCCAGCCTTGCCAGTTTCGAAAGCGCCTCTGGAAACCACGACGATGCACTACGCTACCTCGAGCGCGCCACGCTTGCAGCGCCCGGACTCGGCGCTCTTCATCACGAGCTGGGGCTCGCACGCGTTCGCGTCGGTGACAATGTGGGGGCATTGACAGCGCTACGTGAGGCGTACGAGATCCAACCTGACAGCCCTCGCTTCGTCTATGTTTACGGTGTGGCGCTCAATTCACTAGGCCGCTCCGACGAGGCGATCGCAATGCTCACGACGGCGTTTGTCGACCACGATGGCAATCGTGACATCGGTTTGGCGCTGGCAACGATGCTTCGGGACGCGGGAAGGACAGTCGAAGCCAAAGCAGTGACTCGCGCACTCATGAAGAAGTACCCGCTCGATCCAGTCTTCGACACGTTGTTTCGCGAACTGGAGCGTGGCACCCCGCAGTAAGACCGATGAACAAGGACGACCCGCTAGAGGCGTGGGCTCGACTTACTCCGATTCGATAAGCGGCACCGCAATCGCTAACTGGGCGTCGATGTCAGCATCGATCTTGTTTTCAAGATGATAAAACCTGGCCACTTTCAATGGGGGAACGACCTCCTTGAACTTGGGCAGGAAACGGGTCTTAACGTCCAGTAACTCCCGCTTGATCGCGAAAAACCGGCTCATGAGTTCAATAGCGTATTCGTCGGACAGATCGCCATTGTCGTAACGCTGCACGTACTCCGCGATCATAGCTGTGTAACGATCCATCACATCAGCTGTCTCTGCCGAATAGGCTGCATGCAGCGGCCAGAATGCGGCGGCCTCCTCTTCAGTGAGGCGCAGCTCGCTACGGATTATCTCGACGCGTGCTTCCTGCACCATCGCACGCCCTTCCTCGACCGAGGTCTGGCCGTTGGCAGGCGAGCTAAGCAAGACGGCCGGGATGGCAATAGCTGCCGCCAGGTAGTGATTCATAAGGCTAACCCTCTTTACCAATTGACTCGGCGCAAGGAAAACAGCGCTATCCAATGCGACACCATCGCTACGCAATAGTTGCCGCAATCTGCGCCCTGATCGTTGCCTGCGAAATCAGGACTCGGAGCTGTCTTGAAGCGCCGCTTCGAGGTAGTCGCCGAATCTCTCCAGCACCTTGACCCGAGCATAATTCTTGTCATTCGCCGGGATAATCTCCCAGGGCGACACATGGGTGCTCGTGTACTTGATCATGTCGTGGGCCGCGGTCTCATACTCATACCACTTGCCGCGATTGCGCCAGTCTTCAGGCGTAATCTTCCAGCGCTTGTGCGGTGTTCTTTGGCGAGCTTCGAACCGACTAAGCTGCTCTTCGGGGGTGATGTGCAGCCAGTACTTGACGAGGATCGTGCCATGTTCGATCAGCTGATCCTCAAAATCATTGATCTCGGCATAGGCGCGCTTCCACTCGGTCTCGCTTGCAAACCCTTCGATGCGCTCGACGAGCACGCGGCCATACCAGCTGCGATCAAAGATCGTAAGGTGCCCTGCTCGTTGCAAATGTCGCCAGAAACGCCATAAGTAGTGCCGCGAGGCCTCCTCATCAGTCGGCGCGCCGTACTGCAGAACGCGGTAATTGCGGGCATCCAGCGTCGGGAGAATGCGACGAATCGCGCCGCCCTTACCTCCGGCGTCCGGACCCTCGACGACGACCACCGAACTGCGGTTCTGCTCGATCGCTTTCCTGTTGAGCAAGTGGATACGGCGTTGCTGCGCTGCCAGCTGGTTGCGGTATTCCGTCTTTGTGAGACTGGACTCCATGTCGAGCGTGCTGAACACCGTCACGTGCCGATCAGGCGGCTCAGGAATCGGGTCTTCGACATCGGTTGCCTCCTCATCGATGAGGAGCTCCGGCGTCGGCTCGTGGCCATGAGCTTTGAGCCTGGTCGTCAGCGCATCGAGGATTATTTCAGAGACAGTAAGAATGCGATGGTTCTTGTCGGCACCTTCGATGATGTGCCATGGCGCAAACTCGGTGTTCGTCTCGGTGATCGTGCGCTCGGCCGTCTCGATGAACTGGGTGTACATCTTCCAATGCTCCCAGTCCCGGTCGCTGACGCGCCAGGCCGTTTCGGGATCGGACTGCAGCGCTTCAAGTCGCTGTTCCTGTTCCTCACTGCTCAGGTGCATCCAGAATTTGAGGATCAGCATGCCATCGTCCGCCAGCATGCGCTCGAACGTCTGAATCCGCTTCAGCTCTGCAAGGTATTCAAGATTGGTGGTCCGTTCGTATACGCGATCGAGAAACGGCTGCGAATATCGAGCCCTCAGATTCAGCGCCATCTGGCCTTTACCCGGCAGATCCCGCCAGTAGCGCCAGAATTTCGGCTTGTGCTCATCGGTCTCCGAAGCGAGACCGTAGGAATTGGTCGCGATCAGCCGGGTGTCCATCCAGCTGTTCAGCAAGTTCACAGTGGAGCCCTTGCCCGCGCCGTCGACGCCGGCGAAGTCGATCATGACGCTGAAGTCCGCGGTGCGACCAAGCAGGACCTGAGCCTCCAGAAGCTGCCTGCGTATCTCCGGGGCGCGCTCCTTGTATTCCTTTTTTGTTACGGTCTGCCCGAGTTCCGCCGCTCTGAACATTGCTTCTTATTCTTGTCTGGCCCCAATAGCTGCACAGTCTAGCGCGACCGTCCAGCATCAGCCATCGGCATTCCCCGCAATGCTTGCCCCGCCCCCGTAATCAAGATTTCATCAGGAAAAGTCCTGCTGTCGATCAGGCCGCTGCGACCCGGGCCACGCATCCTCCAAGACTGTCGAAACACAAACGGGAGGGACGATCATGACTTTTGCGAGAATGCTGGTGGTTATTGCATTAGTGCTGCTGGGCACAGCGGCGAACGATGCCCATGCGCAGGGTTATTCGGCCTTAAGCGTCGACGTCTACTACTACGGTGGCGACGAGAGCATTCCGGCTGGGCAGCCCGGGCGGTTCAAGGTCACGATCAGCAATGGCGGACCGGATATCTCGACCAATACCCGAGTATGGTTTGCCTGGTTCAGGTCCGGTCTGAGCGCTGCCAGCAGCCAGATCTACGATGCGCGGCCCAGTCAGGGTATGTGTTCTCCTTCGTACACACCAGACCCCGATTGCTATCTGCAGATGATTGACGTGGGTAGCCAGGCGACTATTGAATTCGCAGGGCAGACGGAACCAGGTCGACTGGGTTGGTACACGCTGCGGGTATGGGTCGAGAGTGACCAGGCCGCCAAGACCATGTTGGCGGAATACAGCAAAGGGAGTTCAGTCACTATTGCCGAGTCTGGTGGGGGTTCGATTGGGTGGGTGTTTTTGGCTTTGATTTTCCTGGCCGGTTTAAACCGGCGTCTCGGGCAAGGGGGATAAACGCTTCGCCTGCGGCTCCGCGTTCTCACTGGCGGGTTGACGAGATGCATCCTGCATCTCGCCCTTCGGGCGTCTTCGCTTCGCTACGACGTCCAAATCGGCCTCCTGCCGATTTGTCGCCGCTGCGTGAGTCGAACAGGGCTCTCATCCTCCACCGCACTCGGCGAGCAACGAAAAAGGGGCCCGATGGGCCCCTTTTCATTGCTGGCGGAGAGGGGGGGATTCGAACCCCCGGTACGGTATCACCGTACACTCGCTTTCCAGGCGAGCACCTTAAACCACTCAGCCACCTCTCCGAATTAGATCAGCCACCCGTCCCGATCGGCGGCGGCATGTCGACGCAACGACCCTCCGGGGTCTTCGGCGCGTTGGGATCTGCCCGCGGTATAGGCATCTCAGCGAATTCGTTCAACCCATCGAGCCCCTCCGGCACCACGACGCGCTTGCCCTCGGCCGGGTTCTGGTACTCGAACGGGTCGTCGCATTCAACAACAATGTTCTCGTCGCCGCCACAGGCGGCCAATAGCGCACTGCCAAACATGACCGCGATCAGCCTGTAATTCCTCATGCATTCTCTCCCAAGCTGACGCCCGCCAGTCGCATGGCTGACCGCATATCCTCATGATACTTCGCCGAGAACGGCGTGAGCGGCAGGCGGATATGCGGCTCGATCAAACCCATCTCCGACAATGCCCATTTCACCGGTATAGGATTCGATTCGACGAACAGCGATTTGTTCAGCGGCTGCAGGGTCTCATCGAGCCGTCTGGCCTCTTCGGCGTCGCCGGTTCGGGCAAGTTCACACAGCGTTGCCACCTGGCGCGGCGCTAAGTTGCCGCTGACAGTGACTACACCGTCTCCGCCCTGCTCGATAAACGGCCGCAGCGTAAAGTCGTCACCGCTGTACAGCCGGAAGTCCTCGCTCACAAGGTCCCGAATTTGTCGCAGACGATCCATGTCGCCGGTCGCTTCCTTGACACCGAAGATGTTCTCGTGGCTCGCGAGCCGCGCGATCGTCTCGGGCAGCAGATCCGTTACGGTCCGGCCCGGCACGTTGTACATCAGCAGCGGCTTGTCGATCGCATCGGCGATTGCCGTGTAATGCCGAAACAGGCCTTCCTGGGTCGGCTTGTTGTAGTAAGGCACGACGGCCATATAGGCGGCGATTCGCGGATCCGCGACGGCGAGCGACAGCTCGATCGACTGCGACGTCGAGTTCGAACCGGTGCCCGCGACTACGGGGATGCGTCCGTCCGCGATCTCGATGGCACGACCGATCAGTTCAATATGCTCCGCTCGCTCGAGCGTCGGCGATTCGCCTGTCGTTCCAGCCACGACAATGGCGCTCGTGCCCTGCTCGACATGAAAGTCGACCAGGCGCTTGAGACTGCTGTAATCGACCCGATTATTGCCGTCGAACGGCGTTACGAGTGCGACCAGGCTGTCGTGAAACACGCTGAATCCTCGCCACAAATAAGGCGGCGATGTTACTGTTCATGTCCGGTGCTGGCAAGCGCGCGCATCGGACGAGAACATTACCCAGGAATCTTCTAGATAAATGTCGCAACTCATTGTTATTTCAGCTGTTGGTTCAGACCACACTGGGCTGGTCCAGGATCTCACCAAGGTTATTCTCGCGTGCGGCGGCAATATCGAGGAGAGCCGCATGACGACGCTTGCCTCGGAATTCGCGATGCTGTTGCTCGTGTCCGGCAACTGGCACACCCTGAGCCGGCTGGAGCAGGACCTCGACAAGTTGCGCCAGTCGGCCGACCTGCAGGTGTCGATCAAGAAGACCGACGCACGGGCTCCCGAAGAAGACCGTATGCCCTACGCCGTGGACGTGGTAGCGCTGGACCAGCAGGGAATCGTCTTCAATCTCGCGAACTTTTTTGCGAGCCGGGATATCGAAATTGCGGACGTAGCAACGAGCCGCTACGCGGCCGCCCACACGGGCGCCCCGATGTTCTCCGTGCAGATGACGGTCAACGTACCCTCGTCCATACACGTTGCACAGATGCGCGACGAGTTCTACGACCTTTGCGACGAAATGAACCTCGACGGTGTCGTCGAGGCCATCACCAACTGAAACCGCTTCCGATTCAAGGAGACTCAACTTGAGCGCACCACGCATGAACCGCGTCGTCGCGGACTTCAAGGCCGCCGCCACCGGCGACCAGACCATCCGTCTGAAAGACCTGCGCGGCAAGAACGTCGTGATCTACTTCTACCCCAAGGACAGCACGCCGGGCTGCACCACCGAGGGACGCGACTTCAGTGACCTGCACGCAAAATTCAAGCGGGCCAATACGGTCATTCTCGGCGTCTCGCGCGATAGCCTGGCTTCACACGAGAAATTCAAGGAAAAGCAGGGGTTTAAGTTCGACCTGCTCTCCGATCCTGACGAGAGGCTGTGTCGCCAGTTCGACGTAATCCATGAAAAGAACATGTACGGCCGCAAAGTCATGGGCATCGTGCGCAGCACCTTCCTGTTAGATGCCGACGGCAAGCTCCGTGCCGAGTGGCGCAAGGTCAAGGTCAAAGGGCACGCCGAAGAGGTGCTCGAGGCGGTCAAGGCCCTGTAATTGCAGGGAACGTCTTCGGCCGGACCGGTACTAATTACACGATGATCCTGGAAACCACCAAACGCTTCCTCATTGCCGCCCTGCTCGGGACGGTGGTCTTCGTGTCGGGTGCCGGCGCGGACGACATCAACCTGCCCGACATGGGCAGCCCGGCTGACGCAATCCTCAACAGTTCGGACGAGGCACGGCTCGGCCGCATGATCATGCGCGACATTCGCAATAGCGGCATGGTCGTTGAAGATCCGCTCATCACCGAGTACCTGAACGACGTGGGCAGCAGGATTGCGGCGCAGACCAACGATGGCGAGCACAACTTCACGTTTTTCGCCGTCGAGGACCCGCGCATCAATGCCTTCGCGCTGCCGGGCGGCTACATCGGCATTCATACCGGTCTCCTCGAGGCAACGCGCAACGAAGATGAACTGGCCGGGGTCCTTGCTCACGAGGTCGCACACGTAACGCAGCGGCATATTGCGCGCGCCATTCACGCCAACTCCCGCCAGAGCCTGCTGACTACCGCCATCATGCTTGGCGCGATCATTGTCGCGGCGGCGGGCGGCAGCGGCGACGCCGTTCAGGGTGCCATGGCGGTTGGCCAGGGCATGGCCGCGCAGCAGCAGATCAACTTCACGCGCTCGAACGAGTACGAGGCGGATCGCATCGGCATCGCGGCTCTGGCTGATGCCGGATTCGACCCCAACGGCATGGCGTCCTTTTTCGAGGTCCTGTCGCGCATGCAGACAACGAGCCCGGAGATGCGAGCGCCCGAGTTCCTGCGCACTCACCCGGTGACGACCGCTCGAATCGCCGAGGCCCGCAGCCGGGCGCGCGACTACCCGGCAATCAGCAGCGAGGACTCAAAGAGTTACGGCATTGCCCGCATGCGGGCGATCGTTGCTCGCTTCGACACCCCCGAACAGGCCGTCGCCTACTTCGAGGGACGCAATTCTGCCGACCACAGTGAGATCGAGCGCTACGGCCGCGCCGTCGCCTACCAGCGCGCGGGAAACCATTTCGAGGCGCTGAAGATCCTCGAAGACCTGCTCGAGGAAGACCAGTCGGTCATCGCCTATCACATCGGCCTTGGCCAGACTCTCGTGGCACTCGACCAATACAGTGACGCGCTGCGTGTTTTTGAGCGCGCCGTGGAGCTGTTCCCACGCAACGTACCGCTCGTCATCGAGTACGGTGAGCGCTTGCTGGACCTCGGTCAGCCGAAGAAAGCGCACGCCATGTTGCTCGACCTGCTGAACAACGTACCGCCAACGCCAAGCCAGGTGCGCCTGATCGCGCGGGCGGCGAGCCTCGCGGGAGAAGACGCCGAGGCGTATTACTATCTCGCAGAATACCGCCTGATGATTGGTGACCTGGCGGGCGGTATCAGCTACCTGCAGCAGGCACTTCGACTACCCGAACTCCAGGATATCCAGCGCGCCCGCTTCGAAGCTCGCATCGATTTCATTCGCGAGTTCATGACCGAGGAACAGCTGAAGCGGATGCAGTCCTCCCGGCCCGTCGGGGTCGCAAGGACCCGCCAATGACGCGCGTACTGTCGC
>JASJCM010000019.1 GCA_030065985.1 Woeseiaceae bacterium | reverse complement strand
CTTGACCTTGATGGTCTTTTCGTCACCGGCCGCGATGCCTTGCAGGCCTTTCTCGAAGTCCGGCAGCATTTGGCCCTGTCCCAGCACGACCGGAATCTCGGTGCCCGAGCCACCCTGGAACTCTTCGCCAGCGATCGTGCCCGTGAAGTCGACGATGACGCGGTCACCGTCTTTGGATTTGAGCTCTACCTCCTCCCAGTCGGCACGCTGCTTGCGCAGGCTCAGCAACATTTCATCGAGATCCGAGTCGCCGATCTCGACATCGGGTCTCTCGACCTTGATCTTGTCGAGGTCCTTGAGCTCGACCTCGGGCAGCACCTCAAACGTCGCAACGTATGCAAAGACCTTGTCGTCCTCCTGCTCCGTCTCGATTTTCGGCCCGCCGGCAGGCTTCAGGTTCTCCTGCATCACGGCATCGGTGTAACTTTTCTGCATGATCTCGCCGAGGACTTCCTGGCGAACGGCCTTGCCATAGTGCTGACGCACGACGCGCGGCGGCACCTTGCCAGGGCGGAAGCCCTTGATCTTGGCCGTGCGGCCAACCGACTTCAGGCGAGCCGTGACTTCGTTCTCGATGCGCTCGGCAGGCAGCTCGACGCGCATGCGTCGCTCCAGAGCACCTGTCGATTCGACAGTGACGTTCATTCTGTATATCTCTTACAAATCTGCTAGTTAAGAAGTTTTGGGTGGTGCGAAAGGGGAGACTCGAACTCCCACGGGTTGCCCCACTGGAACCTAAATCCAGCGCGTCTACCAATTCCGCCACTTTCGCTTGCCGGGGCGACGTCGACACCCGCCGTTTCGTCCAGCCGGGCATTATACCGTCAGGCTATTTCCGATTGGAACCGGGGACACCCGATCGCCCTTTTTAGGGACAGTCACCATGTTTTCGATACCGTATTCACAAGGGGTTACGCAACCTTGGTAAGGTTTTCAATTGCTTACCGCCGAAAACACGGTCACTGTCCCACCGCGTTCTTGGTCACTGTCCCCCGACGCGGGAGCCGGTATAGTGTCGGGATGTCAGACATCGATGAACACTACGGCATGGACGTCGCCGCGCTGAGGCGTTCTGCGACGGGCCTCGCGCTCGACCGCGACGAACTCGACGACGACCCGATCGTGCAGTTCGAAACCTGGTTTCGGTACGCCTGTAAGACCGTACCGCTCGATCCGAACGCCTTCGTCCTGTCGACAGTGGACGGCAAACAGCGGCCCTCAAGTCGCACCGTTCTTCTGAAGTCGTTCGACGAAAACGGCTTCGTCTTCTACACGAATTTTGAGAGCAAGAAAGCCGAACAGATCGCAGACAACCCCTGGGTGTCGATGCTCTTTTTCTGGGCCGACGCGGCCCGCCAGGTCAAGATTCGCGGCACGGCCGAGAAGCTGCCCGCAAAGGAATCGCTAGCCTATTTTCTGACGCGACCGCGTGGCAGCCAGATCGGCGCCTGGGTGTCGGCGCAGAGCAGCGTGATCTCATCACGCTCGTTGCTCGAGTCCAAGTTCCAGGAAATCAAGGACAAGTTCCGCGACAAGGACGTGCCGTTGCCCTCGTTCTGGGGCGGATATCGCGTCGTGCCGGATCAGATCGAATTCTGGCAGGGCCGCCGCAACCGGCTGCACGATCGCTTCCAGTACACGAGACAGGACAACGGAAGCTGGGCTATCGAACGACTCGCACCCTGACCTCGCGGCCCTCTTCCGCGACGAGTTCGCCGCCCGGCTGGTCTGCCAATACGATTCCGTCTTCTTCCTGCGCATGGCACAAGTACATCGGCTCAAAAAAGTAGGGCGGCCTGCCGGCCGCCCCTTGATGACTATGAAGTCAGGACGAACGGATTAGTCGCCGCCCGGCGGAATAGACGACGTGCGGAACGATGCATGGCAGCTGCCGCACGCATTCGGCTGGTCCGTACCGGGTTGAATCTCGACCACCTTGAAACTGTGATCGGTATTGTCGCCCGCGATCCTCAGCCCGTCGGCATCGTCGAACCAGGTGCCGCTCTTCGCAGTCTTGGTCATATGGCAGGACGTGCAACGCCCGACCGGGCCATCGCCGAGTACGTAGTTCGCCGGTATGTGTGACTCGTCCGGGTTGTAAGGGGCGAACGGCATACCGGCCGCTTCGCCGCTGTGCATCCTGACCACCTGCTCGACCATATCGAGCGCTGCGGTCTGCGCGGCCGGATCCGGCATGAAGGCCATGCCGTTCATTTCGGCCGAGCCGCCCACCGCCGTGTGATAGGTCGCGATGTCCTGAAGGTTCAGCGTCGAAAACGGCCCGTGGCTGGCGTGGCAGCTGAGGCACCGGCTGTTTGTCATCAACGCGGCGTCATTGTCAGCAAACGTAAACTCATCGCCGCTCACGAAATCCGTGTTCGAGAAGCGGAACGGGCCGCCTTTGCCGCTGTGTGGCGAATGGCAGTCGTAGCACGTGACCTTCTCAAACGGATTGTCCATATGTGCGGAGCCGAAGAAGCTGTTGTATTGCTGACGATGCTTCTGCGGGAAGCCCGTCGGCCAGTTGCCCGGTTTCTCCAGGAAATAGCCTTCCGGCGCATCGACCGCATCCCACGTCAGGGTATGCAAGCCGGCAACGTAGTTGCCGTCAAACTCGGCGACGTCACTGCGCCACGGGAATCCGAACGCGCCATCAATGGGATCCGAACCGCGGTTGTGGCAGGCACCGCAAATCTCGGTGGCCGCCTCGGCTGTCATGTGGTTCGGGTTCATGATGAAGTTCGGATCCGCGCCGTTCGATACATGGCTGCTACCCGGTCCATGGCATTTTTCGCAACCGATTCGATAGTCCACTGCCTCGTACTCGGTGACCAGCCCATCGACTGCCGTCAGCGTTATGCCGGCCTCGTGGCAACCCGAGCATTTCTTCGAGTACGCCCGTTTCTGCTCGTACCATTCCCACGGATGGTAGGAGACCCACTCTAGCGTGCGCTGATTGAACTGGATCGGCAGGATCAACATGTCTTCGCAAGTCTGCGTCGTATCCCACGTAACCCAAGCCGGTTTCGGGTTCTTGTCGAACGTGCCTTCCGGGTTCGTCGTCGGGCAGGTGCCAAGATCGCCGATGTTGAACATATAGCGCTGTTTCCACGCACCATGAATATCGGTGGCTTCGCCGCGTGCCTGGAGCACTTCGATTTCGCCGGCCTGTGTGCCCGGACCGCCATACGTGGCGTAGACCGGAACCAGGAGGTCCACAACCTCGTCCGCTACGCCGTCGGTGTTGCTGTCAAACAGCACCTCGTAACGCGGATCCGGATTGTCATTGCACGTACGGATATACGTGCCATGCGTTTCCGCGCCCTTCGTCGGTGGTTCACCCGGAATATTGGAGACGACACCCGTATCGAACCAGGCGCTGCAGAGCCCTGCGCCCGGATCCGCCGGCCAGCCGTTCAGATCCATTTCGACGAGCGAGCGTTCAACGACGCGATAGTGCCCGGAACCCATCCAGGCATTGGCCAGTCCGCCACTGTGGCAGATCAGGCAAATGTCGCTGCCAACGAACGTAGCATCGGTTTCGGGGCCACCCGACAGTTCGACGCTGACGATGTCTCCAGGTCGTACCGAGTGGCG
The DNA here is from genome assembly GCA_030065985.1 of Woeseiaceae bacterium. Classification (GTDB taxonomy): domain Bacteria; phylum Pseudomonadota; class Gammaproteobacteria; order Steroidobacterales; family Woeseiaceae; genus UBA1847. The sequence goes on along the minus strand of JASJCM010000019.1, from coordinate 42,030 downwards.
CGTGTCGCCCGCCAACAGGTTTGAGCCGGCCGGTGGCGTAACGGACAGGAATTCACTCACGATCGAATCAATCATGAATGCACCGGTTGCATCGGTCGTAGCGTCAGCGCTGCCCGGTGCAGAGACCACGGCGCCTTCGACGGGGGTGCCGTCCGGTGCCAGGACCGTGCCGGATACCATGCCGGGGATACCGCTGACGGTAAACGATACGTCGGTCGTCAAACCGGCCGCGACACCCACGTTGGATTCACTCGTTGTGGTCGCACCGATTGTCGCTGTCACCTGGTAGACGCCAATCGGGATGTCCGCCAATAGCGCGACCCCGGTCGCGTCGGTGTCAACGCTGACCGTTGCCGGGTCTGTGGTAACGGTGACGCCAGAAACGGGCCCGCCACTGGACGTAACGGTGACGCTTATCGTGCCAGTATCGACGGCGTCCTGGCCATCGGCACCTGGTGCACCTGCGGCTCCGGCAGCACCGGGAGCGCCGTCGCTCCCTTCGCAACCGGCAATGAGAAACGCACCTGCCGCAATCAGCAACAGGCGTTTGAGCATACTGGACATGGCTTGCCTCCCGGGATTGTCGTTGTGTCGCGAGCGCGAGACAACCGCCTGACTTTTGGCGAATCTTCCCCGGAAATTACCGTAAGCGAGGACTCCGGATTCGGCACTGACAATTGTCAGTTTCAACCCGCCTGATAACCGCAGTCGGGTAAGGAATATCCGTAACGGAACGGTAAAAAAAGGCCGGGAGATTGCTCTCCCGGCCTCAGCCTTTTCTTCTATGGGTGTTGCGGGGTGGGCCCGGAAGCCCACCCGTCGACCCGTTTGTTATTCAGCTGCGTCGATGATCGTGTCACGACCCTCCGGGAACGCCTGCGGCGTCCAGCTGTTCTGGTACGCGTGGCCCCTGGAAGCGGCGTCAGCGTGGCACGTGACGCAGCTCGTCGTCGTCGCGCCCTGGAGGACATCGTCAACCTGGTCTTCCCAGACCACGCTACCGGCTTCGACTGTCGTCGCCATCGCCATGGTCGGGTCAGGCTGGTCGTCGAAACCCGCCACGTGGCAGGCCGCACAGTCGTTCAGCGCCCGCGGATAGGTCGGTGCGTGGAAGTTATGAGCAATCTCGTACGAACCCGGGTTACCGTCATTGTCGATCGTGGAACCGAAGACGGTCTGCAGGCCCGTGCCCGGCCAGTTCGGCAACAGTGAATCATCGGGCGCGAAACCGTAAACGCCGCGGCCTCGATAGAGCACATAGACCGGTGACCCTTCCTCGCCGGCAGAGTGAATACGATGCAGCATCGTCTTCATCTCGTAGGTCTCGCCGACCTGGCCATCATAGGTGTCGGACGGATCGATACCCATCGTGTCAACGCGGACATTCTGCTCGTTCGCTGCCGAGTTGTGGCAGAGCAGGCACATGTCGACGTTGTCGATGCGGTTACCGCCGTGCATATACAGCGAACCGACGTGGCACTTCAGGCATTCGTCAGTGTCGACGATGTCGCGGCGTGCCATCAGCGGAGCGTCACCCGATCCGACCATCCACTCGTACGTCGGCGTCTTGGCGCGGACCTGAATAGCCGTTGCGTTGTCGATCGGGCTGAGGACCCATGGCCTGCCTTGCAGGGCCACGATTCCACGATCGATGGAGGCATCCACGATGTCAGCCGCGATCGTGGTGGTCGCAACGCCGGCCGCACAGGCCGTGTTGTCGACGGTCACGTTCACACTGAGGGGCTGACCTGGCGCGCTGGTCGACGTGCCGATGATGAAGTCATCACCCTGGGCATAGCTGCGCAGCATGCTGAGATTACTGCCGGCAATGTTATGGAACGCCGGCGCGCCTGCGGCGACGGTGTCGTTGCAAGGATCCACTCCTACGCCGTCGTAGGAGGCGATCCAGGAGATCGCAAGGTCGGTCCCGTCATCGACGATGCCGGTGATCTCCCAGGCAAACTTCGCGCCCTCGGTGACACCGACGTCTTCGCCGTTGAAGATCGGACCGCGCCTGAAGGCGGGCGCGAGGCCGTTGTGGAACTCGCTGACGTTTGCCCGCGCGATTGCGCCGTCGTGGCACGCCGTGCAGTCGGCCGTCTCCGGATCCGCAATCGTCAGGTGGAAGGTCAGGTCCGGCGGTCCGACGAGGTCCCAACTGTCGAACGAGCCGTGGCACGTGAAGCAGCCACTGCCGGAGACCGGCATCGCGTTCACAGCGGCGAGTTGCGGTGCTTCGTTGTGGCAGACGCTGCAGTTCAGCATGTAGGTCGGATAGGTGATCTCGACGACCTCGCCGTTATCTTCCCAGATACCGCTGTGGTAAGCATGGGTCGCTTCCGCCAGACTCACAACGTCAACGCCGTGGCAGGTCAGGCACGGTTCGGCACCGTCCGCCGCGGCATAGTAACCGCCGTGAACGTCAATGCCTTCCGGGCCGTGGCAGTTGGTGCACGCCTCGGCGCTTACCGCCGCAACCGAAACCGGAGAGGCCGGGAAGTCACCGTGGAAATAGACACGCGTCTCTCTGTCACTTCCAGCTCCGACCCGGAACAGGTAGCGACTGTCGGTCCCCGCGTCGGCCGCGCCGCCAATTACCTTGACGGTATAGTTTCCACCACCGTTGTTGGTCAGCGTCAGGAGGGCCGGATCGCAGGGATCGCTTCGGCTCACGTTGCCGCAGATATTGGTCCGCGTCGCGCCGTCAGTCCGATAGCCGCGCTGCATCGAGTCGTAGTTTGTCTGCGGGACACCGTCGACGGCCAAATCGAACGTGACGTCGAGGTCGGCCCCGTTTACCGCGAAAGTGACCCCACTAACCGCTTCGATCTGCGGTAGCGCGTGCGCTTCCGCCGCAGACGCGTAGGAGCCGGCATCGTGGCACACCGCGCAGCTCTCGATCGGCGTCACGGCAGCGTTAGCTCCCGGAGGGCCCGCCGGTCCAGGCGGACCACCTGCGCCGGTTGGGCCGGCCGGGCCGGCTGCCCCTGCAGCACCATCGTCACCCTCGCAGCCACTCATCGCGAATGCGAGAGTAAACACTACGAGGAATGACCAGGCCCATCTCGTAATCGTGTGGATCCGGTTCATTGTTGTTACTCCCAAAGAAAGGTTGAGTTGACAGCCCGGTTACAGCGACCTTTCGTGTGCACCGGCGCTATCTGACCTTATGTGTCGGGGGTCCTGGAAACACTGACAATCGTCAGTTTTAGCGGGTGGATAACACTTACTTGGAAAACGATATTCTGCGGCTTGCCACTACGCCGCGCGGGCACGATTCGCGACTGATAAATGTCAGTTTCGCTTAGGTAGTAACCGAGACGGGAGCAGGAAACTCCGTATCGACCGGTGATGGGTATTTTGTTTCCATGCAATCTGCGCAGGAGGAATCTCGAGGTGAGCTGCCACAATATTGTTTGCCCGTTCCACGAGTACGAGCCGAGCAACGGGCTTGTCGCCGAGGACGGGATAGGCTGCCTGATCATCGACGCCGTCAAGCAGGTCCGATTCTCCAGGGGAGCCGCCCTGTTCGCCGAGGGCCAGAGGAGTTCCTGCCTCTACTCGCTGACCAGCGGATTGGTGAAGATCACCAATCACACGAGCGATGGCCGCGAGCAGATCGTCGGCCTCAGCACGCCAGGCAAGCTGCTGGTTGGCCTGCAGTCAATCTCTGCCCATCGTTACGAGTACACGGCGATCGCCGAGACAGACGTGTATGCCTGCAGGATTCGCCACCGCGCCCTGCTGCGCGCAGTGCGACACAGAGGCGACGTCGCCATGCGCCTGGTCGCGGCGCTCAACGCGCAGCTGGCGCACGCACGGGCGCTGATGCAAGTTATGGGTCACAAATGCGCGGCTGCAAAGATAGCCTCGTTCATCCAACTGGTCGTACCGCACGGCGATGAGAGTCGCAAGCGCTACACGCTGCCCTTCTCGCGACGCGAAATAGCGAATCTGCTCGGCTTGAGTGAGGAAACGGTATGCCGCCAGATGGCGAGAATGAACCGCCGCGGCATCCTCTACGCGCCGCGCGGACGGATCGAGATCCTCGACTGGCACGGATTGCAGGCGATAGCGGAACCTGCGGTCGCCTGAGGCGGCTATGCGCCCAACTGTGACTGCACGTAATTCTCGAGTCCGAGCTTGTCGATCAGGCCGAGCTGCTGCTCGAGCCAGTAAGCGTGGTCCATCTCCGTGTCGGCCAGCAGCTGCTCGAGCACCTGGCGAGTCTCGAAATCGCGTTCGTTCTCGCAGAGGTGAATCGCCTCTTTCAGAGCTTCGGCAACGGCGTATTCGAGGTCAAGATCACTCCTGAGCATTTCCGGGACCGTCTTGCCGATATTGACACCGTGCCGCGTGGAAAGGTCAGGCACGCCTTCGAGAAACAGCATACGTTCGATCAATGCGTTCGCGTGACCTTTCTCGTCGTCGAACTCATGCGCAACGCGCTCGAAGAGCTTCGTCAGTCCCCAGTCCTCGTACATTTTCGCGTGAACGAGGTACTGGTCCATGGCCGCGAGCTCTGCGCCCAGCAGGCCGTTCATGGCATCGATGATTCGTTGACTGCCCTTCATGGTTTGGCGCTCCGGTTAGTGCGAGGCGGGGCAATTATGCGAACAGGCCGATGGATGTGCAAATCGGCGCGGAGACGCTTCCTTAGTCTCGCGAGTACCGCAGTTGCAGGAACGTCTGCCGTCCCCGCCCCGGGAAGTATCGATAGTTTCCGAAAGCGTAGTCCGCGCGATCGGCGTAGCTGACATCGGCGAGGTTGTTCACTCGGGCAACCAGTGTCCAGCTTTGGCTTAACGCGTACGCGACGCGCAGGTTGGCAAGATCGTGACCGGGATAGTCGAACAGGTTCTCGGCATCGAGATAGTAGCGGCCTAGCGAAACCCATTGCAGCGATGCGTCGACGCGCCCGTCTCCTGCGTAGCGCAGCTCGGCGCTGCCCTGCCATCGTGGCGCGGTGTCGACATCGCGTCCCGAGACGAAGGCTTCGCCGCGCGCCGCGACGACGTCGAAATCGTAGGTATGACGGGCGTACGTGCCGTTCAACGTGATCGTCCAGTGCTCATGCAGCCGCAACTGCGCAGCGAACTCCAGCCCGGCATGGCGGCTACGCGCGCCGCTGACGTTGAAACCATTGGCGTCCCGATAGACGCTATCTCTCTTGCGCATGGCAAACGCCGCAGTATCGAGGCGCCAGTTCACACCGGTGCCACGCCAGCCGAGTTCCAGAGAGTCGATAGTCTCCGAGTCGATGTCGGAGACCAGCTGGCCGCTTTGCAGGCGATACAGCTCGGTCATCTGCGGCGCCCGGAAACCGCGTGCCGCGTTGACGTAGACGGATGTATCGTCGGTCAGGCGAAAGACGACGCCGAGTTTCGGTGCAAGATCCGTAAAGTGATCCTCGCGATCAGCCGGTCGGGAATAGAGGCAGCCACCAAAGCCGCACGCCGTACCGTCGTCGCGGAGGTTGCCCGTCGCCAGGTTGTTGCGGTAGTCGTAGCGCGCGTGCTCCGCTCGCAGGCCGGCGCTGATTATCGTCCTTTCCGAGAGCCGGTATTCGAGCTGCGTGTAAAGCGCCACGTCGACAGCGGTAACGTCGTAGTCGTAGTGCTGGCCCTCGGGTCGCGTCTCGCGCAGGAAATCGGACCCTTCGGCCGGCCCGTCCTGGGTTTGGCGGAGATAGACGTCGGCAAGATCGAGATCCAGGCCGACAATCGTCGTCAACCGATCCGTCTCCTTGCGGGCGCTGGTTAGGACGCCGAGGCTGACATGGCCGTTCTCCTCGAGCGGCTTTCCGGGCAGGAAATGCTGCAGGAAATCCATTCTCGAGCGCCGTACATACGGGCGAATGTCCACGTCGTAGTCGCCGCGCTCGAACGACCAGCGCAAGCCAAGCCGCTGGCTGTCGGCCTTGCGAAATGCTTCGGGATTGAGGTTCTGTCTATTGAGAGCGGGATCGGCGTAGGCGTCCTGCCCGACGATAAATCCCGCTGTCTCCTGGTCGAGGTCGCTGATGCTCAATGTGGCCGTGACGGTATCTTCGCCGGGAGTCCACGACGCCTTGGCGAAACCCTTGAGCTGGCGGAAGCCGGAATCGCTGCGGAAACCGCCGTCGTGCGTTGCCGTGCCGCCGACTACAACGGGTGTTCCGTCGGCATTGCGAGCGAACCCTTCAACACTGATGAAATCGTCCGACCCCACCTCGAGGCTGCCCTGCGCGGCATTCGCGCCAGCGGCCTCGGGCAACAGGACACTGATCGTGCCATGCAGCGCATTCGAGCCGTAGAGCGCATTGCCGGGGCCCCGAATCACTTCGATTCGCTCGGCGAGTTCGGTCGGCAGCTCGAACAGCTGGTTGACATTGCAGAAGCCGCTGGGCCTCGAGGGTATGCCGTCTTCGAGCGTCAGGAACGCGCCGCAGGAACCGGCCCCGGTCAGCACCGGAGAACGAATCGACGGCAGGCTCTCCTGGCCGCTGCCGCGTGTCACCCAGACGCCGGCAACGCGGGTCAGCAGTTCATGAATGTGTGCATGATTCGCGGCTTCGATCTCGGTTCGATCCAGCACATCGATGTTGCCGGGATGAGATGCGAGCGATGAGGACGTTCTCGTGCTGGTCACAACGATCTCATCGATCGTGTCGGAATCGTCGGCCCAGGCGATGCACGGTAAGAGCGCCACGAGCGTGGCGATCTTCATCATCAGTGAAGGGTCAGGCGAATGCGGCATGCAGGCACTGAAGAAGTGGTGGGCCCCCGGGGACTCGAACCCCGAACCAATGGATTAAGAGTCCACTGCTCTACCAATTGAGCTAGAGGCCCCACGCTCGAAAAAGGTGGGGTGGACGATGGGACTCGAACCCACGACGACCGGGATCACAACCCGGGGCTCTACCAACTGAGCTACGCCCACCACGGTAATTCACATTTTAACGCGGCTCACGCCGCCTGCGCATTCCCTGCACTAGGAAATGGCGCGCCCGGCAGGATTAGCGACCGCTTCGCGGTCCGCTTGTCGTCGCGCTGCGCGCTCCTCGGAGCGAACCTCGGTTCTCAACCTGCCGGTCTTACAAACTGGCGCGCCCGGCAGGATTCGAACCTGCGACCGCCGGCTTAGCTTACCAACTACCGCTTTCGCGGCCCCGGCCCATGCCGGGTTTGTGGTCTGGACTATCTCTTCGCCATCTCAGGCGCCGCACGTATAGTCTCTACGGAGCCCTGCGAAACTCGGCAGCAAAGTGAACTCCCTTCAGCTGCCCGTTTCTTGGAGTCCTTACCCTCAGTGAAACGTTCGAGCCAAAATCGGCGGGGCGCAGATAGTAGCACTCATCGGTATCCGAACAATAGATGCAGTAGAGGTCTACTTCATCCTTGTCGACCGGCGACGCGTGCGTACCGTGTCTGTCCGCCCAGCTGGTCGAAAACTTCGCGTCGACTTTGCCGAACCGGTCCAGTGCCCGGTACTTTACCTGCACCCTGCGGAATTCACCGTCCCTGTAAGCCACCAGATCGAACGGACTGTGTTCGGTCAGTGGTACAAGTATTGTGAATCCTTGCTCGAATAAATCTACCTGAGCCTTCAGGACTCCCAGGTCACCCTTGTCCTTGGTGTGATGCGAGGCCATCACCTCACCCTACACCACGACATACGTCGGATGTCCACAGGTTTCCACGGGATTGCCATCAGCATTACCTGCTAAGGTTTCCCCGTTACAGTGCGGTCCACTGTACCGGTTCTGTTTCCCGGCACAGGCTCCTCACTTAAAGGCCGATGCTCTATCCAGCTGAGCTACGGGCGCACAATTCAAGTCTAACCGGAATCTGGCTGGTCGGGGCAGACGGATTCGAACCGCCGACCCACTGCTCCCAAAGCAGTTGCGCTACCAGACTGCGCCATGCCCCGTTTGCCAGGTCTTCCATCCGCTACCGGGGCCTCCCCCGACAGCGGGCTGGGATGATACGGGCAGCGCCCTGTGCAATCAAGGGATTATCGCCCACCTGGGGCCCGTTCAGTATCCTGCTACAGGCACGGCCCAAGGTCCGGTATATTGCGGCCATCTGTTTGACGGAATTCACGGAAACCCGATGAAAAACACCCTGATCGCCCTGATTCTCGCGTTGGCGTGCTCGGTTGGCTTTGCCGCCGACAAGGTCCCGGCCCACCCGCACATCCTCGTGGAGACCACCGAAGGCAACTTCAAGCTGGAGCTCGACGGCAAAGCTGCACCGCTGACCGTGGCGCACTTTCTCAAGCTCGTCGACTCTGGCTTCTACGACGGCACGGTCTTCCACCGCCTGATGCCAGGCTTCATGGCCCAGGGCGGCGGCTACACGCCCGGCTTCAAACTGAAGGAGACATCGGAGACGATTCCTAACGAGTCCGGCAACGGCCTGCAGAACGAGCGCGGCACCATCGCGATGGCGCGCACGGGCGATCCGCATTCGGCAAGCACGCAGTTTTTCATCAACGTCGTCGATAACACCAACACCAACCCGGAGACCGCAAACCTCGATCCGCAGAAGCACTCCAGCCGAGGGCGCTGGGGCTACGCAGTGTTCGGCTTTGTGTTCGAAGGCATGGAGGTCGTCGACAAGATCGTCAACGTCAAGACCTTCAACAACGGTCCGGGTGGGGCACCGGCACCGGTCGTGCCAATCGTGATCAAGAAGATGTCGCGGATCACCTACCAATAACATGGCGACTCTGTTTATCTCAGACCTGCACCTCGAGCCCGGCCGACCGGAAATCGGCGAGCAGTTTCTCGCGTTTCTTGCAGGCCCGGCGCGTGATGCCGATGCGCTCTACATCCTCGGCGACCTGTTTGAAGCGTGGGTTGGTGACGACGATCCCAATCCTTACTACGCCGGTATGAAGACCGCCTTGAGGGAACTCGTCGACAGCGGCATCCCGGTATTCTTCATGCACGGCAACCGCGATTTCATGATCGGCAGCGACTTTGCTGCCGAAACCGGTATCACCCTGCTCGAGGACCCGCACCTGATCGAGTTGCACGGCGAGAGAGTCCTATTAAGCCATGGCGACGCAATGTGCACCGACGATGTCGAGTATCAGCAGGTGCGCGCGATGACGCGCAACCCCGAATGGCAGGCGATGATGCTGCAGAAGTCCATCGAGGAACGCATTGCCTTCGCGCTCCAGGCCCGCGAACAGAGCGCCGCGCACAGCGCGATGAAGAGCGACGACATCATGGACGTCAACCAGGACGCCGTCGAAGCAACGATTCGCGAATACGGCTGCGACATCCTGCTGCATGGCCACACGCACCGCCCGGCGGTTCACCCGTTCCACGTTGACGAAATACCCGTGCACCGCATCGTGCTCGGCGACTGGTACGAGCAAGGCAGCATGGTCGAATGGGACGCGGACGGACCGCGTCTCGAAGAATTACCGCGGTAGTCCGGAGTGGAACCGGAACTCGTCATCGGGTTCCGTAATCAGTGACGCTTCCAGCGTCTTGAGTTCTTGCAGACGCGTATCGATTTCGTTCTCGTCTACGCCGCATTCCGACTTGGCGAACGCGATGTAGTGCTCGAAGTGCCTTGCCTCCGAGGCAAGCAGTCCCCCGTAGAATCGACCGAGCCGCTCCGGCAGTCGCGGCGCGATCTTCGCGAAGCGCTCACAGGACCGGGCTTCAATCAGCGCGCCGATCAGCAACATGTCGAGCAGCTTGTAGGGCTCGTCCGGACGCACGGCTTCGCGCAGGCCGCCGGCGTACCGGGAGGCGCTCAAGCGTTCGAACGGAATCTCCATGTCATCCATGATCGAGCGTACCTGCTCGAAGTGCCGCAGTTCCTCGCGCGCGAGACGGGACATGCGTTGCGCTAATGCCGTGCGCTCCGGGTAGCGATAGAGGAAACCCAGCGCTGTCGATGCCGCCTTCAGTTCGCAATTGGCATGATCGAGCAGCATCTCGGGAAGCCGCTCGCAGGCTTCGTCGAGCCAGCCATCCGGCGTCGGTGTCTCAAGGAACGCGGCAATATTCTCCGGAACCGGAGTGTCTACAGCCATTCGTCGATCTCCGCCGCGGACTGCAGCCGGTTGTCCGCCGACTTCGCCAGCATCATGTTGATGAGTGCCTGGTACTGCGCGAGGCGCGGCGGCAGCAGCGGTACCGGCGCCTGTGCGTGCTTGTAGATGATGCCCATCGCGGTGTCCGCCTTGAACGGCTTCTTGCCGGTCAGCATCTCGAAGAAGATAACGCCCAGGCTGTAGATGTCGCTGCGCTCGTCGACGCCGTTGCCGTGCCCCTGCTCCGGGCTCATGTAATACGGTGTGCCGAAGATCTCGCCCTTGTCGGTAATCTCGCTCTCGAGCTTTGCTGTCTTCGCCAGACCAAAATCTATCAGTGCGATCGAGCCATCTTTGCGCAGCATGATGTTGCCGGGCTTGAGGTCACGATGCAGCACGCCCTTCTCATGGACCGCTGCCAGCGCACCGGCAATCTGACGCAAGTACTGGACGGCCGCGCGGACGGGGATGCCACGTTCGATCTTTGTCCGCAGGTCGCCTCCGGCGAGGTACTCCATTGCGATATGAGCGTGCGTATCGCTTACACCGAGGTCGTAGATGCGCACTATGTTCGGATGATCCATCTCGGCGATGGTTTCGTATTCCTGCAGGAAGCGATCAAAAGCGCCGTCGTTCTCGTCCTCGCCCGGCATCTGGCGCAATACCTTGAGCACGACACGAAGGTGCGTCGACTCACGTTCAGCAAGATACACGCCCGAGTACTCGGTCGAACCGAGGCGCCGCATAAAGCGGTAACCCTTGATCAACGGATGAATACCGGTGCGTAGGTCGCCGAGGAACAGCGTGTCGGTCGACGCCATGCGTTGCGACGCTAACAGCACGTCACTCAACCCGACGACGAGCGAATCGTGGCTGATGTGCTCGCGGATGAAGTGCTCCGAAGGGCGCAGCTTGTGCGCCGTCTCCTGGTCTTCCTCGCTGCCGAAGTAGACGACGGGCGGGAAGCTCGTTCTCTTGAGGAACTGGCGCAATACGTCCACGCCGTCACGATCGCCCTGCTCACTACCAAGCAGAACGAGATCGTTACCCGCGCCCGAGAATTCCTCGGGCAGGTGCCCCGCCTCGATCGGGTCGTACGCCGTGATGATTGCATCGGGCCAGTGCGTCGTGACGTGATGCATCAGCAGCGTGCGGAAGTCCGCCTGCCCGTCAATGATCATGACCTTGATGCTCATATATGGGAATTGTCGCCAGCTCTGCGCGTCGCGACAAGCGTTGATTACAGCGAAACGACCTTGGCGCCCTGCTTGCGACTCTTCTTGCGCGCCTGCTTGGCGGCATCATTGCGCCGCGACTCGAGTTCCGACAGGTATTCCTCGGTCACATCGCCGGTGACGTATTCGCCGGAGAAACACGAGGTGTCGAACTCATCGATCGCCGAGTTGTCGTGACGGACCGAGCGAATCAGCCCGTGCAGGTCCTGGTAGATCAGGCGGTCGGCACCGATGAGCTTCTCGATCTCTTCGGTATCGCGGCCGTTGGCGATGAGCTCCGAGGCGGCCGGCATGTCGATGCCGTAGACATTCGGGTAGCGCACGGGCGGGGCCGCGGACGCGAAGTACACCTTGCGGGCGCCGGCCTCGCGGGCCAGCTTGATGATCTGCTTCGAGGTCGTGCCGCGCACGATGGAGTCATCGATCAGCAATACATTCTTGTTGCGAAACTCCAGGTCGATCGCATTGAGTTTGCGCCGCACCGACTGCACGCGCTCTGCCTGGCCCGGCATGATGAATGTGCGTCCGATGTAACGGTTCTTGATGAAGCCTTCGCGGTACTTGACGCCGAGGTGATACGCCACCTGCAGCGCGGCCGTGCGGCTCGTATCCGGAATCGGGATGACGACATCAATGTCGTGATCAGGAAAATCGCGCACGATTTTGCCGGCCAGTTGCTCGCCCATACGCAGGCGCGCCTTGTAGACCGAGAGGTTGTCGAGGATCGAATCCGGACGCGCGAAGTAGACGTGCTCGAAGATACACGGTGTGTGGCGTATTTCGCCTGAAAATTCGCGGCTGTTGAACGTGCCATCGTTTTCGATGAAGACGCACTCGCCCGGCTTCACATCACGCGCGCGTTTGAACTGCAGCGCATCGAGCGCGACGCTCTCCGAGGCGACCATGTGTTCATCTTTGCCGTTGACCTCCCTGTGGCCCAGCACCAGCGGCCGGATGCCGTTCGGGTCGCGGAATGCGACAATGCCGAAGCCGATGATCATCGCGACAATCGCGTAACCGCCTCTGCAGCGCGCATGCAGCGCTTCGACGGCGTCGAAAATATTGTCCGGCGTCAGCTTGCCATTCGCGCGAATCTGCAGCTCGTGCGCCAAGACGTTGAGCAGCACCTCGGAATCCGAATTCGTTGCCAGATGGCGGCGATCCTCGCGGATCAGCAGTTCAGCGAGCTCGTCGTAGTTAGTCAGGTTACCGTTATGTGCAAGACAGATACCGTACGGCGAATTCACGTAGAAGGGCTGAGCTTCCGAGGATTTCGCGCCGCCCGCGGTCGGATATCGAACGTGACCGATGCCCACATTGCCCTTCAGGCGCATCATGTGCCGCGTGCGAAACACATCGCGCACCAGCCCGTTCGCCTTGCGTCGCTTGAGCCCGTGCGCCTCGCTCCACGTCACGATACCCGCGGCGTCCTGGCCGCGGTGTTGCAGAACCGTAAGCGCGTTGTACAGCCCCTGGTTGACCGGCTGTGAGCTGACTATCCCTACGACGCCACACATCTGCGTATATCTCCCCTAAACCCTGACCTGGAGTTGGCCCGGTTGGTCATCCAGTTGTTTGTCCGGAACGATCAGGTCCAGCCCTTCCGGTGCCATGACCTTGATCCACTCGGCGACGACTTCGAGATGCGGGATCACCCGCGACTCCAGCCACCAGTCATCGTTGTCGAATCCAGCAAACTGACCGCCAATGACAGCCACGCCTGCGAGCAGTACACCGCGCGCGGCCCCGAAGACGGAGCCCAGAAACCGGTCCGTACCGCTCAGCGCCGAGAGCCGTACGATCTTGGATATCGCCCAGCCCAACAGCCCACCGAGAGCCAGTATCACCAGGAAAACGAGAATCCGCCCGAACCACATCTGGAGCTCTTCGGAATTAAACCAGTTCTCCGACACGCCGCCGATCGACGGGCCGAAGTAAAGCGCAGCCCAGATCGCGAAGACGAGCGCCCCGATCGAAATCGCTTCTTTGACGAAGCCGCGGATCAGGCCCACGACGATGGAAATGACGATGGCGACGGCAATGATAATGTCGATGATCGGCATCGGCGATGTCGTCTCAGGTCGGCAGGGTCGTAACGGAACGCGATGATATCACGGGTGCGGGACAACCTTGCCTTTGTGTCCAACTTTCTCGAGTCGGCCGGCCATTTGCTCGGCGCTGGGCCGATCCTTTTGTGGTCCGATGCGCACACGGTGCATCTGCCCACTGTTCGTGGACACCTCGCTGATGAACGCGGCATAGCCCTGCTTGCGCAGATCTGACGCCAGTCGTTCCGCGTTATCCTTGTTTGAAAAGCTCCCCAGCTGCACGGCCCACATGCCCGTGGTCGAGGCCGCTGCCGGCTCGGGGGCAGCGCGCTCAGGCTCATTCGCGGGTTCCTTCACCGGCTCCGGAACGGGTGGCGGCGCTTCCTCGCGCTGCTGGACGACCGGTGCGGGACGTTCCTCGGCAGGCTCTTCGCGCGCGGGCTCTGCCCGGGTCTGTGTCGTCGGGGTCGGCGTCGGCTGCGCCGCTGTTGGAACAGGCTCTGTACGGTCGCGATCGAGCACAACCGTTTGCGTCTTTTGCTCTTCCTGACCCGGCAGCAGCACGCTCTGGCTCACTATTTCTGCATCGTCCGGAGGACCATCAAGGAAGATTGGCACGACGAGGACGACAAATACCACCAGCACCACGGCGCCAATAATGCGTTCTTTCAAGGCACGTTCCATCATGTTTCGGGTCGCGAGTATAGCTCAAGCTGCTGCAGCACGGGACCAACCAGGTAGAAGGAGCCCGTGACCAGTATTGTGTCATTCTCGCCGGTCCACTGCCCCGCAATTTCGAGCGCTTCGGACAGTGAACCGGCGACGAGGCACGGGCGATTGTTGTGATTCGCAATACGGCGCGCAAGTTCGGCTGCCGGGATCGCGCGGTGGCTGTCTGCCGCAACCGCGATCCAGCGGCTAATGTACTCATCCAACGGCGCGGTCACGCCTTCAACGTCCTTGTCGTCGAGCATGCCGATGATCGCGATGGTCTCGCCATCCCGCTGCGATTCGCCCAGCGTCGCGGCCAGCATCGCAGCGGCCGCCGGATTGTGCGCGACGTCCAGGTACCACTGTGTCCCGTTCGCGACGACGCGCTGGCTGCGGCCATTCAGCTGCACTCGGGGCAGCACCTCACCAACGAGCTCTGCGTCCGTTGCATTTGATAAGCCCGCCGCCTCGAGCAACGCGATCACCGCAGCGGCATTTTGTACCTGGAAATCGCCACGCAGGCCCGGCTGCGGCAAACCGTCGGCGTCAAAGTCCCGGCCTGGCAGCAGAAGACGCGCGCCGACGGTTTCGGCGTTGTCAGCGATTGCCTCCGGCAAATCTGAGCCGCCAAAGACCACGGGGATGTCTTTGCGCATGACACCGGCTTTCTCGGCCGCGATCGTTTCCATGTCGTTCCCGAGCCAGTCACAGTGATCCAGCGCAACGTTGGTGATCAGCGCGGCCGTCGGATCGACTGCATTGACGGCATCCAGCCGACCACCCATGCCGACCTCCAGAACCCAGACATCGAGATTGGCCTTGGAGAACAGCACAAACGCAGCAAGCGTGCCGTATTCAAAGTACGTTAGCGGGACGCCATCGCGCACAGCCTCGATGGCCTCGAACGCAGCAACAATCTCGTCGTCGCTGGCAAGCCGTCCACCGATTGCAATGCGCTCGTTGTAGTCGATGATGTGCGGCGACGTGTAGGCGCCAGTCTCATAGCCCGCCGCTTGTAGCAGTGCCGTGGCTATGGCCACGCTGGAGCCCTTGCCGTTGGTCCCCGCGATCACCAGAACGTGGTCGGGAAACTCGAGCGGCAGCCGGGCCATGACCGCGTGCACGCGATCGAGACCGAGGTCGATTTCGTTGGGGGACAGCGTTTCGAGCCACGTCAGCCAGTCAGGCAGTGGCGTTCCGGCCGGCAACATGGTGCTTAGCTCAGGCAGTGACGGGACTGGGCCGGTTTTCGAACTTGGCGAGCAGCTCGGCGATCTCCTCGCGCATCTTGCGACGGTCGACGATCATGTCGATCGCACCGTGGTCAAGCAGAAACTCGGAGCGCTGGAACCCCTCCGGGAGGCGCTCGCGCACTGTCTGTTCGATCACGCGCGGGCCGGCAAAACCGATCAGGGCGCCGGGCTCGGCGATATTGACGTCGCCAAGCATGGCCAGGCTCGCCGATACGCCACCCGTTGTGGGATCGGTCAGCACCGACACGTAGGGAATGCCCTTCTCCCCCAGATTTGCAAGTGCAGCCGACGTCTTCGCCATCTGCAGCAGCGAGAACAGTGCTTCCTGCATGCGGGCGCCACCGCTGGCCGAGAAGGAGATGAGCGGCATGTTGTTGTCCGCAGCGTGCTGCGCCGCGCGCGCGAAGCGCTCGCCGACAACGGAACCCATAGAGCCACCCATGAACGAAAACTCGAACGCACACACGACCACGGGTCGGCCGAGCAAGGTGCCGGTCACAGAAACGAGCGCGTCTTTTTCACCGGTCTTCTTCTGTGCCTGCGAGATGCGGTCACGATAGCGCTTGCTGTCGCGGAACTTTAAAGGATCCTGAGGCTCGAGTCCGCTCGACAACTCCTGCTGCGACTCCGGGTCCAGGAACGAGTCGAGCCTTTGGCGTGCCCCGACACGCATGTGGAAATTGCACTTCGGGCACACATAGACGTTGCGCTCGAGTTCGTTGCGATACAGCTGGGCGTCGCAGCTCGTGCACTTGATCCAGACGCCTTCAGGTACCGATCGGGTGCGCTTCTCGGTACTGATGCGCGACGGCATTAATTTTTCGAACCAGCTCATGCGGGCATGATAGCCAGAAGTGTTGCCAAAAACACCTGTCAGGCGGACGCTGACGGGATGCCGAATTCCGGCGGGTAGTCCACGGAGACGAGTGTCAGGCCCTGTGGCGGCGCTGTAACGCCGCCTATCGTGCGATTGGCGCTCTCGAGTACCGTGGTTACCCATTCGGCCGGCTCTTCGCCCAGCCCGATTGCTGCCAGCGTACCCGTGATGTTGCGCACCATGTGCATCAGGAAGGCATTCGCGGACACTCGCAACGTTACCCAGTCACCGCTACGCGTCACGTCGATACGGGTAATCTCGCGCACTGCCGACCCGGCCTGGCATCCTGCAGCCCGGAACGCGGAAAAGTCGTGTTCGCCGACCAGCCTTTGTGCGGCCTCGTTCATGAGCGCCTCGTTGAGTGGCTGATGCACCCACCACGCCCGTTGGCGATGCAGGGCAGAACGCTGCAGGCGATTGAGGATCTGATAGCGGTAGCTGCGGCCCGTGGCCGAGAAACGCGCATGGAACTCGTCGTCTACTCGATGCACCCAGGTCACGCTGATGTCGTCGGGCAGATTACTGTTCGCGCCGAGCAGCCAGCCGCGGTCGCTGCGTTCTGCCGTCGTGTCGAAGTGCACGACCTGGCCGGATGCATGCACGCCGGTATCCGTGCGACCGGCGCAAATCACGTCGATGGGTTCGTTCGCCACGAGCGACAACGCCTCCTCGAGGCGTTGCTGCACTCCGAGTCCGGATTTCTGGCGCTGCCAACCGTTGTACGACGTGCCGTCGTATTCGATGCCGAGCGCAATGCGCATGAGGCGTTGGGCTGGCCCTTAACTGGGCAGCGAGTCGAGCAGTTGCTGTGCCTGCTGACGCTGGCCTTCGTCACCCTCGTCGAGGACTTCCTCGAGGATGCTGCGCGCGCCTGCGGGATCACCCATGTCGACGTACGCACGCGCGAGGTCGAGCTTCGTGCCCACCTCAGTCATCGTGCGCGCCTCGTGCAGGTCTTCGCTCATCTCTTCAGGCGCCAGCGACATCGTCGGTACTTCTGCCGTTGCTTCGTCCATAGACGGGCGCGGTTGTTCGACAGTGGCATCGTCCCGCGGCTGCTCGACCGTATCGCCGACTTCGCTGACGGCCAGTGCTGCGGTCAGATCGTCGAGATCGAGGTCAACATCGGTCTCTGCGACGCCCGGCATTTCCTGCGTCTCGTCGGAACCACCCGAGAAGGCCTCCGGTGGCAATGCTTCGGTCTTCGCAAAGTCGAAGTCGTCATCATCGTCGAGCGAGGCAAGCATCGTCTCGGCATCGCTGGAGATTTGGGTCTCGTCGTCGAGCGAGGCGAGCATCGTTGCCTCATCATCACCAAGATCGGCTTCGATATCGGACTGGGTCTCGACAGCGAGGTCTTCGCTCAGAATCTGCGTGTGGCCGGTTGCATCCAGCAGGTCGGAATCAACGTCGATGGCGGCATCGGTTTCCGATTCCGTGTCCATCATCGGCATCCGACCCGTCTCGTCGCGTGCCAGGCGCATGCCCGTGCCGGTTGTTTCAAGGTCGTCGAAATCGAGTCCCTCGACAATCGCCGACGCGTCCGTGTCGATGTCCATGGCAGGCTGCACGCCCGTCGCATCGGGGTCAATTGCCTCATTGACACCCGTGTCTTCGAGCGCTTCGTTAGTGCCCGTGATGTCGAGATCGAGCTCGTCGAGATTGATCTCTGCAGTCGCCTCTGAGTCCTGGCCGCTCTCGGAGATGGCCGCACCGAGCGAATCGTCGAGTGACGGCAGCTCCGACGTGCTGTCGGTTGCGAACTGCTCTTCGATCGTCGGCGATTCGACGGTTGGCTCAGAAGCAATCGGCATTTCGGCCGTGACTTCGAGCGTGTCGTCTGCCTCTTCCGCAAGCTCCGGTGCCGGCATCTCGGCCGTCTCGCCGGTTTCCGCCGTCGCATCGTCGAACAGGAAGTCGACCCCCTCGTCGGGAGTTTCCGTCTCGGCTGTGGCACCGAGATCGACGATGTCCGAGCCGCCTTCAGCGGCCGCACCACCGAAATCCATATCCAGCGCTGCCGCCTCGTCCATGTCCGCTTCGAAGGACAGGTCGACCGCCTTGGTTGCGCCAGCAACGCCGGCACCGGCAAACAGCTCATGATCGGACGCGATCTGCTGGCCCATGATCACAATCTTGTCCCACTCGGTGGAATCGCCATCGCCAACCGCTGTCTTGAGACGGGATGCTGCGTCGATAAACGCGTCACGATTGCCCCAGACGAAGTAAATCTCGCAAAGCTTCGACATCAGCGCCTTGTCGCTCGGATCTGTTTCGAGTGCGCCGTTGATCAGATCGGCGGCCTGGTCGTAAAGACCGTAGGCCATGTGGAAATCGGCTTCGGCGATCGGGTCCGTCTGGTCGAGGTTGACCGCAGTCTCGCTGCTGAACGTGTCTTCGAGCGAGTCGAACTCGCCTGTGTCGCCGGTTGCTGCTGCGAGATCGACCGGTTCTTCGGCTGCCGGCGACTCAATCGTGTCATCCAGCGACTGGATCCCCGTATCCTGCTCGACAACAACGATGGCTTCATCAGGCGTCGGAGCCTGCATGCTCTCGGTCGACGAGAGGTCGCCCGCCGCGCCGGCCGATGCGATTTCATCATCGTCCAGCGACTCCCACGGCCGCATCTCGTCGACATCATCGCCGCCACCGCGACGCGCGAACCAGACCAGCAGGCCTACGACGACGACAATCGCGCCGACGATCCACATCCAGAAGCTGGTCAGGAAGCCGAGAATCTGATCAACCAGGCCAGGCTCTTCTTCGGCGGCTGCAATCTCGGCCGGTGCCTCGTCCGCTACCTCATCGGCTGCTTCGGTATCGTCCGCCGCAACCTCCTCGGGATCCGGGAACAGCGCATCGGCACCTTCGCCACTGTCATCTTCGACGACCTCGTCGGCCATCTCGTCGGCCATCTCGTCGACGGGCGGCTCGTAAATCTCGCCGCGAATATTCGCGAGCTCCTGGCGCAGATTGGCCAGTTCGCTGTCACGTACTTCGATCAGCGACGGCTGGTCGGGTACATCAGCCGCTTCGAGCTCAGCAATGCGATTCTCGATCTCCTGTTCGCGCGTCAGCGGTTCGGTGGCTTCGAGGTCGTCACCGAAGTCAAAACCAGCAGGCTCCTCGTCAGGCGGAACCAGTACCAGGCTTGGCTCGGTTTCGGCCGGCATTTCGGGTTCCGGTTCCGGCTCGTAGGTGTAGCTGGGTTCGGTCGACGTGTAGTCGCTCGTGTAATCCGTGGTCGTGCCGCTCCACTCTTCGTTCTGACGCTTCGCTTCGCTGAAGGCCGCGGCACGGTCGATCTGGAAAATGTCGTCAGCACTCGGGATGCGCAGCGTAACGCCGGCCTTGAGGCGGTTGATGTTGCCGTCGAACGCCTGCGGATTGGCTTCGAAGATCGCCAACATCGTCTGGTTCATCGTCAGGCGGCTGTCCGGGCGCATGCGCGTTGTGATGCCCCAGAGCGTGGCGCCGTTCTCCACATAGACGTCACCGCTGGTCGTCATTGAGTACGGCGTGTCGTCGACCACTGGCGCCGGCACGGTCTCCTGCGGCGGCGTATCCATGGACGTATCCCGGGACGTATCACGGGGCGGACTTGGCGGGACACTAACGCGAGGCTGCGCCGGCGGCGTCGCGCGCTGTTGCTGCACGGGCTCCGGCTGACGCTCGATGCGTGCACTGTCGGTCGGCGCGGCACGCCGCGGTGCCTCGACCTGCTGCGGGCGCTGTGCTGCAGGCGGCGAGTAGGTCGGCGGATCCAGCAGCACGGTGTACTCGCGCAGTAGCCGACCGCTCGGCCAGGTCGCTTCAACCAGGAATGTCAGAAAGGGTTCGGTGATCGGAGAACGCGAACGGATCTGCACAACGGGCCCGTTGGGGCTCGTCGACAGGATGTTGAACTGCAGCTCCTGCAGGTAGAAGGGGCGATCGATGCCGTAGCGGCTGAACGTCTCGGCGGACGCGAGCATGACATCGAGGCTGTCCAGTTCTTCGGGCGTCGCGGACAGCAGTTGAATCTCTGCACGCAGCGGCTCATTGAGTGCCGAGTCCAGGTTAATGTCGCCCAGTCCGATGGCCCAGACTTTGCTCGACAACATCAGAACAAAGACAAGCGAGAACCGCATGAGACGTCGCGTCATAAAATTTTCTCCAAACCCCACAAAGCCCCAATTACGACATCCAGTCCGGGGGGCCGACTTTGCCTGCGAACTATAGCTTAAAGATAGTTTTTTGCCAATATTTCAGCAATTTGGACGCTATTTAGAGCCGCGCCCTTACGTATGTTATCGGCCACAACCCACAGGTCTAAACCCCGCGGGTGAGAGATGTCTTCGCGAACCCGGCCGACGAAAACCGGATCGGCTCCCGAACTCTCGGTCACGGCCGTCGGGTATTCGCCCGTCGCGGTACCGTCGAGGACCTCCACGCCGGGTGCCTTATCGAGCAATTCGAGCGCTTCAGCAGCCGTCAGCTTGTCCCGCGTTTCGATGTGGACTGCCTCGGAATGCCCGAAGAACGCCGGGATACGCACCGCGGTCGGGTTAACGAGAATGCTGTCGTCCTCGAGGATCTTACGCGTCTCCCACACCATCTTCATTTCTTCCTTGGTGTAGCGATTCTCCTGGAAGACGTCGATGTGCGGGATGGCATTGAACGCGATTTGCTTCGCGTCACCCTCGATCTCGAGGGGCCGTCCATTCAGCAACGTCGTGGTCTGCCTGACAAGCTCTTCGACAGCGCTGCGTCCGGCACCTGACACGGCCTGGTACGTGCAGACATTGATACGCTCGATGCCGGCGGCGTCATGAAGCGGCTTGAGTGCCACAACCATTTGAATTGTCGAACAATTCGGGTTGGCTATGATGCCGCGCGTCGTGTGCCTGGCGATCGCATCCGGGTTGACCTCCGGGACAACCAGCGGAATGTCGTCGTCGTAACGAAAGTGCGAGGTGTTGTCGATGACGACGCAGCCCGCCGCCGCGGCCTGCGGCGCGTATTCGGCCGAGATCGAGCCGCCTGCAGAGAACAGGCCGATCTGCACCTTCGAGAAGTCAAACGTCGCGAGATCCTCGACGCTGAGCTCGCGGTTACCGAAACTGACGGTCTTGCCGATCGAACGCTCGCTCGCCAGGGCATAGATTTCGCCAACCGGGAATTTCCGTTCGCTGAGGATCTCCAGCATGGCCTCGCCGACCACTCCGGTGGCACCGACGACGGCTACATCATAAGTCTTGCTCATCTGTCTATCCGCGCCCGGGGGCGCTCCTGTATCTCAAATAGGGTTGGTGGCTTACGCGCTTTACAGTTCGGGTGTCTCGGTCTCGACATCGGCGTTCTGGCCACGGTGGCGCAGGAAATGGTCCATCAGCACGAGCGCGACCATCGCCTCGGCAATTGGCGTCGCACGCAGACCGACGCACGGATCGTGACGGCCTTTGGTCACGATTTCTGTCTCGTCGCCGTGCTTGTCGATCGTCTTGCCCGGTTTCGTGATGCTCGACGTTGGCTTCAGCGCGATGCTCGTCAGGAGGTCCTGCCCCGACGAAATGCCGCCCAGCGTGCCACCCGCGTCGTTCTTGCTGAAACCATCGGCAGACATCTCATCGCGATGTTCGCTGCCACGCTGCGACACGGCCGCAAAACCGGCACCCACCTCGACGCCCTTTACCGCATTGATGCTCATCAGGCCGTGCGCGAGCTCCGCCTCGAGCTTGTCGAACACGGGCTCGCCGAGACCGACAGGCAATCCCGTCGCAAGCACGCTGATCTTCGCGCCGATCGAATCGCCCTCCTCGCGCAGCGCGTTCATGAACGTCTCGAGTTCGTCGAGCTTGTCGGGATCCGCACAGAAAAACGGGTTGTCATCGATGATCGAAAGGTCGGTGGCCTCGAGCGCGATCGGACCGAGCTGCGACACGAAACCACGAATCTCGATACCCGCCCGCTCCTTCAGGTACTTGCGCGCAATTGCACCAGCCGCAACCCGCATGGCCGTCTCGCGCGCCGACGAACGGCCGCCACCGCGGTAGTCGCGGATGCCGTACTTCTGCTGGTAGGTGTAGTCTGCGTGGCCCGGGCGAAACTTGTCCTTGATATCGCCATAGTCTTTCGAGCGCTGGTCGGTGTTCTCGATCAGGAGCCCGATCGGCGTTCCGGTCGTAGTCCCCTCGAACACGCCGGACAGGATCTTCACCTGGTCGGGCTCGTTACGCTGGGTCGTGTGCTTGTTCCGCCCGGGGCGCCGACGATCGAGATCGTGCTGGATATCAGCCTCGGACAATGCCATGCCCGGCGGGCAGCCATCCACAATAGCGCCCAGCGCGATCCCATGACTTTCGCCATAGGTCGTGACGACGAATGCTTTGCCGAAACTGTTGCCCGACACCTGTTACTTCCTGATCAGTTCCAAATCTGTCCGGGTCAGCACGAACACGCCCGAACCGCCCTGCTCGAATTCGAGCCAGACGAAAGGCAGTTCAGGGTAAGCAGCTTCCAGCGCTGCCTGGCTGTTGCCGACCTCACATACGAGTATTCCATTGTCTGTCAGAAATCGCGAGGCGTCTTGCAGAATCTTGTGAACTGATTCCAGGCCGTCAACGCCCGCAGCAAGACCCAGTTCCGGTTCGTGCCGGAACTCGGCCGGCCGCGTATCCATGTCGACCTTGTCGACATAGGGTGGATTGCTGAGGATCAGTTCGTAGTGGACGTTCGGCAACGCGGCAAAGAAATCCGATTTGACGAGATGCACCCGTTCCTCGAGGCCGTGGCGCTCAACGTTGATGGCAGCGACGGCAAGCGCATCGTCCGAGATGTCTACAGCGTCTACGTGTGCATCGGGAAATGCATAAGCCGTCGCGATCGCAATGCAGCCACTGCCGGTGCCGAGGTCGACAGCGCGCCGGACCGTAGCCGGCTCGACCCAGGGCTCGAAACGGCCGAGGATCAGTTCGGCGAACGGTGAACGCGGTACGAGCACCCGCTCGTCGACGTAGAACTCGAGCCCCGCAAAAAACGCCTGGTTGACGAGGTAGGCGAGCGGCACGCGTTCGTCGACTCGACGTGTTGCAAGACCGGCGATCGCCTGCGCCGCATCGTCGGGTACAGTCTCGGCGTACACGGCGGGTGCGTCTTCATGTGACAAGCCGAGTATTGCGAACACGAGCCAGGCCGCCTCATCGACGGCGTTGTCGGTGCCGTGGCCGTAATCGAGATCGGCTGACTCAAAACGGCCGGCGACGTCGCGGATGAGTTGCTCGACATTCATGCCGCGCGAATCTATCACCTTAATGCCCCGTCTGCCTGTAGAATTGCGGACTATGGCACCCAGAAATCTTTTTGTTGCGATCGCAATGGTCGCAGCCGTACTCGCCGGCGCGTATCTCGCGAACCGGCTGCAACCGCCAGCGACTGCTGAGTCCGCAATGATTCTCCCGAACCCCGACGTGGTCCCGGCGTTTTCGGCGGTCGATCAACACGGCAACAACATAGACGAAAGCGTCTTCAAGGGTCAGTGGGATCTCGTGTTCTTCGGCTTCACGCATTGCCCGGACATCTGCCCGATGACGCTGCAGGTACTGGCAACGGCGAAACAGCAACTCGCGGACGCAGGTAAGTCACCGCTGCCGCGCATCGTCCTGGTCAGCGTCGACCCGGAGCGCGACACGCCCGAGCTGATGGGGCAATACGTCGACTACTTCGGCGAAGGTAATCTCGGCATCACGGGCACCGTGGAAGGTATCAGCCAGCTGACGGAAGGGCTTGGCATCTATTTCAAGAAACAACCGTCCGATGACGAGAATTACAACGTCGATCACTCGGCGGCAGTTCTCGTCATAGACCCTGACGGCAGGTTCCACGCACTGTTCGGTGGACCTCACGTCATCGAAAACTACGTCAACGACCTGCCGATCGTCCTGGCGGGAGGTTCATGATGCGCTTCGCGCCATTACTGATTGCGCTGTTCCTCACCGCTTGCAGCGAACCACAGCCACCGCTTGTCGCCAGCGATGTCGAGGTCACTCGGCCGATGCCCGGCATGAAGATGAGCGCCGCCTTCTTTGTACTGACAAACAATACGGATGAGCCAATTCGTATAACGAGCGTCACGAGCCCACAGTTCGCGACCGTCGAGATTCACGAGACGATGATCGAGGACGGCATTGCGCGTATGCGCGAGCTCGACGCACTGGTTGTTCCACCGAGTGGCAGCGTCACGCTGGAGCGCGGCGGCAAGCACCTGATGCTGATGCGCCCCGGTGAGCTTGGCGACCGGGTTGCGCTGCAGTTAATGAGCGACGATGCGCCGCTTTTGACGATCGATTACCTGTTCGCGTCGGAATCCGCACCGGGAGACGATGATGCTCGATAGCGCCTTTGTTGCACTGCAACACATCCTGCCACGGCACTGGCTGACGGCCGTCATCTGGCGTATCGCCCGTATCCGCAACCAACGTGTCAAGGACTTCCTGATTACGCAGTTCGCGCGCGCGTTCGATGTCAATCTCGAAGAAGTAAGACTCGCCGTTCCCGGCGACTTCGCGACGTTCAATGATTTCTTTATTCGCGAACTCAAGGACGGCGCACGCGAAATTGACGATGACGACGATGCGGTGGTCTCGCCCGTGGATGGCACAGTCAGCTATGCCGGTGACATCAGGGCCGACAATCTGTTCCAGGCCAAGGGCATTGAGTACACGGTCGGCGACCTGCTCGCGACAGACCTGGAGGAGGTCGAGCGCTATATCGACGGTTGTTTCGCAACGATCTACCTCGCGCCGTACAACTACCATCGCGTGCACGCGCCGTTTGCCGGAAAACTCGTTGCGGCCCGCTATGTACCCGGTGACCTGTTTAGCGTCAATGAGACGACGGTCTCGCGGCTGCGCGGTTTGTTCCGCCGCAACGAGCGCCTCGTCATGCACTTTCGGACCGACTTCGGGCCCGCCGTGCTGATCTTCGTCGGCGCGCTCAATGTCGGCAGTATCTCGACGCCCTGGACCGGCGAGATCCGGCCACGCAAAGCCGGTGTCGTCGATGCGCTCGACTTGTCGAATCACCCGACGGAGGTCGCGAAAGGCGACCTGCTTGGCTGGTTCAACATGGGGTCAACGGTGATTATCCTGATGCCACCCGGCGTCTGCGAATGGGACGATGACCTCGAGCCCGGCGAAACGCTGCGCATGGGCGAAGAGATCGGCGAGATCAAGGGCACGACGGGATGACCGACTGGCGGCCGTGCTCCGGCCCTGAAGCGGCCGCGAGCCGCGCGGCCCTGCTCCGCCGCATTCGCGAGTACTTCGCAAGGCACAAGGTGCTCGAAGTCGACACCCCCACGCTTGGCACGGCCGCGGTCAGTGACGTGCAGATCGAAAGCCTCGAAGTCGGCCGCAGCCAGGTGAGCAACGTGCCGCTATTTCTGCACACGTCGCCCGAATTCCCGATGAAACGCCTGCTCGCTGCCGGCTATCCCGACATCTATTCGATCTGCCGCGTGTTCCGGGACGGCGAAGCCGGCCGCAGGCACCAGCCGGAATTTACGATGGTCGAATGGTATCGACATGACATGGGACTCGAGCAGATTGTCGATGACACGACCGCTTTGATCGCGGCAGCTCTGGCAGATACCGCGCCCACTGGCACACCGGCAAAGTTCGCCTATCGGGACCTGTTCCGCGACGCGACCGGCGTCGATCCGCTCGATGCCGATACCGGCGCGCTCGCGGCCCTCGCTGATCAGGAACTGCGCGACACGATCGGTGGCGAGCCGGATGACTGGCTCGACTGGCTCTTCGCCACGATAGTCGCACCGGGACTGGCGAAAGACCGGCTCACGGTAGTCCGGCACTACCCGGCAAGCCAGGCCGCGCTGGCAAGACTGAGTCCAGACGACGCACGCGTGGCCGACCGGTTCGAGGTCTTTTTCGGCGACGTTGAACTCGCCAATGGCTACGTTGAGTTGACGGATGCCGCGGAACAGCGCCAACGCGTCGAGGCGGATGTCCGTGAGCGCAAGCGGCGCGGTCGCGCCGTTCGGCCAATTGATGAATCATTGCTGGCGGCGCTGGAGGCCGGCTTGCCGCAGTGCGCCGGCGTCGCCATGGGGCTCGAGCGCTTGCAAATGGTCCACGACAACACCGACGATATACGCGACGTCGTTACTTTTGCATCACCATTATGACCGACTACAACCTGCTCGATTCACAGCTGCACGCGCTGCTCGACGAGGAGCCGGACGCTCTCGCGGCCGCCGCCAACTTCGTCGCTCTGCTCTACAACGCAATGCCAGACATCAACTGGCTCGGCATCTACGTCTTGCGCGGCGATGAACTCGTTCTCGGTCCTTTCCAGGGGAAGCCGGCGTGCGTTCACATCCGACTCGATGAAGGCGTATGTGGTGCCGCAGCTTCGTCGTTGCAAACGCAACGCGTCGCCGACGTGCAAGCGTTCCCCGGCCACATTGTCTGTGATCCGGATTCGCGTTCGGAGCTCGTGGTGCCACTGATTGCGCACGAGCGCCTGATCGGCGTGCTCGACATCGACAGTCCAACCACGCGCCGCTTTAGCGAAGCGGACCAGGTCGGTGTCGAAAAACTCTGCGAATCGTTTTGCACGCTCCAGGAGACGCGCAAGTACTTTATTTGACGCGCGAGACGTATTCGCGCGAGCGCGTATCGACCTTAATCGTCTCACCCTGATCGACGAACAGCGGTACTCGTACAACGGCACCGGTCGACAGGGTCGCAGGCTTGACGCCGCCGCTCGCGGTGTCGCCCTTGACGCCCGGATCCGTCTCCGTAATCTCGAGCTCGACAAAATTGGGCGCCGACACAATCAGCGGCTCATTATTCCAGAGTGTGATGCCGCATACATCGCCGTCGGTAATCCAGTCCTTCGCGTCACCGATCGCCTTTTCGTCCGCCGCAAATTGCTCGAAGGTGTTCGGCTCCATGAAGTGCCAGAACTCGCCGTCCGCGTAGAGAAACTGCATCTCCGTATCCATGACATCGGCAGCCTCGACCGACTCACCCGACTTGAACGTCTTGTCCACAGTCTTGCCCGTCTTGAGATTCTTGATACGCACGCGATTGAAGGCCTGGCCCTTGCCGGGCTTTACAAACTCGTTCTCGACGATCACACAAGGGTCATTGTCGATGATAATGCGCAGGCCACTGCGGAACTCGTTGGTGCTGTAATTTGCCATGATTCTTCGCTCGGGAATGTCGGGCCGCGGCGTCGCGGCGAGGCGCTATGATACCGGAGTCCGGGATTCGCGCCAGCCGAAATTTCGGGCCGAATTGGCTCCGGAAACGCCAGAAACTTGATTCAGGTCACGGTTTTGACCTTCGGGTCGGGACACCTATTAGTTATGTGTCTAGACTCCGTAATTGTTAACAGAATACGGATATCACGGGGTTAACCCGGCTTACCAGGGAACGGGATTTGAACGGTAGCCACTGCATCTCAATTGCTGTCCTGACACAGGATCAGGACGACGTCCAAATGATCAACAGTGCATTGCGCGACGCGGGCCACGCGGCGCACTGCCACTGGGTGGCCAATCCAAATCGCCTCGCTGATACCCTCTCTGCGGAAAACGTCGAACTCCTCATTCTCAACTGCGACAGCTACGCGGATGCGATCCGTGAGGTCGTAAAGCAGAAAGACCGCTATAACCCGGAAGTGCCGGTTATTGCGATGCAGGAGCAAGCCGCCGAAGCCGACATTGAATCCGCAATGCGTTCGGGCGCATGCGACCTTGTGTCGATGGGCCTGAAGAGCCGTCTGCAGTCGGTAGTCTCGCGCGAGCTGCGAGCGCTGCGCGTCGAGCGCGCACTGAACTCGACACTGCAGTCCGCCACCGAATACAAGCGGCAGCTCAAGGACCACATGGCAGCCTCTGCGAGCTCCTACGCTCTCGTCCAGGAAGGTATTTTCATGGATGTGAACGACGCCTGGCTCGAACAGTTCAAGGTCAAGGACAAGGACGACCTCGTTGGCATGCCCGTTATGGACAACTTCGAGGCCGAGAGCCAGGCCGCACTGAAAGGCGCACTCGTCGCAACGATCGCCGGCAAGTGGCAAAAAGACGAAAAGCTGGTCGTCAAGGCACACATCGACTCGGGTGACGCTGAAGAGTTGCACCTCGAGTTTCGCAAGATCGACCTCGATGACGGGCCCTGCGTGCAAATTCGAATCGCACCACAGCTGAAGGTCGCCGAGGAGCCGACCAAGCTCGTGCATGACGCGCTGAAGCGCGACCCGACGATGCTGTTCTACCATCGCGCTCAATTCCTCGAGCGCCTGATCAAGCGACTGCAGCGCAAACCGCAGTCCGGCACGCACTGTCTCGTCTACATCAAGCCGGATAATTTCGGCGAGATTCACGACAAGGTCGGCATCATCGAGTCCGAGGAGATCCTTGCGCAGCTCGCGGAAACGGTGCGCAAGCGCATGCACCCGCGTGATGTGGCGGGACGTTTCGAAGGCACATCGATCATGGTGCTGCTCGAACGCGGCAAACCTCGTGACGCACAGGTCTGGGGCAAGCAGCTCATCGATCATCTGAAGACGGTCACCTTCGATGTTGGCAACACGTCGACCCATCTGACCTGCTCTGTCGGCGCCTGCGGATTCAGCGAGGTGTTCGGCAGTCTTGAAGAGTTTGTCGCCGCGACCGTTGACGCCTACAAGCTCGGTAAACAGGCCGGCGGCGGCCAGTCTTTCCTTAGCGAGAGTGCGGACGAAGATACCAAGCAGCGTGAATTCGATGCGATCTGGGTGAAGCACCTCAAGGCCGCACTCATGGACGACCGCTTCCTGCTGGCGCAGCTGCCGATAGCAGGGCTGCGCAGCGACTCTATCCAGATGTATGACCTGCTCGTGCGCATGATCGACGAACAGGGTACGTCGGTGCTGCCATCTGAATTCCTGCCGGCGGCCGAACGCAACAACATGATGAAAAATATCGACCGCTGGATGCTGACGGCGGCGATCGACTTCTGTTCGAAGCACGAAGCCGACCGCGTCTTCGTGCGCCTGTCACAGCAGTCGATCACCGACGGTACGACAGCCGCCTGGATGGAACAGAAGTTCGACGAGCAGGACTTCGATTGCTCACGCATCGTCATCCAGATTCCGGAGCAGGACGCGGCCAAGCACATCAAGCAGACGAAAGAGCTCGTCAAGCAGACGCGCAAGCTCGGGGTTGGCTTCGCTTTGCAGCATTACGGTATCGACCAGGAACGTTTCCAGATTCTCGACATCCTGAAGCCCGACTACATCAAGATCGACGGTGAACTGATGCACACGTTGATGACGGATAACTCGATGCAGGATGCCGTCAGCAAGATCGTCAAGGCTGCGCAGAAGCGCAATATCAAGACGATCGCCGAACGCGTCGAGAACGCTAACGCTATGGCTGTGCTGTTCCAGCTCGGCCTCGACTTCATGCAGGGACATTATGTTCACGAGCCCGAGGTCGTATTGCAGGACACTGACAGCGGCGTGCATACGACGCTTGAGGAACTCTCGGCGGCGCAGGCGACGTAATCACCAGCAAAGTGTGACGCAGGTCACACTCCGGTCGCAGAACCATCCGCTAACGACCAACACCTTAAAGAACCTAGAATGGCGTCGTAGCTAACAATATGAGCGTTGTATACGGTTCGTATTGCAGGAATACGGGGTGCAGAAAGTGAAGAAACCAGATATCGCTAACAAAGCGAAGGATCGCGCGGCGACGCGCTCTCTATTGCCGCTCGTCGCCATTGGCGGTGGTCTCGCAGCCGCGCCGGCTAGCGCGCTCGAGCTCGGCGACCTGACCGTGCAGTCCAACCTGGGTCAGCCGCTGCGCGCCAGCATCGCGTATGCCCTGGCGCCCAACGAGATGCTCAGCGATACCTGCGTCTCGGTCAGCCCGGGCCGCTCGACCAGCGGCTTGCCAGGCCTCGGCAGCAACACCATTCGCATCACGGAGCGCGCGATCCTGATTTCAGGTACGAGTGCCATTCGTGAGCCGATGTTGGCAACGCGGGTCACGATCAACTGCCCGTACACGCCCAACCTGAGTCGAGAGTACATGCTGCTCGTTGACCCGGCCGGCGTCGAGCTGACGCCCGCGGCCGCCTCTGCTCCGACTGCCGCGGCGCCCATCGAGGCAGCGCCTGCGCCGCAGACAACCCCCGTGCAGCGCGCACGTGCCGTCGACAACACGCCAATCGGCCAGTCTACGCGCTACCAGGTCAAGATCGGCGAGACGCTCGGCGACATCGCCGGGCGCATCGAAAACCGCACGATGAAACTGTGGCCTGCAGTCGATCTGATCTTCCAGATGAACCCCGACGCGTTCATCGATAGCGATCCGAACAAACTCAAAGCCGGCGCGTGGCTCACGATTCCGAGTCTCGACGGCAGTACCGCTCCGGTTGTCGCGGCGGACGTCCCTGCACCCGCAGAGACAACAGCGGCCCCGGTCGTTGAGCCCGCTGCGACAGAAGCTTCTGCCTACGAGCCGCCGGTTGTTGAAGCGACGGCCGAAGCGACGCCGGTCGAAACCGTTGCCACCGAGACGCTGGTCGGCGCGACTGCCGATCTCAAACCTGGCGACGTGATCCTCGCGGACGACAATCCGTTCGTCGAGCGGACCGGTGAACCGACATCAACCGTGATCATTCCCGACACCGAGCTCGAAGGCCCGCAGACCACGTCAGAATCGCCGAACGTGCCGACCGCGATCATCAGTACCGGCTCGCGCAGCGAGTCGACGTCGCTGCTGGCATGGCTCATCGGTGGCGGCCTCGCCGTCATCATCGGTCTGCTCCTGTTCGGACGACGTATCCGCGAGCGCTTTGGCTCCACGCCGATTGCTCCGGTTGCGGCGCATCCGCAGCGTCGCGCGACGGATCACACCGAAGAGCTTGTCGCCGTTGCTGACGAGACCATCGAGGAGGAGGTTTATGACCTCGAAGACGACTCGCCGACCGAGGAGAACCTCACGCTGGACGCAGAACTCGTCATGGGCACGGGTTTCGACGATAGCTCGGACATGGAAGTCGCCGAAGACATCGGCTACCCGTCGCCGACCGAAGTCGACATCGAGCTGCCGTTCGAGCCGGAGCCCGTCGTCGACGTCGAGACCGACATCATCCCGCCTGTGCGCGCCGAGATCGAATCAATCCTCGAAAGCGAAGTACTGCCGGATGACGAGGACTACGACATGTCGGTCATCATGGACGCGACCCAGATGCCGCAGCCCGAAGACGTCACGAAACACGACCTCAAGGCCGTCAAAGTCGGCGCGAGCGACGACACGCTGGTCACCGACAACTACACGATCAGCAAGGAAGTCGACTACGACATTCTCGAGCAGGATTACGAGGAAGAGCTGTCGGCAACGCAGGCACTCAATCAGGAGATTGCACGCGCCGCGGCTGAGCTGGCCGACAATCTCGACGAACCTGAGGACGATGACGTGACATCGGAAATGCCCATGGCTTCGGTCACCGAGCTCGACGTCACCGCATCACTCGAGCAGCCGGAAGACGATACGGCCGAAATGGAACAGTCGCATGATCCGTCCGAGACCGGTGCCGTAACGGTAAACATGACCGCCGACGACAAAACGGCCGAGATGCCGGCCGCTGGCAACGACGATACGGTTGAGATGGACGTCGAGGGCGGCAAGGTCGACACCAAGGCCATCTAGTAAGACACCGTTAATCCCCGCTAAATGGGGACATTCTGCTTTTCTGGCACGCCAGAAAAGCAGAATGTCCCCATTTTTATTCGACGCCGGCGAGTCGTTCGACCTTGCGCCATCCCTTCGGCAGGAGACTGCCACGCAAAGCGCGATCGCCGTAGTAGTCGTCGAGGTCGTCCCACTTGATCGTCATCTTGCGCGTCGCCGTGTAGACCTCGAGGTTACCGTCTTCCGGAACGACCGTCGCAGCAACCATCTTCTCGTCGCCACTCTTGTACTTGGGTCCCGGGATATTGATCAGCTTGTTGCCCTTGCCCTTGGCGAGCTCGGGCAGTTCCTCCATTTCGAACAGCAACAGGCGGCCGATCGAGCTGACCGCCGCGATCAGGCATTCCTTTTCCTTCGGAACAGGCGCCGGCACGACGGATTTGCCCCCGGCCGGCACGCGTAAGATCGCCTTACCTGCCTTGTTGCGCGATACGAGCTCGCTGAGCGTCGCAACGAAGCCGTAGCCCGCGTCGCTCGCAAGCAGATACTTCTGCTCGTTGTCGCCGATCATAGCGCCGCAGAACACCGAACCGTCGGGCGGCTTGAAGCGGCTCGACAGCGGTTCGCCCTGCCCGCGCGCCGACGGCAACGTACCGGCCATCACGCTGTAGACGCGACCAGTACTGTCAATGAACATCGCGAGCTGGTTGCTGCGCCCCTGCGCCGACGCGAGGTACGCATCGCCGGAGCGATAGTTCAATGACGTCGGGTCGATTTCATGCCCTTTCGCGGCGCGCGCGTAGCCAGCCTGCGAGAGCACGACGGTGACTGGCTCGCTCGCGACGAGCTGCGTCTCGTCGAGTGCCTGCGCGGCCTCACGCTCGACGATATCGGTTCGACGGTCGTCGCCATAAGCTTCGGCGTCCTCGAGGATCTCTTTCTTGATCAGCGTCTTGAGCCTGGCGGCGCTCTTCAGCGTCTTCTCGAGCAGATCGCGCTCTTCCTCGAGCTCTTCCTGCTCGCCCTTGATCTTGAACTCCTCGAGCTTGGCGAGATTTCGCAGGCGCAGGTTGAGGATGGCTTCAGCCTGAATATCCGATAGCTTGAAGCGCTTCATGAGCACGGGCTTCGGCTCGTCCTCCTCGCGAATGATCTTGATGACCTCATCGATGTTCAGGTACGCAACGAGCAGGCCGTCGAGGATATGCAGGCGGTCCGTGACGATTTGCAGGCGATGGCCAAGCCGGTTCTTGACGGTCTCTTTGCGGAATGTCAGCCACTCCTTGAGCAGCTCGACAAGATTGAACATGCGCGGCCGGCCATCGAGGCCGATGATGTTCATATTCACGCGCAACGTGCGCTCGAGTGACGTTGTCGAAAACAGATGCGACATGAGCTGGTCCACATCGACACCGCGTTTCTTGCTGATGACCAATCGCGTCGGTTCTTCGTGATCCGACTCGTCGCGCAGGTCGTCAACCTGCGGGAGTTTCTTGTTGCGCATCTGCGTCGCAATCTGCTCCTGCACTTTCGCGCCGGAGATCTGGTACGGCAGAGACGTAATGACGATGTCCGTGCCTTCCATCTTGTACGCCGCGCGCAAGCGCAGCGTGCCGCTACCTGTCGTGTAGATTTCCTTGATGTCGTCTTTCGACGAAACGAGTTCGCCACCGGTCGGGAAGTCCGGACCATTGACATGCTTCATCAGTTGCGCGACGGTCGCCTTCGGCGTGTCGATCAGGTGCACGAGCGCGGCGGCAACCTCGTTGAGGTTATGCGGCGGTACGTCCGTCGACATACCGACGGCAATACCGGTCGTACCATTGAGAAGCAGGTTCGGCAGCCGTGCCGGCAACACGACGGGTTCTTTCAGCGTGCCGTCGAAGTTCGGTGCCCAGTCGACCGTGCCCTGCCCGAGTTCCTGCAGCAGGCTCTTCGCATACGGCGCGAGACGCGATTCGGTATAGCGCATCGCGGCGAACGATTTGGGATCGTCGGTCGAACCCCAGTTGCCCTGGCCGATCACGATCGGGTAGCGATAGGAGAAATTCTGCGCCATGAGCACCATAGCTTCGTAACAGGCCGAATCGCCGTGCGGATGGAACTTGCCGATAACGTCGCCGACTGTGCGCGCCGACTTCTTCGGCTTGGATGTCGACGACAGTCCGAGTTCGCTCATCGCATAAATGATGCGGCGCTGTACGGGCTTCAGGCCATCGCCGATCTGTGGCAAAGCGCGGTCGAGGATCACGTACATCGAGTAGTCGAGGTAAGCCTGCTCGGTGTACTCCTTCAGCGGCTGTTGTTCGACGCCCTCGAGGTTGAGGCTGTTCTGCATGGTTGTCATCTCACACCTCCGCCAGGTTGCCCTTGGTCTCGAGCCAGGTACGGCGGTCCTTGGAGCGTTTCTTGGCGAGCAGCATGTCCATAAGCTGGTCGGTCTTGTCGCGCCCGCTGATCGTTAGCTGGACGAGACGGCGCGTGTCACGATTCATGGTTGTCTCACGCAGTTGTTCAGGGTCCATTTCACCGAGGCCCTTGAAGCGCGTTACGGTCACCTTGCCTTTCTTCTTCTCGGCCTCGATGCGATCAAGGATGCCCGTGCGCTCGCCTTCATCGAGCGCATAAAAGACCTCCTTGCCGACATCGATGCGATACAGCGGTGGCATCGCGACGTAGACGTGACCCGCGAGAATCAGCTCGCGGAAATGACGCAGGAAGAGCGCGCATAGCAGCGTGGCAATGTGTAGACCATCGGAGTCCGCATCGGCGAGGATGCAGATCTTGTGATACCGCAGCCCGTCGATGTCGTCGGTGCCCGGATCGACACCGAGCGCTACTGAGATGTCATGTACTTCCTGCGAACCCAAGATCTCGTTCGTGTCGACTTCCCAGGTATTCAGGATCTTGCCGCGCAGCGGCATGATGGCTTGCGTCGTGCGATCCCGCGCCTGTTTGGCGGAACCGCCGGCGGAGTCGCCCTCAACGAGGAAGAGTTCGCACAGCTCGGGCTCCTGCGACGTGCAATCAGCCAGCTTGCCGGGCAGTGCCGGTCCCGTGACCACCTTCTTGCGCACGACTTTCTTCGCCGACTTGAGCCGTTTCTGCGCTTTGGTGATCGCGAGATTGGCGATCTGATCGCCCGTCTCGGGATGCTGGTTCAGCCAGAGCGAAAAATTGTCCTTAATGACACCGGCGACGAAGGCGGCGGATTCGCGCGATGACAAGCGTTCCTTGGTCTGCCCCGAGAATTGCGGATCCTCGAGCTTCGTGCTGAGCACAAAACTCAGGCCGTCCCAGACGTCTTCGGGGGCAATACTGACGCCGCGCGGCACGAGATTGCGGAAGTCACTGAATTCTCGCAGCGCATTGGTCAGCCCGGTACGCAGACCATTGACGTGCGTACCGCCCTGGGCCGTCGGTATCAGGTTGACGTAGCTCTCGGTGACCGAGGCACCGCCATCCGTGGTCCATGCAAGCGCCCAGTCCGCTGCTTCGTTGTTGCCCGCGATACTGCCCGAGAACGGTTCGGAGGGCAGCGTTTCGGCACCGTCGATCGCCTCGAGCAGGTATTCCTCGAGGCCGCCCGTGTACTGCCACTCGATCTTCTCTTTGGGCTTTTCGACCTTGAGCGTGACCTTGAGGCCGGGGCAAAGGACTGCCTTGGCCCGCAACGCATGCTTGAGTGCCTTGAGGCCGAATTTCGTGGTATCGAAGTACTGCTCGTCGGGCCAGAAGCGAATCGTCGTGCCTGTGTTCGCTTTGCCGACCTTGCCGACTTCCTCGAGCTTGCCGCGCTTCTTGCCGCCGACAAAGCTCATGTTGTATTCCTTGCCGCCGCGTCGAATCCAGACCTCGAGATTCTTCGACAGGGCATTCACGACCGAAACGCCGACGCCGTGCAGACCGCCAGAGTACTGGTAATTCTTGTTCGAGAATTTGCCGCCTGCGTGCAGGCGCGTCAGGATGAGCTCAACACCCGGAATCTTCTCTTTCGGGTGCTTGTCGACGGGCATGCCGCGACCGTCATCGTTTACCTCGAGAGAACCGTCCTTGTAGATCGTGACATCGATCTTTTTGCAGTGGCCGGCGAGTGCCTCGTCGACGGAGTTGTCGACGACCTCATGCGCCAGATGATTCGGCCGCGAGGTGTCTGTGTACATGCCCGGTCGGCGCCGGACAGGCTCCAAACCGCTGAGGACTTCGATGTCCGCAGCATCGTATCGCTTAGTCATTCAATCCTTTTGCCAGAGATCGGATTGTTGGAAAAGTGCCCGGCGGCATTCTAGCGTGAAAATACGAGGCCGTGCACACCGAAATGTGCCGGCTACTGGCTGAATTGCGTGGCGGCTAGTCCAGGTCTTTGATGAGCGATGCCCGGATGTTGTCCGCAACAGGGCTCACTTCGACGCGGTAGTTCTCGTGGTCGATACCCGCAATCAACGAGGCGCCGGACTTGAGCGCGGCCACCTGCTCCGGTGACAGCTCGAAGCGCAGGAAGTGCACAGCCGAGGTCTTGGTCTCGTCGGCCCGCTCCAGATCCTCGTCCGCGATCGCGAAGACGCGATCGAAATCGGCGACCTGGACGAAGACCCGGTCTTCGATGCCAATCAGCTGCGACAGCATGGCACGGCGCTCTTCGACTTCCGGAAACTCGACCATGAAGGTCGCTTTCCAGTTGGATCCGTCCGGAATCAATGGGTTGTAGGCTTCCAGCTCCTCATTGATTCCCTCGGCCTCGAAAATCCGTTCGATGCGCAGCATTTCCTGGATCTGGTACTGCATCGTGAGGCGGTCCTCGAAATACAGCGCCGCGTTCGTGCCGAGGTCGAGGCGTCGATCACGCTTGTGCGCAAGGACCTTGTCGCGAAACGCAGGGCGCGCCTCGGCATACTGCTCGAGGCTGTAAAGATCGTCTCTGGATAACTTGTTCATCATATTCCGTATGCCGTGCGTAGCAGTCCCATCGGGTTGTTGGCTTCGTGGTCGTCGACATCCTGCACAATTTGCTCGGCGGCCATCGGGCAGTCACTCGTGAAGTGATCGGCCTCCGCCTTCTTGAGCCTGTTGACGACAGGACGCGCGATCTTCTTCGACACGTCGTGAAACTCTTTCTTCACAGCGTAAGTGCCATCGTGGCCGGAGCACCGTTCGATGACCTCGACTGTCGTGTCAGGTACGAGCTGTAGCGCATCGCGGGTCTTCAGACCAATGTTCTGCACGCGCAGGTGGCACGGCACCTGGTAAGTTACTTTGCCGAGCGGTTTCTCGAACTCCGTCTTCAGCAGTCCGTCCTTGTGCCGCTGCATCAGGTACTCGAACGGATCGAACATGGCATCGCGTACCTTGATGACGTCAGCGTCGTCCGGAAACATCAGCGGCAGTTCCTGCTTGAACATCAACGTGCACGACGGGATAGGCGTCACAATGTCCCATCCCTCGTCAACGAGTTTGACGAGCGCCGGGATGTTCTGTTCCTTCGCTTTCTGCACTGACTCGAGGTCGCCCAGCTCGAGTTTCGGCATGCCGCAGCAGACCTCCTTCGACGCCAGCGTCACGGCGATGCCGTTGTGTTCGAACACGGCAACCAGGTCTTCATTGACGGTCGGATGATTGCGATTGCAGTAGCAGGTTGTGAACAGCGCCACCTTGCCGGTCGTTGCCGCGCCCGGTGTCGCGTTGCTGGCTGCAAGGCCATTACGCTTCGACAGGCGTTTGCGCGCCGTCTTCGAATGGTACTTCGGCACCGGTGCGTCGCGATGCACGCCGAGCGTAGACTCGAGCAGCTTGCGACCGCTCTTGCTGCTGTTGACCGCGTTCACGGCGTTGACGACCACGGGGATGCCGGCCAGCTTGCCGACCGTATCGGTGGCGCTCAGGATGCGATCGCGCTTCGAGGCGCCCTGCTCACGGAACCGCGCGGCTTTGGCGCGCAGCATCAGGTGCGGGAAATCGACGTTCCACTCGTGGGGCGGCACGTACGGACACTTGGTCATGTAGCACATGTCGCACAGGTAACAGTGGTCGACGACCTGCCAGTAGTCGTCCTTGGCAACGCCGTCGACTTCCATCGTGTCGGACTCGTCGACGAGGTCGAACAGGGTCGGGAAGGAATGACACAGATTGAAGCAGCGGCGACAGCCGTGGCATATGTCGAAGACGCGTTCGAGCTCGTCGAACAGCGACTTCTCGTCGTAGAAATCGTCGGAGCGCCAGTCCAGTGGATGGCGCGTCGGGGCCTCGAGGCTGCCCTCGCGTCGTGATTCAGTCATGGCAGGGCCGCCGGGCCTTGCGGCCCGGCGCTCCAGCGGCGGTTAGTCGTCCAGCGTGTCCAGAGCTTTCTGGAAACGGTTGGCGTGCGAACGCTCGGCTTTGGCGAGCGTCTCGAACCAGTCGGCAATCTCGTCGAAGCCTTCGTCGCGAGCCGTCTTGGCCATGCCCGGGTACATATCGGTGTACTCGTGCGTTTCGCCCGCGATTGCGGCAGCGAGGT
This sequence comes from Woeseiaceae bacterium, assembly GCA_030065985.1. Taxonomy (GTDB): domain Bacteria; phylum Pseudomonadota; class Gammaproteobacteria; order Steroidobacterales; family Woeseiaceae; genus UBA1847. The sequence continues at coordinate 3,684 of JASJCM010000019.1, read as the reverse complement.
TCTCCGAGGTCGAGCCGATCGGCAGACCCGTTGCGGGATCGCCTGTTTCCTCGAGATACTCGAGATGGCCATGCGCATGACCCGTTTCGCCTTCAGCCGTGGAGCGGAATACCGCGGCAACGTCGTTGTAGCCTTCGACATCGGCCTTGGCTGCGAAATAGAGGTAGCGGCGGTTAGCCTGGGATTCACCGGCAAATGCGTCTTTCAGATTGCCTTCGGTTTTGCTGCCTTTCAATGACATTTGTTGTTCCTCTGGTATCAGCAATTAGCTTGATCAGAATTTTGACATTCTGTGGTCGATTTCCACTTTATTGACCGGCCACAAGGGTGTCAATTGTGGATGCTACCTTGATACAGGCTGTTACAGTCGTTGATTGTTGGCGCAGCGAGCGGTAGCTTTACGCCGCAACCCACCATTGGAAGCAGCCGTGGCCTCGACCAAGAAATTCAACCTGGAAAAGTCTCTCGCGGACCTCGAAGAACTCGTCGAGGAACTCGAATCCGGCGACCTGCCGCTCGAGAAGGCAATGAAGAAGTTCGAGGAAGGTATCAAGCTGACACGCGGCTGCCAGACGGCGCTCAAGGAAGCCGAACAGAAGGTCGAAATCCTGCTCCAGAGCGCCGGTGGCGAAGACCTCGAGGATTTCGAGGTCGACGAGGAGGACTGAGCGCCGGCCCTAATTCGGCATCAGCTCGAGCAGCGCAACGACGGTCGATTCGACGCCTCGTGTCACGGAGGGTTGAGGCTCGATCTTGAATAATGGCGAGTGATGGCTCGGCACGGGCTCGCCACCGGCCTCCTCCCGATCGAAATCCTCCTGCGGTGTCCCGCCGACAGCCCAGTAAACGCTCGAGATGTCGGGATCCTGGGTGAAGAACGGAAAGTCCTCTGCACCCATACCCTTGGTCGGAATATCGACGACGGCCTCTTCGCCCATGGCTTGACGCCAGGCGCCGCGCAGTCGGCTCACGAGGAACGCGTCGTTGACCGTCGGCGGCACGCTCTCATTCGAGATGATCACCTCGGGCAATTTGTCGTCGGGCAGCCCCGCGACGCGGCCCATGTTCTCGGCAATCCGTTTGATGCCGTCAAGCAGGACCTGACGCGTGTTCTCGCTGGTATTGCGGACCGTGAGCTGCAGGTGCGCGCGGTCCGAAATAATGTTGTGCTTGGTGCCGGAGTGGAATGAGCCGACCGTCACCACCCCGGGATCGCGCGGCGACAACTCGCGCGCGACGAGTGTTTGCAGCGCCAGAACGATCTGGCTGCCGAGCACGATAGGGTCCTTGCCGCGATGCGGGCTGGCGCCATGCGCCCCAACGCCGTGGATGATGATGTCGACAGTATCGGCGCCCGCATAGGGACTGCCCTCCTGCACATTGATCTGTCCCGCGAGGCCGCCCGATGAAACGTGGAATGCCAGCGCGTAATCCGGCTGGCCAAAGCGCTCCCAGATACCGTCATCGCGCATCGCGCGAGCACCCAGCACGCGCTCTTCGGCTGGTTGCACCAGCAGCATTAGCGTACCGGCCCACTCGTCCCGGCGTGCGGCCATCTGCCGGGCGGTGCCCACAAGACTCGTGATGTGCACGTCGTGTCCGCACGCGTGCATCGTGTAGACCGTATTGCCCGTCACCGGATCGACCTGCTGGGCACGCGACGCGTAATCGAGACCGGATTTTTCCTCGAGAGGCAGGCCGTCCATGTCGGCGCGCATCATCACGAGCGGACCATCGCCGTTCTCGAGCATCGCGACAACGCCTGTGCCGCCCACGCCCTCGGTGACGACGAAGCCCGCGAGATTGAGTTCGAGCGCCATGCGGCGCGCCGTCTCGTGCTCTATGGTCGATAGTTCCGGATTGCGATGGAAATGCTCGAACAGGGCCCCGAGGTGGTCGTCGTAGTCCTTGTCGATGGCGTCCGCCAGCTCGTTCGCCATGACAGGCGATACACAAAATACGGCCAGCAGGCCGATGACGCGCTTGATCATTGAGACCCCCTCAATTTATGGAGGGCCGAGTGTAACCCTAAATCAGCTGCCGAAGTACCGGACGGAAAGGTGAAGCGCGAAATCTGGCGCGGCCGACCCAATAATGTCCTCCGCGATCGCAAGCCGCAGCAAAGCCCGATCGAATCGGTAATCGGCTCCGACACCGAGCTGCAGAGTCGTGCCGCCAATCTCATCAATGTCGATGTCGAAATAGGAATCCTGCAAGTACCACTGGGTCGTCAGCGCAATCCTGTCGGTCGCGTGCCAGCGCAACGCCAGTCCGGCAAAAGCCACCGCGTCGCGCTGGAATTCAGGCAGGACATCGCCGTCGCCGAGGACCAGCACGCCAGCGAAGGTTGAGTACTGCAGGTCGCGTCGCAAAAGCTCAGCGCTCCGATCGAAATAGGCTGCGAGGCTGAAGTCGGTCGCCCCGCTACCGGTCAGGCTGGCGGCATCCCCGGTCGGAAACTTGACGCCGGCACGTACCGTGACGGCAGGCCAGGCATAAGCGGCTGACAGGCGCACGTCGCCAATGCCGGATGTCGGCGACGACAGATCGAAGTACGTCGTTCCACCGCGCTCATACAACAGTTCAAATTGATCGTTTGGAATCTCGCGTGCCGAATTGGACAGCCCCAGAACGTCATGCCAATCCTTGATCGTACCGTCGAGAAAACCACCAGAGTGCCGTACCCAGGGCAGATCGACCCGTAGCTCGATACGGTCCTTGATGCGCTGGCGCCAGGCAAGGTTCAGGACCTGGCTCTCGCTGTCTATTATCAGCGTCTCATTCGGCAGCAGCTTGTCGTCGGCATCGTTCGTAATGTCGTAGCCGATGCTGATGTCGCTGCCCAGCGCCGCCGTCTGGAATGCTGGCAATCCGAAAACCTGCAGGAACGGGTTATGGTTACGCAGCGGTATGGCATCGGACGTCCGCTCATTGGCGCTGGCAGTTGTGCCAAGCCCGGCAAGCAACAGAAGTAATGCAAATTGACGCATGCACGAAGTGTGACTCGCGCACGTTACAGCTGGTATAGCCGGATTTACCTAGAAATCAGGTATTGGCGCCGCCGTCGCCCTGCAGGCGAGTGATCAGCGAGCGGAGGAAGACCTTGTTGAAACGCAGCTGGCAAGCCGAAGAAACCTGCTCCATCAGCGTCGAGCTCACGCGCAGGATCGTCACCTGGCCATCGGCCCTGATTGATGCCTGGCGCTTCGCGCCCCGGACGTAGCTTGTTTCGCCGAAACACTCGCCGCTCTCGAGAGCGCCGATCCTGTCGCCGTTGGACTGCACCTCGACCTTGCCCGACACGATGATGTAGAAGCGGTCGTCGACCTCGCCTTCGCGGACGATGTCCTCGCGATCCTTGTACTCGTGCCAGTCGGAGGCGCGCAGGACTTCCCAGATCTCGGCATGCGAAAACTCGTGGAAGAAATGCAGTGAGCGCAGCAGGTCGAAGTGTTCCTGGTTGTCCAGGCTGTCGTACTTCTGCCTCAGGTCCTTGTAAACGCGGGTGAGCTCGGCCGCCATCGCGTTGCCGGTCGTGAGCCGCTTGTTCGGCTCTTTCTGCATTGTCGTCATAACGACGTGCTCGAGCTCCTCGGGCAGGTCGTCACGATAGGTGTGAATCGGCGGTGGCGTTGCGTACACGATCTGGTGCAGCAGCTTGGACAGGTTGTCAGCACGGAACGG
>JASJCM010000072.1 GCA_030065985.1 Woeseiaceae bacterium | reverse complement strand
CTCGCGGCGCCATCCGTGCCCAGCGCCACGTTGAGACCTGCCTCGAGGAAATGCCCAACCGGTGCGATGCCGCTGGCGAGCTTCAGGTTGGAGCTCGGACAATGCGCGATGCTGACACCGGCCTCAACAAAGCGCTCGATCTCGGCGTCGTCGAGATGCACTCCGTGCACGGCGAGCAGCGACTGGTTGATCAGGCCTGCATCCTCCAGACGTGTGAACGGCCGCCTGCCGTGGTCCCGCAAGGAGATGTCGACTTCGGTGGCCGTTTCGTGCAGGTGAATCTGTACGCGGACGTCGAGCTGGTCGGCCAGCACCCGCAATTCCGCGAAAGACTCGTCCGAGAGGGCAAACGTCGAGTGCGGGGCGAATGCGGTTCTGATGAGCGGGTGATCTGCGTAGGGATCGTGGACGAGATCTGCGCCCTTCTGCAGGTACTCCGAGGCGTTCTCGGCCCACTGGGTCGGGAAATCGACGACAGGTGTGCCGACGACCGCCCGCATGCCGAGGTCTGCGGCCGCCTCAGCGACGATCTCCGGGAAGAAATACTGGTCGCTGAAGCAGGTAACTCCACCACGCAGCATTTCGGCGACAGCGAGTTCTGTGCCGTCACGAACCATCTCGGCGCTAACCCAGCGACGCTCGGCCGGCCAGATGCCCTCGTGCAACCAGGCTTCGAGCGGCAGGTCGTCTGCGATCCCTCGGAAAAGCGTCATGGCGGCATGCGTGTGGGCGTTCACGAGGCCCGGAATCAGCACGTGTTCGGGCCGTTCGATGAGCACGCTCGGCTGGTATTTTCGCTCAGCCTCGGTGCGGGGCAGCAGCGCCTGGATGCGGCCGTCCGAAACGGCCACCGCATGGTCTTCGAGAACCTCGCGATCCGGGCCGCCAGGCACGGTCCAGCGCGGTGCGATCAGGGTGTCACAGTGCTGCATGGTTGGGGCAGTATACGCGTCGCACGGGGCAGCGCCAGCTCTGCGTTTCAGCCCGTTTTAGGCCCTTTAGATGCTGCTGTTTCGGGAGCGTCTGTGGTATCATTTCGGACCAGTTAAGTCGCTCCAAATCCACGTCATTTTGACCTCAGGATCCCGCCTTTTTCGAGTCGGGGCCGCGCTCGGGATTTGAGCCCGAAAAGCAGGAAACTATGTCTGAAGTAGCCCAGGAATTGTTGTCCGTCAGCCTCGAAGAGGAGATGCAGCAGTCCTACCTCGACTATGCGATGAGCGTCATCGTGGGTCGCGCCCTGCCGGACGTTCGTGACGGCCTGAAACCGGTTCACCGCCGCGTGCTGCACGCCATGCGCGAGCTCGGCAATGACTACAACAAGCCGTACAAGAAATCGGCCCGCGTCGTCGGTGACGTGATCGGTAAGTACCACCCGCACGGTGATTCGGCCGTCTACGACACGATCGTCCGTATGGCACAGCCGTTCTCGATGCGCTACATGCTCGTCGACGGGCAGGGCAACTTCGGATCGGTCGACGGGGACTCCCCCGCGGCAATGCGTTACACCGAGGTCCGCATGGCGCGTGTGGCCCACGAATTGCTCGCCGACATCGACAAGGAAACGGTCGATTTCGTCGAGAACTACGACGGCTCGGAGTCCGAACCGTCCGTTATGCCAACACGCATCCCGAACCTGCTCGTCAATGGCTCGTCGGGTATTGCGGTGGGCATGGCCACCAATATTCCGCCGCACAACCTTAATGAGGTGATCAACGCCTGCCTCGCGGTTATCGAGAACCCGGAAATCGACGTGCCGGGGCTCATGGAGCACCTGCCAGGCCCGGATTTCCCGACCGCGGGCATCATTAATGGCGCCCAGGGCATCTACTCGGCGTACCGCACCGGCCGGGGCCGCGTCTATATTCGCGCGCGGACCGAAATCGAGACGATCAGCAAGCGTGGCCGAGAGGCCATCATCGTCACGGAGCTGCCGTACCAGGTCAACAAGGCCCGGCTGATCGAGAAGATTGCCGATCTCGTGCGTGACAAGCGCATCGAGGGCATCAGTGAGCTGCGCGATGAGTCTGACAAGGACGGCATGCGCATCGTTATCGAGCTCAAGCAGGGCGAGGTCAGCGACGTTGTCCTGAACAACCTCTACAAGCAGACGCCAATGCAGAGCGTCTTCGGTATCAACATGGTCGCGCTGCACGAAGGCCAGCCGAAGTTGCTGAACCTCAAGCAGGTCCTCGAGGCCTTCCTCGCGCACCGGCGTGAAGTCGTCACGCGACGGACCATCTTTGATCTCCGGAAAGCCCGGGATCGCGCCCACGTCCTCGAAGGACAGACGGTCGCGTTGGCGAACATCGACGAGGTGATCGCGCTGATCAAGGGCTCACCTTCGCCAGCCGAAGCCAAGACAGGGCTGATGGAGCGTGCCTGGGAGCCGGGTGAGGTGACCGGCATGCTGGAGCGGGCGGGCGACACGGACACGCGCCCGGACGGTCTCGTTGACGGCAGCGGTCTCGTCGATGGCAAGTACCGCCTCTCTGCCGTTCAGGCGCAGGCGATTCTCGATCTGAGGCTGCACCGCCTGACCGGCCTTGAGCAAGATAAAATTATCAAGGAATACAAATCGATACTTGATAAAATTAAAGAACTTTCTGATATTCTGGCAGACCCCGATCTGCTGCTCGAAGTGATCAAGTCAGAGCTCGTTGACGTTCGCGATACCTTTGGCGATGAGCGTCGCACCGAGATCGTGCAGGATCACTCCGACCTGAGCGTCGAGGACCTGATTCCACAGGAAGAGGTTGTCGTGACGCTGTCGCACGGCGGTTATGCCAAGGCACAACCTATCGATGTCTACCAGGCGCAGAAGCGTGGTGGACGTGGCCGTTCGGCGACGAAGGTCAAGGACGAGGACTTCATCGACAACCTGTTCGTCGCGAATACCCACGACACCATTCTGTGCTTCTCGAGCCGCGGCAAGATGTACTGGCTCAAGGTGTACCAGGTGCCGCAGGCGAGCCGCGGGTCGCGCGGCAAGCCGATCGTCAACCTGCTGCCGCTTGAGGAAGGCGAGCGCATCAATGCGGTCCTGCCGATCAAGGATTACGCAGAGGGGCATTTCGTCTTCATGTCGACGTCCGGCGGTACCGTCAAGAAGACGCCGCTGAGCCAGTTCTCGCGCCCGCGCGCGAGCGGCATCATCGCGATTGACCTGCGCGGCGAGGACAAGCTTGTCGACGTCGCGATTACCGATGGCAGCGCCGAGATTCTCCTCGTGGCCAGCCACGGCAAGGCGATTCGCTTCAAGGAGTCGGATGTTCGTCCGATGGGCCGCGGTGCGGCCGGCGTGCGGGGCATTAAGTTGCCGGACGGCCATGAGGTCATCGGGCTGACGATCATCCGCGATGGGCTGATCCTGACGGCGACCGAAAACGGCTTCGGCAAGCGAACCCCGGTCGAGGAATTCCCGGTCCAGGGCCGTGGCGGCCAGGGCGTTATTGCGATTCAGACGACGGACCGCAACGGCGATACGGTCGGTGCCATCCAGGTCGCTGAAGACGACGAAATCATGCTGATCAGTTCAAACGGCACGCTGGTGCGGACAGGCGTCGAGGACATCTCGGTGATGGGCCGCAACACACAGGGCGTTACGCTGATCCGTGTCGAAAGCGGCCAGCGGCTGGTTGGGTTAGCACGTATTGAATCGATCGAGGATGAGGACGAATAATTTCGCGTGCAAGTAATGCATTCTCGTCGCTAAATCGTAACAATACGCGCCCTAGAATCACTCGTTTCCAAACGCAACAGGAATCCCAGCGTCATGTCGCGCGTCCATAACTTCAGTGCCGGTCCCGCCGCACTGCCTCTCGAGGTGCTCGAGACAATCCGCAATGACATCCCCGACTGGCTCGGTTCGGGCATGTCGGTCATGGAAGTCAGCCATCGTGGCAAGGACTTCGTCGAACTCGCCGCTCGTGCGGAGAAGAACCTCCGTGAGTTGATGGCGGTGCCGGACGACTACAGCGTCCTGTTTACCCAGGGCGGGGCAACGATGCAGATGGCCATGGCGCCGCTGAATCTCTCGGCTCCGGGCGACAACGCGGACTACGTCATCACCGGAAGCTGGGGCAAGAAAGCAGCCGGCGAAGCCAGGAAGTTCTGCAACGTCAACGTTGCGGCCGATGCGTCCGACAAGAACTTCACGTACATCCCGGACGAGTCGTCGTGGACGCGGAGTGACAATGCGGCATACCTGCATATCACTCCGAACGAGACGATTGCCGGCGTTGAATTTAATTTCGTGCCGGCCGGCGATGTGCCCATTGTGGCCGACATGTCCAGCAACATCCTGTCGCGACCGATCGACGTTTCGGACTATGGCGTCATCTATGCCGGCGCGCAGAAGAACATCGGCCCTGCCGGTATTACGCTCGTCATCGTGCGCAACGATCTACTGGATCGAGTGCGGCCAGACAATGCGCACCTGATGACGTGGAAGTCCTATGCCGAATCGGATTCGATGACGAACACGCCACCGACCTTTGCCTGGTACGTGGCCGATCTCGTTTTTCAGTGGCTGAAAGACCAGGGTGGCGTCGAGGCGATTGCAGAAGTGAATGCCCGCAAGGCCGGCAAGCTTTACGAGGCGATCGATACGTCGGACTTCTATTCGAACCCGGTTGCCGTGGATTGCCGTTCGCGAATGAACGTGCCGTTCATACTGGCGGATGACTCGCTGGATGCGAAGTTCCTCGAGGAGTCGGCAGCAGCGGGCCTCGCCAATCTGAAAGGTCATCGTTCGGTCGGCGGCATGCGAGCCTCGATCTACAACGCGGTCAGTGAGGACGCGGTCGATACGCTACTTGCCTTTATGGCCGAATTTGAAAGGGTCAATGGATAGCTATGTTCAAGGTACTCACACTTAATAACATCGCCGTTGAAGGGCTGCGGCATCTGCCTCGTGAACGCTACGAAGTGGCGTCCGAGATCACGCACCCCGACGCGATCCTGCTGCGCTCGTACAACATGCACGACATGGATATTCCCGAGACGGTCGCTGCGGTCGGTAGGGCCGGCGCTGGCACCAACAATATTCCGTGCGATGAACTCGCGCACAAAGGCGTGCCCGTATTTAATGCGCCCGGCGCCAACGCGAACGCGGTCAAGGAACTGGCAATCGCGGGCCTCTTGCTTGCTGCGCGCAATCTCTGCGATGCGCGCGAACACGTGAAAGGGATGACCGAGACGGGTGAGGAACTCAAGAAAGCCGTCGAAGCCGGCAAGAAGCAGTTTTCCGGATTCGAGCTGCCCGGCAAGACGCTCGGCGTGATTGGCCTGGGCGCTATCGGTGTCGCAGTCGCGAACGCCGCGCTCGATCTCGGTATGAAAGTCGTCGGTTACGATCCCGCGATTACAGTTCGCAACGCGTGGCAGCTTTCGTCTGGTGTCGAACAGGAAGAGACGCTCGACCAGATTTTCATCCATTCCGATTTCGTGACCTGTCACGTGCCGCTGATCGACGCGACCCGCAACATGGTCAATGCGGAGCGTATCGGTCTGATGCACGACGATGCGATCCTCATCAACTTTGCACGCGGCGGCGTCGTTGACGACGAGGCGGCTCTGGCTGCTCTGGACAACGGCAAGCTGCAGTCTTATGTGACGGACTTCCCAACGCCCGAACTCATCGCGCATCCGAAGGTCATTGCGCTGCCGCATCTCGGTGCATCGACGGGCGAGGCCGAGGAGAACTGCGCGATCATGGTCGCGGAGAACGTCAAGGACTACCTCGAGAACGGTAACGTTCGCTTCGCTGTGAACTTCCCGGAGGCACGGCTCGCGCGTCTTGATGCGTGGCGCATCACGGTCGCCAATGCCAACGTGCCGAATATGGTCGGCCAGATCTCGACCTGCATCGCCAATGCGGGCCTGAACATCGAGGATCTTCTCAACAAGTCGATCGGTGATCTCGCTTACACCATCGTCGACGTGAACGCCGAACCTTCCGAGGAATTACTCGAAGAACTGCGGTCTATCGAGGGCGTCCTGGCATTGCGTAATCTCGGGAAGCCTGTATAACCACAGGAAATCTCTGGAGATTCGCAGCAATAGCATGGCAGGCGGGGACGACAAACAGGAAGAGCTGGCGCAGATCCGGCAGCGCATTAACGATATCGATGAGCGCATCCAGGCGCTGATCAATGATCGTGCCGAAATCGCGAAGCAGGTTGGTGTTGCCAAGGGCGACCTGACCTCGGCGGTCGATTACTACCGTCCGGAGCGTGAGGCCGAAGTTCTGCGCAAGGTCCTGGAGCGCAATGAAGGTCCGATACGCGACGAAGAGATGTTACGGCTCTTCCGCGAGATCATGTCGGCCTGCCTTGCACAGCAGGAGCCGCTGAAGATTGGCTTCCTGGGGCCGTCCGGGACGTTTACGCAGACCGCCGTCTACAAGCACTTTGGCCACTCGGTTCGGGCACTGCCGTTTCACACGATCGACGAGATCTTCCAGGAGGTCGAATGCGGCGCCGCCGACTTCGGTGTGGTGCCGATCGAAAACTCTACCGAAGGCAGCGTCAATAACACGCTCGATATGTTCCTTACATCGCCGCTCAAGATCGCCGGCGAGATTGAACTGCGTATTGAGCAGCACCTGATGGCCAAGCAGAAGGGGCTCGACAAGATTGACCGCATCTGCGCCCATGAGCAGTCGTTGGCGCAGTGCCGCGGCTGGATTCGGGAGAACCTGCCGCACGTGGAGCTCATCGGCATGTCGAGTAATGCAGCCGGTGCCCGTCGCGCGCGCGACGAAGATGGCACGGCCGCCATCGGCCCCGAGGTTGCGGCCGATGTCTACGAGCTGGAAGTGCTGTTCAATAACATTGAGGACCGGCCGGACAACGCGACCCGGTTCCTCGTAATCGGGCGTGAGCTGCTTGCCGCAAGCGGCAATGACAAGACGACCCTGCTGGTATCGACGTCAGACACGGCAGGCGGAGCTGGCATTCTTCACAATCTGCTGCAGCCGCTGGCGACGCACGAGGTCAGCATGACCCGTATTGAGTCGCGACCATCGCGACGCAAGAACTGGGACTACGTGTTCTTCATTGACGTCGAAGGGCATGCGGAGGAGGCTCCGGTGTCCGATGCGCTCGCCGAACTGGAGCAGCGCGCTTCGCTGTTCAAGGTGCTGGGAGCGTACCCCAAGGCGATTGGCTGACACGCCATGGACTTCAAGGTCACTCCGTCTCACCTGCAGGATGCCAGGGTTCGAGTACCCGGCGACAAATCCATCTCTCACCGCTCACTGATGCTCGGCAGCATCGCGGAAGGGCGCACACATGTCACCGGCTTTCTTGATGGGGCGGACTGCCTTGCGACAGCCGAGGCTATGCGTGCCCTGGGTGTCTCGATTGAGCGGCCCTCGGATACGGAAGTCATCATTGATGGCGTCGGCCTGCATGGCCTCCGGCAGGCTGCCGCGGCGCTTGACCTTGGCAACTCGGGGACGGCGATGCGGCTGATGGCGGGCCTGCTGTGCGCGCAGTCGTTCGACAGTGTGCTCACCGGCGACGATTCGCTGAGCGGGCGACCGATGAATCGCATCATTACGCCGCTGACCCGGATGGGCGCCGTGATCGAGAGTGACTGCGACGGCACACCGCCACTGCAAATTCGCGGTGGAGTCCGGCTTCAAGCGATCGACTATGCGCTGCCGATGGCGAGCGCGCAGGTGAAATCTGCGATCCTGCTGGCTGGCCTCTATGCCGACGGTGAAACACGGGTTACAGAGCCCGCCGTTACGCGTGACCACACCGAGCGCATGCTGCGCTACCTTGGTGGAGAGGTGAGCAATGCCGATGGCTGCATTGCCGTCAAGGGCGGGGCCAGACTGACAGGCAATGCGATCGAGGTGCCTGCAGACCTGTCGTCCGCAACCTTCATAATCCTTGGTACATTATTGTCGGAAAGTGCTGATATCCTTATAGAAAGCGTTGGCGTCAATCCGACCCGAACCGGCGTGATCGACATTCTCCAGGCCATGGGCGGCGACCTGACACTTGAGAATCCTCGGCTGCTCGGCGAAGAGCCTGTGGCCGATCTGCGCGTGCGATCGTCAATATTGCAGGGCTGCGATGTGGATCCGCGACTTGTGTCGCTGGCGATCGACGAGTTTCCGGCACTGTTCGTAGCGGCAGCTGCGGCCCGCGGCACGACGAGATTTAGCGGAATCGAGGAACTCCGGGTCAAGGAAAGCGATCGAATTGCCGCTATGGCCGACGGGATGCGTCGTCTGGGCATCGAAGTGGATGAGTCGCCCGATGGCGCAATCGTCCAAGGTGGACGGTTCACAGGCGGCGATGTGAACTCCTTCCATGATCATCGTGTGGCCATGTCGCTGGCAATGGCGGCGACGATAGCGGAGGATGAGGTTCTAATCAGGGATGTCGACAACGTCGATACGTCATTCCCGGGGTTTCGGGAGTGCGTAACAGGGATTGGTGCAGATGTTCGGGTGGCGTAAGAAAAAAAACCAGACTACCGAGACCGAGTCCAGCGGGATTCCGGTGATCACCCTCGACGGGCCAAGTGGCTCGGGAAAGGGGACGATTGCCCGCCGCGTGGCCGATGCGCTCGGCTACCATCTGCTCGATAGCGGTGCTCTTTATCGCCTGGTAGCGCTCGCAGCAGAAGACGCCTGCGTGGCCCTGCAGAACAGCGACAATCTCACCGAAGTTGCCATGCAGCTCGACGTGCGATTTGACAGTAATCCCGAGGGCGACGAAGTCGTGTGGCTGAACGGCGAGGATGTGACCCAGCGTCTGCGGACTGAACAGACCGGGGCAGGGGCGTCCAAGGTGGCCCAGATTCCGGCAGTGCGGGACGCCTTGTTTGAGCGCCAGCGGGCTTTCCGCAAGGCCCCGGGGCTGGTCGCGGACGGGCGCGATATGGGCACCCAGGTGTTCCCCGATGCACCCCTCAAGATCTACCTGACAGCGAGCGCTGAAGAGCGTGCCAAAAGGCGCCATAAGCAGTTGAAAGACAAGGGCTTGGATGTTAGCCTTGCCGCCCTTTCACGGGACATAGAGGACCGTGACCGGCGGGATTCGGAACGAACCGTGGCCCCGCTAAAGCCGGCCATGGACGCCAGGTTCCTGGACACCACTGGCCAGACAATCGAGTCGGTAACACAAACCGTGCTCGACTGGGTCGCCGAACTCTAGATTCCACCGAAAGGATTTTGGATAGGATCGAACAGGATGTTCGTTCCTTTTTTTCGTTATGACCGTCGGTCACAGGATGTGACAAGACGTTTTGGGTGGGGACAAAGGTCCCCGGGTTTTTGTTAACAATGTCTGAATCATTTGCTGAATTATTTGAAGAAAGTTTTGCCAGTCAACAGATCAAGCCGGGCTCTATCATTACCGGCACCGTTGTCGCGGTAAACGACGATGTCGTAATCGTCAGTGCAGGTCTCAAGTCCGAGGCCGTAATCCCCGTAGAACAGTTTAAGAACGACAAGCGCGAAGGCGGCATCTCCGTTGGGGATGAAGTCGAGGTCGCACTGGACGCCGTCGAAGACGGTTTCGGTGAGACCAAGCTTTCACGTGAGAAGGCGATCCGTGCGCGTACCTGGACTGAGCTTGAGAAAGCGTTTGAGGATGGTGAGGTTGTCGAAGGCGTGATCAACGGTCGCGTCAAGGGTGGCTTCACGGTCGAGATCGACAATGTCCGTGCATTCCTGCCGGGCTCGCTCGTCGATGTTCGCCCCGTCCGCGATCCTGCTTATCTCGAGGGCAAGAGCCTCGAGTTCAAGGTGATCAAGCTCGACCGGCGTCGCAACAACGTGGTCGTTTCACGCCGTGCGGTTGTCGAGAAGGAATACTCCGCGGAGCGCGAAGCGCTGCTGAAGGAGCTGCAGGAAGGCAATACGGTCAAGGGAATCGTCAAGAACCTGACCGATTACGGTGCATTCGTCGATCTCGGCGGCATCGACGGTCTCCTGCATATCACCGATATGGCCTGGAAGCGCGTCAAGCATCCTTCCGAGGTCGTTGAGGTCGGTCAGGAAATCGACGTCAAGATCCTGAAGTTCGATCGTGAGCGCCAGCGCGTGTCGCTCGGCATGAAGCAGCTCGGTGATGATCCGTGGCAGGATCTCGCTCGCCGCTATCCGCCGCAGACGCGCATCTTCGGTAAGGTCACGAACATCGCCGACTACGGCTGCTTCGTCGAAATCGAAGACGGCGTCGAAGGCCTTGTGCACGTCTCCGAGATGGACTGGACCAACAAGAACGTCAACCCGTCGCGGGTCGTTTCGGTTGGTGAGGAAGTCGAGGTAATGGTCATCGAGATCGACGAGGAACGTCGCCGCATCTCGCTGGGCATCAAGCAGTGCAAGTCGAACCCGTGGGCCGAGTTCGCGGTTACCTACAACCGCAACGACAAGGTATCGGGTCAGATCAAGTCGATCACGGACTTCGGTATTTTCATCGGTCTCGAAGGCGGTATCGACGGCCTGGTTCACCTGTCCGACATCTCCTGGGATGACGTGGGTGAAGACGCCGTTCGTAACTACAAGAAGGGCCAGGAGATCGAAGCGGCC
>JASJCM010000071.1 GCA_030065985.1 Woeseiaceae bacterium | reverse complement strand
GGAGCCGCTCCAGGCATGAAAGAAAACGTACTCGACGTACTGATGTATCTCTTCGAAACGTACGTTGACACTGAGGACGACCCCGAACCCGATCAGAACGAGCTGCGCATTGAACTCTCGCGCGCGGGTTTTGGCGATGTTGAAATCGAGCGAGCGCTCGACTGGCTCGACGCCCTGACCGACCAGCAGGAAAGCCTGGCCTACGGCGCGCAGACAGCGCACGGGACCCGCATCTTCAACGACTTCGAGCACGAGCGTCTCGACACGCACTGCCGCGGCTACATTACCTATCTCGAGCAGATCGGTATCCTCTCGCCGCCGCAACGCGAGCTGCTCATCGATCGCCTGCTGGCGCTGGAAACGGCCGACATTGACGTCGAACAGATCAAATGGGTTGTGCTCATGGTGCTGTTCAGCCAACCCGGTCAGGAGCTCGCTTATGCGCGGATGGAAGACCTCGTGTTTGAGGAAGCCCCCGACCTGATGCACTGACGCGCGACACCGATTTTCTTGACACTTTGCGGTCAAGCATGTAATTCAACCGCGGCACAGACCGCGGTTTTTCGTTTTTCAGGGACTAATGTCAAAGAATCTCGTCATTGTTGAGTCGCCGGCCAAGGCGAAGACAATCAGTAAGTACCTTGGCAAGGACTTCGATGTCATGGCCTCTTACGGCCATGTCCGCGACCTTGTGCCAAAGGAAGGCGCCGTCGATCCCGAGAATCGCTTCGCGATGAAGTACCAGGTCATCGATCGCAACGAGAAGCACGTCAAGGCGATCATACGGGCGCTGAAGAAAGCCGATGCGCTCTATCTCGCAACTGACCCGGACCGCGAAGGCGAAGCGATTTCCTGGCACCTGATCGAGCTTCTCAAGGAGCGCGACGTGCTCGACGCCAAGGACGTGCATCGCGTCGTATTCCACGAAATCACAAAGCAGGCGGTGCAGGATGCCGTAGCGCATCCACGCGAGCTGTCCGGTGACCTGGTCGGCGCGCAGCAGGCGCGCCGCGCGCTCGACTACCTCGTCGGATTCAACCTGTCGCCACTGTTGTGGAAGAAAGTGCAGCGCGGCCTGTCGGCAGGACGCGTGCAGAGCCCTGCGCTGCGCATGATTGTCGAGCGCGAGCTCGAGATCGAGGCGTTCAAGGCGCGCGAGTACTGGAGCATCGAGGCAGACGTCAGCAAGGACGACCAGCCGTTTGCGTCCCGACTCGTGGCCTACAAGGGCGAGAAGGTCGAACAGTTCAGCTTTGAAAACGAGGACGCGGCCCGTGAGGTCGAGAAGACCCTGCTCGATGCGGCCGGCGGCGAACTCAAGGCGATCGCGGTCACGAAGAAACAGCGTCGTCGCAACCCGGCTGCGCCGTTCACGACGTCGACGCTGCAGCAGGAAGCCTCGCGCAAGCTTGGTTTCAATACGCAGCGCACGATGCGCGTCGCCCAGAAATTATACGAGGGTATCGAGCTGCCCGGCGAGGGCCAGGTTGGCCTGATCACGTATATGCGTACTGACTCCGTGACCCTGGCGGAATCAGCTGTCGCGGAGATCCGTGACGTCATTGCGGATCGCTACGGCGAGAAGAACGTTCCCGAGGACGTGCGCACCTTCAAGAACAAGTCGAAGAATGCGCAGGAGGCCCACGAAGCCGTCCGCCCCACCTCGGTCCGGCACATCCCGGATGAAATCAAGGGATCACTCGATGACGACCAGTACAAGCTGTACTCGCTGATCTGGAAGCGCACCATGGCGTGCCAGATGGTCCCGGCCGTGTTCGACACCGTAGCCATCGAGATGGCCGCAGGCCCTGAAGATGCGGGGCACCGCCTGCGCGCAAACGGCTCCGTACTCGTCGAGCCCGGCTTCATGGCCG
The DNA here is from genome assembly GCA_030065985.1 of Woeseiaceae bacterium. GTDB lineage: Bacteria > Pseudomonadota > Gammaproteobacteria > Steroidobacterales > Woeseiaceae > UBA1847. Next base: position 8,548 of record JASJCM010000071.1, on the reverse strand, counting down.
TTTACCAGGAAGGCAAGGATGACGCCAAGGACGATGACGGCGATCGCCTGCTGCCAGACATTTCCGAGGGCGACACGATCAAGCTCGAGGAGCTGCGTCCGGAACAGCACTTCACGGAGCCGCCGCCACGCTTCACGGAAGCGAGTCTCGTCAAGACGCTCGAGGAATACGGCATCGGCCGCCCCTCAACGTACGCGAGCATCATCGCCACCCTCAAGAACCGCGAATACGTCGAGATGGACGGCAAGCGCTTCATCCCGACGGACATCGGCCGCATCGTCAATGGTTTTCTGACCGAGCACTTTACGCAGTACGTGGACTACGACTTCACGGCGAAACTCGAGGACGATCTCGATGAGGTCTCCCTCGGCCACAAGGACTGGGTGCCACTGCTCGAGGATTTCTGGAAGCCGTTTACGAAACTCTGTACCGAGAAGGAAGAAAGCGTCACGCGCGAACAGGTTGCGCAGGCGCGAGAACTCGGCACCGACCCCAAGAGCGGCAAACCCGTTACGGTTCGTATGGGCCGCTACGGTCCGTTCGTGCAAATCGGCACCAAGGACGACGAAGAAAAACCCAAGTTCGCCGGACTGCGTCCCGGGCAGAAGATGAACGATATCGACCTCGAGACGGCGCTCGAGCTGTTCAAGCTGCCTCGCAAGCTCGGCGAAACGCCAGACGGATTGCCCGTCTCGGCGAGCATCGGGCGCTTCGGTCCGTATGTGCGTTACGGCGACAAGTATGTGTCGATACGCGGCGACGACGATCCGTACACAATCGAACTGCCGCGCGCCCTCGAACTGATCGAGGAAAAGAAGATCGCCGATGCCAATCGCATCATCCTCGATTTCGAAGAGGAAGGAATCCAGGTCCTCAACGGTCGGTACGGGCCCTACATTACGAACAAGAAGAAGAATGCGCGCGTCCCGAAAGACCGGGAGCCGAAGTCGCTGACGCTCGAGGAGTGCATTGAGCTCCTGGCCGCGGCGCCAGAGCGCGGTCGCCGCGGCAAGAAGAAGACGGCGAAGAAAGCAGCCACCAAGAAGACTACTGCGAAGAAGAAGACCAAGAAGAAAGCGGCGAAGAAAAAGACCGCCAGGAAGAAGACCAAGAAGAAAGCGGCAAAGAAGAAGGCCACCAAGAAGAAGACATGATCGGCCTGCCGCGACTTCGGACACCATGAGCAACGTCGACGACGTCAAGGAGTACCTGACCGGCCTGCAGAATCGCATCTGCGCCGAGCTCGAATCGCTCGACGGCAAGGCCCGGTTCGGCAGCGACAAATGGGAGCGCCCGGGCGGTGGTGGCGGTGACAGCCGGGTTCTCAAGCAGGGCGAAGTCTTCGAACAGGCCGGCGTGGGCTTCTCGCACGTCTTTGGCGACCAGATGCCGCCGTCCGCAACGAAGAATCGGCCGGAGCTTGCGGGCAAGGCGTTTCAGGCCGTCGGCGTGTCGCTCGTGCTGCATCCGCGCAACCCGTATATCCCGACAACGCATGCCAACTTTCGTTTCTTTACGGCAGGCCAGCGTAAACCTGTCTGGTGGTTCGGCGGCGGCTTCGACCTGACGCCGTATTACCCGTTTCTCGATGACGTGGTGCACTGGCATACCGTCGCCAAGGCAGCGTGCGACCCGTTCGGAGACGACCTGTACCCTCGCTACAAGCAATGGTGTGACGAGTATTTCTTCCTCAAGCATCGCGACGAGACGCGTGGCGTGGGCGGGCTCTTTTTCGACGACCTCAACGAACTTGGCTTCGAGAAGAGCTTTGAATTCGTCCGCACCGCGGGCGACAGCTTCCTCAGGGCCTACCGGCCGATTGTCGAGAAGCGCATCTCGCACCGCTTCGGCGAACGTCAGCGCAACTTCCAGCTATACCGGCGCGGGCGCTACGTCGAATTCAACCTGATTTACGATCGGGGCACGCTATTCGGCCTGCAGTCCGGCGGTCGCACTGAATCGATACTCATGTCGCTACCCCCGATGGTGCGCTGGGAGTATGACTGGCAGCCGGAACCCGGTTCGCCGGAGGCGGCACTTTACAAGGACTTCCTCCGACCGCGCGACTGGCTCGGGCAGGGCTGAGGGAGACAAAGCCGGGCCATCGGACATTCTCTTTTGCCAACCTGAGTGGTAACGTCACACGCTTTGAAGCACGTTGCGAAAAGCAGCATCTCCAGAGCGCCATGGAGACCGGCAAGACCCGGACGCTGGCGCCGGAATGGGGCAATTGCCGTGACGAGAGACGATGTCCTGGATCGAAGAAATCGAGGTCAGCAAGGCTGACGAAAAGCTCGCAGAGATTTATTCCGCGCTGATCGAGCAGCGCGGCAAGGTCTCCAATATCCTCAAGGTCCATAGCCTGAACCCGGCCGCGATGGGCAACCATCTCGAGCTGTACATGACCCTGATGTTCGGCAAATCAGGCCTGAGCCGTCTTGAACGCGAGGCCATTGCCGTTGTCGTTTCTGCGAACAACGACTGCGCGTACTGCGTCAATCATCATGCCGAGGCCCTGCGGCATTACCTCAAGGACGAAGATACGGTTAACCTGCTCATGGCCGCTGACGGGCTCGAAACCCTCGAACCGCGCCTGAGCAATATCGTCCGCCACGCGGAGAAGCTGACGACGGCGCCGGGCGCGATGACGGAAAGCGACCTGGGTGAATTGCGTGCCGAGGGGCTTTCCGACAACGACATCCTCGACCTGACACTGATCGTCGGGTACTTCAATTTCGTGAATCGCATTGCGATGGGCCTCGGGGTCGAGTTCACCGAGGACGAGCTCGGCGGCTATCTCAACGACTGAGACGACTACTCAGACCATGACAGCAATACGCCTGATCCTGTTGATTCTCCTGCCGGCGCTTGCGACGAGCGCGAGTGCCGAGGAGAAATCCGTTCTGCGCGACGCGGGCGAGATCACAGTACGGCTTGCCGGCACGGAAGCGCGCGATGAGCCAAAGGTCTACATCGTGCAGCTTCGCGAGCCATCGGTTGCGGAGCGCCAGGCCTCACTGGCGAGGAAAGCCACGCCAATCCCGCTCGGCCTGAAGCCAGGCCTGCGCGTCGACCGTAATAACCCGTCGGCCAAGGCGTACGCGGCGGAGCTCGAGCTGACACAGGACAGCGTCCTTCAAAAAGCAGGACCGGGTACCGAGAAGATCTACGGTTACCAGTACGCCCTGAATGGGTTCGCGGCGCGCATGACGGCAGCGCAGGCACAGAAGCTCGAGCACCTGCCCGAAGTCCTGAATGTCTGGGAAGACGAGATCCGTCCTATGGCGACGCGACAGAGCCTTTCCTTCCTCGAGTTGTTTAACGCTGACAATGGGTTGCGCACCGCCGCGGGCCTCGACGGGGACGGCATTATCATTGGTGTCATCGACAGTGGCGTAACCCCCGGGCATCCGGCACTCCTCGACACGCGCGAAGCCGACCGACCACGAGCGTGCCGGGCCAGCTGGGGCGAGACGACGATTCTCGGTCGCTGGCTATGCCGGCGCTATCGCAAGCTGCCGGATGTCACGAACTTCGACCCGCCCGAGAACTGGAGTGGCACCTGCGTCGCAGGCGAGAACTTCGAGACCACCGATTGCAACAACAAGATGATCGGTGCGCGATGGTTCATCGAAGGCGCGTTAGCCACGGGGCCGATCGACGACGGCGAAATCCGCTCGTCTCGAGACGCGGACGGTCACGGCACACACATTGCAACGACGGCCGCCGGCAATCGCACAAGCGCAGCCATATTCGGCACGACGATTGGCGACCTCGAGGGCGTTGCGCCACGCGCGCTTATCGCCACTTACAAAGCCTGCTGGCTGCGCCCCGGCGATACGCGCGCGAGCTGCAATACATCTGACCTCGCCGAGGCAATCGATGCGGCCGTCGCCGACGGCGTCGATATCATCAATTACTCGATCGGCAGTTCGCTGCGTCGCATCACAGCACCCGACGACGTGGCGCTGATGGCAGCCACGAAGGCCGGCGTGCTAAGCGTCGTCGCGGCCGGCAACGAAGGCCCGAACCTCGCGACGATCGGCTCGCCCGCCGGCGCGCCCTGGGTCATCACCGCTGCGGCATCGTCGCGCGACGGCGAATTGAACGTCGAAGCGATGGAAGTCACGGCCCCGTCGACCATTGCCAGCCGCTACGCCGTCAAGGAAGCGAGCTTCACGCCGCCGCTCGAGGATGTCGACCCGATCGAGGCAGACTTGATCCTCGTCGATGACGACGACACGTCCCTCGATACGGGCGGCAGTGGGGGTACCGAAGCAGATGCTTGCCAGGCGCTCGTCAACGGCGCCGATGTGGACGGCAACATCGCGTTTATCCAGCGTACGGGGTGCCGGTTCGACGACATGGTCGCCAACGCGGCAGACGCGGGGGCCGTGGCCGCGCTGATCTACAACATCGCGGGGGACCCGATCGTTATGGATGGTCGCACCGGACTGTCTGACATTCCCGCACTCATGATTGGTCAGGCGGACGGCAACCTGATTCTAGACGAAATCGACGCCGGCAACGCCGTCACAGCCATCCTGGACAAGGGCTTCCTGCTGACCACATCAGAGGACGGTAACCAGATGGGCACGTTCTCGGCGCGCGGACCAGGGCCGGTCGCCGACGTGCTGAAACCCGACGTTACCGCACCGGGCATCAACATCCTCGCGGGCTTCTCGCCTGACTCCGCGAATTCGAAGCCGGGTGAATTGTTCGCGTACCTGACCGGGACGTCGATGTCGGCGCCGCATGTAGCAGGCGTTGCCGCACTGCTGCGGCAGGCGCACCCGGACTGGTCGCCAGCGGCGCTGAAGTCAGCGATGATGACGACGGCGCGGCAGGACGTGACGCAGTCGACTGGCGTCGGCAACGCAAGTCCGTTCGATTTCGGCGCCGGGCATATTGTGCCGAACGACTCGCTCAATCCGGGTCTCGTGTACGACATCACAGACGACGAATACGACGCCTACGCTTGCGGGATTGCCTCACCGGCCGTGTCGCAGTCACGCTGTGACGAACTCGAGGCAGCGGGCTTTTCGTTCGACCCGCGGGCATTGAACCTGCCGTCAATTGCGATGTCGGGGCTCGCCAATTCGCAAACAGTCACGCGGCGCGTCACCAACGTCAGTGACGAGCCAGGCTCATACGTCGCCGAGGCCTCGCCGCCGCCGGGCATGAACGTCACGGTCGTGCCGAGCGCGATCTCGCTCGCCCCGGGCGAATCCGTGAGTTTCGAAGTGACGATCAACTATGAGTCCGGGCCGCTCGACCTGTGGCGATTCGGTTCGATGACCTGGCGATCAGACGCACATACCGTCTATACGCCGATTGCGGTCAAGCCGACGTCCATACTCGCGCCCGCCGAGATCACGACGTCAGGTGGCACCGATGCGCGCAGTTTCGACGTTGAATTCGGTTATTCCGGCGCTTACTCGCCAGGCGTTCACGGCCTGAACCTCCCGCTCGTGCTGAATGGCTTTGTCGATAATGATCCGGACAAGATTTTTGAGTTCGCATCGACGAGCATCCTCGGCACGACGCTGCATCCGATCAGCGTGCCCGCTAACCAGCTATACGCTCGCTTCGCCCTGTTCGACGCGCTTACTGACGGCGACGACGATCTCGACATGTATGTCTACTACTGCGGTCTGGACGGATCCAGCTGCGTCAGACTCGGCGAAAGCGGCGAACCCACCTCACAGGAACGGTTTGACGTGTATCTTCCGGCCGAAGGGATCTACGCCGTGTTCGTGCATGGCTTCGAGACCGACCCGGTCCAGGGCGGACCCGGATCGAACTACCAGCTGCTGTCCTGGGGCGTCGGCGTTGTTGATGACAAGGGCAACATGTCGGCGAGCGGACCGCCATTCGTCAACGCGGGTACGACGGGCACGGTGGACTTCAGCTGGACAGGCCTGATCAGCAATACGATCTATCTCGGCGCGATCTCGCACAACACGCCCGCGGGCATCGCAGGCCTGACGCTGATCACAATCATCAACTAGTTGAGCCAGCCCCGGTTTTTCGCGCGCCTCGAATACCAGATCTCCAGAATACAGATCAGGATCACGAGCGTCGGGATGACGAGCCAGACAGCCTCGAAGAGCTCGAGTCCATTGCGCAGCAAGTAACCGTCAGTGAACTGCAGAATCGCGCAGATCAGCGAAATCACGAACATCGGCACTGCCCAGGCTTTTCTGAGCAACAGGAATATGACACCGAGCACGCCCGCGTTCACCGCGATTGCATAGGCCGAATGTGCCCACGCTGGCGTATCGATGACGTGCGCGATCTGTTGCGCCGAATAACCGGCACCCTGCAGTTTCTCGGGCGTCAGCGTCGAGAAATCGTAGTACATGTAGAGGCCCAGCACGTTCCAGAGGGCGAAAAAGCCCCCCAGCGCCCAGAACACGATGCCCGGCTTAGTATTTGATTCTTCTGACATTTCTTCCCCTCCGGCAGACTTCTTCCCAGCCTCTATACTGGATTGTAATCGGTAATTCTGCCGGGAATGCAAGACTTGAAGCGAAGAGAGAGCAAATGAAGAAGAAGATTCTCGCGGTTTTCACCGCCATACCGCTGATGTTTGTCGGTTGGGCGGTCGCATTTGCCGACGGACATGAAGAGGAGAAACCGCCCTGGGTAACGCCAGTCGACACCTTCACATGTTCGTTCAAGGACGGCAAAGACATGGACGATCTCAACGACGTCATTGCCGATTGGAATGAGTTTCTCGACTCGAAAGGCGTCGACGACTACGGCGCGATGATCATGACGCCGAACTACCACGGTCCCGACACTTTTGAATTCGGCTGGCTCGGATTCTGGACGTCCCAGGAGGCCATGGGCGCAGGCATCGACATGTACCGCGCGGAAGCGGCCAGCCGATTTGACGCCGAGTTTGCCAAGGTTTCAGACTGCGACACGCACGAGCACTGGGCTTCGATCAACGTCAACGATCCCGGCGGTACCGCTCCGGACACCTTCGTGCTGATGTTCTCGAACTGCACCCGGGAAGACGGCGTGGAATGGGACGAGCTGTTCGACCGGATCAAAAAGGCCATGGACTACCAGACCGAGAAAGGCTTTGAGAAAGGTGACTGGATGATGTGGCCCGTCTTTGGCGGCGGCGGCGATCCCGGCTGGGAGTTCAAGTGGGTGACGAGCTTCTCGAACTACACGAACCTCGGCAAGGCCTACCAGCACAACGCCAACGGCGGTGGCCGACAGGCGATGAACGAGATCATGGGCAAGTCGCTCGACTGCGATGCAGCGCGTGTCTACAACGCCCGCATGATACGACGCATTCCGGACGCTGACGCCGAATAGGAATCAGGCCATCTTTGCGCACGGCCGGTAGCGAAAGCAGCCGGTCACGTGATCATTGACCATGCCCGTCGCCTGCATGTGCGCATAGATGATCGTACTGCCAACAAATCTGAACCCGCGCTTCTTGAGATCTTTCGACAGGGCGTCGGATTCAGGTGAGGTGGCAGGCACATCACCGTCCTTTTTCCAGCGATTCTGTATCGGCCTGCCGTCGACAAATCCCCAGATATAGTCGCCGAAGCTGCCGAACTCCTCCTGCACGTCGAGGAACGCCTTTGCATTCGTGACGGTCGACGCGACCTTGAGCCGGTTTCGCACGATCGACGGATCGACGAGCAGCTTCTCAACACGCTTCGTCGTAAAGCGCGCGACCTTCTCCGGGTCGAAGTCGGCGAAGGCTTTGCGATAGCCTTCACGTTTGTTGAGGATAGTCGACCAGCTAAGGCCTGCTTGCGCACCCTCCAAAGTCAGGAACTCGAACTGCGTGCGATCGTCGCGCACAGGCACGCCCCATTCCTCGTCGTGATAGCGAATGTATTCGAGGCTAACGCCCTCCGCCCAACGGCAACGTGTGACTGGTTTGGTCATGCCATGAATCTAGCAAAAAAAAGCCCGCGCGATGCGCGGGCTTTCTCCTGCATGAATGCAGTTTCTCTTAGGCAGAGCCGCCGCAGGAACCTTCGCCGCACTTGCCCTCGCCGTCTTTCTCACCGCAGGCACCTTCGCCTTCCTTCTCGCCGCAAGAGCCTTCACCGCACTTGCCTTCGCCTTTCTTGTCTTCGCCTTCGCCGCAAGAGCCTTCACCACACTTGCCTTCGCCCTTCTTGTCCTTGTCGCCGCCACACTTACCTTCGTGACCGTCCATCATGTAACCGACTTCGAGATTCGAAATCGCAAACGGGCTTTCTGCTGTATCGGCCGCGTTCACCGTGCCCGCGAGTGCGAATGAACCGGCCAGCGCCGCGCCTACAGCCAGTGCAACCGGCTTGATTACTTTCTTCTCTGACATCTTCTTCTCTCCTACCAGGATTAATGCCCGACACGGGCGTTCAATTTTTCAGCATGGGACGTCACGTCGTCCACGTCACTGAATCTACAACATTCTTTTGAATTGGCTCCAACAGCTCTTCGCGATCGCCAATGATCGCGATGCTGCCGTCGCCAACAGGAAGAATGACCCCTTTTACGTTTGCGCCTTCGATTGGCGTCGTCT
>JASJCM010000070.1 GCA_030065985.1 Woeseiaceae bacterium | reverse complement strand
TCTTCCCAGTCGGGCAATGGATAGACGAGGAGACAGTGGTCCTTATCGACGGTAACGATGATCTGGCCATCACAACGGGCGGCAAGCCGCTCCCGATACCGGGTCGGTATTGCCATACGCCCCTTGGCGTCCAACGTGACTTTGGTGGCCCCTCGAAACACGACGTGTCGGTTGCCTGCCGATTTCGCTCTTCTGGCGCGAAAAACGGGCGGGCTGCCCCTTTCCTCCCACTTTTATCCACTTTTCGACACTATAGGTAACCGCCCTCGCGAGCGTCAACAACACAATTCAATTAATTGTTGTTCTACAGGGACTTAGGGGCGATTTCGTGGCCCAAATCGGGCGAAAAATGGCAAGAGCTGCGCCAATAAAATCAGCTAGTTATAGGTATTTCTTAGAGAAACCCTGAGAATCGGGTCGTAAAATGGCGACAGGCGCGTATGGCGGGTGCGCTAATCGCCGATTTGCGCATCCGCAGAATGCTCGTACTGCGGGTCGCAGGTACTCGTATCAACCGGGAAGTTGATCTTCTGCAGTGCATTGTCGAGGGCCGCGCTCATGGTGCGGCCAAATTCGCCCTCCGCGCCCCACCAGTTGGTCTGAACCTCCTGGCCTCGATAGACGCTGCGACGTTCGCCCCACACGACCTCGACGACAACGACGCCGCTCAGGGTTACGTCGATCGGATTGACGTAGGCGCGCTGCAATGAAATCAGCAGGCCCCTCTCGGGAAGCCTGCTGTCGGTCAAGCGTGTGTGCGCTTTCAGCTGTGCCGCAATGCCCTGCTCCAGCCACTGCAGCGCTTCGTCGCTCTCGATCCGTTTGCCATAGAAATCCTGGTTCCGACGCGCATCACGAATCCAGATGCAGGGCGCATCGTCGGCGAGCGCAGTGCTGCGCTCGCCCTGGTAATTCAATTGAATCGCCTGGGGTTCTGCTGGCGGCGAGCTTACACATGCGGCAAGCATTGTCGCCGACAGCAGCATCCCGGCTGTGTATCGGTACTTCATTCAGTCTCGACGATCGGCATCGAGTGCATGTGACCCCAGGAGGAGCGATAGATCTCGTTATCGTCCTTGCGGCCAACGTCCTTACCCTTGGTAACGAAAGACTGTCCGTAGGCATTGATGGTGATGTACTCGTCCTCGGTGCGGGCCGCAGGGTCTTCCGGCACGGTCGCCATCTCCCAGTCGTGGCGCAGCATGAACGCGATGTGCTCAATAGACTGGTCGAGATATCCGTTCAGCTGTTCCGGCGTCCAGGCTTCGCGAATCGCGAGTACTAACGGGATGGACTCAGCCTCCATCAGTTCTTCAACTTCGCTGTCGCGCGCCTTTTCGAGGTCTTCCCGTTCGTCTGGTCGAGCCGCGATGCGTTCTGCGTAATCTTCTTTAAGCAGGGCAACAAGCCGTTCCTTTTCACCGTCATCGAAGGCGCGCTGTACCAGCTCGACCTGAGGTGAATAGTAGGTGAATGTCCGCAAAGACTCTGGCTTGCGATTCCTGTCACTCTTCTTCGGTGTGCTGCGCAGGTAGACGCGCTGATCCACGTTAACCCGTACCTGGTTCGCTGCCGGCGTCAGTGAGTAGTCGAAATCCAGCACAACAACAGCCTCCGCCTCACCGGAATCGAAGGCATTATTCGCCACGTCATCGTAACCGACCGATGTCCTCGCTTCCTCGGCTTGGACGACTTTCCAGCGCTCGCCGTCACCCACCGCGGCAGACCGGGTTGCGGCTGAAAACAGGTCGTACTCGACTGTCTTCTCGCGAACGACTTCAGCCAGCCGTTCAGCGCGTATCGCATTTCGCTTGTTGATCGCCGAGTCGATAACGGCTCCGACCAGACCGCCGATCAGCCCAAATTGCGCTGTTGCGGCAGACGAGTCAGCCACGACAATCTGTACGTCCATCTCTTCCTTACTGAGGACCGGCACTACATGGACTGAAATCGGTTCTACGCGCTCGGCGTGATCGAAAGTTGGCTTGTAGCTGCCCGCGCAGCCGGCAAGCATGATCGCTGCGACAATGATCAGAATGCGTTTCACGGATGGATCTCCCTTGTTGTCTGAATTCTTTTTGTGGCCGAGACAAACCCAATTCGCCTCACGGGAATCATCGCAGAGTATCCGCGTGCCCGCACGAACAGTTTGGAGGTGAGAAAGCCGGAGCCCGCAATAAGCCGGGTTCTGTCAATGGCAACCATTCATCTGGGATAGCCGTCACCGACTACCTCGAGCAACCTACCCGGGAGCCCGTTCGGATCCGACGGAATGCTCCCCTATTTGGTCTTGCTCCGGGCGGGGTTTACCGTGCCGCGAGCTGTTACCAGTCGCGCGGTGCGCTCTTACCGCACCTTTTCACCCTTACCGGACGTAAGCCGGCGGTATATTTTCTGTGGCACTTTCCGTGGGCTCGCGCCCCCCAGGCGTTACCTGGCGCCCTGTCCGAAGGAGCCCGGACTTTCCTCCGTAGCGAACTACAGCGATTGCCTGGCCGACTCCGGCTTTCTCGGGCGGGGGATTCTACAGGAAGAAATTGACAAGTGGGTTGTCAAAAAGCCAGAATGACAAGTCACTTGTCAATTGGACTGGCATCGTGAAGACCTACAGTGACGCCTACAAGGTGACCTGGCTCGTGCGCAGGCTGTTTCGCGCCATGACGGCGATGGCTGACGAGTACCTCCGGGATGCCGGGCTGAGCGCCGCCGATCGCGCGGTCATGGAATCGCTGTTCCCGCACGAGAGCCGCACCGTGCCGGCCATTGCCCGCCACTACGAGGTATCGAGACAGCACATCCAGGCAACCACTAACCGCCTCCTCGACCAGGGACTGCTGCGCTGCGAGGACAATCCGAGGCACAAGCGTTCGCCGCTGCTGCGCCTGAGCCGTTCGGGGCGCGAAGTGTTTCGCGAGCTGCGCAGACGCGAGGGGGCGTTGCTCGATGAGGTGTTCGCGGACATTGAGATCGCCGACGTCGCAGTAACGCGGCGCACCCTCGAGAAGATACTGGCGAAGGTGCGTTAGTCAGAACAGGTAGTTGAAACCGACAAACATCAATGCGCCGGTTTCATCGTCACCGCCGTTGAGATAACGACCCTCGAGTCGGAACGCCAATTTTTCTTTCCGGCCGAAGTCGACGCCGACGCCAAGCTCCAAAGCGTCGTCGCCGAAAAGGGCCTCTTCGAGGCTTACCGTGCCCGGATCGATATCCACGAAATACACGGCGCCACCGACGCGTCCGTAGATTTCGAGTGTGTCCGAAACAGGGTAGATTGCGCGGCCAAACAGTTCGTAACCGCGAGCCTCGATCTCGGTGTCAACGCCGCCGAACGAGTCTTCTGCACGACCGAGCGAGTAGATGCCAAAACCAAGCGCAATATTCGGGGAGAGCCGATACTCGAGGTCAAGAGCCATGCCAAACCCGGCACCGCTGAATTCGTCGGCGCCATCCTTGTCCTTGAGGCGACTGGCGCCGATGCCCGCGCTGACGCCCCAGCCGGTGCGATCCTGCGCGTGGACGGGAAATGCAAACCCGAGAATAAGAACGACGACGAGTAGTGCGAATCGCTTAGCAATCACTGTTGAGTCTCCCTTTGCCCAAGGAAATGTCGACCACAACTTCGGTCGGAAATAGAAGATACTACACGAAGCCGGACGTGCGGTCGGACTACTCGAGAGGCAGGCTGAGTTGATTCATCCACGTATCGAGCGCAGGTCGTGGATTCAAAGCTTCGTCGTAAAGCCCGGTATCCCGCCAGATATGCGCGACCGGATCCTGTGCGAGAACCCCGTTCCACAACGCGTCAAAATCAACGAGCGAGAACCAGACAATGAACTCCGCATCCAGCGACTCGGCAGCTGAGAACAGCGCGTTCAGGTAAGCGTTCTGGTATGTCGCGTTGCTGGCAATATCAACGCCGAACGCGGGGATTGTCAGTGTCTCGGCTGCCCACCCGGTTTCCGCGATTGCGATGGGCTTACCGCCTGCCAGCGACGCGATCTGAGACAGCCAGTCTGCTGGCATATTCCCGGGGTCCCCGCGATCCGCGTGATCGAAGAAGATGTAGGGATACACGCTGACACCGACGGCATCGACGTGCTGAATAATGCGCGGCAACTCGGCGCGAATCGTTGCTGCCTCGGCGGAGTTCGGGGACTTGAGCGCAACACTGATCATGAGTTGCACGTCAGGAAACTGCGACTTCAGAGCCCCGGAAACAGTGGCCGTGAACGTCACCAGGCGATCGTACGCGGCGCTATCGTTGATCGCGAGTTCACTGACTTCAATGCCGAGATTGAAATACTCGGGATCAAATCGCTGGATCAGGTCGGTCGCAAAATTCGTATACGCCGTAACGACATCGGGATCATCGAACTCACGCGTATCCCACGGTGCAACCAGCGGCTGATTCGGTGCTGATCCCCAGTATTCCGCAAGCCCGTCTCGCGGGCCATTCAAGGGACTTAGTGCAAGGTAGGTCCTCATATTCGCCGGCGTATTACTCAATCTCGTGGCGAGCTCGTTCTCGAGGTCCGCGGAATAAGGCAGGCCGTTCAGCGCTTCCTCCCAGGGAATGCCGGCATCGAGATGGTGCGCTATGAAGTCGCCACGCAGCGCGACTTCCGAGTAGACAAAGTTGACCGCATTGGCGGTGGCGTCATAAGGCCAGGGCGTGAAGCCGAGCTCGAACGACCGTGTCTCTATCGGAGCCGGCGGCGGCGCTGTGCCGGACGAGCCGCCACCACACGCTTGCAGGAGTCCTGCAAGAATCAGTAATAGCACAAGTGTCTGAGCGCGCCGATACATACTTCTTAATCCTACGCTGACCCATGCGCGTCGTTTGTGCGTTACCTCACAACGCGACGATCAGCATGATTGCCGTCGCGGCGAAGCCGACGCCCCAGATCAGCGAGCGGACACCGTACACGCCAGAGGCATAGGCCGGCACATACAGGATGCGGGCCCAGAGATAGGCCCAGGCACACTTCTCCGTCAATGCGCTGCTGGCCTCGCCAAGCACGACGACCAGCACGGCGATGGTGAACAGGACCAGCCCCTCGAAGTGATTTTCGAGCGCACGCTTCAGCCGTCCGGGTATGCCGGTTGCCTCCAGTTGCTCGTCGCGATGGCCGCCCGTGTAGGCGACGCCGAGTTGCAGATTCACGGGCACTGCCATAAGAACAAACTGCACAAACTGCAGCAGGGCAGCGTATCCAAGTACTTTGAGTTCGACGGGCATTCGATTAGTCCTCGCTAGGTTTTGTTTTTGAGATCAAGCACACGCTGGTAGAGCTCATTACGCCGCAGACCAGTCGCGGCAGCCACAATCTTTGCCACCTCTTTCGCCGGCAACCGGTCCGCAAGTTCAGCGAGCAAGCGGTCGACGTCAATGGCACTGGCGGGCGCGGCCGATGCGCCGGCAATGACAAACACAAACTCACCCTTTTCCGGAATCGTGCCATCCTCGAGGTGCGCCGACAGTTCGCCGAGCGTCGCGTGCACGCATTGCTCGTGCAGCTTGGTCAGTTCGCGCCCGATGAACGCCTCGCGGTCCGCGCCAAGAATGTCGGCAAGATCTGCGACGCTATCCCGTACGCGATGCACTGATTCGTAGAGCACGATCGTGCGCTCTTCCGTCGCACGTGCTTGCAGCCACTCGCGGCGCGCCGTCTTTTTTGCCGGCGGGAATCCTTCGAAACAAAAACGGTCGGTCGGCAGGCCGGCCGCAGAAAGCGCAGCGGTTACGGCCGATGCGCCGGGAACAGGCACAACTGGAACAGCGTGGGCGTGCGCTTCGCGAACCAGGCGGAAGCCGGGGTCGTTGACGAGCGGTGTGCCGGCATCGCTGACGAGGGCCACATCTTTGCCACTTTCGAGTGCTTCAATAACTCGCGAAACGACCTGCGCTTCGTTGTGGTCGTGCAGCGCCATTTGTCGCGGTTTGGCGCCTATAGTCGATAGCAATCGCCCGGTATGGCGGGTATCCTCAGCGGCTACCAGGTCGACCGATTCGAGCATCTGGCGAGCTCGCGGTGCCAGGTCCTCGAGATTACCGATCGGCGTTGCTACGACATACAGTGTGCCGCTCTTCGGGGCTTTGTCTGTCATCCGGTTAAGACACTATGAAGAAACTGCTTCGACATCCTGCCTACCAATGCCGCCGGCTGGCAAGCATGGCGACACTGCTGCTCGCGCTGTTTGCGCTCGCGGCCTGCGAGACAACAGGCATTGGGTCGCTGGGCGGCTCGGGCGAAAACCGAGCGGAGCGCCTGGCGCGCGCCGGCGAGCACGCCGAAGCGGCCGGCATGTACATGGGCCTCGCGGTGGACGCCTCAGGCAGCGAACGCGATCGACTGACCCTGCTCGCCGTCGAGCAGTACCTCGATGCCGGCGACGTAGTGCGGGCAAGAAGCGCAACGGCGGGCGTCGCTCGCCCGATGACGGGTCCGCTGGTGCCGCTGTGGAGCACGAACGAGGCGGCATTCCACCTGTTTTCGGGCGACCCCGATCTTGCGCTGAATCTGCTCGAACCGCTGAGTCGTGAACCGTTGACGCGTCGCGATCGCCTGCGGGTCGAGGCACTTCGAGCCGATGCATGGATTCAGAAGCAGGATCCGGCCCGTGCGGTCGAACTGATGATGCAGCGCGAAACCTGGATCGATGACCGGCGGGGAATCGAACAGAATCGCGCGCGCCTGTGGCAGGGCCTGCTCGTCAGCAACCCGACCGTGTTGCGCAACTACGCCGAGTTCAGTTTCGATCCGGTCGTCAAGGGCTGGCTGAGCATTGGCTCGCTGGCCGCATCCACCGGCCAGCAGGGCGTGGGCTGGAGCAATGGTGTAATACGGTGGCGCGAGCAGAATCCCGGGCACCCTGCCAACTCGCTGCTGGACAACTTCGAAGTGCCGGAAACGATGTTGCTCGATTATCCGCGCCAGATTGCATTGCTGCTGCCATTGACCGGCAGCGCGGCCAGCGCCGGCAAGGCCGTACAGAACGGCTTTCTTGGCGCTTACTTCGCAACGGCGTCGGGACTGGACGATCGACAGAGTCTGCGCATCTATGACGTCAACTTGGCGGGCGGCGCCAGCGCTGCGTATGCAGCCGCCGTCGAAGATGGCGCAGAATTCGTGGTCGGTCCGCTTCTCAAACGCAGCGTCAATGAGCTTGCCAATGACATTCTCGTGCCGGTGCCGGTACTGACACTGAACTACCTGCCCGATGACACGCTTGCGCCGCCTGGCCTGTACCAGTTCGCGCTGGCGCCGGAAGACGAGGCGATTTCGGCGGCGCAGCGGGCCCTCAACGACGGCTATGCGCGCGGTGTTGCACTGGTGCCGAACAACAGCTGGGGCCGACGCCTGCTCTCGAGTTTCACGACCGAATTCGAGGGACTGGGCGGTCGCCTGCTCGACTATCGTACCTACACGCCAGGGAAGCAGGACTTTTCCAACGAGATCGAGAACCTGATGGGGCTAACCGGCAGCGTGCGTCGCTATCAGCGACTGCGCGCCAACATCGGGGCGCCGGTGCAGTTTGATCCGCGCCGTCGCAACGATACCGATTTCATCTTCCTGGCCACCGATGCTGCTGCCGGGCGCTTGCTGAAAGCACAGCTGAAGTTCCACTACTCAGGCGATATCCCGGTCTATTCGACGTCTGCCGTCAATGCGCTCGATGGCCGATCGAATTCCGACATGAACGGCATCATGTTCGCGGACACGCCGTGGGTCGTCGATCCCCAGCCCTGGATCGAACATCTCCCTGCGCAGTTCGGCGAATACTGGCCCGAGGAACGCCGTCTCGCCCGGCTGCATGCGATGGGCTATGACGCCTACAACCTGATCGCATCGCTGTACGCGGTACGCGGTGGCGTCATGACGGAAATCGACGGCGCAACCGGAAAGCTGTTTCTCGACGTCAACGGCCGGGTTCACCGGCGACTCGCCTGGGCGCAGTTCCAGCGCGGCGAAGTCATCGCATTGCCGGACCAGGAAGTGGTCGGCGGACCGATTCTCGACATCAGCGAAGACGGCCAGGTGATCGAACCCGACGCCGCCGACGAATCGCCATGGGAAACCGGGACACAGGAGTTGTAGGGCGCCGCGCCGAGTCGCTTGCGTTCGAATACCTGCGTGATCACGGCCTCACACCAGTCGCCCGCAATTTCCGCAGCCGTGGCGGTGAAATCGACCTGATCATGCTGGACGGCGACTGCCTCGCGTTTATCGAGGTGCGCAGCCGGCGTTCGTCGCAATTCACGAGTCCGTCCAGCACAGTCGACCCGCGCAAGCAACGCAAGCTCGTTGGCACGGCAGCGATGTTCGCTGCGCGTCATGACCGTTTCGCAGACTTCACGATGCGTTTCGACGTGATCTCGATCGAAGGGACTGCGCATCCGACGATTCGCTGGATCCGCGATGCCTTTCGACCCGATGACTCGGCGCTTTAAGCCCTGTTAGAATCCGCAGCACACACCCGTCCGGAGATTCCATGGACCCAGTAGCACGCGTTCGCGACCACTTTGTCGAGAGTATTGCCACGAAAGAGACTGCCGCCGACGCGATAGCCGAGAGCATCGCCGCTGCCGGCCGGGTCATGAGCGACGCCTTGCTCGCCGATGGCAAGATTCTGAGCTGCGGCAACGGCGGCTCGGCAGCTGACTCACAGCACTTCTCGTCCGAGTTGCTGAACCGCTTCGAAATGGAACGCCCCGGCCTGCCGGCAATGGCGTTGACGACGGACGCGTCGACCGTGACATCGATCAGCAACGATTACTCCTACGAGGAGATCTTCTCCAAGCAGGTACGCGCGCTCGGCAAGCCGCAGGACGTGCTGCTGGGTATTTCGACTTCGGGTAACTCCGAGAACGTGATCCGTGCGATCGGCGCCGCCCACGAGCGCGGCATGAAGGTCGTCGCGTTATCGGGCCGCGATGGCGGCCGCATGGCCGATATTTTCGCCGAGGGTGATGTAGAGATCCGAGTTCCGGCGACACGTACGGCGCGCATCCAGGAAGTGCATCTCCTGGTTATTCACTGCCTGTGCGATCTGATCGATACCACCCTGCTGGGCAGCAACTAATTTGGTACCAGTTACCTTTTTCTCAGTCTAAAGGTAACTGGTACTTTTGGACTGAGAAAAAG
>JASJCM010000069.1 GCA_030065985.1 Woeseiaceae bacterium | reverse complement strand
CCCTGATTGACCTCGTGCGCCGGACCGTGCTCGAGCAGCACAGTATCGAGCTGGTCCACGAAGTGCGCATTGTCGGCGAGGAAACGACATGAGCGGCCTTACAGAACAACGCCGCATCGTATCCAGTGCCAGTGAGTTTGGCCGTGTCGCCGTAGTCCTCGGCGGTCTGTCCAGCGAGCGCGACGTATCGCTGAATACGGGCGCGGCCGTGCTGCAGGCACTGCAGGATCGCGGCGTCGATGCTCATGGCTGGGATCCGGCCGAGCAGCCGATGGCCGATTTCGCCGCGGCCGGGTTCGACCGTGCCTGGATCGCGCTGCACGGGCCGGGCGGCGAGGATGGTGCCCTTCAAGGATTGCTGCAATGGCTCGACGTGCCCTACACCGGGAGCGGTGTCATGGCGTCCGCCATTGCGATGGACAAAGTACGCAGCAAGCACCTGTTCCGCGCGGCGGGAATCCCGACTCCCGACTACGCGGTGGTCCAATCGCGCGAGGACGCGTCGGTTGCTGCCGAAAACCTTGGCTTCCCACTGATTATCAAGCCATCGGGACAGGGCTCGAGCGTGGGTATGTCGAAGATCTTCGAGCGCGATGAGCTGAATGCTGCCGTCGATACGGCGTTGCGATATGACGATGCGGCCTTGCTCGAAACTTGTATCACCGGCGACGAGTTCACGGTTTCTGTCCTGCAGGGCAGGGCATTGCCGAGTATTCGCATCGTGACGCCGAGGGTCTTTTACGACTATCGGGCCAAGTATGAATCCGACCGCACTGAGTACATCTGCCCGGGCACGGAATCCGAAGAGCTGGAGGCGATCTATGCCGACCTCGCGGTTGCCGCATTCCGTGAGCTCGGCTGCTCGGGTTGGGGGCGCGTCGACTTCATGACAGGGGACGACGGCCAACCCCTGGTGCTCGAAGTAAACACAGTGCCCGGCATGACGAGCCATAGCCTCGTGCCGATGGCCGCAAACCAGGACGGTATCGATTTCGAGGAACTGTGCTGGCGCATTCTTGAGACGAGCTTTGTCGCAGACGAAGCACAACAGACTGTGGAGGTGGCTGCTAATGGCGCGTAAGCAGGCCAGACGCCGCAAGACGTCGAAGGCGAAGAAGTTCACGATGCCGAAGCTGCGCATCGGTCGCATCGTGACGCCGCTTGTTGCGATCGCGATCGTGGTTGCGACATACCAGTTGACCCTGGTCATGCTCGACCGGCAAATCTCCTCGCTGGAGATCAGCGGTCCTTTCCAACGCGTAACGGCCTTGCAGATCGAAGAGGCCATGAGCGATGAAATCGAGAAAGGTTTTCTCGGTGCAGATCTTGGCCGGATTCGGGCCGAGCTCGTGTCGCTTCCGTGGATCGACCAGGCGCGCGTCGCACGCCGCTGGCCGAGTCGCGTTTCGATCACCGTGACGGAACAGGTGCCGGCCGCAATCTGGGGTGAACGCGGGCTGTTGAATACGCGTGGTGAGTTGTTTGTGGAATCTGCACAGCATCTGCCTGCCGAGTTGCCCAGGTTGTCCGGACCTGACGACCGCTCGGCAGAGGTCGCCCGCCGCTATCTCGAGGTACGTGACCAGCTTATTCCCGTCGGCCTCGACCTGCGGCGCGTTCATCTTGATGCGCGCGGTTCATGGCAGATGACTCTGTCGAACGGTATCGAGGTGCGCCTTGGGCGTCGCGATGTCGGCGAACGCACCGACCTGTTTCTCGACGTGGTCGCAAACATCATCACCGGCCGCGCGGGCGATATCGATTACGTCGACATGCGCTATGGCAACGGTTTCACGATTGGCTGGAAAGGTGGTTCGCAAACGCCGGTCGCCGATCCGGACGAGGACGGGCAGAAGATGCTCGCATCCAGAGGAACGGAGTGAATGTCCAAACGTCCTGACAAGAACCTGATCGTCGGGCTCGACATTGGCACGTCCAAGGTCGTCGCGATCGTCGGCGAAGTGAACGAGGAAGGCAACATTGAGGTTGTCGGCATC
Organism: Woeseiaceae bacterium; assembly: GCA_030065985.1. Taxonomy (GTDB): domain Bacteria; phylum Pseudomonadota; class Gammaproteobacteria; order Steroidobacterales; family Woeseiaceae; genus UBA1847. The sequence continues at coordinate 6,969 of JASJCM010000069.1, read as the reverse complement.
GGTTCGCACCCGTCGCGCGGACTCAAGAAGGGCGTCGTCGTCAATATCGAATCGACCGTGCACTCGATCCAGCGCGCGGTTGAGGAAGCCGAGCTCATGGCCGGTTGTGACATTCACTCGGTCTATACGGGCATTGCGGGCAGCCACGTGCGCAGCCTGAATTCGCACGGCATCGTCGCGATCCGCGACTCGGAAGTCAGCGCCGGCGACGTTGATCGTGTCATTGACGCGGCACGTGCCGTCGCTATCCCGGCGGATCAGAAGATTCTGCATATCCTGCCGCAGGAATTCCTGATTGATAACCAGGAAGGGATTCGCGAACCGGTCGGTATGTCTGGCGTGCGGCTTGAGGCAAAAGTCCACATGGTGACGGGCGCGGAAAGCGCGGCCCAGAACATCGTGAAGTGCGTGCAGCGTTGCGGCCTCGAAGTCGACGACATTGTGCTCGAGCAGCTCGCATCGAGCTATGCGGTGCTGACCGACGATGAGAAGGAGCTTGGCTCCTGCATCGTCGATATCGGTGGCGGGACGACCGATATCGCCGTGTTCCTGGGCGGCGCGATTCAGCACACGGCCGTGATTCCGATTGCCGGCGACCAGGTGACGAACGACATCGCGGTGTCGATGCGCACGCCGACGCAATACGCCGAGGAGATCAAGATCAAGTATGCCTGCGCCTTGTCGCAGCTGGCGAACCCCGACGAGACGATCGAAGTACCCAGCGTCGGCGACCGGCCACCGCGCCGGCTTGCCCGGCAGACGCTCGCCGAGATCGTTGAGCCCCGATACGAAGAGCTTTTCGGCCTCGTGCGCGACGAACTGCGCCGCAGCGGTTTCGAAGAGCTCATCGCGGCCGGCGTCGTCATCACGGGCGGCAGCGCGAAGATGGAAGGTGCCGTCGAGCTCGCAGAAGAAGTGTTCCACATGCCCGTACGGCTCGGCGCGCCGCAGTACGTCGACGGACTAGTGGATGTCGTCAGCAATCCGATCCACGCCACGGGCGTAGGGCTGCTGCTGTACGGCTACGAAAACCTGTCCCGTCGCGACCGTCGGTCAACACCGATCGGCGGCAGCATGGGCGAGATCTGGGAACGCATGAGGTCATGGTTCCAGGGTCATTTCTAATCATTTTTTTTTGTTGGACCGGGGTTAAGTGAGTGCCCCACAGGGAAATTAAGCGGAGGAAGACTCAATGTTCGAACTAATGGATGCACACAGCCAGAGTGCTGTGATCAAAGTCATCGGAGTCGGTGGTGGCGGCGGCAACGCCGTCGGTCACATGGTCGACACCGGTATCGAGGGCGTGGACTTCATCTGCGCCAATACGGACTCGCAGGCGCTCAAGGGCTCGCGAGTGCGGACCTCGTTGCAGATCGGCTGCAACATTACGAAAGGTCTTGGCGCCGGATCCGATCCGGACATCGGTCGTCAGGCTGCAATGGAAGATCGTGACCGGATTCACGAGGTCATCGAAGGTGCTGACATGCTGTTCATCACGGCTGGCATGGGTGGCGGTACCGGAACCGGTGCAGCGCCCATCGTTGCGCAGGTCGCAAAGGAGCTCGGCATCCTGACGGTAGCCGTTGTGACCAAGCCGTTCCTGATGGAAGGCGGCAAACGCATGCAGATCGCCGATCACGGTATTGGCGAGCTGGGCAAGTACGTCGATTCGCTGATCACGATTCCGAATGAAAAGCTGCTGACCGTTCTCGGCGGTGAGACGACACTGCTGGACGCGTTCCGTTCGGCCAACCAGGTCCTGCAGGGTGCTGTCCAGGGCATCGCTGAACTGATCACGCGTCCCGGACTGATCAACGTCGACTTCGCGGATGTCCGCACAGTCATGTCCGAGATGGGCATGGCGATGATGGGCACGGGCGTGTCGCAAGGTGAGGATCGAGCGCGCGAGGCGGCCGAGTCGGCCGTGTCGAGCCCGCTGCTCGAGGACATCAATCTTGCCGGCGCCAACGGTATCCTGGTCAACGTCACGGCAGGCATGGACCTGTCAATCGGCGAGTTCCAGGAGGTCGGCGCAACGGTGAAGGAATTCGCGTCCGACGATGCGACCGTGGTTGTGGGCACGGTGATCGATCCGGAGATGACCGACCGCATTCGCGTTACGGTCGTCGCGACGGGTCTGGGACAACAGGCATCGAATGCCGAATCGCCGATGCGCATCGTGCGTCGCACGCAGGCGCAGGCGACGGAGCCGAACTACCACACGCTGGACAAGCCGACGGTACAGCGCAAGCGCGCCGTGGGTGATGGCATCGAGGAAGCAGGCCTGCAGGAAGAGTTGCTGGATATCCCGGCCTTCCTGCGGCGCCAGGCTGACTAGGGCATGGACGTCCTGTGCTGCGCAGCACTTGGATGTGCGAGAGCGGCCTGAGGCAGGGCGACCGCCCGCGGTGCTACTCACTCACCGGCGGGCGCCTCCTCCGCTTAGCCGGCCCGGGACTGCCCGGGCCGGCCCCCTGCCTTCCCGCGAAGGCCAACTTCTCGACAAAGTTCGACGGCAATGCGCTAACCATCTAATTCTTGTCGATTTTTTTTAGTCTGTGATAATCTTGCGCGCGACATGCTGAGACAACGCACTCTCAAAACCGCCATCCGGGCAACCGGCGTCGGCCTGCACTCGGGCGAGAAGGTCTACATGACTCTGCGCCCGGCCGCTGAAAATGCCGGCATCACGTTCCGCCGTGTCGATCTCGATCATCCTGTTGACGTCCCTGCCGATCCTCGGCTTGTGGGTGAGACGATGCTCGGGACTACGCTGGTCAAGGACGACGTCAAGGTGGCGACGGTTGAGCACCTGATGTCGGCGCTGGCCGGCCTCGGCATCGACAATGTGCATGTCGACCTTTCAGCGTCCGAAGTGCCCATCATGGATGGCAGTGCCGGCCCGTTCGTCTTTCTGCTGCAATCGGCAGGTATCGAGGAACAGAACGCGGCCAAGAAGTTCATCCGCATCAAGAAGACAGTGCGCGTCGAGGACGGCGACAAGTGGGCCGAGCTGCGGCCGTTTAATGGCTTCAAGGTGAATTTCGAGGTGTACTTCAACCACCCCGTGTTCAACAAGCTGAGCCAGCACGCGACGATCGATTTCTCGTCAACGTCGTTCCTCAAGGAAGTCAGTCGTGCCCGCACGTTCTGTTTCCTGCGCGACGTCGAAGCACTGCGCGAACGCAATCTGACGCTGGGCGGCAGCATGGACAATGCGATTGTCCTCGACGACTACCGTATCCTCAACGAGGACGGCCTGCGTTACGCGAACGAATTCGTGATCCACAAGATTCTCGATGCGATCGGCGATGCCTACCTGCTGGGCCACAGTCTGATCGGTGAGCTACGCGCCTACAAATCCGGGCACGACCTCAACAACAAATTGCTGCGGGCCATGCTCGCCGACGAATCCAGCTTCGAGGAAGTCACTTTCAAGGACCCGAAGAAGGCCCCCATTTCCTACGCAACGCCCGTTTACGCCTGAGGCGTCACGCGAACCCTGCACTGGCTGACTTCGCAGCCCGCATTCCGGGCGGCTGAGAGCAGCGTATCCGTTTCATACCGCAGCCGGCTGGCCCATGCCGGCGAGGTTGCGATCACAACCAGGCTCCCGTCGTCCCGGAGGTTGGCCGCGGCGATGGCGCCCGCGTACTCGTCAGGCAGGCTGTCGCACAAAACGTGCGTCAGCTCTCCCATTTCGCGGGCACGGCGGATAACCCCCGCTAACTCCCCGTCATTATTGGGATTTAAGAGCTTTTTGAGGTCATTTTGGGCCATAAAAATGTGACGCAGTTAGCGATTTCGGGCTCTGCTGGCGAGACCGCGCCGTCAGTGGGAGTCACAGCCTTGTAATGAAAACCGACATTATGCATATTGTCGCACACGAAAAGGGCAAACCTACCGCGAGGTGGGGACGCAAAACCACCGGTCCGGGCGGGGTCTATCCGGACAGCGGGGCTACCGAATTGAGCAGGGACAGCAAGACAACAAGAACGCGAATATGCGGCCCTGGCGATGTTCATGGCACCGCAACTTGCTACGCAAGTCACGAGACTGTATTTACGCGCCCGGGGCGTCACAGATGAACGTTGTAATCTTCGGCAAGGGGTTCGGTAAACCCCGTCAGCTAACACTGTCAGGCCCACTGGCAGGCCTGGCTGCTGTCGTTGCCGTCGCGTTCGTCATGACGATCGGTTTTGCGGGCGGCCACTGGTACTCGTCGGCAACGGGATCTGGGGTCAGCACGTCAGAACTGACCGACCTCAACGAGCAGCTCGTTGAACAGCGCGAGACGATCAACGCGATTCGCCAGGGCAATGAGGATACCCTCGATGCACTCGCAGTACGCATCGCGCAGATGAACGCTCGCATGATTCGTCTCGATGCCGTCGGTCGTCGCCTGACCGAGATGGCTGACATTGACGACGGCGAATTCAATTTCGACGCCGAGCCCGCGCTCGGTGGTCCCGAAGAACCGATGTCCGCGGGTTCGAACGTGCCGGTTTCGGAAGTCGTCGAAGCGATGACATCGCTCGGCTACCAGCTCGACAATCGTGAAGCGCAGCTCGCCGTGCTCGAGTCGGTGATCATGAACCAGAACCTGAGCGAGCGCGTATATCCGCAGGGCCGCCCCGTCAAGTCAGGCTGGCTGTCGTCTTATTTCGGACGTCGTATCGATCCCTTCACCGGCAAACCGGCCAACCACACGGGCATCGACTTCGCTGGCAAGATGGGCGACGAGATAATGGCTGTCGCGGACGGTGTCGTCAGCTGGTCCGGCGATCGCTTCGGCTTCGGCATCATGGTCGAGATCAACCACGGTAATGGTTACGCCACGCGCTACGCGCACAATTCCGAGAACCTCGTCAACGTCGGTGACGAGGTCAGGAAAGGCCAGATCATTGCACTGATGGGCAAGACCGGCAGGGCGACCGGCCCGAACCTGCACTTCGAGGTGCTGCATAACGGTCGCCGGGTCAACCCGGTCAAGTTCATTCGCGAATCCTCGAAATAGCCGCCTGAACCCCCCGCAAAGAGACTTTTCCTGCCGTCGCCGCCGGCATGATTCACTGCGGGCTTGTGATCGCCAAAATCGCCCATAAATCGCGACATTGACGTTCAATTGGCCGTAGAATAGCGGCCTTTGTTTGACCCGGGAGCCCGCGTGGCCAATTTCCTGACTCGTTTATTCGGCAGCCGCAATCAGCGCATGCTGCGCCAGTACGGCAAAGTCGTAAAGAAGATCAATTCCCTCGAGGAGGGTCTGCAGGCGCTTGACGACGCGACGCTCAAGGCGAAGACGGACGAATTCCGCAGTCGCTATGCGGAAGGCGAGACGCTCGACGAACTGCTGGCGGAGGCCTTTGCCGTTGCCCGCGAAGCATCGGTTCGCACCCTGGGTCTGCGACCGTTCGACGTTCAGCTCATCGGCGGCATGGTTCTGCATGACGGCAACATCGCCGAAATGCGCACCGGTGAAGGTAAAACGCTGATGTCGACGCTGCCCGCCTATCTGAATGCGATTAGCGGCGACGGCGTGCATGTCGTCACCGTCAACGAATACCTCGCACAGCGCGACGCCGACTGGATGCGGCCGATCTACGAATTCCTCGGATTAACGGTAGGCGTATCCAAGTCGGGCCAACCGCAGCAAGAGAAGCGTGCCGCTTACGCCGCCGATATCACCTATGCGACGAACAACGAGCTGGGCTTCGACTATCTGCGCGACAACCTGGCGTTCACGCTGGATGACAAAGTCCAGCGCAAGCTCAACTTCGGCATCGTCGACGAAGTCGATTCGATCCTGATCGATGAAGCGCGGACGCCATTGATCATCTCGGGTCCGGCCGAGGCCAGCACCGAGCTGTATGCGCAGGTCAACAAACTCATTCCGAAGCTCACGGCGCAGGAAGAAACCGAAGAGCCCACCAATTACGACGTGCCGGCAAACCGCGTATTGCTGCAGGACCGTGGCGATGCGGAGATGACGCTGGACGAGGCCGTGACGCTGGCTGATCAGAACGAGGCAGACATCGTCCTCGTCGACGGCGACCAGAAGCCCGTAAAGGTACGTTTCCTGCCACGCGGCGATTACACGCTCGATCTCAAGGCTAAACAGGCGCACCTGACCGAAGAAGGTCTCACCAAGGTCGAGGGGCTGATGGCCAACTCCGGTCTCCTCGAGCAGGACGAGAGTCTCTACGACGCGGGTAACATCCGCCTCTTGCATCACCTGCAGGCAGCGATGCGCGCGCATTCGATCTACCAGCGCGATGTCGATTACATCATCACCGAAGGCGAAGTCGTTATCGTCGATGAGTTCACGGGCCGCACGATGCCCGGACGCCGCTGGGGTGACGGTCTGCACCAGGCTGTCGAGGCGAAGGAAGGCGTTTCGATTCGGCAGGAAAACCAGACGGTCGCATCGATCACGTTCCAGAATTACTTCCGCCTCTACAACAACCTGTCGGGCATGACTGGTACCGCGGACACGGAGGCGTTCGAATTCCAGTCGATTTATGGACTCGAGGTCGTCGTGATCCCGACGCATAAGCCGATGGTTCGCGACGATCAGCCGGACCTTGTCTACCTCACGGAGGGAGACAAGTACGACGCGATTGTCGAGGATATCGTTGACTGCACCGAGCGCGGCCAGCCCGTGCTGGTCGGCACAACGTCCATCGAAGCCTCAGAACTGTTGTCGAATTTCCTGAAGAAGAAAAAGATCAAGCATGAGGTCCTGAACGCCAAGCAGCACGAACGCGAGGCCATGATCGTGCAGAATGCGGGTCGCCCCGGTTCGATCACGATTGCGACGAATATGGCAGGCCGCGGTACGGATATCGTGCTGGGCGGCAGCCTCGATGCGGCACTGGCCGACGTTGAAGCCGAAGGTGAGCGCGAGGTCGTTCGCCAGCAGTGGCAGGAGCGGCATAACAAAGTCATCGAAGCCGGCGGTCTGCACAT
>JASJCM010000068.1 GCA_030065985.1 Woeseiaceae bacterium | reverse complement strand
GTCCGGCGCAGCCGGAATGGCAGCATCTGCAGCGGCCGTCGTGCCAAACAGCACGAAGTCCGGCGTAACGCCCGCGCCGGCGCCACCGCCACCGCCGCCGCCGCCGCCGCCGCCGCCGCCGCCACCACCACCGCCGGTGCCCGGCGGAAGCAAGGTGATGTCGTCGAAGTAGAACGTCCAGTCGTCAGGGTTGTTGTCGAAGTCGCCAAGCACATTGACGTCGAAGATGATCGTGAAGCCTTCAACGGTGCCCGCAAGTGCCGGCAGCGGGAATATCAGCTCTTCCCAACCTGTTCCGCCGTGCGTCACCTCGATGCCACTACCCGGACCCTGCGGTTCCGGCTGGAACAAGACAGGCACTGGTCGCGTCGCCCAGACCTTCATCGAGAACGAACTGCCTGCCTCAACATCCGCAAAGGTATCGAGCTCCAGCGTTGCACCACCAAATGTCAGGCCGCTGGCAGCAGCCGCCTTCACCATGCGCGCTACCTGCGAACTCGTGTTAATGCCACTCTGATCCGGGTTCGTTACGACCGACGCGAACGCGCCCTCAAATCCGGCATCCGGACCAAAGCTGTAATCGAAAGGATCGTTCTCGAAATCGACGGGCAGCTCTGTCGGCGGGCCCGGCGGGCAGTTCTCGACGAGCGTGATGTCGTCATAGAAGAATGTCCAGTTATCCGGATCCAGGTCCGCGGCGCCCTGCACACCGTTGTCGAAGATCACCGTGATGCCGAGAACTTGGTTGGTTAGGGTCGTACCGGCAAATTCATAGCAGAGCTCTTCCCACGTGCCGCTGCCGGTGTGCCCTTTGACGCGCCCGATGCCTCCCGTGCCGTCAGTATTCTCTTCTGCCTTGAGCAGGAGCGAGACTGGACGCGAGGACCAGACCTTGATCGTGTAAGCCTGGAACGTAGCAGCGCCGTCGAAGGTGACGGGAGACGCCAGATCCAGTCTGGAACCGCCGAAAAACTCGACCGGGTTTTGGAACTTCTGCATACGCGCGACTCGTTCGCTCGTATTGATGCCGCTCTTATCCGGGTTATCGATGACATCCGTGAAGCCCGAAGCGAAATTCGTGATCGGCGGCAACTCGCAGAGCAGTTCGAAGTTGATCGCGTCGCAGAATCCAGCTGGCAGATCCGGCAAAGGCGTCGCCGGCGTGTTGGCGATCGATTCGGGACCGTCGCCCGTGCTGCAGCTCGCGAGCGCAAGCGCCGGGAGAATGAAGGTCAGGATGCGAATTTTGCGCATGATTGATTCTGCGTGCATGAGTTTAGCTCTCTGCGTGAATATCTAATTTAAGTGCGACTTCTTGGATCGCTTTGGTGACGCGCATCACTCATATCAGCAACTGCGCGCCACTTGTTATTCAGAAATTTCTTCTGATTCCAACGTCGGTCGCAGCCGTTTACGGCTCGCCCGAATAGACTCTTACCCAGTCGACTTCCATGGTTACCGGAAATGGCGTGGTGCCGTTCGGCGAACCCGGGAAGTTACCGCCAACCGCAACGTTCAAGAGAATATGAAACGGTTGGTTGAACGGTGCGCCGGGGCCACCATTGTCTGCCGTCGAGAACCACGAGTTCTGTGTTGCGTACAGTTGGCCATCGAAATACCAACGGATCTCGTCGGAATCCCATTCAACTGCGTAGCGGTGGAAATTTTCCGTCACGTCAGCACTCGGTGTGAATTTGGTTTCCGTGCTGGTGTTGTAAGGGAACTCGCCGCCGTAATGGATCGTGCCGAAAATCTCGTTTTCGCCAGTACCGTCGAGGTTTACAGCTTCGACAATGTCGATCTCGCCGATGGCCGCCCATCTGCAGGCATCTTCGCCGTCATTCTGGCTGGGGAATGCGGTGCAAAGGTAATCGCTGTCCTGCGACAGCATCCAGAATGCAGGCCAGATACCCTGACCTGCCGGCAATTTAATGTTGGCTTCGATGCGGCCGTACCGGAATGCGAAACGGTCTTCCGTATTGATCCTGGCCGAGGTGTAGTCGAGCCCGCCCGCAGTCTCACGTCGCGCGGTAATCTGGAGCACGCCGTTTACGATCATGGCGTTATCGGGTAGGTAATACTGCAATTCGTTGTTGCCCCAGCCGCCCGGGAGCCCAACTTCGCTGCCGTCACCCGTTGCGAAAAACCAGGTCTCGGGGTCAATATTCGGGCCGTCGAATTCTTCGCTCCAGACCAGCGTCAATGTGTCTCCCGGGGATACCTCATTGGTGGCGGGAAGCAACAGCGTTGGGTTGGCGATGTTGGTGTTCTGCTGATTGTTGACGTCAGCCGCCGGGATTTCGATGACATCCACATCGGTCAGCGGTTGCGGACGATCGTTATCGGTGCAGGCGGACAACAGCCACAGGGAAGCAAACGGAAGTGCATAGCGCAGCATCCTTCGCGAACGAAGCATCATAGATTTCCCCCTCAATACGGAAATGCAGAAAAGCTTTAGTTTTTCTGTTCTTGATAGTGAGGTATATCGAAAGATGACAGCGTTGTCAATTTAGGTTGAATTCGTAACAGTTTGTAACTGCCCGGGCTCGGTGCAGGCACTGTTTTGGTGCACCCCTGAACAAAAAAGCCGGGCGAATGCCCGGCTTTCAGTGTGTGAGTTGGAGTGTAATTGTTTTCATGTCACGTTGCCCAGCCTGCACACGCCCCTTCGGGCGCCAGGTCCGGATTGCTCTCCGCTGACCCTTTGCGCAGTTTTTCGTCCCAGGCCGCGTTGATGCGGTCACTGGCGACGATCGGCATGGTGACGTAAGCACTCTTCGCAGCGACGCCTCCAAGCGCCAGCGAGAATGCGTCCATCCGTTTTTTCACTAAGTTTTTCATTGCCTTATCTCCTTGATGAGGTCTTTTGCCCAAGCCCGTCGGGGGGAATTTCCCCTCCGGACGATGACAAGGTAAGGGCGCTTCCCGTTTTCCACAAACGGAAAGAATTCAACCCGGAGATGAGGAAAATTCAGCCCTGCTCGGCGAACTTTTTGAGGATCCAGCTACGCAGTGTTTCGACGGCCGGATCGCCGTCGCGGTCCTCACGCGAGACCAGGTAATACGACACGTTGGCGACCAGCTCCTGCTTGAACAGACGAACGATGCTGCCCTGTTTGAACCACAGGTCGGCGATCGGCACCGGCACGAGCGCGGCGCCGATGCCCTGCTCCGTCGCGCGGACCACGGCGATCATCGAATCGAGGCGCGTCACCTTGCTGTCCTCCGGAATCTGGATGCCGGTCGACTTCGACCAGTTCTTCCAGGCTTTGGGCCGGGTCTCGTGGACGATGAGCGGGAAGGCGCTCTTGATCTGCTTCTTCTGCACCACGAGCGACTTCTTGAATGCGGGCGACCCTGCGGGAACCATGCGCAGCGGAAACAGCAGGTCGGCGCGGTAGCCGGACGGCGGAGAACGAAACAGACGAATCGAGAGGTCCGCATCGGCCGGGTGTTTCTCCGCACTCTCGTCCGATGTGCCGACCTGGATATCGATATCGGGATGCTGCTCCGTGAACTCGCTGAGCCGCGGCACGAAGAATTCACTCGCGAAAAACGGCTGCACGGAGATGCGAACCGACTTCCGTTGTCCCGACTTGCGATGCTCTGCGAGCACGGCGTCCAGCTTGTCCATCAGTGGTGCCAGCTCTTCGTACAGAGAACTGCCTGCTTCGGTCAGTTTGATTTCGCGCGTGCCGCGATCGAACAGCTGCAGACCCAGCTCCTCCTCGAGGCCCTTGATCTGGTGGCTGACCGCGGACGACGTTATGAAGAGTTCGTCAGCGGCGACACGAAAGCTCTCGTAGCGAGCCGCGACACAGAACGTGCGCAGCCCGCGCAGCGAAGCTCGCGGAATGCTCTTGAGGGTAGCCACAGCGTCACGATCCTACTGCATAACCTGTTTGGGCGTACGATCAACAAAGAAGATGCCCCAGTGCTTCTCGGCGCCATCCGCGTTGTCGGGATTGCCTTTCCAGGGTTCGTCGAACGCCTCGAAGAAGAACACGGTGGTGTTGGATGCCGTCGCCCATTCGAGGATCTCGTCGTAGTAGCGCTCCTGGTTGGCTTCGCTGGCCTGCTCCGGAAACTCCAGCGCTGTCGTCGCCCAGCCGGCCTCGAGAATCACGATCGGCTTGCCAGGCAGAGCCGCATGCACGTCCTCGATATTCTCGATCGTGTAGGCCAGCGCCTCGTCGATTGTCTTGCTCTCCCACGCGGGATACGTGTGCACGCCGAGGAAATCGACCTCGGCCGCAAGCGGCGCACCGTCGGCGATCCACCATTCGTAATTGTCTGCCACCGTCACTGGCTGGGATACGGCCGCCTTGACCTGCCGCACGTAGGCAATGACCTGTTCCAACGGCACCATGTGGTCGTTCCACTCGACAAGCGCCTCGTTGCCAACGTTGATGGCAACGACAACGTCGGAGAATCGCTCCGCCAGTTCGATGCCGCGATCTACCTCTTGCTGGTTTTCGATCTTGTTTGCCGCGAGCACCTCATCGGGAATCGGCTCGTCAAGCCACGGGCAACCCTCATGGTTGGAGACCTCGGCACGCAACCACATACCCAGCAGGACTTTGACGGGCAGATTGTGCTCTTCGATGACCTCGAGCGTGTCCACAGTATTCTCGCCTACGTCATACATGCGTAAGAGCGTGAAGTCGTGATCGACGAGAATCTGCAGGTCCTCGAGAATCTCCTCACGGCTCGGGTTGTTCGCGCCGTTGCCCCGGTCCGGGTGCTGGCCCATTCGGAAGCCCGAATAGGCCATCGCCATGACCTCGCCATTCAACAGGTCACTCGGCTGCTGCGAATACCCCGCATCGTCGGCAGCCGGGGCGTTATCGCTGGAAGAGGTGCAGGCCGTAGTCATGACAATGAGAACCAGTAAAGCGGATAAGTACTTCATACTTATTTCCTGACGAGAATGTCCTCGAGCTCTTCGAGTGAGCGGCCCCGGGTCTCCGGCAGTATGCGCAGCATCAGCACGAGCCCGAACAGTGCGAATGCGCCGTAGATAAGGAACGTCAGCGAGTTGCCGAAGTTTTCGAGTTCCCAGGGGAAGACGAGCTGAACGCCAAAGCTGACACCGGAATTGATCAGGCCAGCAAAGGAAATCGCCAGGCCACGCAGGCGATTGGGGAACAGCTCGGAGAACAGGACCCACATTACTGGACCCAGCGAGATCGCGAAGCTCGCGACAAAGCCGAGAATGCCGAACAGGATCAGCGAGGCATTGAGATCAACGGCCAGCGTAATCAGCTCGGATTCGTTGTTCTTGAACGCTTCGGCACCTAGCGCCACGGTTAGCGCCTCGCGAAATTCCACGTCGCTGCCGTACTCGACGTCATAAATATCCCGCAGCAGCTCCGATTCCACACCGGCCGGCAGATCCGCATCCGCGCGCAGCGTGTACGTCGCGGAACCGAAGCCATAAGAGAGAATTAACATGCAGGTCGCGATGCCGGCGAGACCCACGCCAAGCAATGGCCGACGACCCAGCTTGTCGATCAGCAGCATCGCGGCAACGGTGAAGACGAGATTCACAATACCGACGAGGACCGCCTGCATGAACGACGCGTCTGTGCCTACGCCTGACTGCTCGAAGATCATTGGCGCATAGAAAAACACGGAGTTGATGCCCGTGATCTGCTGCAAGATTGCGATCGAGATGCCGATCGTCAGGACGAGCCGCATCGCCGGAGCAAACAGCTCACGGATCGCTACTTTGTCGACGTCGTCGGCATCACTGATGCTCTGTTCCACGGCGGCGAGGTTCGCCGCGGCTGTTTCCTTGTCGGCGACGCGCTCGAAGACCGCCAGCGCTTCATCGCGACGGCCATGCATCGCCAGCCATCGCGGGCTCTCCGGCACGAGAAACAGCGCGAAGAAATAGAGAATTGCCGGCAGCGCCTCGACACCCAGCATCCAACGCCACGCCCACTCGCCGAGATGCAGCGACTCGGCCCAGGCGAGGCCGGACTGGCCGAGCCTCAGAATCAGGTAGTTGCTGAAGAACGCAATCGAGATGCCCAGCACAATGTTGAGCTGGTTGAACGACACGAGCCGCCCGCGCATTGCCGGCGGCGCGATCTCGGCGATGTACATTGGCGCGATAATCAGCGCCGCGCCGACACCAAAGCCGCCAATCATGCGAGCGATAACGAGCGAGGTGAAATCCGGAGCCAGCGCCGAGTAGATTGCGGACACGGCGAATAGCGCCGCGGCAACCATCAGCACCGGCCGGCGACCGAAGCGATCACTGATGGGTCCGGCAATCATCATCGCGAGTGTCGCTGTCAGCGTCAGGGACGCAACAGACCAGCCGAGCTGCAATCGTGTCAGCTCAAACTCGGTCTCGATGAAGCCAACGACGCCGGAAATCACCGACGCATCGAAGCCCATCAGGAAACCGCCCAGCGCGACGATAATCGCGACGGTAATGGTGAATCGGTTGGCGGAAGTCAATGCGGCGCCTTAATCAACGACTCGAAATTCTGTGCGCCACTCGGCGTCGCAGCTACCCGCGATCCACGCATAGAACAGGCCGGGCTCAACCCGGTGTTTGCCGTCTCTGCCGTAGAACTTCAGGTCGTCAGTGTGCAGGTCGAAACTCACGGTCTGCGTCTCGCCGGGCGCAAGGCGTACCCGTCGGAAACCTTTCAACTCTTTTACCGGGCGCGTGATACTGGCAACGAGGTCTCGCGTATAAAGCTGCACGACCTCTTCGGCTTCCATATCGCCACGATTGCTGAGATCAATGCTAACCGTGACGGTATCGCCAACACGAATTTCCTCTGCATCAACGCGAATGTTGTCGTACGCGAACTCCGTGTAAGAGAGGCCGTGACCGAACGGGAACAGCGGCGTGAAGCAGGTATCGAGGTGAAACGCGCTCATGCCGAGAGATGTCTGTGGCGCAAAGGTATCGATGTCATCGATATGCACGACGGTGTCCGGCGAAGGCGGCTTGCCGCCGTTCTTCTGGCTGTAGTAGATCGGGATCTGGCCCACGAGCCGCGGGAACGTCGCCGGCAGCTTGCCGGAAGGCGCTTCGACACCGAACACCAGGTCTGCAATTGCAGGACCACCCATGGTACCGGGGTGCCACGCGTACAGGATGGCATCGACCTCGTCGACGACATTGGACAGTGTCAACGGTCGTCCGGCCAGAATCACGGCAATAACCGGCTTGCCCGTCGCGCGCACACGACGCACGAGCTCAACCTGGTCGCCAGGCAGGTCAATATCGGCACGCGAATGTGCTTCGCCTGAAAGAATCGACTCCTCGCCAAGGAACAGCAGTGCAGCATCGCACTCGGCAGCCGCTTCAACGGCAACATCGAATTCCGGGTTCACACGGCCCCGGGAATTGTGCATCGCGCGAACGTAACGCAGGTCGACCTCGTCGCCGACCATGTCCTGGATCGCCCGCAGCGGCGTAACGCTGAGTCCCTCGTCGCCGTCGAAGATCCAGGTGCCGAGCTGCTCGTAAGGCGCATCGGCCAGCGGGCCAATGATGGCCAATGACTTCAGTGCCGACTTCGTCAGCGGCAGCGCGGCATCGTCGTTCTTGAGCAAGACGACGCTCTGCAGCGCGGCTTCACGAGCCGCGGCCAGGGCTCGATCGCTGCCAAACTCCGGAAGCGAGTCAGGGTCGATGAGCGGGTTTTCGAACAGGCCAAGACTGAATTTCAACGTCAGGATGCTCAGCACGGCGCGGTCGATCGTTTCGAGTTCGACGCGACCCTCCTCAACGAGGCTCATCAAGTGACCGCTGTAAGCATCCCCGGCCATCTCCATGTCGACACCCGCATTGGCGGCTTCGTAGGCGGATTCCTTGTCGTTCTCGGTCAGACCGTGAATCTGCAGCTGTCGAATAGAATCCCAGTCGCTGACCACAAAGCCTTCGAAGCCCCACTCGCCGCGCAGAACGTCGTCAAGGATGTAGCTGTTGCCCGTGGCCGGCACTCCGCTGAGGTCGGAGAACGATGTCATCAACGTCGACACACCGGCATCAACTGCGGCATGGAAAGGCCGGAAGTAGACATTGCGCAGCTTGGTGTCGGGGATGTTGGTGGTTGCGTAGTCACGCCCGCTCTCGACGGCGCCATAGCCTGCGAAGTGCTTCGCACACGCGGCAATTGACCCCTGCTCGCCAAGGTCGTCGCCCTGGAAACCCTGCACCATCGCAGCGCCAAGCTCATTGGTCAGCAGCACGCTTTCGCCGAGACTTTCGGCGATCCGGCCCCAACGCGGATCACGCGAGATGTCGATCATCGGCGCGAACGTCCAGTTCACGCCGCATCGCGATGCCTCGAGCGCAGCCACGCGCGCGCCTTCGCGCACAAGCTCGGGGTTCCAGGTCGCGGCCTGTCCGAGCGGAATCGGCATGATCGTCTTGAAACCGTGAATGACGTCGCGTCCCACCAGCAATGGGATGCCAAGCCGACTCTCTTCGACGGCAATACGCTGCAACTCGTTGACGATCTCAACGTCAACGTTATTGATTACGGAACCAACCTGGCCCGCACGCAGCCGCTCGCCAAGGTACTCGGGCGGATAGCCGTGTGTCGCCTCAACCTGGCTCATCTGACCGATCTTTTCGGCCAGCGTCATTTCCTGGAGCAGCGCGCGAGCGCGAGCGGATGGACGCTCGTCGCTAACCAAAATCTTTGCCGTTAGTGCATTCATGATCTGACATTCGGTTAGTATAGGAACAAAAT
>JASJCM010000067.1 GCA_030065985.1 Woeseiaceae bacterium | reverse complement strand
TCACCGACGCCACCGAGCGGAATGTACTCCCCAAGCCCCGGGTAGCGCCGCAGCATGATGACTAACAGCACAACCCAGAGCGCGTAGTAGATCATGATCAGGGTCAGCGGTATCAGCAGGCTTCCTGACTTTCTCATGGCGTGCTCCTTCAGGCCTGACGACGATACCGTCCTGCCGCCGTTTTCGCCATATCAATTCCTGGCAACGCAGTGTAGGCTATGCGCCGTTTCAATTCCCGGACATCATGATGAGCGACAACGTTCAGCTCCTCGGCATCAGTAATGCCATCGTCGACGTGCTCTCGCACGTGGACGGCAACTTCCTCGAGACCATCGGTGCGGAGCCTGGCTCGATGACGTTGATCGATCTCGATCGTGCCCACGACATCTACAACAAGATGGGGCCCGCGACCGAGATGTCCGGCGGTTCGGTGGCGAACACGGTTGCCGGCTTCGCCAACCTGGGAGGCGAAACCGCCTACATCGGCAAGGTACGGGATGACCAGCTTGGCCGCATCTTCAATCACGATATGAAATCACTTGGCGTCGATATCCGTCTGCCCAAGGCGGCGGATGGCGCGCCTACTGCGCGGAGCCACGTGCTGATCACGGCCGACGGCCAACGCACGATGCAGACCTACCTCGGCGCATGCACGGAGCTCGGCCTCGTCGACATCACCGAGGACACGATCGGTGCCCCGCGAGCCATTCTGATCGAAGGGTATGTCTGGGATATCGCGGAAGGGCCGGCGCTGGCAAAGAAAGCCGCTGACATCGCGCATGCGGCCGGCGCGCGGGTAGCCCTGTCGCTGTCGGATTCCTTCTGCGTCGAGCGCCATAAGGATTCGTTCGTCTCATTCGTCGAAAACGACACGGACATCATCGTTGCCGATGAAGATGAGGTTTATGCGCTGCTCGACACTCCCGGTATCGAGGAAACGATCGAGCTGCTGCAGCAGCGCGACACCCTGTTCGCTATCACGCGATCGGAAAAAGGCTCGGTGATTGTGCGCGGCGACGAGCATGTCATCCAGTCCGCCACCCACGTCGACAATGTCGTCGACACGACCGGCGCGGGCGACGCGTATGCGGCAGGCTTTTTATACGGCTGGGCGAACGACCTGCCGCTGAGCCATTGCGCCCAATACGGCACGCACTGCGCAACGCGCGTTATTCAACAGCTGGGTGCCCGTATCGAACCTGGCCTTCTCGACGGTTTCGAAGCTCTTTGACGAAGCCGAGTTCCTGCGGCGCGCGGTTGCTCTTGCTGCAGAACACGAAGTACTGGTCGAAGGTCAGAAACTTGTCCCGACTGCCGACGTTGGGGTCGTCGAGCACGCGGTGGCAATCGCCACTGACAAGGATCGTGCGGCCGAGCGTGTCCTTCTCGACGTTTTCCCAGATCGGCCGCTTCACCGGCGCGCGACTCGGATAGAACCGCTCCGCGGCCTCCTCGCGCCGTTCGTCCATTCCCGGGTTAATCGAGTACTCGCGCGGCAACGAGTCCTGGTAAGCCGCAACCGCATCGGGGATCTCGGCATACCAGTCAGTTCGATCGGTAGGTGTAGCCGGCTCCATCGTTGCCGGCGGCGACGCTGCGGGCTCCTCTTCGGCCGGCTCTGGCTCCGCGACGGGTGTCTCAACGTGTTCAACAAAGGGCGACTCGACGACCTGCTCGACATCGTCAACGAGAATGCGGACGAGCAGTTCGGCCGCCGGCAGGGACTGCTCGACAACGGGAAGGCGCAGCGCCATCAGGACGGCAACGACGACCAGCGTTGCGGGAAGGAAATTTAGGGCAAGACGACGCCCTGGCCGTTTCGACCAGTCAGGTTGCTCGTGAAATACGGCGTCGGCATACATCCCTTAGACTTTCGATGCGCGGTCTCGCCGAAACGTCGCGCCTGGGACTCGTGTGGGCGCGTGTTACGCGGGCCCCAGGCTTACCTCGTCAACGATGCCAACGACGATGGAACGTACCGGGGCGGCGGGATCGTCGAGAATCTGCCGCGCACCGCTGCCCTCATCGAGGATCAGCACCGTCTCGCCCCTGCCCGCCCCGATGCCGTCGAGGGCAATGAGGTAACCGCCCGTTGGCTTGCCATTCTGATCCAGGCGCTCGGCGAGCAGCAGTTTGCGGCCGTCGATGATCGAATGATGAATCGTCGATACGACGCTGCCTGCAACGCGGCCCAGTATCATTCGTCCATCTCCTTCTTCGAGTAGTGGCGCACTTCATCCACGAGCCCGACGATCGCGTCATCGACCGGAACGAACCACGGATCGAGCGACAATGCTGCCTCACGGCTGGCAACCCAGTAGATCATCTGACCCGGTCCGGCCATGCGTGTGCCGTCCGCACAGACCAATGGTTCGCCGGCCGGCTTGCCCTGCTTGTTCAACGGCTGCACCCACAGCAGCGGCGTTGCCGAAAGCTCGTCGACCAGGGTGGCCGGCACGACCGTGCCGATTACGCGTCCCAGGAGCATGCGATCTCCTCCGGATATTCGGCGCCTGACGGTTCCCAGGCAGAACAGGATCCGAACCGCGTTCCCTGTTCGAGTACGGCCCGCAAATCGGTATCGAGCCGCGGCAGCAGCGTGCTTGCCAGTAACTGCGCGCCGGCGCGCTCGCCGCAGATGTCGAGCGCTGTTTCGACGTTGAACAGGTCACCGCTCAAGAGCGCCAGCGCGTGACCGCCGAGGTCATCGCCGAGCCGCACTTCCGAAAGCACCACGGGCGTGCTCTTGACAGCCGCATCGACAGCGGCGAGCAGCGGCGGCGACGAGTGTGTCTCGACGACCGCAAGCGCATCTCCTTTAACGTCCAGTCGAGCGCCAAGCACGGCGTCGTGCAAAGATGGATGAACATCGCCGAGAAACACCTTGCTGTAGAGAGCGCCGTGCACTTCACCGACCTGCAGGCCGGCGGTATACGCCTCTTCAGTACTCGCGACGCTGCCGCCGACGAGAATCAGGAAGCGGCCGGGATGAACGGAACCGCAGCGCAATAGTGCGATCGGAGAGCGCTTGACCATGGCGTCGCTTGCCAGGATTCCGGCGGCGACGGTCTCGAACTCCAGTAACGCAATGGCACCGTGTCGCTTTTTCTTGCCCACCGCGCGCCTCAGACGATACGGAAATGATCGACCATGACACAGCGTCGCAGGCGGCTGAACGCGACCGGACCCGTGAGGCCTTCCCCGGTCGGACTCGCAATGGTAAAGCTCGTGTGACCTTCACCGCCTTCGCCAAGCCCGGCGAAGAACGGACCGTTCTTGGTGAAGATACTGGTGTTGATGGTCCGCGCCATGCGACTCAGCGCATCGATGTCGCGCGAGTACATCCCTGCCGAATGCCCGTAACCGTGCTCGGCCTCTTTCGCGAGCTGGATCGCCTGCTCGACGTCCGGTGCGGACGTGACTGGCAGAACCGGCAACATCTGTTCGGTCCAGATCAACGGGTGGCCATTTGTCACGCGCGCGACGATCAGTCGCGGATCGCCCTGCGATGCGATGCCGGCGCGTGCGAGAATCTCACTGGCATTCTTGCCAATCAGGTCCTTCTGCACGGTGCCCTTCTGTCGCCGGCCGGGATACTCGCTGAAGATGGCATTCGTGACCTTGTGCAGCTCGTTCTCATTGAGCACGCGCGCGCCGTGTCGCCCCATGTGTTGCAGCAGATCATCGACAATACTCTCGACGGCAATGACTTCTTTCTCATCGACGCAGACGATGTTGTTGTCGAACGAAGCGCCGGCGATGATATTGCGAGCGGCGTAGTCGAGATCGGCTGTTGCATCAACCACGACCGGTGGATTACCCGGCCCGGCGCAGATTGCGCGTTTGCCGCTCGTCATCGCCTGGCGGACTACGCCGCTGCCTCCTGTCACGGCGAGCAACCGTACGCCTTCGTGGCCCATGAGCTCCTGCGCAGATTCAATCGTTGGCGTTGCCACTGCGGTGACCAGGTTTGCCGGCCCGCCGGCGCGCTGGATCGCATGGTGCAACAAACGAACATTGGCCATGGAGCATTCACGTGCGCCCGGGTGCACGTTGAACACGATGCTGTTGCCCGCGGACACCATGGCAATGGTGTTGCAGATAATGGTCGAGGTCGGATTCGTGGTCGGGGTGATCGCCCCGATAACGCCGTACGGCGCATATTCGGTTAGCGTCAGTCCGTCGTCGCCGGTCACCGCATGCGGGGTCAGTACTTCCGTGCCCGAGGTCTTGCGGGTCACGAGTCGGTTCTTGACGATCTTGTCCTCGACGCGTCCCAGACCGGTTTCGGTGTGTGCGAGGCGCGCGAGTTCCTCGGCGTTCTCAAGCATCGATTCGCGGATCGATTCGATGATTCTTCGCCGTCCTTCAAGCGACATGCCATCGAGCTCTTTGAATGCCGTGGCCGCGGCTTCAACCGCATCGTCCACCGTCGCAAACACGCCGTCCCCAAGCGCCTCGCGAGGAGCGCTCACGGGGGCACGGCGTGGTGCTGCCGGCGCAGGTTGGGCAAGTGGCCGACCCGACATTCTTTCAGCAAGTCGCGTGGCGATGAGATCGACCTGCTGGTCGCTGAGTTGGCCGGCGCTTCCGCCCGGACGGCTCATGCGTCACTCTCCCCCTTGCGGTATTTTTCTTTGCCCTCGATCTCCCAGCTGTCGACGATGGCCATGACCACCGCATCGACCGGTTTATTGTCGGTACGCTCGGTCTGGCGCGCCGAGGAACCGCTGGCAAAAAGGACCATTTCTCCGACACCCGCCCCAACAGCGTCGACGGCGACGACCGAACCACCGGCCGGTTTGTTGTCGTGGCCCCATAGACCGAGCATCAGGAACCGGAGACCGCCGAGCTTGGCGTCCTTTTCGGTCGCAACGACAGTCCCGAGTACTTTTGCGAGTTTCACAAGATCACCTCGCGCATTTCGTTACTTCTTCGCTGCGCCTGGTTCGCGACCTAACGGGATAGCCGCATCGACGCCCGTATGCGGACGTGCAATCACGTGTACGGCAACAACATCGCCGACGCGTGCGCCGGCGGTCCGGCCTGCATCACAGGCAGCTCGCACGGCAGCAACGTCTCCGCGTACCACGGCCGTCGTGTAGCCGCCCCCCGTCTTCTCGTAGCTGACGAGCTCGACCTTGGCCGCTTTCACCATCGCGTCCGCTGCCTCTACCATTGCCGGGAAACTCCGGCATTCAATCATTCCTAGTGCTTCTGACATCGCCTTACTCCTCGCGAATCGGGCTTATCGGCCCGGTTTGATCTAAAAACTATTTCTTCGTCTTTTTGCCGGTGACGGCGTTTATCGCCTGAATCGCGGCTTCTTGTGCGACCACAACATCGCGCTCCTCGCCACCGATATAGACACGGCCATAGCTGCCGACCGCGCGGACGTCGAGAATATTGATGTCCGCCGCTTTTTCTGCCTCGTTTGCTGCCAGCGCCGCATAACCCGCAGGTTCGACCTCAAGTACGAACAGGGTCTGGCCTGCGAGAATCATGTTGCCAAAACGGAACCGGTTGATGAGCATCGTCTGCGTATCCTCGAGGTGGCGGACGACCTGGTTGGCAACGACGCGGGGTTTATGCCGATCCTTTTCCTCAAGGCCCAGTTCATCGAGTATGGCCTGCCCGGCCTGGCGCACGTCGGCCTGGCTCTCGGAGTGCACCTCGAGCATGCCGAAATGGCGTTCGACGATCAGCATTCCGGCCGTGACGTCCGTCGACTTCAGCGCGACGTCGAGCACGTGATTGATCGCCATGCCCGGCGCGATCTCGACGAACAGGCTCGCCTGGCCCACCTTGGGCAGGTAGCCCTTCGAGATCGTCGCCTGGTAAGACGCGAACTGGGGCTGCAGTGAATCCAGAAAAACGTAGGCTCTCAAGTCAACCATTTGTGCAACTCCTCAAGCGCTAACGCTCGTTGCTTTTGCTTCCCGCACGATGCCGATGCTGGCACTCGCACCCAGGCGCGTTGCGCCTGCTTCGATCATTGCCTTCGCATCGTCGTACGAACTGATACCGCCCGACGCCTTGACCTCCATGCCCGCGCCCCGCACGACCGACGCCATGAGCGCCACATCGCTGACGGTTGCCCCGCCGGTTGAAAACCCGGTGGACGTTTTTACGAAGTGCGCGCGAGCCTGCCTGGACAGTTCCGATGCGCGCCGCTTCTCATCGTCGGTCAGCAGTGCGGTTTCGAGGATGACCTTGCAGACGGCGCCGCCATCGATGCAGTCCTCGACGACCGCGCGGATGTCGCGCAGAACGAGGTCATCGTCGCCGCTTTTCAGCGCGCCGACATTCAGCACCATGTCGATCTCACGCGCCCCGTTGCGTATCGCACGGCGTGCTTCCATGGCTTTGATCGCGGGCTCCGTGGCCCCGAGCGGGAAGCCGACAACCGTGCAGGTCAGTACCTCGCTACCGCGCAGCAAGCTCGCCGCGAGCGGTACCCAGGTCGGATTGACGCAGACGGAGCGGAAATTGAACTCAAGCGCCTCAGCGCAGAGCTGGCGAATCTGGTCCTCGGTCGCAGCGGGTTTAAGCAAGGTGTGATCAATATAGCGGGCCAGGTCGCCGGGAATGTCCCCCGGCCTTTCGGCCGGGGCAACACTCGTTAGCCCGGTGGCTCCGAGCCGCACGAATTCACGTGCGGCCTCCGGATCCTCGCCCACGCTGTTGCCATCGGGCACCTGCGACGCCATTGGACCCAGAATCTGGTGCAAGCGGTCGACGACGCGCTCGATATCCTGGTCGGTCAAGTTCAAGTCAGTAACCTCTTCTGAAAACATCGCCACCCGTTTCAGGTGACGCGACTCCGTGCACTCGGTCTCGAGCCACACGTCAACAATCTGTTTGGCCAGCGCCGCGCCGATCAAGCCGGCGCCGAGGGTGAGCACGTTGGCATTGTTGTGCTCCCGGCTGTTGCGCGCGCTCGACACGTCATAGGCGAGCGCTGCCCGGACACCCGGGACCTTGTTCGCTGCCATACACGAGCCAATCCCGGCCCCGTCGATCATGACGCCGGCATCGGCGGCGCCTGTCGCAACGGCCTCGGCGACCGCGCGGGCGAACACCGGGTAGTCGACTGCTTCACGAGATGAAGTACCGACATCGCTTACCTCGTAACCCGCCGGCCTGAGGTGCCCGATGAGGGCGTCCTTGAGATCGAATCCGCCGTGATCGGCACCGATGGCAATGCGTTTCGGCCGGCTCATGCCCACACCGCCGAATCGTCTGCCCTGCCACCACGGGTTGCGGGACCCGTGCCACCGGAACCGGCGTCCAGAATCTCCTGCAACTTCATGACATGAAGCCGGAGACGCTCCCGACCAAGATCCGTAATCCGGAATTCGGTGACGGTGCGACGACCTTTCGCAGTCTTATTGATTTCAATGTAGCCCACGTCGGCCAGCTTCCGCGTCTGAACGTGAAGATTGCCATCCGACAGGCTTGTCGCGTCTTTCATCTCGCTAAAGGTGACCGGCAGACCCGGAATCAGGGTTGCCAGGATGCCGAGGCGACAGGGGGCGCTGATCATTTGGTCGAATTCAAGCTTCACGGGGCGGCATTCACTTTATTTTGCAAAGTATCGGCCCGGAAAGAGACCGTGTCAAGCGCTTAAGGCACAGATGTGCGCCTTATACTTTATTTCATGAAGCTATATGGATGGCGGGCTGCAGCGCGCTAGGCGCCGGCTGCCGCGGTTTCGAGGGCGACGCCGATCATTTCATCGAACGAGGTTGCGCGCTCCTCCGCGCTCAGGTGCTTGCCGTTCGGAATATCGTCGCTGACGGTGCAGATGGCGAGCGCCTCCGCATTGTTCTCGGCGGCAATCGGGAAGATGCCGGCCGCCTCCATCTCAATACCGTAGACATTGTATGTCGCCATCGTCTCGAACATATCGGTGTCTGGCGTATAAAAAAGGTCGGCCGAGAAGATATTGCCCACATGGTGGCGGACACCAGCGGCGCGCGCTGCTGCCACGGCTTTTTCGACGAGGTCGAAGCTGGCCAGCGCCGCCAGGTCGTATCCGCCGAAACGCATGCGATTTACGCTCGAGTCCGTGGATGCCCCCATCGCGATGACCAGGTCGCGCATCTGGACGTCCGGGTGTGTCGTGCCACAGCTGCCGACACGCATGACCCGCGTGACGTCGTAGTGCGTGATCAGCTCGTGGGTGTAGATCGACGCCGACGGGATACCCATGCCATGCGCCATGACGGACACCGGCACGCCTTGGTAGCTGCCTGTGAATCCCCACATGTTGCGCACGTCGGTGACGCGTTTCGCGTCGGTCAGGAAATTTTCTGCAATGTACTGCGCGCGCAGCGGATCGCCCGGCATGAGCACCGTGGGCGCGAAATCACCGGGTTCGGCATTGATATGAGCAGTCGCCATTGTTGTTTTCTACCACCTGCTTTGGGCCGACATTCCCCCGTCGACGACCAAATTGGTGCCGCTGATCCAGCGGGCGGCGGGGCTGAGCAGGAACAATACCGCGTCGGCGACGTCTTGGGGAACCCCGAGCGATCCCAGTGGCGCGCGCTCGAGGTAGCGCCCGACGCCGTCAGGCCAATCGTCGGCCAGTCCGTCGCGATCGATGAGTCCCGGCGACACCGCGTTGATGCGGATGCCGCGAGGCCCGTACTCAAGCGCTGCGGCGCGCGTGAACATCAACAGCCCGGCCTTGCTGGTCGCATAGTGCGCATGTCCCGTCGCCGGATCGGTGCCTTCGATCGAGGCAATATTGACGATTGCGCCACCGCCGTCGTCCCAGGCCTGCGCGGCACGCTGCGTCACGAGGAATGCGCCGTCGAGATTGGCTGCGAGGACCGCGCGCCAGGCGGCAAGATCCGTGTCGGCAAGGTGCGCGACCGGCTGCACGGCCGCGTTGTTGACGACCATTGTCGGTTGCGCCGCCGCGAGCATCGCGTCGACGGCCATCTCATCGCCGAGGTCGGCCTGCAAGGGCGCGTCGGCATTCAGCTCCGCAGCCAGGGACTCCGCCGATACGCTGTCGCTGTGATAGTGAATCACGATGCGTGCGCCCGCTTCGGCCAGCCGACGGGCAATGCCCCGGCCGATATTGCCGCTTGCGCCTGTGACGAGAATCGTCTCGCCGGCAAGGTTCAGCAGGTGATGGACGTCGATTTGCCTTGCGTCAGTCATGGAATGCTATTGTCCACCGATGCGTGCCAAAGCGAAACCCGAGTTCTGGACGTCGGAGCGCTGTTTCATCAGTGAGTTGCTCAACGACCCGTCGTACCCGGAGCTCTCGATCGCCCGCTGCCGGGTCGAGCCGGGTGTCACGACCCAGAATCACTCTTTGTCGGTGCACGAGGTCTACGTGATCGAGGAAGGCGACGGCCTGATGATGCTCGGTGACAAAGCACCCTTCCCTGTCGGCCCGGGCGACACCGTTGCTATTCCGGCAGGAAGGCCACAACGGATCCGCAACACCAGCTCGACCGACCTGATCTTCGTGTGCGTGTGTACCCCGCGATTCACCACAGACTGTTACGCTCCGCTTGCTGGGGGCGATGCTGGGGACGACGAACCAGAGTAGACCATGCGACAGACGAAACACCTCGGGGCCCGGAGATCTGCCTGGTCTCTCCCGGCGCTACTGACACTGTTCCTGGCCTCAAGCAGTCTTGCCGAGGCCCCGAACATCCTGTTTATCTACGTCGACGACCTCGGTTTCGGCGACCTGGGGCATTACGGGCACCCGGTCATTGCAACGCCTAGTATCGATGCGCTCGCGAAAGACGGCATCACGCTGACCAATTACTATGCGCCGTCCGCACTCTGTTCACCGTCGCGTGCCGGCGTCCTGACCGGACGCACACCGTATCGCACGGGCATCAGGAGCTGGATTCCGGAAGGTTCCGGCATCTTCCTGCGCGATGAAGAGATCACGCTGGCCGAACTACTCAAGGCCGAGGGCTATGCCACCGCGCTGATTGGCAAGTGGCACCTGAACTCTGACCTCGGCAGTGACGACGAGCCTCAGCCCACCGACCAGGGATTCGACTATTTCTACGGTCACAATGCGTATCAGACGCCGACTAACAAGAATCCGGACAATGTTTATCGGGCACGCGAGCCGTTACCGCCGCAACAAGGCTACACGGCGCAGCTGTACGTCGACGAAGCAATTGAGTGGCTTGAGCGGCGCGACGCGGAGCAACCGTTCTTCGTGTTTCTCGGTATGGCAGAGCCACATACTCCGATCGAAAACCCAGACGAATACAACGCGCGTTACTCGCAGTACACCAGGGGAGAAGTAGTCCCGATACCGTCGGGCCTGCCGGAAATTCCGGTGGACAAACTGGTGGCGCGCGGACCCGGTGAGTACTACGCCAACATCACTTACATGGACGCACAACTGGGCCGTTTGCTGGACTGGATCGACAAGGAAAGACTGACGCACAACACCCTCGTCGTTTTCACCAGCGACAACGGCCCGGTAACCTCGGATTGGCTCGCCTGGTACGAAACCAATGCGTACGGTAGCACCGGCGGCTACCGGGGCAGAAAACACTACCTTTTCGAGGGTGGCATTAAAGTACCCGCGGTCATTCGCTACCCGGCCCTTATTGAGCCGGCATCAAAGTCGGACGAGCTGATCATCGGCATGGATTTGTTTACCACCCTTGCCGGTCTTGGCGGCGCGTCGATACCCGTCGACAGGCCGATCGACGGCATCGACGTCCGCGACGCGCTGAGCGGCGGCGAGCTTGCTCGACGGACAATCTACTGGGCGCTGGATTCTGTTTCCGACCGCGAGTTCGTAGTTCGCCATGGCGACTGGAAACTGTTTCTCGATCGCGACGGTAAGCCCCAGGAGCTGTACGACCTGGCTACCGATCCGCTCGAGTTTTTCGACAAGAGGAAAGACGAGCCAGAGATCGTTGCCGAACTGCTGGCACGATTCCTCGAAGCAAGCTACCTCAGTGACAACCTTCCATGACCAGCGGCAAGCACAAGATCAAGGACATCGGCTTGTCCGACGCCGGCAAGGACCGGGTCGACTGGGCGCGAGCCAACATGCCGATCCTGCGTGCCTTGAAAGAACGCCTCGCGAAAGAGCAACCATTTAAGGGCCACAAGATCGGCATCTGTTTGCATGTCGAAGCGAAAACCGGCGTCTGGCTCGATACGTTGATGGCCGGCGGTGCTCGCATCGCGATTACGGGCAGCCCGGGCACGACCCAGGACGATACCGCCGCGTATCTCGTCCGCGACATGGGCGTCGAGGTATTCGCATGGCGCGATGAGACGTTCGCTGAGCACATGGAAAATGCGGAGCGGGTTCTCGACGCGCGGCCAAGCCTGATCGCCGACAACGGTGGCGACCTGCACTACCTGCTCAGTTCGCAGGACAAATTCCGGGAGTTGAGCCGGTCCCTGCAAGGCGCGACCGAGGAGACGACGACAGGCGCCAACCGCCTGCGCGAAACGCTACCGTCATTCACCTTCCCGACTATCATCATCAACGACACCATGGCTAAACGCATTGTCGAGAACCGCTATGGCGTCGGTATTTCGGTGGTTGACGGCATTATGCGCACGACCAACATCATGCTCGGCGGAAAAGCCGTGCTCGTGATCGGCTACGGCTACTGCGGCCAGGGCGTAGCACAGCGATTGCGCGGCCTGGGCGCACGCGTGACCGTCGTCGATCACGAACCGATGGTGCAACTCGAAGCACACCTCGAGGGATTCAACACGGGCACGCTCGAAGCTTGTATCGGTGGCGCGGATATCATCGTTACCGTCACGGGCCGCGACGGCGTGCTGCAGCCGGATCACTACAAACAGATGAGGGACGGCGTCATCGTCTGCAACGCGGGACAGAACGCCTCGGAGCTGTCCGCCATAGAGTTGTACGACATGGCGCAGGATGTGCGCATTCTGCGGCCCGATATCGAGCAGCTGACATTGGACGGCGGCAAGAAAATCTTTCTCCTCGCGCGCGGCAATCTCATCAACCTCGCCGGCGGCGACGGCAACCCAATCGAAGTCATGGACCTCGGCCTCGCCCTGCAGACACTCAGCCTGGAGTGCCTCGCGCTGCGATCCGAGACCCTCGAGTGCAAGCCCCAGACGGTGCCGCAAGACATCGAGCGCGCCACGACCCGCGCGGCACTGGAGGCGTGGGTCGGCTAGGGAACCTCGCGAAATCCAGGTTCGCCATTCCGCACGACAAAGCGTGCAAGGTCCGTTATCCCGGAACTCGCGTTCCTGACGTCGTCGACGGCGCGCATAGTCGTCGTCCATTCCGTCGCGGTGACCTCGTGTAACAGGTAACCGCGACGGTCGCCTTCGTACAAACGCACCTGCGGGTTATGCGCCAGGTTCTCCCGCACCGGCTGATCCAGCGGCTCCGGCCAGTTGGCAGAAATCGAAGACGAGACAAACTCGGGAATGGGTATGCGTTCGCCCGAATCCGGTGTCAGGGTGCCATCCATGGCCCAGAACGAGTGCACGTCGGCACTGGTGATTAGCGGGTGGCCGATCTTGGCCGACTGCAGGGCCGCTACGAGTCGCTGCCGGTTGGCGGGATAGACGTCCCAGGCACCGATGTAGCGCAGGTCTTTGCCATCGTGACGATACGAGTACGGCTGAACAGGACCGGGAGAC
>JASJCM010000016.1 GCA_030065985.1 Woeseiaceae bacterium | reverse complement strand
ACCGCGGCAAGACCGGCTATCACGGGTACTGGGGCGTGAACTTCTTCGAAGTCGATGAGCATCTCGAGTCCGACGGGCTGGCCTTCGCAGATTTCGCGACGGCGCTGCAGAACGAGTTCGGCATCAAGTACATCCTCGACGTCGTCTGCAATCACGGCTCGCCCGCATACACGATGCCCGAGGACCAGCCGAAATACGGGGAGCTGTATGACGCCTCGGGCGCACTCGTAGCCGACCACCAGAACCTGCATCCGAGTGACCTGGATCCGGACAACCCGCTGCATGCGTTCTACAACACGAGCCCGGATCTCGCGCAGCTCGCCGACATGAACGAGAACAATCCCGAGGTTCTCGAGTATTTCGTCGCGGCGTACACGCAATGGCTCGGCCAGGGTGTTGCCGCGTTTCGGATCGACACGGTCAAGCACATGCCGCACAGCTACTGGAAGGTATTCACTGATCGTATGCGGGAAGTGCGACCCGAGCTGTTCATGTTCGCCGAGAGTTTCTCGTTCGATGCGAGGGAGATCGCCGAACACACCTATCCTGAGAACGGCGCGATCAGCGTTCTCGACTTCCCGGGGCGTGCGGCAATGACGAGCGTCTTCGGCGACGGCGGTGACTACAGCGAGCTCGAGTCTTACCTGCACCTCGAGTCCGGGACCTACGAGAATCCGTACGACCTCATGACGTTTTACGACAACCACGACATGACGCGTATCGACGCCGACGACAACGGCTTCATCAACGCGCACAATTGGTTGTTCACGAGCCGCGGAATCCCGGTCGTTTACTACGGCTCCGAGATTGGATTCCGGGCCGGGCTGGACCAGCACGAGGGCAATCGGGACTACTTCGGACAGGAGCAGGTCGAGGCGGCGAAGTCGCACCGGATTCACGCTGCGCTGACGCGCATTGCCAATATCCGCAAGAACTCGGTTGCGCTGCAGCGGGGTCTGCAGGTCTACACGGGTTTTGGGCCGCGCTCGGCGAGCTTCTTTCGCGTGTACCAGAAAGACGGTGAGACACAGACCGCGCTGGTCCTGTTGAACGGTGGCGACGAGCCGCTGACGATGAAGTTCGGCAAGCTACCTGCCTTCGGCACGTGGAAGGATGCTGTGACGGGGCACGCGGTGGAGGTCGACGAGAATTTCGCTGGCCTCGAAGAGGAAATCGCGCCGCACGGGGTGCGCGTCTACCTGAATGACGCGTCAATCACGAACCCCGACTTCCTGAAGCTGCTGGATCGAATGCAGGCTAACGCGCGCCGCAGGATGCCCTGACGACGAGCTGCGGTGCCATCAGGGTCGACTCGACGGGTTCGCCCCTGATCAGGCCGACGATACCGTCGACGAGGCCTTCGGCTGCGAGCGTGATGTCCTGGCGAACCGTCGTCAGCGACGGTGTGACATGCTCGGCAAGCGAGATGTCGTCGAAGCCGACAACAGCAACGTCATCCGGAACGGCATAGCCGTTGTCTTTCAACGCGCGCATCGCGTCAATGGCAATGACGTCTGTTACGGCGAAGATCGCATCGAACGGTTCGCGGCGTTGCAACAGTTCCTCGACAGCTCGGTAACCTTCACCGGCAGCGCTCCAGGCAGGTATGTTGAGACGTTCGTTGAGCGGAACACCCGCGTCGTGATGCGCGGCGCAATAGCCGTCGTACCGCGCCGCCAGCTCCGGAGAACGCTTCGAAGTGCTGCCTAAAAAGGCGATGCTCCGACGGCCGAGCTGAAGCAGGTGGTTGGTTGCCTGGCAACCGCCGTTGATGTTGTCGCAACCGATCGAGTGACCGGGCTGGTCATTGATCGTCGGTCCCCAGATCATGAAACGCGTATTCGCCCGCGCCAGCGCAGCGAGTTTCGCACGGTAGGTCACATAGTCGCCGTAGCCGAGCAGGATCAGTCCGTCCGCGCGATGACTGGCCTGGTACTCGATGTGCCAGTCGTCGGATAGCTGCTGCATCGAAATCAGGACGTCGTAGCCGTGTTTCGACGCGGCACGCGTGATGAAACCGAGCATTGACAGGAAGAACGGATTGATCACCGCGTGCCTACCCTCGGTCTCGTCAAACAACAGCAATGCGATCGTGTTGCTTTGGTGCGTCCGCAGTCCGGCCGCGTTGCGGTTGACGAAGTAGTTGAGATCACGCGCAATTTGCTGAATCTTCTCGCGCGTCTCTTCGCGTACCAGCGGAGAATTGCGTAACGCTCGGGACACCGTCGCCTGCGAGACACCGGCGATTTCCGCGATGTCGCGAGATGTCGGATTACTGACCTTCATAGTGAAAGAGCTGTACGCATACTGATGAACCGCTTCATCTGTGTATCACAATCTGACCGGATGCGCCTAACTATTTGATATAAAATGCGAAGCTCGCGAGAGGCGGGGGCCCCCGCACTGTACAAATACAAGGACCGAGCATGGCTGACAAGTGCCTGATCGTAGGCGACATCGGTGGAACGAACGCGCGATTTGCGTTGGCAAATCAGGCACATCCGGGCTTCCATGACCTGATTGAGCTGAAGTGTGCGGACTACGAGACATCGGAAGAAGCGATTCGGTACGTACTCGGGCAGTTTGGCGCTACCACGGCTGACGCGATGTGCCTTGCTGCCGCGGGGCCGGTCGTCGACGGCAGCATCAACATGACCAACAACCACTGGTCGATCTCTTCGGAGCACATCGCGTCCGAATTCGACGTCGACGCGGTCCGTTTGCTCAACGACTTCGAGGCCATCGCCTATTCGCTGCCATTCCTCGCGGCCGAGGACCGCTCGGTCATTGGCGTTACGCAGGGCGTAGGGCTGAGTGGCCGCGACTTCAACGTGG
The DNA here is from genome assembly GCA_030065985.1 of Woeseiaceae bacterium. GTDB lineage: Bacteria > Pseudomonadota > Gammaproteobacteria > Steroidobacterales > Woeseiaceae > UBA1847. The sequence continues at coordinate 33,857 of JASJCM010000016.1, read as the reverse complement.
CCGTGCTCGGGCCCGGCACAGGTCTGGGCGTTGCAGGACTGATCGGTCGCGACAAGCGTCTTATTCCGATCACGGGCGAGGGCGGGCACGTGGCATTTGCCCCGGAATCCGAACTGCAGATCGACATACTCCGGGCGCTGCGGAAGCGTTTCCGGCGCGTCTCGGCCGAGCGACTCGTCGCCGGGTCCGGCCTCGAGAACATTTACTCGGCATTGATTGACGTCCGTGGCGAGCAGGCGGAATCTCTGTCCGCTTCCGAGGTGTTTGCGGCTGCTGCTGATTCCTCATCGCTTGCGGCCGACGCCGTTGCCGTGTTTTTCGAGATTATGGGCCAGGTAGCCGGGGATCTCGCCCTGACCATGGGTGCCTGGGATGGGGTCTATATCGGCGGAGGCATCGCCAAACGTTACCCCGACACTCTCACCGAAAGCCGCTTTCGCGCGGCATTCGACGGTAAGGGGCGGCACAGCCACATCCTCGAACGCGTGCCGACTTACCTGATCACGCACGACCAGCCGGGCCTGCTCGGCGCGTCGTATCTCGCGCAGGAGCTCGGTGCCACGCTCTCGTAATAGCCCGATACTGTGACGAAGTTCACAAAAACTGTATAAAAATCAAAATGTTGTATAAATGCAACACGTCCCTAATCGGGTCATGGCAAACGCAAACATAGCGTGTTGGAAAGTCGCGAACGCGCGTCGCTAACAAATCTTTAACATAAAACTGAGCGGTGAGTTCGCGTCCGCGCGCGCATCGCTCGTTACAACAAGGTCGTCAGTAACAGGAGTTACGGAGGGACGACCGATGAAAAAATTGTTTGTTGTATCGCTGTTCCTCGTCTTGGCCGGTTGCACTACTGCACCGACCCTGGAGGAGCTGGAATTCGCCGCACTCGAAAGCGGTGACTGGAGCGAAGTGAAGAAACGCGAGCGCGCGATCGCGCGACGCGAGGCACGCATGGCGAAGCAGTGTTCAGTTGGGCGCGTGCGGGTTTGCGTCAAGCGCGCTTCCGGAAACCAGTGCGGGTGTGTCGCCCGTGACGAGTTTCAGGACGTCTTTATATTCTAGTCAGCGGCGTCGCCCGGAGTCAGGGCCGGGCGCGGCACCGCGGTAATACCGACTTCATGACGAGGGAACTCGTCCGCGTCTATCGTCTCTAGATAGCCGTGCCATGCCGCGTGCCCAATCACCGGCACAATTACGATTAGGCCGACAAAGGCCGTCACTACTCCGATCAGTAGCGACGCTACGACAATCGTCAACCACACAATCATCGCCAGCTTGTTGCGCAAAACCGCATTCACCGACGTGACGATGGCCGTGATGCTGTCGACATCGCGATGCATGATCATGGGCAGCGAGAACGCGCTTGCCGAAAATGTCACGGCCGCAAACACGGCGCCGATGGCAGAACCAAAGCCGAGATAGAAGATCCAGTCCTGAATGGTCGGCTGGCCTTCGGTCGGGAAGAAGACGCTGACCATGATGGCGGCGCGGGCCCAGACGAGAAAGATCACCAGCAGGGCGAGCGCAAAAATCATTTCGTTGCCGAAGTGGCGTTTCCACGCTGCCCGCGCACTGCGAATCATCTGTACCTCTTCGCCGCGCTCGAGCTGCGCGCTGATGGCGTACAGACCGATGCAAGTTAGCGGTGCGAGGAACACGAATCCGCCAAGCATGGCATACATGATCCACTGGCTGCCCTTGAACCATGCAAGGAGACTGACGGTGCCGATCAGGAGCGCTACGGTCAGACCGTACGCCAGGCTGTGATGCGGTGCCTGCATGAGGTCTCTGACACCGAGACGCAACCACCGGAACGGCGCCCAGGGTGACAACCTGCGGCAGGGCGCGATGAAGGGCAGTTCATCGCGGTTGACTCCGATCTTGTCAGTCATGGTCGAATCCCCCCATGTTCCCCATGACAGTATGCCTGATTACGACGGGTCTGGAACGAGTTCCCGGTACAGCGCGATGGTCTTGGTGACGGTATCTTCGTTGCGAAAGTCGGTGGCGATGCGCTGCCTGGCAGCGTCGCCCATGCGATTCCGCAGGTCCGCATCGCCGTGCAGTCGAGTGATGGCTTCTGCAATTGCCCCGGCATCCCGCGGCGGCACGACGAAGCCGCATTGGCCATCGACGACGAGTTCCGGACTGCCACCCGCATTGGTCACGACGGGCGGCACCCGATAGACCATTGCTTCGATAATGGCGCGCGCGAGGCCCTCGCGTTTGGTCGAGGGCATGCAGAAAGCGTCGCAGGCCGCACTGATTTCGGGTGCGTTCGTCACATAGCCTGTGCGGTGGATGCGGTCGCGCGCCGGACTGGCGTCGATGCACTTGGTGAGTTTCGGCGCATCCATGTGGCCGACCAGCAGCAAATGGACGTCATCCGGCAGTGCACCCATCGCCTCGACGAGATATTCAATGCCCTTGCGAGGGCGGTAGTTAGCGGTGCATCCGACGACGAAGGCGCCCTTCGGAATACCGAGTTCTGTCAGGTCGGCAGGTACCGCCGTATACCACTCGAGTCTATGGCCTTTGTGGATCGTGACCGGGCGCTCCTCAGGCATGCGCAGGAAAGCTGGCTGCATCTGCAGGAAGTGCCGGCGAATAGCATCGGCGACGCAGATGATGCGATCGATGCGCGGATTCAGGTAGCGCATCCACGACATCGGGTCGAGGAACCCGACGGCGCCGACGATACCGCGGTAGCACACGACCTTGACGGGCAGGCCCTTGCACGCGCGCAGGCCGTTGCTAACGGCCTTGTTGTTGTACGTGTGCATGATGTGGTACTTGCCGCGCACCAGTTCCTCGCGCAGCTCAGCGATGCCTGGTTTGTTGAAATTCGTCGGCAGGCGAATGTCGATCGTTGGGACGCCCGCGTCGCGCAAAACCTGGTTGTTCGGGTGGTCTTCGGGGCAGACGACCGTTACCTCGATGCCGGCATTGTGCATACCGATAAAGGTGGCCACGGACGGCCTGTCAGCATCCTCGGTTATGCAGAGCGAGCGAATTGCCACGCGTTCAGCCCGCGTATTCTGGGTTCTCGAGAATGCGAACGGCGGCCTGCTGTCCGGTTACCGAGAACGCGATGTACTCGTACTTGACGCCAGTGCGTTCGACGTATTCCTGGAACGCCTTGAATTCGTGTTCCTGCCAGCGATAGAAGTTGTAGTACTCGTCGAACAAAACGATGGCGCCCGGCTGCAGCCGCGGACCGAGGCCGTCGAAGATCGTGACCGTGGACGAGTAGAGATCGCAGTCGACGTGCAGGAATGCGACCGGCTCCTCGTAGGTTTCGAGGAATCCCGGCAACGTCGCATCGAAGTAGCCAACATGGAACAGCACATTATCGGGCACTTTGGGGCGTTTGCTCTGGGCGAACGCGCCGATCGGGTTGCCGTTCCAGTGTTCCTGGATGCCTTCGAACGAATCAAAGCCGTGCACGGTGGCGTCGACTTTTTCAGCAATCCAGCGCATTGATTTACCCCGACCGACGCCGAACTCGAGGTACAGGCCTTCCTTATCGACCTGGTCGAGCGTGTGCCTGACGAGCGCCGGGTGTTTTTCGAACCACGGTGCATCCGGCATGTTCGCCTTGATGTAGTCGAGGGTGTCGCGCTTTGCCTCGAGGTTCATGTCGACCAGGAGGTTGGAGGCGTAGTGCTTGAGCATGAAGCGACGGAAAATAAATTCGCTCAGCGTGCGTTTGAATAGCGGCATTCGGGTACCCGTCAGGGCGCGATGGAATCGCCGCGTAAGGTACCACAGCTACTGGATTTTTGCCCCCAGGATCAGCTCGAAAGACGGCGGCCCCGATGTGCTTATCGAACCAAATGCGCCGTTCATGGTTACGCGGATGGCATTGATGTTCGGATCGTAGCCCGCCGTGTCCGGGTTCGGTGCGTAACCGAAGGATACGCCGTTGTCATCGGAGTACTCGATAGAGCCCAGTGCGATGCCGGGAGGCACTGGCGAGTTCGATACATCGAGCACGATCGGCGCCCCCGCAAGACAGCTGGCCGTAACACACAAGCTCAGATCCGGTGGCACGTCATCAGTGACGGTCAGCGAGTTGGTGTCCGGTGAGAGAGATCCGCGGTTCTCCACGGCAATGGTGTACTCAACCGTTGCGTCCGGGATCGAGTAGGGACCGCTGCCGCCATTCACCGGGTCCCAGGTTGTCGTCACGGTCTTCGCGATTGCCAGGTCGACATCGAAGTTGGCATGAAAGGCTGTAGATGCTGCTATAACGCCGGCGGATTCGGTCGTGTGATTTCGCTCCGAGTCGTTGTCGGTATCTTCATCGACCGTCAGTCCCAGGGTCGACGAGGATTCACTGCAGCGCCGTATCCAGCCGCCGTTGTTGCCATCGCGCGAGTTAACCGACGCAACCGCCAGCGGGATTGCCGCGAATGGCACCGGGTAGGCATTCGTGTAACAGCCGTTCGACCAGCCCTGGATATTGTCGGGTGTTGCGATCGACTGAAGCTGCACGGCTGTGCCGAAACCGTCGATGAACGAGGTATTCGTAGCGTCCTCGATAGCAACAATCCCAATACGCTCAGGCACGACCGTGCCCGCAACCGACTCGGCGCGCTCCAACGTGATCTGCACCGATGCCGGTCCGAGATTCTGCAAGCTGACGTCCATGAATGGCGCAGACGGCGTACTCGGCGGGGACTGGCTTTCACTTGCCGCTGTCTGGATCTGCGCGACGACAGCAGGCGTTGCCGGGAAGGCAGCCGGAAACGGAACCACGTCCCAGGACACGCCAAGAAAACGGTTCGCGAACGTCGCCGTCGTATGCTCCAGCGCAACGATGCGCGTGCCGTTCGGGAGCACATGGTTACCTGGTTCGATCGCGAGGTAAGCCGTCGTCATGGCGACGTGCGGACCATCGTTGCCTGACGGCTCGACCTGCAGGACTTCGAAGCCTGTGGTGGTCACGTTGCGCACGCGGATGGTCGAGGGGTCGCCGCCCTGGTTGGTTGGGAGCACGAAGACAATCGGCCTGACGTCGAAAGGCTCCAGAAAAGTGACCGTCGTCCAGGAAGGTATCGAGAACGTGTCGTTGAGCGCCACGGGCGCCATCTCCACCTCGAACGCGCGCACGGTCGGACTCAGTGTCGCGCACAGCAGCGACACCGCCAACCAGCCCGCCCTCATTGCAGGGATTCGACGATCATTGCCCATGGTTCGGCCACGATACCGCCCAAAACCCCTGCGGGCAGTGCGCCGTATCACACTACCCTGAAGTGGATCATTTGCCAAATATGCGCTGTGTCACGGCTGACGGGCGGCCACGTCCGTAAACTGTTGGCCTTATTGTCAAATTCCACATCAACGGCGGGCCAGGTTATGTCAAAACAGCGTCCAGCACTGGCTCTCCAGAGCAAGGTGTCGCTGACGCTCGCTGCCCTGATTGCTGTGTTCATCATCGCCAGCTGGCTCGTGCTGGACCTCTTAATCACACCAGCTTTCGAAGAGCTCGAACTCAAGACAGCGCAGTCGGACCTGAAGCGTGCGGAGATGGCGTTGCAGAGCGATCTCGAGAATCTCCATACGGTCGCGTCCGACTGGGCGTACTGGGACGATATCTACAGGTATGTGCGTGGGGAGTATCCCGGTTTCCAGCGCTCCAATCTGGATGGGCCTACACTCGCGACTCTTGACTTGGGCTTCATGGCGATCTACGCGCTGGACGGCCAGCAGATGTGGAGCCAGGCACGTCTCGGGGATGAGTTCGCGGAGGCAGCTGTGCTGGGGATCTTCACTGCGGGAGACCCGGTCGCGAACGCGCTTACCTTGCATGATGAACCAGCCAGCGACACTACCGGTATCGTCGATACTGCCAACGGCCCGGCCATAGTGAGTTCCCTGCCGATCCTGAAATCCGATGAATCCGGATCCAGCCAGGGCGCCTTGATCATGGGCCAGTTCCTCGATGACCAGCGTCTCTCCAGGATGCGGGCACGCACTGAGGTCGATATGTTCTGGAGTTTCGACACCGGTCACGGCACGGAAGCTCCGATGTCGACTGTCCCAGATACTCAATTTGAGCTTGGAAGGGACGGCATTGCCGGCCTTAAGGTCATGTACGACATCGTCGGACGCCCCTACCTTAATTTGCACAGCAGGACGCCGCGGGAAACCTCGTTGCTGGGCGGGCAAACCGTAGGTGTCGCCCTGTTGTTTCTAGCTCTGTCCGGTGCTCTCGTGACCATATTCGTCTGGGCGACACTGCACGTCATGATCCTGCGTCCCATTGAGACCCTGGCTCAACATATGCACGGTATACGCGAAAGCGGCGACCTGTCGCGCCGGCTCGGCGGGACCCGCAATGACGAGATCGGCGCGCTGGCGCGGCAGTTCGACGACCTCACCGGCGAGGTCCATGACGCGCGGCAGGCGCTGCTCGATCAGTCGTTCAAGGCCGGTAAGGCGGACACGGCTGCCGAGGTCCTGCACAACATCCGCAACGCGATGACACCGATGATCAACGGACTCGAACGCATTGGCAGGGCGTTTCGTGCGACAGGTAAATTGCGCGTCGAAGAGGCCGTCGAGCAGCTCGGCGATGTCAGCACCCCCGACGACCGCAAGTTGAAACTGCTGCAATACATCGACGCTTCATTCAAGCACGTTGCCGATATGGGTGATGACGCGGATGAGGACTTGCGCATAGCGACGGCCCAGGCGCGCCAGATCGAGGGTATTCTCGCGGACCAGGAGAAGTACGCCAATGTCGTGCCGATTGCAGAAAATCTGAAGATGGACGACGTTGTTGGTGAGGCGGTTCATGTTATTCCCAAGAACGCGCAGTCCAGGGTTGATGTCGAAATGCCGTCGACCCTGGGGAGCTACATGGTTGAAGCACATCGCATCGGTCTGCTGCAGGTTCTATCCAACCTGATACTGAACGCCTATGAATCGATACAGCGTCGCCAGGAACCGGACGGACAGATTCACTTCGAAGTGGGTTCGGCAATGCTGGAGGACACGGACATGGTGTGCCTGACCATTCGTGATAACGGCGCGGGCTTCGACGAAGAGACTGGCGATCGTATATTCCAGCGCGGCTTCACGTCGAAGACAGAAGGCGAAACCACCGGACTAGGACTGCACTGGTGCGCCAATGCCGTGGCCGGTATGGGAGGCCGCATACGCGCCGAGAGTAAGGGTCTCGGAAAGGGCGCAGAGTTTCATGTGCTGTTGCCGGCGGCGCAGGGAGGGTAGACATGTACAGCGTAAATGATCAGGAGTTTATCCGCGTTCTCGTCGCCGACGACGACGAGCGGGTCCTCGAGTGCTACCGCGAGGCTTTCGGCGAGGACGAACCGACCAGCCACGTGCAAACGCTCGCCGAGCTCGCTGCCGAACTGTTCGACCCGGAAGAGGATCCACAGAACCAGCCCCGTTTCGATGTCGTCGCTTGCAACCAGGGCGACGATGCCGTCAGGTGCGCCAAGCGCGCGGCGCGGGATGGCAACCCGTTCGACGTCATCATTCTGGACGTGCGCATGCCACCCGGCATTGATGGTGTCGAAGCGGGCAGTGAGATTCGCAAGTTCGACGAGGATGTCGAGATCGTCTTTGTGACTGGCTATTCGGACGTGCCACTCGCGGAACTGCAACGTCGCGTGCCGCCGCCGTTGCGGCTGCACTATTTCAACAAACCCCTGTCGTTCTCCCGTCTCGCGCAGGACGTCGCCACGATTGTGAGGGAGCACTAGACGATGAGCGATCTGAATTCACATCACGTCAACCGTGTGCTGGTCGTCGATGACGATGCGCACCTGATCAACGAATACCTGAAATGCCTTGGCGAGGACTACGAGCCCGATACGGCAACCACAACGCTCGGCGACCTGGAAAAAGTGCTGTTTGGTGAGGAGACCGATGAGAAGGGCGCCGCGCGATTCGAAGTGCACTCACGCAACCAGGGCGAGGCGGCAATCGAGGCGGTACAGGCGGCCGTCGACCGGCAAGAACCGTTTGCGATCGTGTTCATCGATATTCGTATGCCGCCCGGTATCGACGGAATCGAGGCCGCGAAGAAAATTCGCGAGATCGATCCGAACGTCAACATCGTCGTCGTGACCGGATCATTGAGCTCCGGTCCCGACAACCTCGGCAAGCTGATACCGCCCGCCGACAAGGTCTTTTTCTTCAAGAAGCCGTTCCACGGCGTTGAGTGCCGCCAGCTTGCGGCCGCGCTGTGCGGAAAGTGGCATGCCGACATGGCGCTGCGCAAAGCGAACGAGGACCTCGAGCGCCGTGTCGAGGAGCGGACCGAGGCGCTGCAGAAGATCGCGTATTTCGATCTTGTAACACGACTGCCAAACCAGTTGCTGTTGATCGAGGAGCTGAAGAACCTGATCAGCAAAGCCGAGGACAGCGAGGGCGACACCGCGGTGGTGTTGCTCGATTTCGATCGCTTCAGTTTTATCAACGAGACGATGGGCTACGACTCCGGAACGGAACTGCTGCGTTCGATCGGCAATCGACTCAGTCGTACGTTCGTCGAGGAGCAGGACAAGCAAAGGGCAATCGTCGGTCGATTTGGCGCGGACGAATTCGCGGTGATGATGCCCGGGGTCGAATCCGAGGACGCCATTACCGAGTTGGCCGAGAGGGTCAGGCAAACAGTTGAGGAACCTTTCCTGATCAACGGTCGCGACCTGTTCCTGAAGGCCGCGATCGGTGTTGCGTGGCACCCGATACACGGACGAGATGCCAAGCGCGTATTCCGCTGTGCCGAGGCGGCGCTGCACCGCTCGATTCGTAGTCTCGACAACGCGATTACCTACTACCACAGTGAGATGCGCTTTCGCGCGCGTCACAAGTTCGATCTCGAAGCTGAACTCCGCGGGGCGATCGATACCGGACAGATTACGGCACACTACCAGCCGCAGCAGTCGACAAAGACTGGTGAACTCGCCGGTGTCGAGGCTCTTGCCCGCTGGATTCGCCCGGACGGCTCCGTCGTGCCGCCGTCTGATTTCATTCCGCTCAGCGAGGAGATGGGCATCTCCGACGTGCTGTTCGAGTCGATCATGCACACGGTCTGTGATGACGTCGCCGCGTGGCGCGAGGCTGGCGACTGGAATGTCCCGGTCAGCGTAAATCTCTCAGCTCACCAGTTGCGTAATCGCGATCTTGTCAGCCTGATCAAGGGCATTCTTACCGAGAAAGCCATCGACCGTGCGTTGATCAATCTGGAGTTGACCGAAACGGTGCTGCTTGAGGATCTGACCGTGGCGCAGCCCGTGCTCGATGACCTCGCATCCTACGGAGTTGGCATTCACATCGACGACTTCGGCACCGGCTATTCGTCGCTGAGCTACCTGGCCCAGCTGCCGGTGCAGACGCTCAAGATCGACCAGGCGTTCATTGCACAGCTGTCGGATCCGGACGCGAACACGAAAGTTGTCGAGGCCATCATCGCGCTGGGTAAGGCCATGGACCTCGAAGTTGTGGCCGAGGGCGTCGAGACGGACCAGCAATATGCAATGGTGCGGCGTCTCGGCTGCGATCTCGTGCAGGGCTATTTCATCGCGCGACCGATGTCGGCGTCACAGCTCACGGTCTGGCGCGGCGGCTACGTCGATACGCAGAGCCTCAAGCACGGATCGACGGTCGTCGGTATCGAGGAAGCGCGCAAAAAATAAGCGCGTACAGCCTGGGCTGTACGCGCTCGTTTCTTTATGGTCGGGTTACGACCCTGGTTGAAGCTTACCGTTCCGTAATGCGTAGCACGACGCGGCGGTTCTGTGCTTTACCTGCCGACGTCGAGTTGTCCGCAATCGGCTGCGACTCACCGTAACCGCGGACGGACATGCGATTCACATCGATTCCGGCATCGGCCAGGTAGTCATGCACGGTCTGCGCGCGACGTGCCGAGAGACTCTCGTTATACGCGGCCGAACCGTCGCTATCCGTATGGCCGGCAACCTCAACCTTGATCGACGGGTTCTTCTTCAGGGTTGCTGCGGCATCATTCAGGATGTTTTCAGCACCCGGGAGGAGAAGGTCGGAGTTGGTCTGGAAGTTCACGCCTTCGAGACGAATTTCTTCCTTGATCTCGCAACCCCTGATATCGACCTGCGTGCCGGCTGGTGTACCGGGGCACTCGTCGAGGCGATTAACGACGCCGTCACCGTCATCGTCGAGTTCGCAGCCGTTGGCATCGACAGGCTCGCCTGCGGGTGTACCCGGGCACTGATCCTTGTCGTCGGTTACGCCGTCGCCGTCACTGTCATTCGGGCAACCGTTGGCATCCACGGTAACGCCGGCGGGCGTGCCCGGACACTGGTCCATGGAGTCTTTAACGCCGTCGCCATCACTATCGAGTTCGCAGCCCCAGGCATCGACCGGCGCGCCGCCCGGCGTGTTTGGGCAATTGTCTGAGCTGTCCTCGACACCGTCGCCATCGCTGTCCACCCATCGGGGCGTGCCCGCGCCAAACGGAATCTGCAGGCCGATGCTGAACAGGTTGTCTTTGAGACTTCGCTCAGCGACCGTATCCAGGCGATGACGCCACTCGCCGCGCAGGGCGACGTTGCTGTCGAACAAGTCAAGGTAGAACCCGGCGCCACCAGAGATCATGCCACCGTCTCGCTGGGGCAGGGATGCACCCAGTGGGTCGATCTGCATGTACCCTATGCCGCCAAACAGGTAGGGGCTGAAATTCTCGCTACGGCGGTAAACGCGCTGCACGTCGAAACCCAGGCCGAGTTGCTCCTGGTCCGCGTTCTTCGGCGCAGCGATCTGCAAGAGGAATTCGATATTAACAGTGTCGCTGACGGCCTTACCCATGCCGAACTGGCCGCCGTTGAAGCCATCATCAACTTCGCGGTCCTTATCATCATCCATGTAGGTACCCATGACCGAAAAGTAGCCCTGTCCGGTCTCGGCGTCAGCGTGCGCCGTGCCGGCGGCCGCGAGCGCGACGAAGGTCACTGCGGCAGCGCAGATAAGAGTTCTCATAAGAATTGCTCCCTCGTGATAGTTCCCAGTCCCGCCGCGTTACCGGCGGGCCTTGTCGTTTCTTGCTGCATAGACGCACGAGGCCGTGACCAGGTCACTTTTCCCGTGAGCGCCTCCCTTGTTCCCCAATTGCGGGCCTGTGTGACCCGGAGGCTGACTCGGACGTCTATTTGGCACATCATTAGTGACAGCACTAAATCGAATGCGGCGATTCTAGCACCTGATGACAGATAAGCATAAAGAGAAAAACGTCCGTCGGCTCATGCAAGCCGGCATGGATGATGAAGCCCGCTCGTCGCGTCCGCTTAAGGCCGTGAGCCGGGCGCGCCGCCAGGTCGGTCAGCAGGATACGCTGGCCTTTGCGCTGGTGCGAATCTGGGCGGCATTGGCGCGCCTGCTAGCCCCGCTATTTGCGTTTTTCGGCGAAAAGCAGGCTCGGACCATCTATCAGAACACGTCAGGGCCTGCGAGTCGTGCGGGCGGCGATAACCAGAACAACGATTCCGACTAGGCCGATTGGGCATGACGCCCGCCGGCTGAGTCTCGCAAGAGGGGAAAACCATGATAGATGAAGTCCAGCAAACACTGTGGCAGCCGATGGTCAGCCTGTGGACCAAGGTCGCCGAATTCTTACCGAATCTCGCAGGCGCATTGTTATTGCTGATCATTGGCTACCTGGTCGCCAAGGGCATCGGTCTGGCGATCGCCAAGCTGCTTGCCAAACTTGGCCTGGACAAGCTTACAGAGCGTGCCGGCGTCACCAGCGCAGTCGCGACGACCGGTATCGAAACGACGGCGTCGGCGATCATCGGCAAGATCGTCTACTGGCTGATCTTCCTGTTGTTCATGATCGCGGCCGCGGACAGCCTCGGCCTGCCGCGTGTATCCGACACGATCAACGGCTTTGTACAATACCTGCCCAAGCTGATCGGTGCGTTGCTCGTGATCATCATCGGCCTGTTCGCCGCGCACCTCGTGCGTTCGGCGATCGAGACGGCGTCCGCTGGCATGCAGCTCGATTACGGCAAGCCCCTCGGTACTCTGATATACATGCTTATCGTTATCGTCGTCGTATCGCTTGCGATCGGCCAGCTGGAGATCGAAACCGATCTCCTGAACCAGGTGGTGTCGATCATCCTGTTTGCGATCGGCGCGGCTGTAGCACTTTCGCTCGGAATGGGAACGCGTACGACTGCCGGCAATATCATCGCCGGCCTGTACGCGCGCGACCTGTTTCCGCCCGGGGACAAGATAACGGTCGGGGAGATATCCGGCCGGGTCATTGAGGTCAATACGACCAGCACGCTCATCGAACTCGATGACGGCACGGTTTACACGATGCCAAACAGCGTGCTTGTCGAGAGCAAGGTCCATACCACGGACCGGATCTGATCGCCGGGCAACGAAAACCTCTTCCGAAAGAGTACAAATCTCTTTCGGATGAGCAGCTGGTCGCGCGTGCGCGCGATGAGCTGCCGTATCGTACGCGCGCGTACGAGGAACTGATGCGCCGGCATGACAAGCTGATGTTCAGCATCTGCCTGCGCCTCGTCGGCAACAGGCAGGATGCGGAGGACATTACGCAGGACGTCATGCTCAAGCTGTTCTCGAAGCTTGGCAGTTTCGAGGGTCGTTCGTCGTTCAAGACCTGGCTCGTGCACGTAACACGCAATGCGTGCAAGGACTGGCTCAAGAAGAAGGCCATATCGAAGCACTACGCCGACGCACTGGCACGAGAACCCCAGGAGCAGTCGAGAATAGAGTACGATGAAGATCGCCTGATCGGTTTATTGAAAGAACTTTCCCCCGCCGATCGCGAAATCCTGACGCTGCGGTTTGTTGCTGATTTCAGTCTCGCCGAGATTGCAGAGACGACCGACCTCGGACTGAGCGCGACAAAAATGCGCTTGTACCGGGCAATAGAAAGACTTGAAAAGCTTGCGACCGAGACATTCGGTGACGAGCTGCAAGATCCGTAACAACACTAAACTGGACCATTACACGATAAGGAGAGAACAATGAGCGTTGCCAAAATTTCCGAACTCACGGCGGAATCGTCGAAGAGCTTCGAGGATGCCGTTGAGAAGGGCATTCGCAAAATGGCGAAAACTGTGGACAATATCGAGGGCGCTTGGATCAAGGAACAAAAAGTCGTCGTGAAAGACGGGGAAATCAGCGCTTACCGAGTGACGATGAAAATCACCTTCGTTGTGAAATAACCTGAAGCACTTGCTCAAAAACTAACTACTGACAGGAGATAGAAATGCCAGGCAAATTTGAAATTTACAAAGACAAAGCGGGTGAATTCCGGTTCCGCCTCAAGGCGTCCAACGGCCAGAACATCCTCGGCAGCGAAGGCTATTCGAAGAAAGCCAGCTGCATGAACGGCGTCGAGTCGGTTCGCAAGAATTCACAGAACCCGGACCGCTTCGAAAAGAACAAGACGGCATCTGGTCGCTTCAACTTCAAGCTCTGTGCGTCCAATGGTCAGTGCATCGGCACGAGCCAGACATACGACTCCGAATCAGGCTGCAGCAACGGCATGAAGAGTGTTGCCAAGAACGCACCGGATGCGAAGGTTGACGATCAGACGTAGTCCACGCCTGACTTGACAATAAATCTCGATTTCGCCGCCGCACGTGTCAACCACTGCGGCGGCAGTTCGTTGTACTCCTGAAAACGCACTATTTGTACGGATACAAGGAGTACCAGCATGGATACGAGGAAGATTTTCTGGACGATTGGCGGCCTGCTGCTTTTGAATACCGCGGCCTTCGCTGACACCGGCGACCGCATTGAGCAGCGCCTCGATAATCGTGGTGATCGGATCGAGGAACGACTCGATAACAGGGGCGACCGGATCGAGGAACGCCTCGACAACCGCGGTGATCGTATTGACGAACGCCTCGATAACAAGGGTGACCGCATCGACAGCCGCCTCGACAATCGCTCGGATCGTGCCGAAGCGGCCGGACGTGATGGCCTCGCCGAGCGTCTCGATCGCAAGGGTGATCGCATTGACGAGCGGCTTGATCGCAAGGGCGACCGTGCGGACCGCCGCCTGGACAATCGCGGTGAGCGTGCCGACCGTCGCCTCGACAATCGTGGCGAACGCGTCGACCGCAAGCTCGATCGCAAAGGCAACCGCATCGATCGGCGTCATGACCGCCGCCAGGGGCGGCGTGGCCAGGGCTAGACCCGCTTCAATCCCGAACGGGCCGGTGGCATTACTGTCACCGGCCTTTTTTTGCGCTAGGCTGTGCGCTCGCAACGCTGGCGTATAACAATGAAAAGACGCAACTGGTCGCTCGATTCACTCGTCCTGATTTTCTCGTTCATCGTGCTCGCACAACTGCTGTCCTATGTTGTGCCGCACGGAGAGTTCGAGCGGGCAGCGCTTCCTGAGCAAGGTGGTCGCCTCGCGGTCGTACCGGGCACCTACGAAGTGCTCGGCCCTGGAGAGCGCGAGGTTCTGCCGCCCTGGCATTTCCTGCTCGCCATCTCCGACGGCTTCTCGTCAGCGCAAGCCATCATCTTTCTTATCTTCCTCGTGGGCGGCGTCATCGCGGTGCTGCGCAAGACCGGCGCTATCGATGCGGCGCTACACGGTGCGGTGGAGCGTCTCGGCAAGAGTCCATGGATTCTGATCGCCGGCTGCCTGGTGCTGTTCAGCGTAGGTTCCTACACGATTGGCATGGGCGAGGAGTACGTGCCGCTCGTGCCGATCATCGTCACCATGTCACTCGCCATGCGCATGGATGCCGTCGTCGCAATGGGCATGGTCTGGATTCCTTACGGTATTGGCTGGGCATGCGCTGGCATCAACCCGTTTGGCGTACTCATCGCCCAGGACATCGCACAGGTGCCGCTGACATCCGGCTGGGCGCTGAAACTCATAATGATGTTCGGTCTTCTCGCCGTCGCGTTTCATCACATCTATCGTTATGCAATGCGCGTTCAGGCAGATCCCTCGCAGAGCCTCGTTGCGGACGTCGACTACAGCACCGGGTTCGAGCCACCGGCCGACGCGCGCATGACTCTGCCGCGCGTGCTGACGCTAATTGTATTCGTGGTCGGCCTGGCCGTATTTGTCTACGGCGTAAAGGCTTACGGGTGGTATATCCCCGAACTCAACGCGATCTTCCTCGGCATAGGCCTTGTAGCGGCGATCATCGCAGGCTTGTCGGCCAGCGAGACCAGTCGCACGTTCCTCCAGGGCGCAGCAGAGATGACGCCGGCCGCGCTGCTCGTCGGGTTCGCGCGAACGATCGAGACCGTGCTGTCTGACGGCCAGATCATCGATACGGTCGTAAATTCGATAGCCGGGTTGCTTGAAGGCCTGCCGTCCGAAGCGTCCGCGCTCGGCATGCTAGTCGTACAGTCCATTTGCAACCTGTTCATTCCCTCGGGTAGCGGACAGGCTTTCGTGACCATGCCGATCATGTCGCCGCTGGCGACGCTGACCGACGTACCGCAGCAGACCGCGGTGCTCGCGTATCAGTTCGGTGACGGCTTCTCGAATATGCTCGTGCCGACCAGCGCGCTGGTCATGGGTGCGTTGGCGCTTGGGAAGGTGCCGTATGCGGCTTGGTTCCGTTTCGCAGGTCCATTGTTACTGAAGCTGCTGGCGCTGTCCGCGGTATTCCTGGTCGTCTCAATGCACGTCGGGGAGAGGTGGGGCTTCTAGCTGCGGCGGTACCACGAGACGCCGTCAGTATCGGTTTCCACCTGCATGTCACCCGTACCGACCAGGTAGCGCAGGTGGGCGAGCGATTCGCCCGTCGCCATGATGCGATTCGTATCGTCGATCTCCGCTTTGAACAGATCGTCGAACGTGTCGACAACTCGCCGCGGTTCTGCGGCGTTATTGAGCAGAATCTCGAGGCGGTCCGTGTGGTCCTTGCGCAGCTGTTCGAGCCGCACGTGCGCTCCCCGAAAGGGCTTGCCATGCGCGGGCAAAACCAGCACGTCTTCGGGCAGAGCGGCTTCAAGCTTGTCGATTGAATTAAACCAGTCCCTCAGCGGGTCGGCCTCGGGCTCCGTCGGCCAGACGCTGACGTTCGGCGAGATCGTCGGCAGGATCTGATCACCCGAAATCAGGATATTGCGGTCAGCATCGAAGAGGCAGGCATGCTCGGGGGAATGCCCGGACCCGACAATGATCTGCCAGTCATAGCCGGCGAAATGCAGGTGCTCGCCGTCCTGCATGCGGCGATAGGACAGGGGCATGCTGCGGACAAATTTTCCGAAGGTGCCGAACGTTGCGCGGTACAGGGAGAGCTGGTCGTCGGTGAATCCCGCTGCTTTGTAGAAGCGCACGCCTTCCGGCGGCGCCTCATGCCCCGTGTCGCCGACGAGAATGCGGCACAGCAGGTACTCGGCGCGTGTCATCCAGAGATCGACTTCGAAGTGGTCAACGAGCCAACCCGTGCATCCGACATGATCGGGGTGCAGGTGCGTGGCGATGACGTGCGTCGCCGGGTCGCCATTCATCGGACCGGCAAACGTGGCTTCCCAGATGCTGCGGCTGGTTTTCGTATCGACGCCTGTGTCCACAATGACCCAGCCGCTGTCGTCGCGGAGAAGCCAGAGGTTGATGTGATTGAGCGCGAAAGGCAACGGCATGCGCAGCCAGGTTATCCCTTCGTCCATGCGCGTGGTCTCGCCACGCTGCGGCCGCGCTATGGGCTCGTATTCAATTCCTGCCATGCCGCGAGCTTAACAGGACCGAACCCGCGTATCTCGAGGTATCGATTGGCCTCGCCAACCATCCCGGAATGGTTACCTTCATCGAGTTTCGGCAGCGCCTCATCGAGCCACGCTTCGAAGTCGCGGATGAGCGATCGCTCCCATCGCCGTTCGGCGTTGTAGCCGAAGATGTCGAATGGACCGCCACGCAGTCCTTTGAATTTGGCCAGGATGCGAAACACGGGCAGCATCCAGCCGCCGAACTCGCGCTTGCGTGGCCGACCGCGCGCGTCGAGTTTGCCGCCGAGAAATGGCGGCGCGAGGTGGAAGCGAACCTTTGCGTTGTCGCCGTAGTCGCGACGTATCTCTTCGAGAAACGCCTTGCGTGAGTGCAAGCGCGCCACTTCGTACTCGTCCTTGTAGCTGAGCAGGCGGAAATAGGCATGCGCAACGGCACGCGCCAGCTGATCGCTGTCACCGATCTTCGCTTCCGCGGCCCGGACACGTTCCATGGCCGCCGCATACTTCCTTGCAAGATCTGCGTTCTGATAATCGACCAGGAAGTCAGCGCGCCGCTCGATCATGTCCTCGAGGGACTCCACGACCGGTTCGCCATGGCCGTCGAGCAGCTTGGCCACCGCCGCGGGATCGTGCGCGGCAATCCGGCCCCACGTGAAGGCGCGCTTATTGTCGTCGATCTTGACGCCGTTGAGTTCGATGGCGCGGAGCAGGGCGTCCAGAGAGAGAGGTATCAGCCCGCTCTGCCATGCAGCACCAACCATCATCACGTTGGCGTAGATCGTGTCGCCCATCAGTCGATCGGCGAGGCTGTTCGCATCGAGAGTCTGGAGATTACCGTCGCCAACGACGTCGGCGATCGCAGCGACGCGCTCATCGGCGCGCAGGTTGGCATCGCGCTGGCGAACGAAATCGCCGGTCGGCATCTCGGCCGTATTGAGCAAAGCACGGGTGTGGTTGTGCTGGTAGGTGACCGATGCCTTCGGCGACGAACTGACCACCAGGTCGCAACCGATCAACGCGTCGGCACGGGCAGACTCGATACGCACCTGGTTAATGCTGGTCGGCTGCTCGCCTATGCGCAGGTAACTCAGGACAGGGCCAAACTTCTGCGCGAAACCCATGAAATCGAGTTCGCTGGCGCCCTTACGCTCGAGGTGGGCAGCCATCGTAATGAGCGCGCCGACGGTGATGACGCCGGTGCCGCCAACGCCCGTCACGAGCAGGTCGTAGCAATGATTTATGTCAGGAATGTCGGCATCGGGCAGTGACGCTTCGAGCGTGCCGAAGGCCACGTCATGCGTGCCGCCGCGTGCCGTTTTCTGCCGCTCGCCCTCGACGGTTACGAAGCTCGGGCAAAAGCCGTTGACGCAGGAATAATCCTTGTTACAGCTGTTCTGGTCGATCTGTCGTTTCCGCCCGAATGGCGTTTCCTTGGGCACGACCGACAGGCAGTTGGATTCAACCGAGCAGTCGCCGCAGCCTTCGCAAACGAGGTCATTGATGACGACGAACTTATTCGGGTCCTCGAGTTTGCCGCGTTTGCGGCGCCGTCGTTTCTCGGTTGCACAGGTCTGCGCGTAGATCAGCACTGTCACACCCGGGATGTCGCGCAATTCGCGCTGCACTTCATCGAGGTCGCGGCGATCCGAGATTGACGTTCCGTTGGGAAACTCGGTCGGATCAAAGAGTTCCGGTTCGTCCGAGACAATTGCTATGCGCTCGACGCCCTCGGCCCTGACCGAATGCGCAATGCCCTGCACGGAAAGCGGCCCATCGACCGGTTGGCCACCCGTCATTGCTACGGCATCGTTGAACAGGATCTTGTAGGTGATGTTTGTGCCCGCCGCGATCGCCTGGCGTATGGCCATCGAACCCGAGTGATAGAACGTACCGTCGCCGAGGTTCTGAAAGACGTGCTGATTGCCGTTGAACAGTGCTCGCGGAATCCAGTTGACGCCTTCGCCACCCATCTGGATCAGGCCGTCGGTCTCGCGGCCCATCCAGCTGGCCATGAAGTGGCAGCCGATGCCGGCGAGCGCCTGGGAGCCCTCAGGCACTCTCGTCGATGTGTTGTGAGGGCAGCCGGAACAGAAATACGGAATGCGTTGAGCGCCACCGACCTCGATCGGGTGCGCGCGCCGCTGCAGTTCCTCGGCGCGTTGCGTGAAGCGCTCCCCCCCGAGCACACGGTCGAGGCGTTGAGCGACGATCGGCACGAGATCCATTGGCATCAGCTCGCCGATCCACGGCACGAGGCGATTGCCGTTCTCGTCTTCTTTGCCGACCATGCTGTTGGGCTTGCGGCCCGGGTAGTCGTAGAAATATTCCTTGAACTGGCTTTCGATGATGCCGCGCTTCTCTTCGACAACGAGGACTTCGACTTTCTCCTGCACGAAGTCGAGCGCTCCCTGAGGTTCGAGCGGCCAGACCATGCCGACCTTGTAGACGTCGATGCCGAGCCGGCGCGCCTCGTCTTCCTCGATGCCGAGCAGACGCAGCGCTTCCATCAGGTCGAGGTGACCTTTGCCGGTCGTGACAATGCCGAATCTCGCGTGCGGTACGTCGAAGATCTTGCGGTCGATCGGGTTCGCTGCAGCGAATGCGAGCGTTGCGGCTTTCTTGGCCTCGAGTCGTTCTTCGATCTGGGGGCCAGGGAAGTCGGGCCAGCGATAGTGCAGGCCCGTCGCCGGAATCTCGAAGTCCGTCGGTATCGCAAACTGACGGTAAGGCGGGAGTTCGACCGACATCGCCGATTCCACGGTCTCGGTAATGGCTTTGAAGCCGACCCACATGCCCGAGTAGCGTGACAGCGCGAAACCATACAGGCCGTATTCGAGATACTCGGCGACATTCGCCGGGTTCAGCCACGGCATCATGAACGTGAGAAACGCAACGTCGGACTGATGCGGCATCGACGATGACACGCAGCCATGGTCGTCGCCTGCAACGACGAGCACGCCGCCGTTTGGTGAACTGCCGTAGGCGTTGCCGTGTTTCAGAGCATCGCCGGCACGATCCACGCCCGGGCCTTTGCCGTACCACATGCCAAATACGCCATCGACTTCCCGACCCGGATCTGTCTCGACCTGCTGCGAGCCGAGTACCGCTGTTGCAGCGAGGTCTTCATTGACGGCGGGCAGGAACTCGATCTTGTTTTCGGCGAGAAAAGTCTTCGCACGCCACAGCTCGAGATCGACCATGCCGAGTGGTGAGCCACGGTAGCCGCTGATGAAGCCGGCGGTATTGAGGCCGGCTGCCGCGTCCATCGTGCGCTGCATCAGCGGGATGCGGACGAGCGCCTGCGTACCGGTCAGCAGGACGCGTCCCGACTCGCGGCGATAGCGGTCGATGAGTTCGTAGTTGTCGAGCATGGTCGGGAAGTATCCCGCAGAATTGCCGGAAAAGGGTGCCAATCGTCCCGCTTATAGCCGGTTTTGCGGTAAACTGTCCCGAATACTCAGATAAATCGGCACAAAATTCATGCTTGAGGCAAAAGACCGGAAAATCCTCTCGGAGCTGCAGGGAGACAGCCGCCTGACGATGCAGGAGCTTGGCGAGCGAACCGGCATGTCGAGTTCGGCGTGCTGGCGACGCGTTAAGAGCCTCGAGGAGGCCGGCATCATCGATCGCTATGCAGTCATCGTCGATACGCGCAAGGCTGGCTTCGATTTCTCTGCCGTCGTGCATGTCTCACTTGCGCGTCACGAACAGAAGAACGTCGCGCGTTTCGTGAAGGAGGTGCTACGTCATCCCGAAGTGCTCGAGTGCTTCGCGACGAGCGGCGAGGCCGACTTTCACCTGCGCGTCGTCGCAGAAGACATCGACGCCTACAACGCGTTCCTCGACGACTTCATTTTTCGCTTGCCTGGCGTGTCACAGGTGCGCTCGAACATCGTGCTCAAGGAAATCAAGGCCGACACGGCGCTGCCGTTCAAATGAGCTCTCAAGGTCGCCAGGGCGGCTCATTCCATCTGTACCCGTGTCTGGGCATAACTGCGATAGGCGCGCCGTCTACATCGACATCGATAAATGCTCTCTTTACTCGGGTGAAAGCAGATCGAGTCTTTGACCTTTCCAGTATACGACGCGACGCTGCTCATCCAGCTGCATCTGGGAGTGAGCAAGTGGCCGCATTCTGGTCATACCCTATATTGAGTCGATAATACTGTTGAGGGTTGCACTCGGGCGCATTGCCGCGCTTGCCCGCATGTCATCAGGCTGGTAGTAACCACCGATGTCCACTGCGTCGCCCTGGGCATTCAGCAACTCAGCGAGGATAGTGGCCTCGTTGTCTGCGAGGGCTTTGGCGGGCGCAGCAAACTGCTCCGCCAGTTCGCCATCCTCGTCGTTCGTGGCCATCGCCTCGGCCCAGTAACGCGCAACGTAGTAATGGCTGCCACGGTTGTCGAGCTCGTTGACCTTCCGGGACGGTGCCTTGTTCTCGCCAAGATAACGGCCATTGGCCTCATTCAGTGCGTTTGCAACGACGCGTGCGGCTTTGCTGCCGGTCTTGTCAGCAAGATCTTCAATTGATACGGCCAGGGCGAGGAACTCGCCAAGCGAGTCCCAGCGAAGGTGGCCTTCCTTTAGGAACTGCTGCACGTGTTTGGGCGCGGAGCCGCCGGCCCCGGTTTCGTACAGGCCACCGCCAGCGAGAAGCGGCACGATCGACAGCATTTTCGCGCTCGTGCCGAGTTCGAGAATCGGGAACAGATCGGTGAGATAGTCACGCAGCACGTTGCCCGTCACTGAAATTGTGTCGTCGCCGGCGCTGACGCGTTCGAGCGTGGCGCGCATCGCCTCGACCGGCGCGAGAATCCGGATGTCGAGGCCATCCGTATCGTGCTCCTTGAGATACTTCTCCGCCAGTCCGATCAGGTTGCGGTCATGGGCGCGATTTTCGTCGAGCCAGAAGATCGCCGCCGAGTTCGTGGCCCGCGCCCGCGCAACCGCGAGTTTGACCCAGTCGCGGATCGGCAGGTCACGGGTCTGGCACATTCGCCAGATATCGCCTTGCTCGACGTTGTGCTCCATTAGCACCTTGCCGCCCTCATCGGTGACGGTCACTTTCCCGTCGCCGGCGATTTCAAACGTCTTGTCGTGAGAGCCGTACTCTTCGGCTTTCTGCGCCATCAGACCGACGTTGCAGACGTTGCCCATCGTGGCGACATCGAATGCGCCGTTGTCCTTGCAGTACTGGATGATCTCCTGGTACATGCCGGCGTAGCAGCGGTCGGGGATGACCATCTTGGCGTCGGCGAGCTTGCCGTCCGGTCCCCACATCATGCCCGACGAGCGAATCGCTGCCGGCATCGATGCATCGATGATGACGTTGCTGGGCACGTGCAGATTCGTGATGCCGTTGTCCGAATCGACCATGGCCTGGGCCGGGCGACTCGCGTATTGCGCCTCAAGGTCCGCCTCGACCTCGGTGCGCTGGGCATCCGGCAGTTCGGCGATTTTGGCGTAGACGTCACCAATGCCATTGTTTGCATCGACGCCAATTTCATCGAACAGGGCGGCGTGCTTGTCGAACACGTCGCTGTAGTAAGCGCGCACACAGTGGCCGAACATGATCGGATCGGACACCTTCATCATCGTGGCCTTGAGGTGCAGCGAAAACAGCACGCCTTCTTCCTTGGCCGCATCGATCTCGCGGGCGAAAAACGCCTGCAAGGCAGCTGCGTTCATAACCGTCGAGTCCACGACCTCGTGCTGCTGCACGGGCACTGCCTCGCGTAGCACGGTGAGGTTGCCGTCGGTGTCGGTATGTTCGATTCGCAGGTTACCGGCCTCGGCTACGATGGCGGACTGCTCACTTGAGAAGAAGTCCTTGTCATCCATGTGCGCCACATGCGATCTGGAGTCCTTGCTCCATGCACCCATCGAGTGCGGATTCGCTTTCGCGTAGTTTTTCACGGCGAGCGCAACGCGACGATCGGAGTTACCTTCGCGCAGCACCGGGTTTACCGCGCTGCCGAGTACCTTGGCGTAGCGCCCCTGGATTTCGCGCTCGGCATCGCTGGCCGGCTCCTCCGGATAGTCGGGCACGTCAAAACCCTGCGACTGCAGTTCTTCGATCGCGGCGACAAGCTGCGGGATCGAGGCGCTGATGTTCGGCAGCTTGATGATGTTAGCGCCGGGTGTCTTTGCGAGTTCGCCAAGCTCGCCCAGTGCGTCGCCGATACGTTGTTCCTCGGTGAGGTTGTCCGGGAAGTTGGCAAGGATGCGGCCCGCGAGCGAGATATCGCGCAGCTCGACGTCGATGCCGGCCGCGTCGGTGAAGGCCTTGATGATCGGCAGGAACGAGTACGTCGCCAGTGCCGGTGCTTCGTCGGTCTTCGTGTAGATGATCTTGCTCATGCGAGCCCCTTCGTCTTCTTGTGTCGCAAAGGGCGGGGATTATATAGCGAAGCTCGCCAGAACGCTTGCGTCAGCGCCTTGTGAAATGTATCAAGATATTGCTTTCAGAGGTTGCTCTATCTCGCTGATAAGCATAGGATTCGCGCAATTCGCCAGGGGTATCGAATGTTTGCACGCGCAACTATCCTGTTGCTCGCCGCGCTGTGGTCGACAGTCGCGGCTGCTCAGCATGCCCTCGTCACGGAGGGCGAGGCACCCGCTGATCTTTACAGCGAGGAGACCACCGCGTTTCGCGACAGCATGCAGCCACGCTTCGGCGGTGATGCCTTGCACATTCGGTACTCGTTCTCGTCCGGTGACTGGTATGCGAAGGCGAACTTCGGTCGCAAGGGCGACACGATCCGTGCCGGGTCGGACTTCGTCCGCGCGATCGGCAGCGACAGTACACAACTGGCTCTCGGACGCTCATGGCAAAGCGGCAACAAGAGCTGGTGGAAATCGAGAACGCTGAAAACGAGCTACGAGGTTCGCGAAAACAACGACGGCCAGGTGCTCGAGGACAAGGTTGGCGCCGAGCTGGGCATGCAGGGGCAGATGAACTCGAGCCTGACGGTCGCATGGTACGGCGGTCGCACTTTGCAGGACGGCAGCCTTGCCGACTATCAGCGGACCTCGCTTCTTGGCAGTATCAAACCGGTGAAAAGCCTTGAGGTCGGCTTCGCACATACCGTCGAAGAGAAGATGCTCGAGTATGCCGAATTGCTCGACGCCCACCTGACGTGGCAGATCGATTCGCGCACGTCATTGCGGCTCGCCGTGCAGGAAAAGGACATCGAGGCGTCGACGCTGCTTCTGGAGCAGGCGGACGCTTCGCGCGGCAAGGACCTGAGCTGGTCGCTCAGCGTCGGCTTGACGCTCTAACGTCTACTGCACCGACGCCCACTGCTCGTCGGTCGCTACCATCGTCAGCACGTCGTACTGTGCGACGATCTCGTCGTCCTGGTTCGTAACCTCGGTATCCCAGCGAACCTCGCCATAACCCGTGCCGGCGCGCAGCGTTTTTTGCTTGCACGTCAGCCGCACTTTGAGTGTGTCGTCGTAGTTAACCGGTTGCGCGAAGCGCAGGTTGTCGACACCGTAGTTCGCCAGCACCGGGCCGAAGTCAGGGTCGACGAACAGGCCCGCGGCAAAGGAAACGATCAGGTAGCCGTGTGCAACACGTCCCTCGAAGAACGGGTTCTTGGCTGCGGCTTCTTCATCGGTATGCGCATAGAACGTGTCGCCCGTGAAGTCAGCGAAGTGCTCGATGTCCTCGAGCGTGACTTTGCGCGGGTCAGTGTGCAGCGTGTCGCCGACCTCGAGCTGCTCGAAAGTCTTGCGGAACGGATGCATGCCCGGGTCTCTCTGATCAGCACCGCGCAGCCACTGGTTGCCTATGGCTGTCAGTGTCTCGGGCGAACCCTGCAACGCTGTCCGTTGCATGTAATGCTTGACGCCGCGCACACCGCCCATTTCCTCGCCGCCGCCGGCTCGTCCCGGTCCGCCGTGGACCAGGTGCGGGAGCGGCGAGCCATGCCCGGTGGATTCCGCCGCGCAGTGCCGGTTAATGATAACCATGCGGCCGTGATAGGCGGCCGTGCCCAGCACGAGTTCACGTGCGACATTGTTGTCGTTGGTGATGATCGAACCGGCAAGACTGCCTTCGCCCAGGCGCGACAACTCGATGGCCTCATCGAGAGTGTCGTAGGGCAATACCGTGCTCACAGGGCCGAACGCCTCGACAGAATGCACGGCGCTCGAGGTCAGTGGTTTCTCGCAGTGCAGCAATGTCGGCATGAAAAAAGCGCCTTTAGATGCATCCGCATCAACGACGTCGAAATCCTCTTCGCCGCCATAGACGACGCTGGCCTGACTGGAGAGTTCATCGACGCGATCGCGGACCTCGTCACGCTGGCCCTGACTGGCGAGCGCGCCCATGTCGATGTCCTTGTTGGCCGGATTGCCGATACGGATCTCGCCGAGCAACTTCGCCAGCGCCTTGACGAGTTCACCCGCAATGCCGGAGGGCGCGATGATGCGGCGGATCGCCGTGCATTTCTGACCCGCCTTGCTGGTCATCTCGCGCGTGACCTCCTGAACATAGAGATCGAACTCCGGCGTGCCCGGGATGGCATCGGGCCCGAGGATCGACGAGTTCAGCGAGTCGGTCTCGGCTGTGAATGCGACGGACTGGCTGACGACTCGAGGGTGCTGCTGCAGAAACTCGGCGGTGCCCTTCGATCCCGTAAACGCGATCGTGTCCTGGCAGTTGAGATGCTCGAACAGGTCACCGGTACTGCCACAGATCAGCTGCAGAGCGCCGTCCGGCAGGATGCCCGACGCGTGTATGCGACGCACCATGAGCTCTGTCAGGTAAGCCGTGCTGGATGCGGGCTTGACGATAGCCGGCACGCCCGCGATCAGCGCAGGCCCCAGTTTTTCGAGCATGCCCCAGCACGGGAAGTTGAACGCGTTAATGTGCACAGCGGCGCCGAGCTTTGGCGTATAGATGTGTTGGCCGATAAAGGTGCCGTTGCGCGACAGAGGCTCAAACGGTCCGTCGAGGTACACATGATCATTCGGCATCTCTCGTCGGGCTTTGCTGGAGGCCACGAAAAGGGTGGAGATGCCGCCGTCGATATCGATCCAGCTGTCGCCCCTGGTAGCCCCGGTCTGGGTCGAAAGGGCGTAGAGCTCTCGCTTATGCTCCATAAGGTACTGGGCGAGAGCCTTGAGCATCTCGCCGCGCT
This sequence comes from Woeseiaceae bacterium, assembly GCA_030065985.1. GTDB lineage: Bacteria > Pseudomonadota > Gammaproteobacteria > Steroidobacterales > Woeseiaceae > UBA1847. Next base: position 7,998 of record JASJCM010000016.1, on the reverse strand, counting down.
CATGAAACGTGAGCTTGCGCAGATTCGTGCCACCAACAGTGCGCGCGTGATTCAGGATATCGCCGAAGTCGAGGCCAGCGCTGGTAATGCGCGCAACCGCATTGCCGTCCACGGCGCTCGCGAGAATGTTGCCGTCACCATCACCTTCGACCCAGCGGTCGAGGACCAGGTTGCCGAGCTTGTTTGTCATACGAAACTCGCTGCTATTTGAAAAAAACCGTATCGGATTGTACGGTCGGCCCGTTATGAGCGTCCAGCGCACCTGCCAGAATCTCGTCGATGAATTCCAGTCCCGGCCGACTTTGCGTGCCGGATCGTTGATCACGACGGTGTTCGGCGATGCGATCGCGCCGCGCGGTGGCACCGTCTGGCTCGGCAGCCTGATCACGGCGATGGCCGAGTTCGGCATCAGCGAGCGCCTGGTTCGAACCTCGGTTTTCCGGCTGGCCAAAGACGGCTGGCTGCAGTCGCAGCAGGTCGGGCGTCGTTCCTATTACAGTCTTACCGACGAAGGACGCGCGCGCTTCGAGCAGGCGACGCATCGCATCTATGGCGAACCGCTCGATCACTGGGACGGGCAGTGGTGCCTGCTGCTGTTGGCAGCACTCGACACGGCCACCAAGGATGTCGTTCGTAAGGAATGCGGCTGGCTCGGTTTCGGTGCGATGTCGGCAAACGTACTGGCACACCCGGCCCCCGATCTTGCCGAGCTCGATGTCACGATGCGACGCCTCAACGTCGATGACATGCTGGTCGTCATGCGCAGCGAGACGGTCCGGTCGGAGGCCGCGATGCGCAAGCTCGCGCGCAACAGCTGGAACCTCGATGACATTGACGCGCGATACCGCGACTTCGTCGAGCGATTCCGACCGGCACATCAGGCGCTGGAGCGTTCAGGAAATTTGTCGCCAAAACAGGCGTTTATCATTCGTACGCTGCTGATCCAGGAATACCGCAAGATACAACTGAGGGATCCCTGGCTACCCGCCGATCTGCTGCCTGCCGGCTGGCACGGCCATGCGGCCTACCAGCTATGTCGCAACCTTTATCGCGCCGTGTGCGAACAGGCGGACGCGTTCCTCGATGGGATCATGGAAACGGCTGACGGACCACTGCCTCCGCCCTCGCGCGCCTTCCGGCAGCGCTTCGGCGGCCTTGACACACAGGTGATGCATGGCTGATCTGGAGACGGCACGCGGCTGCGCCGAAACGATGTACGCAAACGACCGCGCATCGAAAGCGCTCGGCATCGAGATCGATATCCCGGCGGCTGGCGAGGCCGTGGCAACAATGACGGTGCGCGACGACATGGTGAACGGCTTCGACGTATTGCACGGCGGGTTGACCTTTGCGCTGGCCGATACGGCGTTCGCGTTCGCGTGCAACGCGTACGGCGTGCTGTCCTTCGCGGCTGCGGCGCAGATCGAGTTCCTGCGACCCGCGATGCTCGGTGACGTGCTGACGGCCACCGCAACCGAGGATCATCGGGGCCGGCGCAACGGTTACTACTCGGTCGAGGTACGTAACCAGCGGGACGAGCTGGTGGCGCTGTTTCGCGGCCGTTCGGCCGCCAAAAGCGATACAAGTATTCTTGAAAAAACGTGAAATCCGTGACACATTGAACGTTGTTCCCCGGGAGTTTTCCTATGTACACACAAGGCCTCGACCAGGCAGGTAAGAGCGACGCCGCCGGTGCCGAAACGAAACAACAGCTAGAGGCATTCCAGGCGCGCATCGACACGGAAGAGAAGATCGAGGCCAAGGACTGGATGCCCGAGGCTTACCGCCGCACGTTGATTCGCCAGATTTCCCAGCACGCGCACTCCGAGATCATCGGCATGCAGCCTGAGGGCAACTGGCTGACCCGTGCGCCGACGCTCAAACGCAAGGCGATTCTGCTGGCCAAGGTCCAGGATGAGGCCGGGCATGGGCTCTACCTGTACAGCGCGGCCGAGACGCTCGGTATCTCGCGCGATCAGATGGTGGCGGACCTGCTCTCGGGTAAGGCGAAGTACTCGAGTATCTTCAACTACCCGACGCTGACATGGGCGGATATCGGTGCGATCGGCTGGCTCGTCGATGGTGCCGCGATCATGAACCAGATCCCGTTGTGCCGCTGTTCCTACGGACCGTACTCGCGCGCGATGATTCGCATCTGCAAGGAAGAGAGTTTCCACCAGCGCCAGGGTTACGAAATCATGCTCACGCTGGCTCGCGGAACCGACGAGCAAAAAGCGATGGCCCAGGACGCGCTGAACCGCTTCTGGTGGCCGTCACTGATGATGTTCGGTCCGTCCGACGCGGCATCCAAGCACTCTGCTCAGTCGATGGCGTGGAAGATCAAGCGATTTTCCAATGACGAATTGCGGCAGAAATTTATCGATGTGACAGTACCGCAAGCCGAGTATCTCGGTCTCACGGTGCCGGACGATAAGCTGCGATTCAACGAGGAGACCGGGCATTACGAACACTCTGACATCGACTGGCAGGAGTTCTTCGACGTCATCTCCGGTAACGGCCCGTGCAACGAGCAGCGCATGGCGAAACGGCGCAAAGCGCAGGATGACGGCGCCTGGGTACGCGAGGCAGCGAAAGCCTACGCGGCGAAGAAGTTAGCGGAGGAAGCGGCATGAGCAAGCACGAGTGGCCTCTCTACGAAGTCTTCATTCGCAGCAAGTCGGGCCTCAGTCACCGGCACGCAGGCAGCGTGCATGCGGCCGATGACGAAATGGCGCTGACCAATGCGCGGGATACGTACACGCGCCGCAAAGAGGGCGTAAGCATCTGGGTCGTACGCTCGGACCAGATTGTCGCGTCCGATCCGGCCGAGACGTCCGCGTTCTTCGAGCCGGCAGAGGACAAGATCTACCGGCACCCGACGTTTTACGAAATTCCAGACGAGGTCGAAAACCTGTGACACCCGATGCTGCACTAATTCGCTACGTGACGCGCCTCGGTGACAACTCTCTCATTCTCGGGCAGCGCATGATCGAACTGGTTGCCGCGAGCCCGGAACTCGAAGAAGAGCTCGCCAACGCCAACTTCGCACTCGACTACATCGGCCAGGCACGCATGCTCTACACGTACGCCGGAGAGCGCGAAGGACGGGGCAGGGGCGAGGACGACTTCGCGTTCCTGAGGCCAGAGCACGAATACCGCAACCTCTTGCTCGTCGAGCAGCCCAACGGTCATTTCGGCGATTCGACTGTACGTGCCGTGCTGTTCGAGTCGTTCTACGTCCTGCTGCTCGATGCGCTGACGCGCTGCGGCGATGAAGGTCTCGCCGGCATTGCCGCTCGCGCCGTCAAGGAAGTGCGCTATCACCTCAAGCACAGCAGTCAGTGGCTGGTACGCCTCGGCGACGGCACCGAGGAGAGCCATGCGCGTACCCAGCAATCGCTGAACGACCTGTGGCGCTACACGGGCGAGATGTTCGCCAGCGACGACATCGACAAGATCATGCGTGATGAGTTCGATGGGCCGGACCTGAACGTCGTCGCGGAGCAGTGGCGCAAAGCTGTCGCCGCGATCGTCAGTGCCGCTACGCTGGAGCTGCCCGAGGACGGCTGGATGGCGAGTGGTGGCAAGGACGGCAGGCATACCGAGCACTTCGGCTTCCTGCTTGCCGACCTGCAATACATGCAGCGGACCTACCCGGGGGCGACGTGGTAGAGGCGCAATACAAAGCGGAACAGATTCTCGACTGGCTGTCTGACGTCGCGGATCCCGAAATTCCGGTCCTGACCATCATGGACCTCGGCATCGTACGCGGTGTCGATTGCACAGACGGTGTCGAGGTGGCGCTCACCCCGACGTATTCGGGTTGCCCGGCAACCGAGGCCATTGAACAAAGTGTCGTTGCGGCACTCGAGGAGCGGGGCGTCGCGGACATTCGAATCAAGCGCGTGTTGTCCCCGCCCTGGACTACCGACTGGATCAGTTCCGAAGGACGAAAGAAGCTAAAGATCTACGGCATCGCGCCGCCCGAGCGGCGCAATCGCCCGGTCGAATGCCCTCGCTGTGACTCGAGCAATACGGAACGAGTGAGTGAGTTTGGCTCGACCGCCTGTAAGGCATCCTACAAGTGCCTCGATTGTCTCGAACCGTTTGAGTACTTCAAGTGCTTGTAGAGGCAACGACGGAATGAAACAGTTTCATCCTCTGAGAGTCTCGGCGAAGACGCCCGAGTCGAAAGATGCGGTTCGGATTGCGCTCGAGGTACCAGCCGAACTTCGTGACGAGTTCTCGTTCCTTCCGGGACAGCACCTGCCGATCCAGATTGAGCGTGACGGCAAGCACGTGCGCCGAACCTACAGCATCTGCTCGCCGGAAGGCTGCTGGCCGCTCGAGATCGGTGTGCGCGTTCAGCCGGGGGGACTGTTCTCGGAGTTTGCGGCGAACGAACTCAATGTCGGTGACACACTCGACGTGATGCCGCCAACCGGGCGCTTTCATCTCGAGACCGAGCGTCCGGTTGGACGTTTTCATGTCGGCTTTGCAGCCGGCAGCGGCATTACGCCGATACTGTCGATCGCGGCGACGATTCTGCAGAGCGAGGAAACGAGTCAGTTTGCGCTGTTCTACGGCAACCGCCGGCAGAACACGACGATGTTCATTGAGGATCTGTTCGCGCTGAAGAACCGCTACCCGGAGCGCTTCCAGGTGCACTTCGTGTTCAGCCAGGAAGAGCAGGAGTTCGAGATCTCGGGCGGCCGCATCGATGCGGACAAGGTTGCCGAGCTGTACACGCATTTCTGCCAGGAAACCCAGCCTGACGCTGCCTGGGTCTGCGGTCCAGACACGATGATCGGCAGCGTGACCGAGACGCTCGAGAAACTCGGGCTGGACGCTGACCGAATTCACTCGGAGCGCTTCGGTGCGCCGCGCAAGGCTGCGAGGCCAGCGACGGTCGCAGAGGAAGCCACCGATCAGGCGCAGGTCACCGTGATCATGGATGGCCACAAGAAACACTTCGAGATGCCACGCGTTGGCTCGAATATTGTCGACGCTGCCGCCGAACATGGCCTGGAGTTGCCGTACTCGTGCAAGGGCGGCGTCTGCGCCACGTGCCGTACGCACGTCCGCTCCGGAGAGGTCGACATGGCCACGAACTATGGCCTGGAGCCCTGGGAGGTCGAAAAGGGTTTCGTCCTGGCGTGCCAGAGCACGCCGCTTACCGACGAAATCGTGCTCGATTACGACAAGTCCTGAGCCCGCGCGACAACGGGCAAATGGCGCGAATTCAAAACTGATGGTCCGGCCCGGGGCGTAAAATTCACCGGATGACTAATCCGAATACCGCAGAGGAGCTGCCGGTGCGGCAGAGTTCCTACACTTACGAAGAATTGCTGGCCAGCGGGCGCGGCGAGCTGTTTGGACCGACCAATGGCCGCCTGCCCAAGCCCAATATGCTGATGCTTGATCGCATCACGCTGATCAGCGATGAGGGCGGCAAGTACGGCAAGGGAGAGATCAGGGCCGAACTCGACGTTCATCCCGATCTCTGGTTCTTCGAGTGCCATTTTGAAGGCGATCCCGTGATGCCCGGATGCCTCGGGCTGGACGCAATGTGGCAGCTCGTCGGTTTTCACCTCGTCTGGCAGGGCCTGCAGGGCCGTGGCCGCGCGCTCGGCGTGGGCAAGGTGAAGTTCACCGGCCAGATCTTGCCAACCTCAAAGAAAGTCACGTACCAGATCGACATCAAGCGCGTCATTGCGCGCAAATTGAACATGGCGATCGCGGACGGGTCTGTATCGGTAGATGGACGTGAGATCTACACTGCTGAGGATCTGCGCGTCGGCCTTTTCACCTCGACTGACGACTTTTAGTCCACAACCTGGGAGCGCTCATGCGACGGGCAGTCATCACGGGACTGGGTGCAGTCTCGTGCATCGGAAATAACCAAAAAGAAATCCTCGAGTCGCTGCGCGCGGGTCGCTCGGGCATTGTTGCTAACCCGACCTTTGCCGAAATGGGACTACGCAGCACGATCTCCGGCAGCTGTGACATCGACCTTAAAGACCACATCGACCGCAAGGTGCTGCGGTTCATGGGTGATGCTGCGGCGTATGCCTACATCGCGATGCGGGAGTGCATCGACGACGCCGGTCTCGAGGAGAGCGACGTGTCCAACGTTCGCACGGGCCTGATCGCCGGATCGGGTGGCGCGTCGAGCTCCAACGTCGTCAAAGCGGCGGATGCGCTGCGCCAGCGTGGCGTTCGCAAGATCGGTCCTTACGGTGTTACCAAGACGATGGGCAGCACCGTGGCTGCATGCCTCGCCACGCCATTCAAGATCAAGGGCATCAACTATTCGATCACGTCTGCGTGTGCGACGAGCGCGCATTGCATCGGCGCGGCCGCCGAACAGATCGCTCTGGGCAAGCAGGACGTTATTTTTGCGGGCGGTGGCGAGGAGGAAGACTGGACACTGACCGCGCTGTTCGACGCAATGGGCGCGCTGTCGACGAAGTACAACGATGAGCCGACGAAAGCATCACGACCGTACGATGCCGGGCGCGATGGATTTGTCAGTTCGTCAGGTTCCGGCATGGTTGTGGTCGAGGAGCTGGAGCGCGCGAAGGCGCGCGGCGCGAAGATCTATGCCGAGCTGGTTGGCTTCGGCGCAACCTCCGACGGTCACGACATGGTCGCACCGTCGGGCGAGGGCGCGGTACGTTGCATGCAACTGGCCATGTCGACGGTCGATGGGCCTGTCGACTACGTCAACACGCATGGCACGAGCACGCCGGTCGGCGATGTACAGGAAGTTGCCGCGATGCGCGAGGTATTCGGCGATGACATGCCGCAGTATGGTTCGACCAAGTCGATGTGCGGCCATTCGCTGGGCGCGACCGGCGCGCAGGAGGCAATTCACTGCCTGCTGATGCTCGAGCATGACTTCATTGCACCGTCGATCAATGTCGAAGAGCCGGATGAGGCTGTTGCCGGGACGCCGCTCGTTACGGCAACGGTCGAGAATGCGGGGATCCGCACGGCGATGACCAACAGCTTCGGTTTCGGCGGCACCAACGGCACGCTGGTATTCCAGAAACGATAGCCCTCGGCCATAATCGGCCGCATGACTATTGAAATCCTGAGCGAAACGAACTGCTTCGGCGGTCGTATCGGCTTTTATCGTCACACCTCGGCCGTCAACCACTGCGACATGCAATTCTCGGTGTTCGTCCCACCGCAGGCGGCGAACGGCAAGGTACCTGTTCTGACATTCCTTTCGGGCCTTACCTGCACTGAGGAAAACTTCATGGTGAAGAGCGGCGCGCAGCGCGTTGCCGCGAAACTGGGCCTGATGCTCGTGTCACCCGATACGAGCCCGCGCGGCGAGGGCGTGCCGGACGATCCCGATGACGATTACGACATGGGGCTCGCCGCCGGTTTTTACCTGAACGCGTCGCAGGAACCCTGGTCGGCGTACTATCACATGTACGACTACATCACGCAGGAGCTGCCGCCGATCGTGTTTGGCAACTTTCCCGGCGACGCCGACCGTCACGGCCTGACCGGGCATTCGATGGGCGGGCACGGTGCGCTCACGATCGGCTTGCGCAATCCGGACATGTTCCGGTCGCTATCCGCGTTTGCGCCGATCTGCACGACATTGCACAGCCCCTGGGGACAAAAGGCACTTGGTTACTACCTGGGCGACGACCAGTCGACGTGGCAGGACTACGACGCCTGCGAAGTCGCGCGTCGTTCGGGTGACGTCACGAAATTCGATCGTATTCTCGTCGACCAGGGGGGCGACGATCCCTTCCTTGCCGAGCAGCTAAAACCGGAGTTGCTCGAGGCTGCGTGCAAGGAAAGTGGCCTGCCGCTCGAATTGCGCATTCATGACGGCTACGACCATGGTTATTACTTCATTTCGACGTTTATCGAGGAGCACCTGCGCTTCCATGCGGAGCGCCTCGGCGCCTGAGCCATGGAGCAGTGGCTGATCCTCGGCGTCGCGATGCTGGCAACGGGTACGGTTGCCGGTGT